>JANMDQ010000018.1:0-78242 GCA_031376385.1 Sphingomonadales bacterium
GGCGCGACAATCACGGCGGCTCAAACCACCGCCGCAGTGAAAGCCGTGATGGCCAATGGCTGAGTCCGCAAATTCTAACGCCGTCGCCACTGAAGGTGAAATTATTGCCGGAACGACTGTGGACGGCGCAGGCGCTGTTCACGCTGCTCCTCATGCACTTGGCATGGACGCCACAATGTGGGTCGCGCTGGCGATGCTCGTTGTCATCGGTTTGGCTGTGTGGAAAAAAGTGCCTGCCATGATCGGTGCGGCGCTAGATAAACAAATCGGTGCCATCAAAGATCAGCTCGATGCCGCAACAAACCTGCGCAAAGAGGCGGAAGCGCTCAAAGCAGAATATGAAAGCATGGCGAAATCAGCAGCACTTGATGCCGTCGAAATGAAGGCCGCCGCCGAAGCCGAAGCCAAGGACATCATCGCCAAGGCAAAGGTCGACGCAACTGCCCTCATCGCACGCCGCACAATGATGGCCGAACAAAAGATCGCCGCGGCAGAACTGGCTGCGGTGGCTGATGTGCGTGCGGCGGCTTCTTCGGCTGCAACAGCGGCGGCAACGCAACTCATCCGCGATCGTCACGATGCCAAGGTGGATAAGGCGATCATTGATCAGACGATTGCCGCACTAAACTAAATTGCAGATAGTTGCTGGTTGTGCAGCGCCACGAATTTAGACATTACCTGTCCCCTCACGTCTTGGAGTGGCCGACGGGATCAACTTCCCGCTGCGTAGATAGATTCCCCTTGCATCCCCGCTGATCCCGCCTACTTAAAATGAGGGTGAAGGTTTTGAGAGGAAGCGCAGTGCAAGTCGTTCCCATTTCCGCACACCGGAGACCGAGTAATGATGAGGCGCTGATGGAGCGTGTGACGATTCGTTCCCTTGATCACATTCGCGATGCGGCCATTGCCCTTTATGATGCTTCTTTTTCTCGTGGTTTGCGCATTGCGGCTTGCGCAGACATTGCCTCAAAAGATCAGATAACAGATGCCCAAGGCGGCATCATCAATGCTGAGGTTTTCGGCTGGATGGGCCCTGACGAACGATGGTGGGAAGACACACGGCTCGCGCTTTCGTCACCACTGCCCCGCGCCTGCCGGTATGAGAGCGAGCCCTTCTGGTGCAATGAAGACGGATTCTACACCAATTGCCGCAACCGCTATCTCGAAGAGATGGACCTGAATGATTTTGAAAAGCGGTCGCTGTGTAAAGCCGCAATCATGGTTCCGGTTCATTTGCCCTTTGGTCAAATTGCCGCGATCAGTTTTTGCCCCATCAACACCGATAAAACCGACCTGTCTGAGGATTTTGCCGAACATGGCGACTTATTGGCCGCCCTCGCAAGGCGGTTCATCTCAGGCTATGTCGGCGTGCGGCGGACGCAGCAATGGATGCCATCCGATTGCCGGCTGTCAAAACGTGAAGTCGAATGCCTTCGCTGGGCCGCGATCGGTAAGACCGACAATGAAATCAGCATGATCCTGTCGCTGAGTCACGCCACTGTGCGTTATCACATTCAACGTGCGGCGGAAAAAGTGAATTCGGTGAACCGCAGCCAAACGATTTTCAAGGCTGGGCAATTGGGGTATCTCGGGGCAGCCGCTTAAATGGAGACAAGCCTATGCCTTTGACGGCCTTCACTGATCATCCCGCGTCCGTGGGCGAAAGCTATATTGAGCATCTGCAAACATCTTCGAGCTTCGGCTTTCGCATGATCGGAGGCGGTATCGCTTGTCTGGTCCATGCCATCTTTCCCTTCTGGTGTACGAAAACCGGCAGTCAGCAAGTCTGCACGCTGCACGAGCGCATGATCCTCAACCGTATTCGGCAGGGGACGGACGTTTTGGTGCCGGGGCATTTCCAGGGGGCGGGGATTTAGCCCAGCCGCCGCACTGGATCACTGCCGTTCCAGCCGATCGACGCATCCTTGATCATCGCGAACAGCCCTCCGCTTCCTGTTGCGGGTTGCAGCACTTCGACAATGCTCCCCGGTCCGCCACCAGTATCGACATAGATCACGCCGCCGTCGTCCCCAACCTTGGCCTCGACCAGCAGCGTGCAGCCAGCCGCCAGCGCTACGGCCTTCGCCGAAGCAATGTCATCGGTCATAATACATGTGTGGTGCAGCGCTCCGCCCTTCGTGTCGCGGTAGATACTTGGCGCGTCATTTTCCTGCCGGATTAGTTCAATCTGCATGTCGCCCCAATAGGCAAGTGCGAGGGTAAACACGCAATCGGACGGCTGGCCCAGATAGCGCATCTCCTCCAACTGGATATTCTCAATCAGGAAGAACGGGCCGACGCCCATCACTTTGGTCCAATGCGCGATGGCCGCATCGAAATCGTCGGGTACAAACGCGATTTGCATCACTGGGCCGATAGTCTTTAGTCCCACAGTCTCTCTCCTATCCATAGCGAGAGCTTGCTCTCTGCCTCAACGGTGGCATGATGCACGCTATGAAACACCTGTGCAAAATATGAGCGACCGAGATCCTAAACTGCCCGCTGACGTGCGGCAACGCATGGCCCGCGCTAGTCAGCGTCGAATGGTCGGTCTCGCGGCGACCAAAGGAACGGACAGGGCCGCCGGGCCACTTCCGCTGCACAAAGGCATTTACACCGATCAAACGCGATTTGACGCGGAGCGTACCGCGCTGTTCCTTGGCCAGCCAATTGTCGCCGGTCTGTCAGGCGATATTCCCAATCCCGGTGATCTGTTCGTATTTGATGCGGCAGGGCCATCCATTCTTGTCACTCGCGGCAAGGACGGCGCAACACGCGCCTTCCTTAACATGTGCACGCACCGGGGCGCGAAGTTGGTAGAGGAAAGCGAACCGCACAGCGAGCACCGCGCGCGTATGACGTGCCCGTTCCACGCGTGGACATTCGATGCCACTGGCAAGCTAATTGGCCAACCTTCGAAATCCGCTTTTCAAGGCTGCGAAATTGGCGCGCGGAATTTGGTAGAACTGCCCTGCACGGAATATCTTGGCCTGATTTTCGTGAGGCCCGGCGGCGGCGAACCCATTGACGCTGCGGTGCATTTGGGGGCGATGGGGGATGTGCTGGCAGCGCTAGAACTTCATCGTGCGGTGCCCGTTAAGAAGGGGATACTGACCGCCAATTCCAATTGGAAATTTGCGCTGGATACATATGGCGAAGGATATCATTTCGGTACGCTTCACGCCTCCACGATTGGCCAGACCCACTATAATGATATGACCATGTTCGATCCGATGGGCCGCCATCACCGCGTTGGCTTTCCCGATAAAAGCTATGGCGACCTTGTGGGTAAGGAAGAACGAGATTGGCCCGCGTCAGACTATGGCGGGGTCCATTATCTGTTTCCCAACACGGTCATCTTTTTTGGGGCTGTGACGCCCGGCGTGTTTTTCACCCAAGTGTTTCGGCTGTTTCCCGATGGCGTGGGCAAAACGCGGTGCCAGTTTGCTGTTTACGCGCCGTTCGGAATTGAATCGGCTGAATATGAAGTCATGTGCACCATGGCCTATGACGCGACAGCAACTGTCGTGCAGACTGAGGATTACCGCGTGGCATCCAACGGATATGCTAATCTATTAACGGCACCTGCCGACTTTCACGTTGTCCTTGGTGCCAATGAAGCCGCGTTGCAGGCAGTCCACCGGCACATTGCCGAAGCCATTGCTATTCCCCTTTGAAAATTGCCTGCTAAGCGGTGATTGTGTTTTAGGGAGAGAGTCAGCATGAACCTTACACTAACCGGCAGAACCCTCCTTTTGACCGGAGCGTCGTCGGGTATCGGCGCGCATTTCGCGGTCGTTGCCGCAGCGGCTGGGGCGAAGGTTGTTCTTGGCGCGCGCCGCACGGATCGCCTTGACCAGATCGTGGCAGAAATCAAAGCCAATGGTGGAGAAGCCATTGCCGTCGCGATGGATGTCGCGGACAAAGCCTCTACTATTGCCGCGTTCGATGCTGCTGAATCCGCGTTTGGGCCCGTTGATAGTGTCATCGCAAATGCCGGGATGGCTATCGAATCAGCGTTTCTTGATCACACGCCAGATGAGTTCGACCAACTGGTTTCCGTCAATCTACGCGGTGTGTTCTTGACTGTGCAGGAAGGGGCAAAGCGGATGATGGCGGCAGGCAGCCGTGAACGCGAACATGGCCGGATCACCATTATTTCTTCGATTACCGCGCAGTCTATTGAGCCTGGCCTCGCAGCCTACTCCGCAACCAAAGCAGCTGTGTTGCAAATGGGCAAAGTCTTGGCACGTGAATGGGCGCGGCAAGGGATCAATGTGAACAGCGTGCTTCCAGGCTATATCGTTACTGAAATAAATGGCGATTGGTTTCACACAGAGGGCGGGCAGAAACAGGTTCTGAAATTCCCACGCAAACGCGTGATGGATATCGACTCGCTGGATGCTAGTTTGCTGTATCTTTCATCGGATGCGTCAAAGTTCGTGACAGGCGTCGGCTTCACGATTGATGATGGACAGTCGCTCTAAGGCGGCTATTCCGGTGCCATGAAATCGGATGACCGACGCACAGCTTTAATTGATCTTCTTGCCGATCATGTGTTGGCGGAGGGGCTTTCAGCGTCGAGCCTGAGGCCGCTCGCAAAGGCGGCGGGGGTGAGTGACCGGATGCTGCTTTATTATTTCAAGGATAAGGCAGAAATCCTTGCCGCGGTGCTGGCGCGTGTGGCGGACCGGCTGACGACTCTTCTGAATGCGCGGGCAACACAGGCCCAGTTGCCGCTGGACGTTCTGCGTCGTGAGTTGGTGGCCATCCTCTTTGCCCCTGATTTGTGGCCTTACTTGCGCCTTTGGCTGGAAATTGCGGCGCTGTCTGCGCGGGGTGATCCTTTTTACCGCGCGGTTGGGGAGCAATTGGGGCGGGGTTTTCTGAGCTGGGGCGCAGCACAACTAGAGTGCTCAAATGAAGAGGCGAGGGCGCGTGAAGCCGCACAGCTGCTAGTGTCGATTGAAGGGATGCTGTTCCTCAAAAGCATAGGCTTGGACGATGTTTGTGAGGCGGGGATGTCAGTGCTCCGGCCCAGAAGTGCCAAACACTGAGGCGTACCCGCTGGGCTTCGGGTCAAGCCCGGGGCACTGAAGGCTTGTTCATCACCAGCCCGAGCACTAGGCCAACGCCAGCACCCCAGAAAATGGCCGCCGCGCCCTTGATGATCAGTGCAGGATCGGTTCCGTAGAGCTTCGGGAACCACGCATGGGCAATGCCGTCCAGCAGCAGCGCCGCCGCTGTAACAATCAGGATCGCAGCTGCCGTTTGATTGGTCTGGAGCTTTGCGATCCAGCGCGCACCGTAAATGGCAGGAACAGTTCCCGGAATGATAAGGGCAAAGCTGATCAATCCCGCCACCCCGTCAAACGCACCCGTCGGCCCGATCACGCGAACCAAGCTGGCCGCCACAAACCACAGGATTACGCCGTAAAGCATCAGGACCACGCCTTGTTTTGCAGTTAGGGAAGTGGTGTCCATGATAGTGTCTCCATTACTGTGCGGCGCTACCACTATCGAAACGTAGCGACCGCTACAAGACAAATCTCAAAGCTCGTCCTTGCCCGGTGTCCGACATCCGCGCTACATGGTTGGTTATGACAATTGCACCTAACCCGCTGGCCCTCATCGGCAATACGCCGCTCGTCAAATTAGAGGGGCCGTCTGCCGAGACGGGCTGCACCATTCTGGCGAAGTGCGAATATGCCAACCCTGGTGCTTCAGTAAAAGACCGGGCGGCACTTTACATTGTTGAGGATGCTGAGGCGCGTGGCCTGATCCAGCCGGGCGGCACAATTGTGGAGGGCACGGCTGGCAATACTGGCATTGGCCTCGCCCTCGTCGCCAATGCAAAGGGTTACAAGACGATCATCGTCATGCCAGACACGCAGAGCCGGGAAAAGATGGATACGCTGCGCGCGCTGGGTGCGGAACTGGTGCTAGTGCCGCCAGCACCCTTCGCCAATCCTGGGCATTTCGTTCACACATCGCGGCGTATTGCGGAGGAAACCCCCGGCGCGATTTGGGCCAACCAATTTGACAATATCGCCAATCGTAAAGCCCATATTTTGGGAACGGCGGAGGAAATTTGGGCGCAAACCGAAGGCGTGATTGACGGCTTCACCTGCGCGGCTGGAACCGGAGGCACTATTGCAGGTGTGGGCTTGGGCCTGAAGGCAAAGCGCGACGACATCACCATTGCGCTTACAGACCCGCACGGTGCGGCGCTTTACAATTATTATGCGAAGGGCGAACTGCTGGCTGAGGGCAATTCGGTTGCAGAAGGGATCGGGCAGGGGCGTATCACCGCCAATCTGGAAGGCGCGCCGATTGATACGCAATTCCGCATTTCTGATGAAGAGGGGCTGATCTGGGTTTCGCGCTTGCTCAAAGAGGAAGGGCTCTGTTTGGGCTTGTCATCGGGCATCAATATTGCCGGCGCGGTCGCACTAGCGCGCCAGCTAGGGCCGGGAAAGACTGTCGTCACGATCTTGTGTGACACAGGGTTTCGTTATCTTTCAACGCTTTATAACCGTGAATGGCTTACCGCGAAAGGCTTGCCGGTATTCGATTGGCTGTAGGTCTAAAGGCCAGCACTGGACATTTCTCTACATCCGCCCATAGTGTAGTCGGGAAAAGGAGCCTAAGCTCTTGCAGAATGAAATCGATGATCGCCGTGAACGAATGCAGCGGGTGCGTGTTGGCCTTACTGGACTTGCGGTAGTATTGCTGCTGGTTTTGCTTGCGACGGTGGTGTTCCAAGGTGTTCAAGGCAACACAGCGTCCACTCCAGCTGAAGTCATCGCCAAAGATAAATCTGACGATGAACCATTGTCTGATTTAGGCATTGTGCCGCGTGCTCCGGACAACACCATCACCCCCGCAAAGCCTGCTGCAACTCCCACACCTCAATAATTCTTATGCGGTCTTTGCTCATAGCTGCGCTACTGCTTGCTTTGACCAATTGTTCAGAAAATTCCGAACCTACAGGCCCCAAACATGAAATTGCAGTGATCAGCGCGCTGCCGCTGTTCTGGTCAGACCCAAATCCCATCACAGCATTGACGCAGCGTGATGAACGCGCGCCGATTATTCGCAAACTTGCCGAGACCTTTGTGGTGACCCCGATTGATTTGGCCGATATACCAACTTTGCAAAAATACCGGCTATTGATGATGGCCCAGCCCGCTGCGTTAGGCGGTGCTGAGCTAGTAGCGCTTGATGCTTGGGTGAGGACAGGGGGGCGGCTCCTCATTTTTGCCGATCCCATGCTCATGTGGGCAAGCCCCTATGCACTCGGTGACCCACGCGCAGCGCCAGTGGTGACCATGCTCGATCCGTTACTTACGCACTGGGGCCTCCAACTCTTGCCGCCAGTCGTTCGATCAAACCCGATACCCGAAGAGGCCGAACTTTCAGGAACTGACGTAACTGTTTTGGCGGCAGGGCAATGGCAGAACAAAACAAAGGACTGCAAGCTGGCTGATTCTGCCCTGCGCGTAACATGCCAGTTTGGCAAAGGGCGCGTGGAGTTGGTAGCCGATGCCGATTTACTGGATCTTACGGCCTTGGGCTCTGATGGAATCGGAAATGGAATCGCGATTGCTTCGTTATTGCGGGAACTGTCTGACGGTGCCCCAAGCACTCCTTCTGGGGCACCTAAAGAACAAGATAAGAACAAATTGAATGAAATCCCGCAAGATGACAGATTATCCCGTCAACGAGAGTAAAAAATCCGTAATATCCCTGATAATCCCGTTGTATCCCTAATAATCCCCTGTTAACCCTTTCATCCGTCACAAGGGGTGGACGGGCCTGATTCTCTCTTTTGAATCTTCAAACGTCATTGGCGTTGCCGTTCATCCCATAGGATTGGGGTGAGGCACGCGTGAACGATCGCGAATTGTTTCAAGGCTATGCGATCAGTGGGATCGACGCGAAGGGTCGCGTCGCTATTCCTGCGGCATTGCGCGGAACAATCGACGCGAACGGCGATGGTCGGGTCGTCACCATTGCGCTTCATGAAGTGTCCCCCTGCTTGATTGGTTATGACCAAGGTTGGGCACAGCTTTTGCGTGAAGAATTGCGCAGTGACGAGGCAAGCCAGCGCGCGATTGGCAATAGCTTTGACCGTCACAACGCCAAACGCCGCGCGTTTGGCCCAGTTGAAAAAGTACCATACGACGCGTCAGGCCGGTTTGTTTTTCCGGGCTTCCTCAGCCACAAAGCAGAACTGACTAACACTGCCTTCTTCTACGGCACGGGTGACACGTTTGAAATCTGGAGCCCGCAGGTCCTTCTCGCCACGCCCGATGTGGACGCAGAGATGAAAGAAATTTGCGAATGGCTACTTGGCCAGCGAGGGTCAAAGTGACGCCTGCCCCGCATATTCCCGTTCTGCTGGATGAGGTGATCGCAGCGCTTAACATCAGCAACGGTGAAACCCATATCGACGGCACGTTCGGCAATGGAGGTTATAGCCGCGCGATGAGTGCTGCCGGTGCGGCAGTCATTGCCTTTGATCGTGATCCTGATGCGATTGCAGCGGGGGAGGCAGCAGCCATCCCCAATCTCTCGCTCGTTCACGACCGGTTTTCCAATCTGGATGTTCATATTGCTGAACCGGTTGACGGCGTGACGCTTGATATTGGCGTTTCATCGATGCAGCTTGACCAAGCAGAGCGTGGCTTTTCATTTCAATCCGATGGCCCACTTGACATGCGAATGGACCGCGAAGGCGAAAGCGCCGCTGATTTTCTGAATACCGCTGCCGAAGATGATATTGCAGACGTTATTTATCGCTACGGCGATGAACCTAAGTCACGGCGCATTGCCCGCGCCATCGTTGATGCGCGCCCACTTTCCAGCACAGGCGAACTGGCTCGCATCTTGCGGCGCGCTGTCGGTTGGCGGGACGGAGATAAAAAAGACCCAGCAACACGCGCATTCCAGGCCATCCGCATTCACATCAATCGTGAACTTGAAGAATTGGAGCAGGGCCTTGATGCCGCCGAACGCGTGCTGAAGCCCGGCGGGCGTTTGGCAGTGGTCACGTTTCACAGCCTTGAGGATAGGATGGTAAAACGCTTCTTGCGCGATCGTAGTGGTTCGGCTCCGTCAGGATCGCGGCACCAACCTATGGCGATGACGACGCGCCAGCCCAGCTTTGGCTCGCTCTCCAAGGCCATTCGTCCGTCGGAAGCCGAAATTGCCCGCAACCCGCGCTCACGGTCGGCCACCCTGCGGGTTGCACATCGCACAGCTCATTCAGCCTGGTCGCAGCCGCAAAAGGAAACGCTATGATCGCGCAACGCTTCCGCTCTCTGGCTTGGGTCGCTGGCGTCGCGCTCGCCGCAACATTGCTTTACATTATCTCGCTGCAAGTCGCGACAGAGCGAGGGCGGCTGGAGATGATTGATAGCAAAATTGCCGATGCGAAGCGTGACATTCGTCAACTGCAAACCGAAATGGGCACTCGGGCGTCGTTGCGTCAGTTAGAACGTTGGAACGGCGACGTGTTGGCGCTTTCTTCGCCTGCTGCTGGCCAGTATCTGGCGGGCGAACACGCCATTTCGCAGATTGATCAATCCAAGTTGGGCAGCGCCACGGCTACGCCGCCGCCGGTCATGGCAGCTGTGATGATGCGCGGCGCAGAGGCTCCTGCAGATGCTGCGCTTCGAACCGCGCCGCTCACCGCCCAAGACCGCACTGTTCAGCAGGCGATTACAGGCGGGAGAAAGCCTGAAAAATTGGCCGTCGCTGAACGCAAAGTGCCAGCCAAACCGTGACAGCTGTTATCGCCAGACCTCAGCGCGCGCGCCACGCAGGGCGGCGTCAGCTTGGCCTGGCGATGGCACATCAGCGGCTGATGTTGCTGCTTTTGCTGTTGATGCTGGGCATCGCGATTATCGCCACGCGGTTGGTTTGGATGGGCATTGATGGGTCAATCAATCCCGTTCAAGTTGCTAATAAAGACGGCATAATTGGGCGCGGTGATATTGTTGATCGCAATGGTCAGGTTTTGGCGCGCACGATTGAGGCCTGGTCGGTTGGGGTTCATTCGAACAAGCTGCTGGGCGATCCGGATGATCTGGCCGTGCAGCTAAATCGCCTGATGCCAGAGCGCAGCATTGATCAGTACCGGGAAATCCTCTCTTCAGGCCGAACCTTCACTTATCTGCGCCGCCGCGCGATGCCCGAACTTATCGCTCAAGTGAATGCGCTGGGTGAGCCTGCCATGGCCTTCGCCCGCGAACCGGAACGGCTTTACCCTCAAGTCACACTCGCTGCGCACGTCGTCGGGTTTACCGACTTTGACGGCAACGGCGTCATGGGGATGGAGCGCGTGTTGCAAGACCGCCTGATGAATTCGGAAAAGCGCGGAACACCAGCGGCGCTCTCTATCGACATGCGTGTGCAGGCCGCAATGGAAAGCGAATTGGCCGCTGCAATGACCGACTTGCAGGCGCAAGGCGCAACGGGATTGGTGTTGGATGTGGATACGGGCGAAGTGATTGCCATGGTATCCCTCCCGGTGTTCAACCCCAATAAAAGCGGTGAGGCAAACCCAGAGGCGTTGCGCAATAACGTAACTCAAAGTGTGTATGAATTAGGTTCCACTTTCAAACCGCTGACATTTGCCAATGCCATAGAGAGTGGGACCGTCAAAAATCTGGGCCGCCGGTTTGACGCCACTGAGCCAATCTCAGTCGGCCCGTTCAAGATCAAGGATGACCACCCTCAACGCCGCTGGCTTAACATTCCAGAGGCGTTGGTGCATTCATCCAACATTGTTACAGCGCGGGTGGCCGATGAATTGGGTCAAGCGCGATCAGAAGCCTTCTTCAAGAAACTCCATTTTGGCGAACCAGTCGGCATTGAATTGCGGGAACGCGGCCGCACACTTTGGCCCAGCAGTTGGGGCCGCGCAGCGAATATGACCATTGCGTACGGCCACGGCATGGCGATTACGCCGCTGCATCTGGCCTCTGCTTATGCCGCGATCATCAACGGTGGTATCATGCGGAAAGCGACATTGCTCCGCATCGAACCGGGCCAGAAACTCAGCGGCGAACGTATTATTTCCGAACAGACCAGCGCCGTCATGCGCAAAATGCTGCGGCTCATTGTTACAGAAGGCACTGGTAAAAATGCAGGTGCAGAGGGTTTTCGCGTTGGTGGAAAAACCGGGACGGCAGAGAAACCGGGCATTGGAGGCTATTCCAAAACAGTCAACGTCTCTACCTTTGCGGGTGCCTTTCCTATGGATAAACCGCGTTATGTCGTGATTGCGATGCTGGATGCACCCAAAGGGAGCGCGCGGTCTTCGGGGCAAACGACCGCCGCCTACACCGCCGCGCCAGTCGTTTCGCGGGTGATTGCGCGCACTGGCCCGATGCTGGGTGTCTATCCTGATCGAACCAAAGATGTGGATGTGTCAGATATGATGCCGCTGCTTTGGAAAGCGGCGGGGGACAAGCGTTGAGGCTCGGCGTTCTTTTGGGCACGGATCAGTCCGGCGATGTCACTGGCTTTGCCATTGACCACCGCAAGGTTGCGCCGGGCACATTTTTTGGTGCCTTCCAAGGTGCGCGGGTCAATGGTGAGCATTTCATCGCAGCGGCCATTTCGTCAGGCGCAGTAGCGATTGTGGCCCGACCGGAAGCCGTCGTTGAGGGGGTGTTGCACATCAAAAGCGACAATCCTCGCCAAACATTTGCGCAAATCGCTGCGCGCTATTTTGCACCCTTTCCGCAGACATGCGTTGCAGTCACCGGCACCAATGGCAAAACCTCAACGGTCGAACTCGCACGTCAGCTCTGGCGGATGGACGGCTTGAGCGCGGCGTCAATCGGCACGCTGGGCATCACCACATCCGATGATCAAGTCGTGACTGGCCTCACCACGCCAGATGTCGCGACTTTCCTCTCCAACATGGCGGGCTTGCAACGCGAAGGCGTGACTCATCTGGCATTCGAAGCATCAAGCCATGGGCTGGATCAATATAGGATCGAAGGTATTAAAGTGGCGGCGGCGGCCTTCACCAATTTAAGCCGCGATCATCTTGATTATCACGGCACAATGGAGGCCTATTTTGCGGCTAAGATGCGGCTGTTCGCGGACTTGGTGGCAGAGGATGGCATAGCTGTCATTTACGCAGATGACGCGTGGTCAGACTTGGCGATTGCCTTTGCCACGGCGCAGGGCAGGTCCGTTTACACAGTGGGCAGCAAAGGCACAGGGCTTCGTCTGGTGGAGCGCAGTATCGGGCATTTGGGCCAGAATCTGATCATTGAAGCGGATGGCAAAACCCATAAAGTCGCGCTGCCTCTGATCGGTGCCTATCAGGTGGCGAACGCATTGACAGCTGCTGGTCTTGTTATTGCCACGGGCGGCGATGTCACGCGGACGCTCAGCAATTTGAGGCGCATTCAGGGCGTGCGAGGGCGGCTGGAACGCGCTGTGATCACGAAGGCAGGGGCGCCGGTCTATGTCGACTATGCGCATACACCGGATGCGCTGGAGGCCGCTATATCTGCCCTCCGCCCGCATACAAAGGGCAGAATTCTGCTCGTTTTCGGGGCTGGCGGAGATCGGGACACCGGCAAACGCCGCGAAATGGGAGCGATTGCTGTCCGCGATGCTGATCTGGTGGTTGTCACGGATGATAACCCCCGCACCGAAGATCCTGCCCTTATCCGCCGCGCGATCATGGTGGCGGCTGTTGGGGCCACTGAAATTGGCGACCGGCGCGAAGCCATTGATACTGCGATAGATCATGCCGGTGCGGACGACATTGTTCTGATTGCAGGCAAGGGCCATGAAACGGGCCAAGAGGTGAATGGCCTCAAACTGCCGTTCAACGATGTCGAAGTCGCGCGGGAATGTGCCGCATGGTAACTTTATGGACCTCCGCTGACATTGCGCAGGCGGTTGGCGGCAAAGCATCCGTTGATTTCGTTGTGACCGGTGTTGCGTTCGATAGCCGCGAAGTGGGGCCGGGTGATTTGTTCATTGCGCTCACTGGCGAAGTGACAGACGGGCATAGGTTTGTTGACGGCGCATTTGCCCAGGGTGCCGCTGGAGCGATTGTCTCGCAATCCGTCGCGCATCCCCGTGTCCTAGTCGCTGACACAACCGCGGCTTTGAACGCACTTGGCATTGCCAGCCGCGCGCGCACCCAAGCACGGGTCGCGGGCGTGACGGGATCTGTTGGCAAAACAGGCGTTAAGGAGGCCCTCGCCGCTTCCCTTGCACGCGCCAACAAGGGCCCGGTTCATCGATCAGTCAAAAGCTATAACAACCATACTGGCGTTCCCCTTAGCCTCGCACGGATGCCGTTGGACAGTGCGTTTGCTGTGCTGGAAATGGGAATGAACCATAGCGGGGAAATCGCCGCGCTCACGCAGATGGTTCGGCCCCATGTCGCGATCATTACAGCGATTGCGCCAGCCCACATCGAAAACCTCGGCTCTATTGAGGCCATCGCTGACGCAAAGGCAGAGATTTTTGGCGGTCTCGAACCCGGCGGTACCGCAATCATCCCGTTCGACAGCCCTCAGTTCGCGCGCCTAGCGGCCGCAGCCCAATCGGCTGGCGCGAAAATTGTGACGTTTGGACGCAGCGAAGGCGCGGATGTCTGCCCGCTGGATGTCGTGGAAACCGATACTGGCACCATGATTATGGCGCGCGTGGGCGATGTTGAATTATCTTTCACGCTTGTTTATCCCGGCGATCATTGGGTCTCAAACGCAATGGCTATCCTTGCGGCCGTTCAGGCGATGGGTGGAGATTTGGCGGCGGCTGGTCTGGCACTGGGTGAAATGGAGGGACTGGCCGGACGCGGCGCGCGCCACCGTGTCGCGACACCGGACGGCGGCACTGCGACTATCATCGACGAAAGCTATAATGCCAATTCAGCGTCCATGGCCGCCACGCTGGCTGTGCTAGGGGCAACCCCTGCAACGCGCCGGATTGCCGTGTTGGGCGAAATGCGCGAACTGGGTGCGCAGAGCGAAGCGCTTCACGGCGGCCTTGCCGATCCAATTACGCAAGCGGGCGTGGATTTTGCTCTGCTGGTCGGCCCCGCCATGCGTCCTCTTGCAGTGGCGCTTGAGGGCAAGTGTGAAACCCGCCATGTGGCAGACGCCGCCGCGGCGCTTGAGCTTTTGATGACCGAGCTTTCCGGCGGCGACACCATCCTGATCAAGGGTTCGAATGCGGTTGGCCTCAGCCAGATCGTATCCGCACTCATAAGTGGAACACACTGATGCTTTACGAAATCGCACATTATCTGGGGTTTCCGGGTGTCTCTCGGCTCCTGCAGTTTCTTTCCTTTCGCACAGGGGGTGCCGTGGCGACGGCGCTGGTCATTGGCTTGTTGATCGGTCCCAAATTCATTGGCTGGTTGCGGGTGCGACAGGGTAAGGGGCAGCCGATCCGTGATGATGGGCCGCAATCGCACCTCGCCAAAGTTGGCACGCCCACGATGGGCGGCCTGATGATTCTGACGTCCATCGGCATATCGATGCTGTTGTGGATGGACCTCAGCAATCTCTACGTGCTTGCGTGCCTTTTGGTTCTCGCGGGCTTTGGTTTGGTTGGTTTTGTGGATGATTATGACAAGGTCAAAAAACGCAGTCACAAGGGCATTTCTGGACGGTCGCGACTGGCGCTGGAATTTCTGATTGCCGGCGCTGCGGTAACCCTAATCGTATGGAAATCGGGCGGCAATCTCTATGTGCCGTTTGTCAATGGGCCAGTTGCTGATCTGGGCTGGTTCTACGTGCCCTTTGGTGCCTTCGTGATCGTTGCGTTCGGCAATTCGGTCAACCTGACGGACGGGCTGGACGGCCTGGCCACGATGCCGGTCATCATTGCGTCCATTGCGTTCATGATGATTGCCTATCTTGTTGGTAACGCAAAATATTCTGAATATCTGGGCATCCCCTTCATTCTGGGGGCAGGGGATTTGTCGATCCTGTGCGGCGCGATTGTGGGCGCGGGGCTCGCGTTCTTGTGGTTCAATGCGCCGCCTGCGTCTGTGTTCATGGGCGACACGGGCAGCCTCGCGCTGGGCGGCGTTCTGGGCACGATATCGGTTGTCGCGCATCATGAATTTGTGCTGGCGATCATCGGCGGCTTGTTTGTTGTCGAGGCGCTGTCCGTCATCATTCAGGTCTTCTGGTTCAAACGGACAGGAAGGCGCGTGTTTCGTATGGCGCCCATTCATCATCATTTCGAGCAAATGGGATGGTCAGAGCCAACAGTCGTCATCCGATTCTGGATCGTCTCTTTCGTGCTGGCCTTGGCTGGCCTTTCAACATTGAAGCTGCGGTGATTACAAGTCCCGCCTTTCGCGGTAAACGCTATGCGGTGCTCGGGCTGGCGAGGTCTGGCATTGCCACGGTGCGCGCATTGCTGGCGAGTGGCGGCGAGGTTGTGGCTTGGGATGAGCGGGAAAAGGCACGTGCCGGACTTGGTGAAGTGGAAGGGCTTTTCTTTGCCGACCCGATGACCATTGATCTGAGCGGCTTCGACGGCATTGTTGTGTCGCCTGGCGTGCCGATCAACCGGCATCCCATTGCTGGTGCAGCGCGGGTCGCCAATGTGCCTCTCATTGGTGACATCGAACTGTTTTCAATGGCTCGCGCCACTTTGCCTTTGCACAAAGTGGTTGGCATCACAGGAACAAACGGCAAATCGACCACGACCGCGCTCATACATCACATCCTGAAAACGGCGGGTGTTCCGACGATGATGGGCGGCAACATCGGCCTGCCTATTTTGGCGCAGCAGCCGCTACCGGAAGGCGGCGTCTACGTGCTGGAACTGTCGAGCTTCCAGATCGACCTGACCTATTCGCTCGATTGCGATGTGGCGGTGCTGCTGAACATCACGCCGGATCATCTCGATCGGTACGATGGGTTTGAGGCTTATGCGGCTAGCAAAAGAAGATTGTTTGAAATGCAATCATCCGATCATCCAATCGCGGTTTCAACGAGCACGCAAACGGCGCTTGATCAGTTGAACGGATTTGACAGGACGATCTGGAGAATGTCGCCCGACATCGATGAACCGTTGCAGGCAAACTGGCCGTCGCTTCAAGGACCGCATAACCTGGAAAACGCTCAACTTGCGCGTATTACATGCTGGTGCCTCGGCCTTAACCATATCCAGATCAACAACGCATTAGCGACCTACCCTGGTCTGCCGCACCGCATGGAACGATCCGCCGAAATCAACGGCGTCCTTTACGTCAATGACAGCAAGGCCACCAACGCGACATCAACCGCGCCTGCGCTTGCAGCCTATCCGGCGATCCACTGGATCCTCGGTGGGCGCGCCAAGACCAATGAGCTTGATGCCTGTGCGCCGCATTTCGGCAACGTCCGCGCGGCCTATACGATTGGCGAATCAGGCGCGATGTTTGCGGAGCTTCTTTCACCGCATATGCCAACGCAAAACTGCGTCACGTTAGAGGTGGCGGTTGAGGCCGCGCGCGCCGCAGCGCAACCCGGTGAAGTGGTTCTTCTCTCCCCCGCCTGCGCATCCTTTGACCAGTTCAAAGATTTTGAAGCACGCGGCGAAGCATTTCGTTCGTTAGTGGAGGCCTTGGCATGACGACAGCAACTGCCCCTGTGACGCCCGCACCTGCACGTCCGCGTGGAAAAGTGGCGGCGCGATTGGGTCGTGCTGACCGTTCGGCCTCAGGCTTGTGGTTCTGGGAAATCGACCGCGTTCTCTTGACGCTGGTGATTGTTCTCCTGTCGATTGGCCTGGTCGCCATCGCTGCGGCTTCGCCTGCCACGGCACAGCGCTATTCCGGCGGCAGCGTCACGATTTCGCCTTTGCTCTATTTCTGGAAGCAATTGATCTGGGTTGGAATTGGAGTGCCGGTGATGATCGTCGTTTCGATGATGCCGCATAAGCTGGCGCGGCGTTTTGCGATGGGCGGTGCGGCATTTTTTAGCGTCTTCATCGCTGTTGCCCCCATGATTGGCATGGAAGTCAACGGCGCAACGCGCTGGATCGATGTGGGCATTGGCCAGTTTCAACCTTCCGAATTCTTTAAACCCTTTTACATCGTGACGCTGGCCTGGTTCTTGTCACTGCGCGCAAACGATCCTGATCTGCCGGTCTTTGCGCTGTCGGGATTCATCACAGTGGCCATCGCTGGCTTCCTGATGCTCCAGCCCGATTTTGGTCAGACGATTATCTTGCTGACCATGTGGATGGCGATGGTCATGATCGCGGGCATCCCCGGACGTTTCATCACCATGCTGCTGGGCAGCGGCGTTTGCTTTGTCTTGCTGGCCTATGTCACTTATCCGGTCGCCACGACGCGGATCAATAACTTCCTGTTTGGGGACGGGGACAGTTATCAAGTCGATATGGCCCACGCGACGATCAGCGGCGGAGGGTTCCTTGGCACCGGCCCGGGCGGCGGCGTTCACAAATTCCGTCTTCCAGAGGCCCATACTGATTATATCTTCTCTGTCATCGGCGAAGAGTTTGGCTTGATTGCCTGTATGGCCGTGGCGTTCGTATTCCTTGCCATAGCGGTCCGCGTGTTTCTGCGATTGCTTGATGAGGAAGATGGTTTCATCATCCTTGCAGCTGGCGGCCTTGCAATGGAAGTCGTTGTGCAGTCCATGATCAACATGGCGGTGAACGTCGGAATTGCGCCTTCCAAGGGCATGACACTGCCTTTCGTCAGCTACGGCGGATCGTCGATGCTCGCGCTGTGTATTGGCTGGGGTTTGCTCCTCGCCTTCACGCGCAAAAACCCCTATCTTGGTCGCTCACCCTATGTGGTCAAATGGAGGGATAAATGAGCGTCAAGCGGCATTACGTATTGGCAGCAGGCGGCACTGGCGGGCATATGATGCCGGCCCACGCCCTAGCTGTTGAACTGATGGAGCGCGGCCATCATGTTGCGCTTATTACGGATGAGCGCGGTGCGAAAATCCCTGGGCTGTTTGAAGGCGTTCCCGTCCACATCCTTCCTGCGGGTCGCATGGGCAGCAATCCGCTGAGCCTGTTCCGCGCGGCGCGCGCGATCTGGGCAGGAAGAGGGATGGCGCTGCGGCTCTACGAAACATTTCAGCCGAGCGCCGTGATTGGATTTGGTGGCTATCCCGCACTTCCGGCGTTGCTGGCCGCATTCAAAGCCAAAGTGCCTACCGCAATCCACGAACAAAATGCAGTGCTGGGTCGCGTCAATCGCTACGTCGCGGGTAAGGTTAACGCGATTGCGCTTGGCTTTCCGGCTGTCCAGCGTTTGAAGCCGCGCGATGCCGGCAAGACCCACGTCGTTGGCAATCCCGTTCGCCCGGAAGTGCTCGCTTTGCGAGACCAACCCTATCCAGCGATTGACGGCGAAGGTGTGCTGCGGGTGATGGTCATTGGCGGCAGTCAAGGCGCTTCGATCCTGTCTGAAATTGTTCCAGATGGCCTCGCGATGCTTCCCCCCAGCCTCAAACGCCGTCTGCAAGTCACCCAGCAATGTCGCCCCGAAGATATCGATGCCGTGCGCAAACGCTATGCCGACCTTGCCATTCCCGCAGACTTGGCGACTTATATGGAGGACATGCCGGAGCGACTGGCCTGGACGCACCTCATGATTGCGCGGTCCGGCGCGTCAACCATTGCAGAATTGACTGCCGCTGGCCGTCCGGCAATTTTTGTGCCCTTGCCCAGTGCCACTGACGATCATCAGACGTTCAACACGGCTGAAATGGTTGAATCCGGCGGCGCACGGATGATCCATCAGCGCAATTTCACGCCTGTCGAGCTTGCCAAGCAAATGCAGAAACTGGGCCTAGAAACCGAAGGGCTGATCGTGGCGGCGAAGCGCGCCTGGACCTGCGGGCGGCCCCATGCGGCAAAGGACTTGGCGGATATTGTCGAAGGCCTTAGCAAGCCCCCGGTGCAGGACGGCCTTGGCGCAGAAGGCTGGCAGGGCGGCACTCTTGCCGGGGCAAGCGCATGAACGGCGTCGGAACCGATATTGGCACGATCCACTTCATCGGCATTGGCGGCATCGGCATGTCGGGTATTGCCGAAGTGATGCACAATATGGGCTATAAGGTGCAAGGCACTGACATTGCCGAAGGCTATGTGGTGGAAGGCCTGCGCAAGCGAGGCATCCCTGTGATGATTGGTCATGACGCGACGAACTTGGGCGACGCGGCTGTTGTCGTGACGTCCACTGCAGTCAGCCGGAAAACCAACCCCGAAGTGGAAGCCGCTTATGAGCGCCGCATACCAGTGGTGCGCCGCGCGGAAATGCTCGCTGAACTGATGCGGCTAAAACGCACAGTCGCCGTTGCGGGCACTCACGGGAAAACGACGACGACATCCATGATTGCAGCGATGCTGGATGCTGGCGGGATTGACCCCACTGTCATCAACGGCGGGATTATCAACCAATATGGCTCCAACGCGCGTCTCGGTGATAGCGACTGGATGGTGGTTGAGGCCGATGAAAGCGACGGCAGTTTCCTGCGGCTTGATGGCACCATAGCCATCGTGACGAATATCGATCCCGAACATCTTGATCATTACGGCGATTTTGACGGGGCAAAGAAAGCCTATGTCGAGTTCATCGAAAATGTGCCGTTTTACGGCGTGGCGATCCTTTGCCTAGATCACCCTGAAGTGCAGGCCATCATCCCGCGCATCCGGGACCGGCGGATCACGACTTACGGCTTTGCGGCGCAGGCGGATATCCGGGGCGAAAATGTCACGCCCGTTCCCGGCGGCAACCAGTTCGATGTCGTCGTGCGGTCGCGCGACGGTGTCCAACGCACGATTAGCGAAATCATACTTCCCATGCCCGGACGGCATAATGTGCAGAACGCGTTGTCGGCTATTGCAGTTGGCCTTGAAATGGGGATGAGCGACGCGGACGTTGCACGCGGATTTGCCAATTTTGGCGGCGTCAAACGGCGCTTTACCAAGGTGGGCGAAATGGATGGTATTACCGTGATCGATGATTACGGCCACCACCCTGTTGAAATCCGTGCCGTGCTTTCAGCGGCACGTGAAGGGGCTACGGGCCGCGTTATCGCCGTCTGCCAACCGCACCGCTATTCGCGTCTTGGCGGATTGATGGAGGAATTTGCGACAGCCTTTAACGATGCAGACATGGTCTACATTGCGCCTGTTTATGCCGCTGGCGAAGCGCCGATTGAAGGCGTGGATGCAGCTGCACTTGTTGGCAAAATCAAACGGCGCGGGCATTATTCCGCAAGCGAAGTCGCCGACGCGGCAGAACTGGCGCGGGTGATTGCCGACGTTGCTAAGCCTGGCGACACAGTTGTGTGTCTGGGGGCCGGGGATATCACGAAATGGGCCGCTGGGCTCGCTGATGCCGTCCGCGGGGTGCGGGGATGAGTTGTGAACGCGGCACTTTACTCCCCTCCCCTTCAGGGGAGGGGTTGGGGGTGGGGAGTGCCCAACACTCTGCGCTCGACGTGACACTCCCCACCCCAACCCCTCCCCTGAAAGGGAGGGGCTTAGTGCGAGGCAAACTCACCCCCAACGCCCCGCTCGCCCCACTGGTCTGGTTCAAATCGGGCGGGCGCGCAGAGTGGTTGTTCGAACCCAAAGACACAGCTGACTTGCAACATTTCTTGCGCACTCTTGATCCTGCCGTGCCTGTCATGGCGTTGGGCCTGGGTTCAAACTTGATCGTCCGCGATGGCGGCGTGCCCGGCGTTGTCGTGCGGCTGGGCAAAGCTTTTGGGGCGGTTGCGCCGCAGGACGATTTCGTCCTGTCTTGCGGGGGCGGGGCGTCTGGCATTCTTGTGTCATCGACTGCGCGCGACGCAGGCATTGCGGGCCTTGAATTTCTGCGATCCATCCCTGGCACGGTCGGGGGCTTCGTGCGCATGAACGGCGGCGCTTACGGGCGTGAGACGAAGGACATCCTTCTCGAGTGCGATCTTGTTCTCCGGTCGGGGGACATAGTGACGCTGTCGGCCGATGACCTTGGTTACACTTATCGCCATTCTGAACTGCCCGCAGGAGCGATTGTTGTTGCGGCCCGGTTTCAAGGCCAGGCTGGCGTTTCTGCCGCCATTCAGGAGGAAATGGACCGCATTTCTGCCGGCCGTGAAGCGTCCCAACCGCTCAGATCCAAAACCGGCGGATCGACCTTCAAGAATCCTGAAGGTCACAAGGCCTGGGAACTGGTTGACGCGGCGGGATGTCGAGGCCTGCAAATCGGTGGTGCGCAGGTTTCAGAAAAGCACACCAATTTCCTGATCAACACAGGCGACGCGACCAGTGCGGATATCGAGGCGCTGGGCGATGAAATCCGCGCACGCGTGCTGGCCGCGTCCGGGGTGGAATTGCAGTGGGAAATTCAACGGGTGGGGGTGAAATGATGATCCGTTGTTTAAAACTCACCGTTCGAATTGAGCTTGTCGAAATGCTCCCTTCTCGCTGTGTAACCAAAAATCAGAAAGGGAGGACTTCGACAGGCTCAGTCCGAACGGCGTTTTTGGGGTTGACGGAGATTGCAGATGACTAACGCCACCCTCATCCATGTCGCCGTCCTGATGGGCGGATGGTCGAGCGAACGCTCGGTCTCGCTTTCCAGTGGCAATGGTATTGCTGAAGCGCTCGAACGCGTCGGCTACCACGTCACACGGATCGACATGGATCGCGACATTGCGCTGCGCCTCTTTGAGATCAAGCCAGATGTCGTTTTCAATGCGCTCCACGGCACGCCCGGCGAAGACGGCACGGTGCAGGGCATGATGGACCTGATGGGCATCAAATATACGCACAGCGGCCTCGCCACATCCGTCATCGCGATTGACAAACAGCTGACCAAACAGGCGCTGACGCCGCACGGCATCCGGATGCCTGGCGGCCATATTGTGAAAAGCGAAAGCCTGTATCTCAGCGACCCGCTGCCGCGCCCTTATGTGCTCAAGCCTGTCAATGAAGGCTCTTCTGTTGGCGTCGCGATTGTGACGAAGGAAAGCAATTACGGTGATCCCATCGGTCGTGATGCCGCGGGGCCTTGGCAGACCTTTGATGAATTGCTGGCTGAACCGTTTATCCGCGGCCGCGAATTGACCGTCGCCGTGCTGGGCGACCGCGCGCTGTGCGTCACAGAATTGCAGCCTAAAACCGGCTTTTATGATTTTGATGCCAAATATACCGACGGAATGACGGATCATATCTGCCCGGCAAACATCCCAGCCGATGTCGCCACTGCGATGATGGAAATGGCGTTGAAGGGCCACCGCGTGCTGGGCTGCAATGGCACGTCTCGGTCAGACTTTCGCTGGGATGATGAAAAGGGTGTCGAAGGCGTCTTCCTTCTCGAAATCAATACGCAGCCCGGCATGACGCCCCTAAGCTTGGTGCCCGAACAGGCCAAGCAGATGGGCATATCTTACGAACAATTGGTCGATATCATCGTGAAGGACGCCCTCTAATGGCCACGCGAACAGCAACACGAGTGCCAAGCCGTACCAAAGTCACGCGCAAACCTGCACGCAAGGGCACGGCGAAGCGTGTCCGCGGAAAGGGCAAGTCCTGGTTTCCCAAAATGACGTTCCTCGACCGCGTTCCCGTGAGCGAACGGTTCATTGACCGGGCGATCACGGGATTGACGGTTGGGATCATCGGATTGGCGGCAGTCGGTTTTGCCTGGGTATCCGGGTTGCCGGGATATGTCGGCACCGAGTTAGCGCAGGCCGCGGGACGTGCAGGCTTCGCTGTCAAGCGGGTAGAACTGACCGGGCTCGACCGGATGGACCGGTTGACCGTCTATAATATTGCGCTGGATCAACATTCAATGGCCATGCCGTTGGTTGATTTGGAAAAGGTGCGCAGCCAGTTGATGCGGTACGGCTGGGTGGAAGATGCGCGGGTATCGCGCCGTTTGCCCGATACGCTGGTGGTCGACATCGTGGAGCGCAAGCCCGCTGCAATTTGGCAGAATAACAAGAAACTGAGCTTGATTGATGCGAAAGGTGTCGTCTTGGAAAGGGTCAATCCGGATACCATGCCAGCACTACCTGTCCTTGTGGGGGCAAATGCCAATCGCGAAGCTGTCGCGCTCAATAGTCTGATCGCGCAGGCCCCCTCACTCAAATCCTCAATTACATCGGCGAGCTGGATCGGCAATCGGCGTTGGGACATGCAATTCAAATCGGGCGAAATACTGGCACTCCCCGAAGGTGAAGAGGCCGCAGGAAAGGCGATGATGCGCTTTGCCAGGATAGACGGCGTCGAACGGCTGCTGGGACGGGGCTTTGTTCGTTTCGATATGCGAGATCCTAAGAAAATGGTCGTTCGTGTCGCCAAAAAGGATGCAGCAAAGGCTGAACCGGCACGCGCGGATGCCGTCGCTGCGGCAAACAAGGGGAGTGACGGATAATGGCATATGCAAACACAGGATCACTGATCACTGCGTTGGACGTTGGATCATGGAAAGTCTCCGCCCTGATCGCAGAACGCGTCGAAGGCGGGGATATCCAGGTATTGGGCACGGGGCAGCGTGAAAGCAGGGGGGTGAAACGCGGTTACGTTGCCGATGTCGGCCTGACTGAACAGGCCGTGTGCGAGGCGATGGAGCAGGCCGAGCGCATGGCAGGCACCAACATAGAGGATGTTTGGGTGAGCTTTTCAGCAGGCGGATTGGCGAGCGACATTGCGTCGGTTGAGGTGGAGTTGGGTGGCCACCGGATTGAACAAGATGATATTGATGAACTGCTCGCTGCAGGCCGCAATACGCTTGATCCCGATGGCCGGATGATTCTCCACGCGCAGCCGACGCTTTACACATTGGACGGTCTGACAGGCGTGAAACAACCACTGGGCTTGCACGCTGACACCCTCGGCGTAGATATTCATGTCGTGCTGGCGGACGGATCGCCCGTGCGCAATCTCGATCTGTCGGTCCGCAGCGCGCATTTGGACGTGAAGTCTATTGTCGCAGCTCCGGTGGCAACGGGCTATGCCTGCTTGTCTGAAGAAGAGCGCGAACTAGGTGTGGCCGTGATCGAAATGGGCGCAGGCATCACCAATGTGTCGCTCTTCATTGGTGGGATGCTGGTTGGGTTGCAGTCCATCCCCTACGGCGCATCAGACATAACCGATGATATCGCGTCGGCCTTTGGAACGCGGCGGGATCAGGCGGAGCGGATGAAGTGCTTTTATGGTTCGGCGACTGCCTCTCCGCGTGACAATCATGACATGATTGATGTCGCGCCGATCTCTGCTGATGATGAAGCAGGCGAGGGGCACCGTATCACGCGGGCGCAGTTGATTGCAGTCATTCGCCAAAGGTTGGATCATTTAATGACGGAAGTATCGCGCGCACTCAAAGACCTTGGCTTTGCCGGCCCTGTCGGTCGTCAAGTGGTGTTGACCGGCGGTGGGGCGGATCTTCGCGGTATTGCAGATTATGCGCAAAGTGCGCTGGGTCGAGCTGTTCGCATCGGTCGTCCGCGCGGGCTAGTAGGCTTGCCGCCAGCGCATAGCGGACCCGGTTTTGCGACGCTGGCTGGCCTTGTTCATTACGCTGCATCTAATCCTGTAGATCTTCGGGCTCTAATGCCAGACACGCAATTAGTGCATTCGGTGAAGAAAGAAGGATTTGTTCAACGGCTAGTCGCGGCCTTTAGAACTGGATATTGAGGGTAGCATAGTTGTGACCCCCTTGATATTGGGGCGAACGATTCTAAAAACGCGGTGAATGGTTACTAATTCGCGTGATTGAAGTGTAGTGTTGGTGCAAGATGATTTTGGGGGGCGATTTCGCCCAGCAAAACTAGGTTGGGAGAAAGCAAATGAGCATCGAATTTATGTCGTCAGAAATTGATGAATTGCGTCCTCGGATCAGCGTGATTGGTGTCGGCGGTGCTGGCGGCAACGCCATCGCCAATATGATTGCCAATCAGGTTCAGGGCGTTGATTTTATCGTCGCGAATACCGATGCTCAGGCTCTGAATGCAGCGTCGGCAGATCAGCGGATTCAGTTGGGTCTTAAGATCACGCAGGGTCTTGGCGCTGGATCGCGCCCTGAAATTGGCCGCGCTGCTGCCGAAGAAGCACTCGACTCTGTTGAGAAAGCTCTCGAAGGTGCACATATGTGCTTCATCGCCGCCGGCATGGGTGGCGGCACCGGGACAGGGGCTGCTCCGGTTATCGCCAAGGCTGCTCGAGATCGCGGCATCCTGACTGTTGGCGTCGTCACGAAGCCATTTAGCTTTGAAGGCTCGCGCCGGATGAAGTCAGCGGAGGCCGGCATTGCTGAACTGCAAAAGCACGTCGACACACTGATTGTCATTCCCAACCAAAACTTGTTCCTGATCGCCAATCCGCAAACCACGTTCAAAGAAGCCTTTGAGATGGCTGATGAAGTTCTGCAGCAGGGCGTGCGCGGGATTACCGATTTGATGGTCATGCCCGGCCTTATCAACCTCGACTTTGCCGACGTTCGTACCGTGATGAGCGAAATGGGCAAAGCGATGATGGGTACCGGCGAAGCTGAAGGCGAAAATCGCGCGATTGCGGCGGCCGAAAAGGCTATCGCCAACCCGCTGCTTGACGGTGTGTCGATGAAGGGTGCGAAGGGCGTCATCGTTTCTATTGTTGGCGGCGAAGACATGCGCCTGATGGAAGTGGACGAAGCGGCTAGCCATATCAAAGAATTGGTCGATCCTGATGCGAATATCATCTGGGGGTCGGCATTCAATTCCGCTCTTGAGGGCAAAATCCGGGTCTCCGTGGTTGCAACGGGTATTGAGGCCGATGCTGCAAGCGCGCCAGAGCCTGCCCGGGTGTTCTCTTTCCCTAAAGCGACGAAGAAGATAGAAATAGTCCCGGTGGCTGCGGTCGCCGCACCGGCACCAGGCTTTTCGGTCGCGATGACCGCGGAACCAGAGGCTGCTCCAGTGGTTGCAGAGGCCCCTGTTGTGTTCGCTGATCCGTCAGTTGAAGATATGCCAACAGTTGTCGAACAAAGGGTCGAAATCGTTCTTACAGCGCCCGAACCGATCGAGACTGAGATGAAAGAAGTGGAAGCCGAGGCTGGTGACGATGAACTGCTGCTTACCCCGCAAGTCATCGTAGATGATTCGATTATAGGCATTCCAATTGGGCCAACGGCAATAGCCGAGGAAGAGCGTCCTGCTCCGCGCATGCCCGCAGGCGGCGGAACTTTGTTTGAGCGTATGTCCAACATCGCACGGACAGTGGCGAAGGCCGATCACGAAGAGGGGACTAGGGACCCACTTGACATCCCGCGCTTCCTGAACCGTCAGAATAACTCTTAACAGCTTGCCTTGACGCTAAACCGTCACATTCTGCCGTGATCTCAGTGCGCTCCCCTTGAAACTCAAGGGGGGCTTGCTGTATATAGCTTTGATATGAAACAGAGTTCCATTGCCTTTTTTCTGGCTGCATCAACAGCTGCTTCCTTCTTCCCTCCAGCCCAAGCGCAAACTGGCGGAGAGGTAATTACAACTGGTGGGGTGTTACCTGCCGCGCTAAACAATAGCCTCGACCCGGCGGAAAGGCTTGCATCCAGTCTGCGCCTACTGTCTCAAAACCCTTATGACGTCACAGCCCTGAGTCAGGCTGGCGAAAGCGCGCTTGCAGTTGGCGATGCAAACGCAGCAATCAGTTTTTTGGCGCGTGCAGAAGAGTTAAACCCGGGCAACGGACGGATCAAAGCCAGCTTGGCCAGTGCGCTGGTGATGGTTGAACGGCCCACAGAGGCATTTCGCCTGTTTCAGGAGGCTTTGGCGCTTGGCGTCCCAGAACATCAAATCGCCAAAGATCGCGGGCTTGCCTATGATCTGACGGGCGATACCAAGCGAGCTCAAAAGGATTATACTGTTAGCTTGCGTCACGACAGCGACGAAGAAGTTACGCGGCGCATGGCGCTGTCGCTCGGGATCGCAGGCGATAAGGACGACGCACTTCGCACTCTTGAACCGCTGATCCGCCAAAAGGATCAGGCTGCATGGCGCGCTCGTGCGTTTGTGTTGGCCATGAACGGCGATATGCGGGGGGCGGAGAAAATTGCCGAACAGACCACCCCCGCCGCCATGGTAGGCAGCATGTCGCAGTTTATGAGGCGGCTTGGAACACTAACTCCGGCGCAGCGAGCCTATGCCGTGAATTTCGGAACAATGCCAGCCACCGACGCGCGCATGGCATCGGCACAAACCACGGATCCGTTCCGTCCAATTGGTGATGGCGCAGCTTCCGTTCTTACCCCTTTCAGCGAACAACCGAGACCTGCCCCAGCGGCACTTACGACTTTGCCCGAACGGGTAATCAAAGCGGCGCGCCGCCGTCCCGGTCGTGATGAGATCGCGCCCGTCGCACCGCGCCCAGTGTCCAAACCAGTTGAATTGGTAGTTGCTCAACCGGTTAAGCCAAGCTGGAGCACAGAACCTGTCTCTCGCCGCCTTGGCGCGCGGATAGGGCCTGTCGATCCGAACAGGTTGCCCGATGAGTTGAAACCTGCCCAAGGCATAGACCGCAACGTCGCTGCACGTTCGCCTGTTTTTGTTCGAACTGATTTAAAGGTTATGCCGCCGCCGTCTGGCACACCTGCGATCGTTACCACTTTTCCGCCGCCCGTCGCGCCACAAACTGTTGCAGCAACGCCGGCATTCGTAATGATCGCACCGGTTATTTCACCTGCTGTTCCAACGGCAATGCCAGCCCCAGCGTTGTTTGAAGTCCCAAGCGCCGCGCAACAAGTGGTGCGTGTTGTTGACGCACCTCCTGCAGCCGCCTCTATTTCACCCGGGATCTCTGCCGCTCAGCCTCAATTGGCGTCCTCATCGGTTTTGCCTTCGCCAGTTGCAACGGCACCAGTCTTGGCAACGCCGATTTTGGTTGGGTCTCCGCCAGCGGCAGTGCTTGCACCCGCGACATCAAATGTGCCTGTGTCATCTCAGCCCGTTACCCAGATTGCCGCAGCGTTGCCGCCGGCACCCGGATTTTCCGACGGAGTGATGCCAGCCGCAGTTGTTGTAGAACCAGCGCTTGCGCCGGTGGTTACAAATGCTGTTTCGCAGACTGGAGCTGAAGCGTCATTCCCTCAATCAGCACCGCCGCAAGCGATTGTTCAGGCCGTTCCTGCGGCTCCCGAAGGTCTAGTATCTGTCCTGTCTTCAATAGAATTGGAGGCTGAAAGCAGCGGCGGCGCTGTGATGTCTGACAGTGAATTCCGTAAGGCTCGGCTTGCTGCAAAACGGAAGGCAGATGCGCAAGATGCCAAGCTTGTTGAGGCAGACGCTGCCACAAAGCTAAAAGCCAAAGAGGAAGATGAAAAACGCCGCATTTCTGATGCCAATCCGGCAAGGCTCTGGGTGCAAGTTGCCACTGGTGCCAATGAAGCTGGCCTATCGCGCACGTTAAGTCGCGTTAGGGAACAGGCGCCTGTCGCGCTTAAAGGCGTCGGTGGTGCCAGCGTGCCGTTCAAATCCACCAATCGCGTGCTTGTTGGCCCCTTCAAATCTGCCAGCGAAGCCCGCGCGATGATGAACAAGTTGACTAAGGCAGGCATCTCAGCCGCAACCTTCAGCAGCACTGCGGGGCAAAAAGTGAGCAAGCTTCCGTCACGCTGACTATTGGGGTACGAGGAGTGATGTTATCCCGCGCTTCCTTCGCCTGTGATCCTGACAAAAGCCGGGGGCGACATCATGCAGAACCTGACCTTGGCGCACGCGGACCCAGAACCGCGTTTCAGCGTGACCGTGACCGGATCATCCACTCCATCGCCTTCCGCCGGTTGCGGCACAAAACGCAGGTGTTTGTCGCGCCAGATGGTGACCATTACCGGGTTCGCTTAACCCATAGCCTAGAAGTCGCGCAAATTGGTCGCGCCATGTCGCGCGCGTTGGGGCTGGATGAAGATCAAGCAGAAGCGTTGTGCCTCGCGCATGATCTGGGGCATCCGCCCTTTGGCCATGCCGGGGAGGACGGACTGTCCGCGGCGATGGCAGGCGCAGGCGGGTTCGACCATAATGGCCACACCCTGCGCATTCTGACCAAGCTGGAATGCCCCTATCCGCTGTGGGACGGCCTCAACCTCAGCTGGGAGACGCTTGAAGGCCTTGCCAAGCATAACGGCCCCGTTCTGTCACCCAGCTGGGCCATGGCCGAAGTCAACGCTGCTTACCCCCTAGACCTGACCAGCCACGCGTCGCTGGAGGCCCAAGTCGCAGCGATTGCCGATGACATTGCCTATGACAATCATGACATTGATGACGGCCTGCGCTCTGGCCTTCTCGATTTTGACGAGCTGCTCACACTGCCCCATGTCAAGCGCGGGTGGGACCGCGTGAGCGCCCAATATCCCGGCGCAGACCCCCGCCGCCTGCGCGCAGAGCTGGTCCGCCAACAAATCGGCGAAATGGTGAATGACGTCATCACCACCACGACCGAACGGATCGGCGCACTCGGCATCAAGACAGTGGACGATGTGCGGACCGCAGGCACCACAATCGCGGGCTTCTCAGATGAAATGCAAGCCGCAGAGACGACGCACAAAGCCTTCATGTATGACCGCCTTTATCATCACCCGTCCCAAATCGAGATCGCGGAGACCGCGCGCGGCGTCGTAACGGCGCTGTTTGCCGCCTATTCCGATGATCCAAGCGCCCTGCCGCCCGAATGGCGAGAGTCAGTGCCGGATGATTCCATTCCCCGCGCCCGCCACATCGCGGATTTCATCGCGGGGATGACGGACCGCTATGCGATATCCCGCCACCGCGAACTGGTGGGCGATGTGGCGTTACCGGACGGGTTCTGACCCAATCAATCGCTGGGCGGTTCTGATTGCAATTGCGAATAATTTTGCACGCCCATCTGGCGGATCAGGTCAATCTGCGTTTCCAATATGTCGACATGCTCCTCCTCACTGGTGAGGATATATTGGAACAGATCGCGAGATACGAAATCGCGCACCTTTTCGCAATGTTCAATCGCATCGCGCAACGGGGGCAGAGCCTCATATTCCAGTTCCAGATCAGCCTTCAGCACTTCCTCAACATTTTCGCCAATGCGCAGGCGGCCGAGCAATTGAAAATTCGGAAGGCCGTCTAAAAAGAAGATCCGCTCCGCCAGTTTATCGGCATGCTTCATCTCATCAATGGATTCGCCATATTCAAATTTGGCAAGCTTCGTCAGGCCCCAATTGTCCAGCATCCGGTAGTGCAGAAAATATTGGTTGATCGCCGTCAACTCATTCTTGAGGATGATGTTAAGATGTTCAATTACTTTGGCGTCGCCCTTCATGGTGCGTCCTTTGCTTGGGGAAGTCCGGCATGTGATACAATGTCACTCACCCAAATAACAGCCAGAAAATGGCAGAATTGAAGGATTTCTAAGCTATTGAGACTAACAAGCGATTGCGCGTTCGGCATTGATAATGCTTCGCGCAAAGGGCACGCACTGCCCACATTTCAAAGCGCAGCCCAACTGCCGATAGGCCCTACCCGGGCTCCGCGCCCCGTCCCGCGCGGCTCCGCGCACATCACGTTCTTTCAGGGCATTACAAACGCAGACGACCATGTGGCTAGTTCCTATTGCGAATCATTGTCTACAAGAGATGATAGTCGTTCGCAATAGCTTTTTGCATCTAGGGCTGCTTGGCTTGTGATGCGGCTATCGCGCTAAAGAGGGTCGCCGTGCCACTGGCATTCGTTTCCTGAAGCGAGTCCTCTAATATCGGTGCCCAGTCCAAGTTTGGGCTGAACAGGATGCGTAGCCATTAGGAAAATGTTGCCGCAATCGTCGCCATGTTTTTGACAAAGCCGTCTCGTGCCTCATTGGGCAGAGATGCGAGCATTTGTGTGCAGTTTTTAAGGTTCTGGACTTGCATCTCTTGCCGGAATTTCATCCCCTCTTCCGTGAGGCTCAGGGCAACAGCACGCCCCTTCAATGCCGCTTTGTCGCGCCGTAATAGCCCCCGTTTATGCAAACGATCCACTGCGGACTGCATTGTTGTGGACCGGACGCCAAGATAAGTTGCAACATTTTTGGCAAGCGATCCGGGGTGACGATGCAGAAATGAGAGAGTCTCTAAGTCGATAGGATTGAATGGAACTGATCCGAGGTTGGACGACGACCGTCGCTCATCGATGGTCAGCACCCGCAATAGCGTGCTGATCGCTGCATCAAGTTGCCCAATTTGATCCATGCTCATCTCCAAATACGAATATCGTATTTACTAATTACGATATTCGTATTAACTAGCATCCAAGCGCCCTTGCTTGCAAGATTTTCCGCGGGACACAGCATATGACTCAAAACAAGTTTTACCTGATTACCGGAGCAACATCGGGGATAGGGTTGGAGGTGGCATTGCACTTGGCCGCTGCTGACCCAACGAATTTCATCATTGTAGGGGCCCGTGATCCAGAGCGAGCCGAAGCATTGCGGAAAGCGGTGCCGCCTGAGCAATTGCTTATCTTGGAACTCGACACGTCATCGCTCAGGTCCGTCAAGTCGTTCGCAACTAAGGTTCACGCCGCCCTCGCGACCAAGAAGCTATCTGGCGTGGCATTGAATGCAGGTGTTCAAATCATCAGCGGCAATCAATATTCCGAAGATGGTTTTGAGCTGACTTTTGCGACCAACGTGCTGGGGCATATCGCCCTAGTTGAGATGCTCCAGCCAAGCTTAGCATCTGCTTCGGTCATTATTTCTACTGCGAGCGGAACGCATGACAAAGACCATAAACTTGCCAAGCCCTACAGGTTCTATGGGGGTTATTTCCCGTCGGCGGAAGACGTGGCGGCGGGTAAAGTGTCGAACAGCACTGACAAGGCGCAGTTGGGAAGGGACAGATATGCCACGTCAAAGCTATGTAACATTCTCTACACCTATGCGATGGCCCGGAAAGTTGGAGAAGGCGGGCCGCGCTTTATCGCTTTTGATCCGGGGTTGATGCCGGGAACAGAGCTGGCAAGGGACCAGCCCGCCGCACTGCGCTTTGCCTGGAAAAACATCTTGCCAGCTGCCGCAAAATTGATCGACGGGGCCAGCACCGCCAAACGATCCGGCGCGGTATTGGCGCAGCTGCTATCCCAAGAGCGCTATCCCACTGGCACGGGTCTGCACATTGAGTTCACTGGCAAAGAAATTCCGTCGTCACACCTATCGCATGATCAAGCGCTTCAGGACGAACTCATGGCGTTTGCCTTAACGGCAGCATTTTAGGTTATTTTACCCAAAACTTGCCTGTCAGCACCCCCCAACATCGCCGCCACGCTTAACCCAGACACTAAATTCCGGCGACATTGGGTGATTGATGCCACAGTTGGTGCCATCCATGCGGTAACGGCGCCCTATCATTCCCGCCGGGTACAAATGACCTGCCGATAATTCACGCCATATTTGTTGTTGTAGGGCGCTTCTTCGCACTTTGTGATGTTCGCCTCCAATGGCGCATCTAGCGTGACGTCTGTTCCCTTATATCGGCAAACATAGTGGATGCCTTCGCTGGACGAAAATTCCCAGCGGTTTATTTTGCCATAGCGGTCCGGCTTCAATTGCGCCTGGCCGCGCGCGGGGCCGGAATAGAAATCTATCATTTCCAGATTATTTCTGCGCGTCGATTTTGTTTCCGCCAGCGCTGCGATATGCGCATTCACAACAGCATCATTTGTCGCATGCAATTCTTGTTTCGTAAAAATATAGTCGGGGCAGTATGATTTGCCTGTTTGCGGGTTGATGGTTTTGAACAAATCGATTTGATTGCTTTTGGTAATACGCTCGCTGCGGGCGGCTGCATTACAAGTCATGCCAAAGAGCAGAGCCACAGTCAGAGCGCAATTGATCACAATTTTCATATTCAAACTCCTTGAACTGTCTAAAGCGAATTGCTCGAAATGTGAATCACAACTGTCACCCTGAACTGGTTTCACGGTCCATGCCTCGATTTTCATGCAAGACTGGATCTATCAATTTCGGCAGCGAAATTGAGGCATGGATGCTGAAACCAGTTCAGCATGACAGTGGAGCAGATTTTACGCAATCCGCTCTATCCCGAACAGCTCGCGCCGCCGAGTACGCAGAAGCGGGCGCAGTGGGGGTGGTTGAGTTTGATGGGGCGCGACGCCTCCACCAACGTCTGGCCCAGATCAAATTGCGGATCATAGGGCAGTAATGTGCAGGCGGCGACGCGGGGGGTGGGTTCTCCCTTGCGCTTCACGACCATCCGGCTGGACGCGCACATGATGGACGAAGGCGCGACATCCAAAATGCCCCAGCAGGCCGTGGTGATTTCGGGGACGTCCGCGCCTGCATCCATTTCGGGAAAAAGGGTCAGCGCCGCATCGTCTTGCGCATCTATCGGCAGATGGTGTTTAGCAAAGAGTGCATGATAGCCAGCCCGCGCATTGCGCTCGCTTTCTATGGGCAAATGTCGCCCGGCGACCGCGATCCGAAACCCGTTGGAGGCTAACCAGCGAAGGCCATCAATCGCTTTATCCCAGCTATTGGCACCGCGTTCATTCTCATGGACTGCCTTTGTGTGGTGATCGAGGCTGACGCGATATGTCAGGCGGTCGCGGTGGGGCAGGGCCAACAGTTGCGCCTCAAATCTCCGCATCGGGCGCATCGCGTTGGTGAGTACGAGTACATTGAATCCGCGCTCTAGGCACAGCACGACCATCGCCACGCAATCCTTATTCATGAACGGCTCGCCGCCGGTAAACCCGATTTCGCGGGTGGGCAGTGCCTCCCGCGCGATCTCATCAAGATAAGTGCGAACGTCTGCGAGTGTTAGATAGACAAGGGCGTCATTGGTGGGTGAGCTTTCGATATAGCAGCTTTTGCATGCCAGATTACAGAGCGTGCCAGTGTTAAACCATAATGTCGTCAGGCCCGCCATAGCGACACTGGCGCGCGGTTCCCCCTTTGCGGTCAGGTCAGCATGTTTGAACTTTTGCGGATCGAGCGTCGTCCGCAGGGGCATCATGAAGGGTGAGGCCGCGAAATCCTGAGTGATCTGCATGTTTCCCTCTTCCTCCTATCGCCGCAGAGGGACAAGCGCCCCGCGCGTTAGGCATCGCCATAACCATTCGAGCGGACCGTGGCGGTGTCGGTCCATCCAGGGTTTTGACCAAAGCAGCATCACGGCCCACGCGGCGAAGACAAAAGCGTAAACTGTTGCGCGCGATACATGGCCGAACAGACCAAAGCCGTAGCCGTAGAAGATTGTCGTCATGATGAGGGATGAGGCGATGTAGTTGCTGAACGCAACTTGGCCCGCCGCTATGATCCGCGCCATCAGATGAGGCCAGACGCCGGATTGAAGGATGAGGATCGCGACTGCTGCGTGCGCCATGGCAATGGGCACCCGAAACGGCGTTGACCAAGCCGCAACGCTGCCGCCGACGACCAGAGTGTCATAGCCCGACACGACGCACCAGATGGCGAGCGCAGCCATGCCACTGATCCCAACCGCATAACCCATGCGTATGACGCGGATATAGGCTTCGCGGCTCCACTCTCCCGTCATGAATCCATTGCGGAACAACGCCATGCCGAGCGCCATGAGGCCGAGTGTTTCAGCCCCGTAGGCAATCACCAAAGCGATCGGGCCAAAGGCTTCCGTAACCACGCGGTCGTGCACGATGATGCTGTAGCTTGATCGCAGTGTCGCGACTTCCTGAGTGATGTCGGCGCTTCCCGGTGCGCCAAGGCCGGCAAGGGCGCTGGCTGCATCCACTGCCATTTGCGGATCTGCGCCGGGCGCTGTCGCCATATGGACGAAGACCGCCATGCCGCCGATAATCCCCGCCCACAGCAGAAATCCAGCGCCAATGAATATCACCGCGCGAGTGATAAGAGCAGAGGCATCGCGGCCCCGCCACCGCCACGCGATCATCCCTGCAATGGCGTAAAGGAACAGGATATCGCCGTACCAGATAAGGCCGTAATGCAGCAGGCCGAACAGCGCGAGCCAGCCCATCCGCCTGAAATGCATCGCCTTTGCGCTGCCGGGAAGGGCAGCCTCCGCCCGGTCAATGAACAGCAGCATCGAAGTGCCGAACATGATCGAAAACAACGCGCGAAACTTCGCGTCGACCAAGATGAAGTTGACGACCCAGACGGATTGGTCCGCTATCGTTAGTCCCCTCCAAGCCAGCGGATTGATATAGGCGGCGGACGGCATCGCAAACGCAATGATGTTCATCAACAGGATCCCCATCACCGCGACCCCGCGCAAAAAATCAAGGGTAAGCAGGCGGGGCAGGGGGGATATGTTCATTCCGTTTGATGACGCGGTGGGAACGGGGTGTAAAGTGCGCGCGCTCCGCGCTCATCTATGTTAAGGGGAGGCTTGTCGATTAGGAGCCTCCGTTGCAAACCGTTTCCGTCACTGCCTCTCTCATTTACACACTTCCCCAATCCTCTGATATCCTCCTCTCTGTCGAAGCGATTCCGATGGCGGATCAGCGTCTCATCAGCGACAATCTGACCGTGTGGGGGTGCGGGCCAATGACGCCTGTGGCGTGTATGGACGGGCTCGGTCAGCGCACATGGTTCACCGTCAGCGGTCGGCTGGACATTGTTTACACAGCAGTTGTGGAAATTGACCGCGCACCAACGGCCATTGCGGGGTTGGACCCTGGCCCCCACGCGGCCTTACCGCCTTATGTGATCCCCTATCTGATGCCGAGCCGATATTGCCCGTCTGACCTGCTTGAAAATTTTGTGATCGATACGTTCACCGCAACCAACAAAGGCGCGTTGATCCTTGAAATGGCGGAATGGATTTATACGCACATCGATTATGTGCCCGGAAGTACCGGATACCGCGCCACGGCGAGTGATGTTTTCCTTGGGCGGCGCGGGGTTTGCCGGGATTTTGCGCATTTGCTGATTGCCTTTGCCCGCGCTGCGGATGTGCCTGCTCGGATGGTGTCGGCTTATGCATTGGGCCTTGATCCGCCGGATTTTCATGCTGTGGTAGAAGTGTGGCTGGATGGCCGCTGGCACTTGGTTGATCCCACTCGTCTTGTCCCCGAAACCAACCTCGTCCGCATCGCCGTTGGCCGCGATGCCACTGACGTGGGTTTCATGACCATCTTTGGGACGGCAACGATGATGGAACAGTCTGTTGTCGTGACGGCAGTCTAAGAAGCGATGGCCCGCATGCTCTCCCCCGCCATCATCAGCGAAATCATTGAGATGGCGCTGAGTGATCATGTCAGCTTTGCCACAATCAAGCAGCAGCACGGGGTGAGTGCGGATGAAGTGAAAGCGCTCATGCGCTCTTCTCTAAAGCCCGGAAGCTACCGTGCGTGGCGAAAGCGGGTGCGGGATTTTGGGGACCGGAGGGAGCATTATAAATGAAGCCGGGCAGGCTTCGTGGTTGACGCAAAGCTGTGCTGAGGCTAATGGCCTCCTCGTCCGGTGGGTGCATCCTTTGCTTTGAGCGAACGGGGCAACCACAATAAACGGACATTTTACAGCGCTTGAACACTGTTTGTGCGGGTAAGGGCCGGGGGGCATCTGCTTCCATGGTCCTTTGTGTTTTGGGGGAAACCCTGATTCGCAGTCCTGTTCATCAGAGTAACTTCAAAAGAGAAGGTGAAGGGCTTCATGCCAACAATCAATCAGCTGGTCCGCAAGGGCCGGGCGCCTCAGAAGGCGAAATCAAAAGTTCCCGCAATGGAGCAAAACCCGCAAAAGCGCGGTGTTTGCACGCGTGTCTATACGACAACCCCTAAGAAGCCGAACTCGGCTCTCCGCAAGGTTGCCAAGATCCGCCTCACGAACGGGCGCGAAGTCATCAGCTATATTCCCGGTGAAGGGCATAATCTTCAGGAGCACTCTGTGGTTCTGATCCGTGGCGGTCGTGTTCGCGATCTTCCCGGTGTGCGTTATCACGTATTGCGCGGCGTTCTGGATACTCAGGGCGTCAAGGACCGTAAACAATCGCGTTCCAAATATGGCGCGAAGCGTCCTAAGTAAGAAGGGAATAGAGAAATGGCACGTCGTCGTCGCCCCGAAAAGCGGGTTATCTTGCCTGATCCCAAATTTGGGGATGAGGTTCTTTCCAAATTCATGAACAGCGTCATGCTGGACGGTAAAAAAGCCGTTGCAGAAGGGATTGTTTACACAGCCCTCGAAGTCATCGAAACCAAAGCGAAGAAGGACCCGATCGGCGTGTTCCATGATGCGCTGAACAATGTGAAGCCGGGCATCGAAGTCCGTTCACGTCGCGTTGGCGGTGCCACCTATCAGGTGCCTGTCGAAGTGCGGACGGAACGCGCTCAGGCGCTGGCCATTCGCTGGTTGATCACCGCTGCGCGTAATCGCAGTGAAAAGACCATGTCAGCACGGCTTTCAGCTGAACTGATGGATGCTTCCACCAACCGCGGTAACGCGGTGAAGAAGCGCGAAGATACACACCGGATGGCAGAAGCCAACCGCGCCTTCAGCCATTACCGCTGGTAACAGCGGGCTTATCGGACACCGTTGGTAATTGCACTTAAACTCTCGGAGTAATTGACATGGCACGCAGCCATCCACTTAGCATGTATCGCAATATCGGGATCATGGCGCACATCGACGCGGGTAAAACCACGACGACGGAGCGGATCCTGTATTACACCGGCAAATCCTATAAAATTGGCGAAGTGCACGAAGGCACAGCGACGATGGATTGGATGGAGCAGGAGCAGGAGCGTGGGATCACGATCACTTCTGCTGCGACGACATGTTTCTGGAATGATCACCGGATCAACATCATCGACACGCCCGGCCACGTGGACTTCACGATTGAAGTTGAGCGTTCGCTGCGCGTGCTCGATGGTGCGGTTGCGTGCTTTGACGGTGTGGCAGGCGTTGAGCCTCAGTCTGAAACCGTTTGGCGTCAGGCCGAAAAATATAAAGTGCCGCGGATGTGCTTCATCAACAAGCTAGACCGCACCGGCGCGAATTTCGACATGTGCGTGGATATGATCAAGGACCGGCTGGGCGCTCGCCCACTGGTGCTTTATTTGCCCGTGGGCATCGAATCGAGCCTGAAGGGCCTTGTCGATCTGGTCGAAAACCGCGCCATCATCTGGGCGGACGAGTCACTCGGCGCTAAGTTTGAATATGAAGCTATTCCAGATGACTTGGCTGCCAAGGCTGCTGTTGCACGTTCCGAACTGATCGAAATGGTTGTCGAGCAAGACGATGACGTGATGGAAGCCTATCTGGAAGGCACAGAGCCTGACGTGGCGACGATCAAGCGTTTGATCCGCAAGGGAACGCTTAACTTCTCCTTCGTTCCCATTCTTTGCGGTTCGGCGTTCAAGAATAAGGGCGTTCAGCCTCTGCTGGATGCTGTCGTCGATTATCTGCCTTCGCCGCTCGACATTCCTGATATCGAAGGTTTGAAGCTGGACGGCGTCACTGTTGAAACACGTGCGGCCGCTGATGATGCTCCGTTCTCCGCGCTGGCCTTCAAGATCATGAACGATCCGTTCGTGGGAACGCTGACCTTTGCCCGTATTTATTCCGGATCGCTTGAAACAGCGACGCAAGTGATGAATTCGGTGAAGGACAAGAAGGAAAAGGTCGGCCGTATGCTTCTTATGCATGCCAACGACCGCGAAGACATTCAGGTGGCTTATGCTGGCGACATTGTGGCGCTGGCGGGCCTTAAGGATACGACGACTGGGGATACACTTTGTGCCCTTAATGCGCCGATCATTCTTGAGCGGATGGAATTTCCTGATCCCGTCATCGAAGTGGCCGTGGAACCAAAGACCAAGGCTGACCAAGAAAAGATGGGCATTGCGCTTAATCGCCTTGCCCGCGAAGATCCGTCGTTTCGCGTCACGTCAGACCATGAATCTGGCCAAACGATCATCAAGGGTATGGGTGAGCTTCACCTTGAAATCCTGGTTGACCGTATGCGTCGCGAATTCAAGGTGGAGGCCAATGTTGGCGCGCCGCAGGTCGCTTACCGCGAATATCTGGGTAAAAAAGTTGATATCGACTATACCCATAAGAAGCAGTCGGGCGGTTCAGGCCAGTTTGGCCGCGTGAAATTCACTGTTGAGCCCGGCGAACGGGGTTCAGGCGTGGTGTTCCATGATGAAGTCAAGGGCGGGAATATTCCAAAGGAATATATTCCATCAGTGGAAAAGGGCATGCGCGAAACCGCAGAGTCCGGATCGCTGATTGGTTTCCCGATCATCGATTTCGCGATCCGCCTCTATGATGGTGCCTATCATGACGTCGATTCTTCGGCATTGGCGTTTGAAATTGCAGGCCGTGCAGCGATGCGTGAAGCGGCGCAAAAATCTGGCATCAAGTTGCTGGAGCCGATCATGAAAGTCGAAGTCGTCACTCCTGAGAATTTCTTGGGCGATGTCATCGGTGACATGAACAGCCGTCGTGGCCAAATTCAAGGCACTGATACGCGCGGAAATGCTCAGGTTGTGGAGGCAATGGTGCCACTCGCCAACATGTTTGGCTATGTGAATCAGTTGCGTTCTTTCACGCAAGGGCGTGCGCAATATTCGATGCACTTCTCCCATTATGACGAAGTTCCATCGAACGTCGCAGAAGAGGTGAAGGCAAAGCTTGCCTGATTTGGAAACACAGACTAATGGCGACGCCTGATTCAGACGGCGTCCGCCAGAGTTGATCAACTTAAACGTAAGAAAAACGAGGACAGTATAATGGCCAAGGCTAAATTTGAGCGGAACAAGCCGCACTGCAACATCGGAACCATCGGTCACGTCGATCATGGTAAGACATCGCTGACCGCAGCGATTACCAAGATTCTCGCCGAATCTGGCGGCGCAACTTTCACGTCTTACGATAATATCGATAAGGCCCCTGAAGAGCGTGAGCGCGGCATCACGATTTCGACGGCTCACGTTGAATATGAAACCGAAGCGCGTCACTACGCGCACGTCGATTGCCCAGGCCACGCTGACTATGTGAAGAACATGATCACGGGTGCGGCGCAAATGGATGGCGGCATTCTGGTTGTGTCCGCAACCGATGGCCCAATGCCACAAACGCGCGAGCACATTCTGCTCGCCCGTCAGGTCGGTGTGCCTCAGCTCGTTGTATTCATGAACAAGTGCGATCTGGTCGATGACCCAGAAATCATCGAACTGGTTGAAATGGAAATCCGTGAGCTGCTCTCGAAGTATGACTTTGACGGCGACAACATCCCTGTCATTCAGGGTTCGGCGACTTGCGCTCTGAACGACAGCGATCCTGTGCTGGGCCGCGAAGCTGTGCTGAAGCTGATGGCTGCAGTCGACAGCTTCATTCCTCAGCCTGCGCGTCCTCTGGACCTCGCATTCCTGATGCCAATCGAAGACGTGTTCTCGATCTCGGGCCGCGGTACGGTTGTTACAGGTCGCGTTGAACAAGGTATCGTGAAGGTTGGTGAAGAAGTTGAGATCGTTGGTCTCAAGGACACCAAGAAGACGGTTGTGACGGGCGTTGAAATGTTCCGCAAGCTGCTCGATCAGGGTCAAGCTGGCGACAACATCGGCGCACTCATCCGCGGCGTTGGCCGTGATGAAGTTGAGCGTGGGCAGGTTCTTTGCAAGCCCGGCTCGATCAAGCCACACACTGAATTCACTTCAGAAGTTTATGTGCTGTCGAAGGATGAAGGCGGGCGTCACACGCCATTCTTCGCCAACTATCGCCCACAATTTTACTTCCGCACGACCGACGTGACGGGTGAAGTTGTTCTGCCAGAAGGTACCGAAATGGTCATGCCTGGTGACAATGTTCAACTCGGCGTCAAGCTCATTGCCCCAATCGCAATGGAGCAAGGCCTGCGCTTCTCAATTCGTGAAGGCGGTCGTACCGTTGGATCAGGGGTTGTGGCAGCAGTCACGAAGTAAGCTCTCATATCAAAGCCGCCCGGCACTCATTTGAGTGCCGGGCGGTTTATTCGTTTTAACTCGCTCTTTCTCATCGGTGGTAGGTAAATGGAAACGCAGAATATCCGTATTCGTCTGAAGGCTTTTGATCATCGTGTTCTTGATCAGGCAACGGGCGATATCGCCGATACAGCAAAGCGCACAGGTGCTTTGATCCGCGGTCCTATTCCTCTTCCGACGAAGATTGAAAAGTTCTGCGTCAACCGTGGTCCCCATGTCGATAAAAAGTCGCGGGAACAGTTTGAAGTCCGCACGTACAAGCGCTTGCTTGATATCATTCAACCTACCCCGCAAACGGTCGATGCTTTGATGAAGCTTGATCTTGCAGCAGGGGTTGATGTTGAAATTAAACTAGCCTAACGATCCTGTGTCTCCGCAAGGGGATTCGGGATACCGCACGTCTTTACGGCGTGGCTGCGTCCCCCGCTTTTTCCGCTCCTTTACAGGAGCAGAAGCTCAGCCCGAGCGGGGCGATGTTCACATTTCTGGGTTGAAGACACGCCCGTGGGGAATGGTTCCTCATGGGCCTCTGTTCGTATTGGAAGGTAGTAGATCATGCGCACTGGCGTGATCGCGAAGAAGGTCGGAATGACGCGCATCTTTAATCAAGATGGCCGCCACGTTCCTGTTACCGTTCTCTCGCTTGAAAAATGTCAGGTCGTTTCGCACCGGACTGCAGACCGTGACGGTTATGTCGCGCTGCAATTGGGGGCAGGCGCGGCTAAGGCTAAGAATGTTGCGAAGCCGCAACGAGGCCACTTCGCCAAGGCAGAGGTTGAGCCCAAAGCTCGTCTCGTCGAATTCCGGGTATCAGAAGACGCAATGGTTGCGGTTGGCGCGGAAATCGCCGCCAGCCACTTTGTCGCGGGCCAAATGGTCGATGTTGCTGGTCACACGCAAGGTAAAGGCTTTGCCGGCGCTATGAAGCGTTGGGGCTTCGGCGGCTTGCGCGCGACGCACGGTGTGTCCGTGTCTCACCGTTCGCACGGTTCGACGGGCCAGCGTCAGGATCCAGGCAAGGTTTTCAAGAATAAGAAAATGGCCGGCCACATGGGCGACCGTGAACGCACACAGCAAAATCTCGAAATTGTCCTGACGGATGAAGAGCGCGGTTTGCTGTTCGTGCGGGGTTCGGTTCCCGGCGCAAAGGGTGGCTGGTTGACTGTGATCGATTCTGTGAAGGTCGCTCGCCCAGCGGACGCGCCGTATCCAGCTGCGATCCGCTCGGCTGGTGCTCCAGCTGCTGAAGAAATCGCCGAAGATGTTGTTGTCGAAGAAGTCGCTGTTGAAGCGATTGCCGAAGACACAGCAGCTGTCACTGAAACCGCAGTGGAGGCAGCCGCCCCCACGCAAACACCGAAGGAGGGCTAAGCCGTGAAGGTGAAACTTCAAACCCTCGACGCGAGTGGCAAAGGCGATGTGGAACTGTCTGACGACATTTTCGGTATCGATCCCCGCGCGGACATTTTGCACCGTGTCATCACGTGGCAGCTTGAAAAGCGCCGTGCGACAGCCCGCGGAGCGCGTGAGCGGTCCGATGTGGCCCGCACAGGTAAGAAATTCGGCAACCAAAAGGGCGGTGGTACGGCTCGGCATGGTAACCGTCGTGGTCCAACTTTCGTTGGTGGCGGTAAGGCGCACGGTCCTCGCGTTCGTGACTTTAACCCATCGCTCAACAAGAAGATCCGTACCCTCGGCCTGAAGATGGCTTTGTCATCCAAGGCGATGGACGGCTCGCTTGTCGTGATGGACTCAATTGCGGTTGCGGAAGGTAAGACCAAGTCATTGGCTCTGTCCTTTGCAAAGCTGGGCTTTTCAAAGCGCACGCTGGTGATTGACGGCACTCAAGTGGAACAAAGCTTCGCGCTTGCTGCGTCCAACCTGATCGGTGTTGATGCCATGCCTGCCATGGGTGCCAATGTGTATGACATCATTCGGGCCGAAACGCTGGTTCTGACCCGCGCTGGCCTCGAACAGCTGGAGGCGCGTCTCAATGGCTAAGCAACCCAAAGCGAGCGTGAAGCTCAGTCAATATGACGTGATCCGCAGCCCGCACATCACCGAAAAGGCCACCATGGCATCTGAATATAACGCTGTTGTATTCAAAGTTGCCAATGATGCGTCGAAGCCGGAAATTAAGGCAGCGGTAGAGGCCCTTTTCAATGTGAAGGTTCTGACCGTCAACACCATTGTCCAAAAGGGAAAGACCAAAAAGTGGAAGGGCACGCCCTACACTCGGTCCGACTTCAAAAAAGCAATCGTGCGGTTGGCTGAAGGCCAATCAATCGATGTGACCACGGGGATTTAAGCGCCATGGCACTAAAGCATTATAATCCAACCAGCCCGGCTCGCCGCGGTCTGATCTTGGTGGATCGTTCCGCCCTGCACAAAGGAAAGCCCGTCAAGGCGCTGACTGAAGGCAAGCGTAAAACGGGTGGCCGCAATAATAAGGGCCATGTGACATCGCGCGGCATCGCTGGTGGTCACAAGCAACGCTATCGCATTATCGACTTTAAGCGTCGGAAATGGGATGTCGAAGCCACAGTTGAGCGTCTGGAATATGACCCCAACCGCACCGCGTTTATCGCACTGGTCAATTATCCAGACGGTGAACAGACTTATATCATCGCGCCGCAGCGTCTTGCCCCTGGTGACAAGGTTATTGCTGGCAAGAAAACCGATGTGAAGCCTGGCAACGCCATGGAACTCGGCCAAATGCCTGTTGGTACCATTGTCCACAATGTGGAAATGAAGCCCGGCAAAGGTGCTCAGATCGCTCGTTCGGCAGGCACTTATGTGCAAGTCGTTGGTCGCGATAAGGGCATGGTCATTGTCCGCCTGAACTCAGGCGAGCAACGCTACATCCGTTCGGATTGCATGGCGACTGTTGGTGCTGTCTCTAACCCAGACAACGCCAACACAAATCTTGCCAAGGCTGGCCGCAACCGCTGGAAGGGCATTCGTCCTCTTACGCGCGGTGTGGCAAAGAACCCAGTCGATCACCCTCATGGTGGTGGTGAAGGCCGGACCTCTGGTGGTCGTCATCCTGTGACGCCGTGGGGCAAGCCGACCAAGGGCGCACGCACTCGCAACAACAAATCGACTGACAAGATGATCATCCGGTCACGTCACGCGAAGAAGAAGAGGTAGTCATGGCTCGTTCCGTCTGGAAAGGTCCGTTTGTTGACCTTCATCTCTTGAAGAAAGCCGAAGCTGCTGTTGAAGCAGGCAGCCGCACTGGCCCGATCAAAACTTGGTCGCGTCGTTCGACAATCCTGCCTCAGTTCGTTGGCCTCACTTTCAGCGTCTATAATGGCCGCAAGTTCATTCCTGTTTCGGTTAACGAAGACATGGTGGGCATGAAGCTTGGCGAATTTTCACCGACGCGGACTTTTCCGGGTCATGCCGCTGATAAGAAGGGCAAACGCTAATGGGTAAGCAAGTCGCCCCGCGCCGCGTTGCTGAGAACGAGGCTCTTGCCGTCGCTACGATGGTTCGTGGTTCTGATCGCAAGCTCAACCTTGTTGCGGGCCTGATCCGCGGCAAGAAAGTAAGTCACGCCCTCAACATCCTGTCCTTCTCAAAGCGCGCTATGGCGCTTGATGTGAAAAAGGTGCTGGCATCGGCAATTGCAAACGCAGAAAACAACCATAACCTGGATGTGGATGCTCTTGTCGTTGCAGAAGCCAGCGTTGGCAAGTCAATGTCGATGAAGCGGTTCGCCACACGTGCGCGCGGCCGTTCATCGCAGATCGTGAAGCCGTTCAGCCGCATTCGTGTGGTTGTCCGCCAGATCGAAGAGGAAGCATAATATGGGTCAGAAGAGCAACCCGATTGGCCTTCGCCTGCAAATCAACCGTACTTGGGACAGCCGCTGGTTTGCCCGGGGCGCTGAATACGGGCGTTTGCTTCTCGAAGATTTGAAGCTGCGCGAATTCATCTTCAAGACGCTGCCACAGGCTGCGATTTCGAAGGTCGTGATTGAGCGTCCGGCCAAGAATTGCCGTGTATCCATCTATGCTGCGCGCCCCGGTGTGATCATCGGCAAAAAGGGCACGGATATTGAAAAGCTGCGCAAGCAGCTGGCCGCAATGACAAAGAGCGATGTGTCTTTGAACATTGTCGAAATCCGCAAGCCAGAAGTTGATGCGCGTCTTGTCGCGCAAGGTATCGCTGATCAGCTGGAGCGCCGGATTGCTTTCCGTCGCGCCATGAAGCGCGCCGTGCAATCTGCGATGCGTTTGGGTGCTGAAGGCATTCGGATCAATTGCGGTGGCCGCTTGGGTGGCGCAGAAATCGCGCGGACTGAATGGTACCGCGAAGGCCGCGTTCCGCTCCACACGCTGCGTGCCAATGTCGATTATGCTGAAGTGCAAGCGCATACAGCTTATGGCGTTTGCGGCATCAAGGTTTGGATTTTCAAGGGCGAAATTCTGGGTCATGACCCGATGGCGACTGATCGCCTGATGGTTGAGGCGCAGACATCCGGCGTCCGCCCGGCACGCTGAGGAACAGAAAATGTTGCAACCAAAGAAAACCAAATTCCGCAAGGCGTTTAAGGGTCGTATTCACGGCGATGCGAAAGGCGGCACTGCGCTCAACTTCGGGTCTTATGGCCTGAAAGCGATGGAGCCGGACCGTCTGACAGCCCGTCAAATCGAAGCTGCTCGTCGTGCCATCACCCGCGCGATTAAGCGTCAGGGTCGTTTGTGGATCCGCATTTTCCCAGACGTGCCTGTCTCAGCCAAGCCTGCCGAAGTTCGCATGGGTAAGGGTAAGGGCTCGCCTGAATATTGGGCCGCTCGTGTGAAACCAGGTCGTATCCTGTTTGAACTTGACGGCGTTCCTGGCCCCGTTGCCGCACTTGCCTTTGAGCGTGCGGCAATGAAACTGCCAATCAAAGTGAAGGTTGTTGCCCGTCTGGGTGATACCTCGCATTTGGGAGCCTGATCATGACCAAATTTGCAGACATCAAGGTCAAGACTGATGACCAAGTTGCAGAGCAGCTGGGCGAACTGAAGCGTGAGGCGATGAACCTTCGCTTTCAGGCTGCGACCAGCCAGCTGGAAAAGCCGTCACGTGTGCGCGTTGTGCGCCGTGACATTGCCCGCCTCAAGACGCTTCAGGGCCAACGCGCCTCTGACGCTGCCAAGGCATAAGGAAAACGACATGCCAAAACGTGTACTCACAGGGACAGTCGTTTCCGATAAAAACGATAAGACCGTCGTGGTGAAGGTTGAGCGCAAAGTGAAGCATCCGCTTTACGGCAAGATCATCCGTCGCTCGAAAAAATATCATGCCCATGACGAAGCCAATCTGGTGAAGGAAGGTCAAACCGTTCGCATTGAAGAATGTGCACCGATCTCCAAGAACAAGACATGGCGCGTGATCACCGATGTTGCGGCTCCTGCTGCTGCTCCAGTTGCGGAGGGTTAATCCATGATCCAGATGCAATCCAATCTTGATGTCGCGGACAACTCTGGCGCTAAGCGCGTTCAGTGCATTAAAGTCCTTGGCGGATCAAAGCGTCGTGTTGCTGGCGTTGGAGACATCATTGTGGTGTCAATCAAGGAAGCTGCTCCACGCGGTAAAGTGAAGAAAGGTGACGTGCACCGTGCCGTCATCGTTCGCACACGCAAAGACATCCGTCGTGCCGATGGGTCCACCATCAGGTTCGATACAAATGCCGCTGTTCTGGTCAACAAGAACGCAGAGCCCATCGGAACCCGTATTTTCGGCCCCGTGGTTCGCGAACTTCGCGCCAAGAATTACATGAAAATCATCAGCCTTGCGCCGGAGGTGCTCTAATGGCCGCTGCTAAAATCAAAAAGGGTGACGCTGTTGTTATCTTGTCTGGCAAGGACAAGGGCAAGCACGGTGTTGTGACTATGGCCATTCCCAAGGATGGCAAAGTCGTTGTCGGCGGCGTGAACATGATCACCCGTCACGTGAAGCCAAGCCAGGGCAATCCTCAGGGTGGTCTTGACCGCCGCGAAGCGCCGATGGCCGTTTCCAATGTAGCAATCGAAGACCCAAAGACTGGCAAAGCCACACGCGTTCGTTTTGAAACACGTGACGGCAAAAAGGTCCGGGTCGCCGTTAAGTCGGGGGAAGTGATCAGTGGCTAAGGATTACACACCGCGCCTCGAAGGCCTCTATAATGACATGATCATCAAAGCGATGACGGAGAAATTTGGTTACACCAACACGCTCCAAGTTCCTCGCCTTGGTAAGATCGTGCTCAATATGGGTGTCGGCGAAGCGACGCAGGACAAGAAAAAGGTCGATATTGCGGCTGCTGAAATGGAATTGATTGCAGGCCAAAAGCCAGTGATCGCCAAGGCCAAGAAATCGGTTGCTCAGTTCAAACTGCGCGAAGGCATGCCAATTGGCTGCAAGGTCACATTGCGCCGTTCGCGCATGTATGAATTCCTTGACCGGTTGATCACCATCGCTCTGCCCCGCGTTCGGGATTTCCGCGGGCTGAACGAAAAGTCATTCGATGGTCGTGGCAACTATGCCATGGGGTTGAAGGAACAGCTGGTTTTCCCGGAAATCAGTTATGACAAGATCGAAAAGATCCGTGGCATGGACATCATTGTCACCACAACCGCACAGACCGACGATGAAGCACGTGAACTGCTTCGTTTGTTCGGTTTCCCTTTCCCTCAAGAAGAGATGCAACAGGCAGCGTAATGCTGTCTTTCCATCGACAAGGAAGGACGAGGACTTAAGTCATGGCGAAACTGAGTTCCATTAACAAAAACGAACGTCGTAAGAAGATGGTGAAGAAATACGCCAGTCATTACGCGAAGTTGAAGGCTATTGCCGGTGACGAGAAGCAGGACGATACAGATCGCCTGATGGCTCGGCTGAAGATGGCTGAGATCCCCCGCAACGGTAACCCCACGCGGGTTCGCAATCGTTGCGAACTCACCGGGCGCCCACGCGCTTATTATCGCAAATTCCGGCTCTGCCGTATTCAGCTGCGTGATCTGGCCAACAAAGGCATGATCCCCGGTGTGACTAAGTCGAGCTGGTAAGGGAAACTATAATGGCATTGACCGATCCCTTGGGTGATATGCTCACCCGCATTCGTAATGGCCAGCGGGCTAAGAAGGACAGCGTCGTGACGCCTGCTTCTAAACTGCGTGCCAATGTTCTCGAAGTGCTGAAGCGCGAAGGCTATATTCGCGGTTACACCGAAGAGGAAGTCGCTGGACATCCTGGTCTGCGCGTTGAACTCAAATATTTTGAGGGTCAGCCCGCAATCAAGCATGTCGCCCGCGTTTCTAAGCCCGGTCGCCGTGTATATTCGGGCAGTTCAGAACTTCCCACGATCCGCAACGGTCTGGGCATCACCATCGTATCGACGCCGCGCGGTGTTCTTTCCGATGCCGAAGCCCGCGACGCCAATGTTGGCGGCGAAATTCTGGCGGAGGTTTTCTGATGAGCAGGACTGGCAAAAAGCCCGTTACCATACCCGCAGGTGTCACAGCGACGCTTGATGGTGGTATGGTTTCGGTGAAGGGCCCCAAGGGTGCCCTCTCCATTCCCATGGTTCCCGAAGTGACTTATGCTTTGGATGATGGCTTGCTGACGGTGCGTCCTGCGAATGAGACCAAGCGGTCTCGCGCATTTTGGGGCATGCAGCGGACTTTGCTTCAAAACCTTGTCACGGGTGTGACGACTGGTTTTTCCAAAGTGTTGGAAATTACCGGCGTTGGTTACCGCGCCAATTCTCAGGGCAAGAACCTGAAATTGCAGCTTGGTTACAGCCACGACGTTGATATGCCAGTGCCCGAGGGCCTGGAAGTGAAGACACCCGATCAGACCACGATTGAGATATCGGGGGCTGATGCTCAACTGGTTGGTCAATTCGCCGCTGAAATCCGCCGCTGGCGGAAGCCTGAGCCGTACAAGGGCAAGGGCATCAAGTATCGCGGCGAGTATATCTTCCGCAAGGAGGGTAAGAAGAAATAATGGCAAAGAAACTGACATCTTTCCAAAAGCGCCGTCAGCGCGTTCGCACGGGCTTAGTGTCTCGTGGTGGTGCGCGGCCTCGTTTGTCCATCCACCGTTCTGGTCGTCATATCTATGCGCAGGTGATTGATGATGCAGCGGGCAAGACAGTGGCAGCAGCATCCAGCATCGAAAAGGATGCTCGCGCGTCCACCGGTGCGACCAAGGATGCAGCAGCAGCTGTCGGCAAAGTGGTTGCTGAACGCGCCATGAAAGCTGGCGTGACCAAAGTTGTTTTCGATCGCGGGGGGTTCCTCTTCCACGGTCGCGTCAAGGCGCTTGCAGAAGCAGCGCGCGAAGGCGGATTGGAGTTCTAATGGCTGACGAAATCGAAAATACAGTCGCTGCCGTTGGTGCGGGTTCCGCACCTGAAGGCGAAAGCGCGCCTCGCGGTCGCGGCGGTCCACGTGGTGGTCGCGGTGGCGGCGCTGGTGGTGGTCGTGATGGTGGTCGCGGTGGCAACAACCGTGGTCGTCGTGATGACAAGCGGGGTGGCGCTGGTGCCGACGATGGTGGCGAAGAACTGATTGAGAAACTGGTTCACATCAACCGCGTGTCCAAAACTGTGAAGGGCGGTAAACGTTTTGGCTTTGCAGCTCTGGTGGTTGTGGGCGACGGTAAGGGCCGGGTCGGTTTTGGCCACGGTAAAGCGCGCGAAGTTCCTGAGGCGATCCAGAAGGCCACAGCTGCTGCAAAGCGTGCGATGGTCCGGGTTCCGCTAAAGGAAGGCCGCACGCTTCATCATGACGGTGCTGGCCATTTTGGTGCTGGTCGCGTGAATGTTCGCTCGGCTCCGCAGGGGACAGGCATTATCGCTGGTGGCCCAATGCGTGCCGTGTTTGAATCGCTGGGCGTTGCTGACGTGGTGACTAAGTCAGTCGGAACATCAAACCCCTACAATATGATCCGGGCAACCTTTGAGGCTCTCAAAGAACAAACCAGCCCGAAATCAGTGGCACAGCGTCGCGGCAAGAAAATTGCTGATCTGCTGCGTCGCGGTGGCGCAAGCGTTGTTGAGGCGGAAGCTGACGCAGCGGCAGTGGTGGAGTAAGATCATGGCCGACACAAAGAAAACAGTGACGATCAAGCAGACGGGGTCGCCCATCCGCCGCAAGCATGACCAGCGCGAAACGCTGATTGGCTTGGGTCTGAACAAAATGAACCGGGTCCGTGAACTGGAGGATACCCCTTCGGTGCGCGGCATGATCCGCAAGGTCCAACATATGGTGACAGTGGTTAGCTAACGACCTCTTCCACCAGCGCGAACAAAGCGAAAGCGAGTGCAGACTATGAAACTTAACGACATCAGTGACAACCAGGGTGCCCGTAAGCGCCGTATGCGCGTGGCGCGCGGTATCGGTTCGGGCAAAGGCAAGACCGCTGGTCGCGGCCAGAAAGGCCAGACGAGCCGCTCAGGCGTCTCGATCAACGGATTTGAAGGCGGCCAGATGCCCCTTCACATGCGCCTTCCAAAGCGCGGCTTTAACAATATCTTCGCCAAGGATTGGGCCGAAGTGAACCTCGGCATGATCCAGAAGCTGATCGATCTGAAGAAGCTTGATGCGAAGGCTGTGATCGACCACGCGACGTTGCAGGCTGCTGGTCTGGCGCGCGGTGGTAAAGATGGTCTCCGTCTGCTCGGCAAGGGTGCGATCACTTCGAAGCTATCCTTCCTCGTGCACGGCGTATCTGCTGGCGCGAAGGCCGCTGTTGAGGCGGCTGGTGGCACTGTGGAAATCATTCACGTTGTGCCAGCGGCGGAAAAGGCGCTTGCGAAAAAGGGGCTCGTTCGCGCGGAACGTCTCGCGAAAAGAGTTTGATTGGTTAATTGGCCTTAGACATGGGCCAAAGCTTCACTATATAGCAGCGATGGGGGGCAATTTGCTTTCCGTCGCTGTTTAGTTTTCTGGGTTTGAACCGCATATGGCATCTTCTGCAGACCAAATGGGCGCAAGCCTCAGTCTCAACAATTTCGCGCAAGCAACGGAGCTGAAGCGCCGGCTGTGGTTCACACTTGGCGCGTTGATCATTTTCCGTTTTTTGAGCTTCGTGCCGCTTCCCGGCATTGATCCAGTTGCATTGCAAGCCCAGTTCGCGACGACACGCGGGGGCGTGCTCGATTTCTTCAATATGTTTTCGGGCGGCGCGCTGGAGCGGATGAGCATCATCGCGCTCGGCGTGATGCCCTATATCACTGCTTCGATTGTGGTGCAGTTGGCAGGTTCCCTGTCGCCTCAGCTTGCTGCTCTCAAGAAAGAGGGCGAGAGCGGGCGCAAGAAGCTTAATCAATATACACGATACGGAACGGTTGGCCTTGCCTGTGTGCAGGGTTATTTCATCGCCGTTGGCCTGGAAAATTGGGGCGCGCAGACCGGGCAATCCGCTGTGGTTGAGCCGGGTCTGCTGTTCCGTGTCGCCTGCGTTGTTGCGCTGGTGGGCGGTACAATGTTTTTGATGTGGCTAGGCGAACAAATCACCAGTCGCGGCATTGGCAACGGCATTTCTCTCATCGTCATGGCCGGGATCGTGGCGCATCTGCCGACGTCGCTTGCCAACCTGTTTGAGGGCGGACGCACCGGCACTATGTCGCCGCTGCTGATCATCGGCATTGTCATCATGGTCGTCGGGCTGATTGCGTTCATCTGCTTCATGGAGCGCGCGCAGAGACGTGTCCTCATTCAATATCCTAAGCGGGCCTCGGCGCGTGGCGGCATGCAGCAGGATAAGAGTTTCCTGCCGCTTAAAATCAACACAGCCAATGTCATTCCGCCTATCTTCGCATCGTCGCTGTTGCTGATGCCACTCACCATTGCGCAGTTCGCTGGCCAAGGTGCGGCAGCAGGGGACAGTGCATGGGGCGATTTCGTCCTCGCAGTCACCACATCGCTGCAGCACGGATCGCCGCTTTACATGACGCTGTACGGCGCGGGCATTATCTTCTTTTGCTTTTTCTACACGGCCGTCGTCTTCAATCCGGAGGAAACGGCTGAGAATTTGAAGAAATATGGTGGCTTCATTCCCGGCATTCGCCCTGGCAAAAATACCGAGGAATATCTCGATTATGTGCTGACGCGGATTACGGTGCTGGGGGCAGCCTATCTGACCTTCATCTGCCTCGTGCCCGAATTTGCAGTCGCGCAGGCAGGGATCCCCTTCTACCTTGGGGGCACCAGCTTGCTCATTGTCGTCAACGTCACGATTGATACTGTGTCGCAAATCCAAAGCCATCTGCTCGCCCATCAATACGGCGATCTCATCAAGAAATCGAAGCTGAAAGGCGGCGGACGCCGTTAATTTTAGCCGCTAAGTTCAGCTAGGGGGAACCTGCCAATGAATATCATCCTGTTGGGCCCCCCGGGGGCGGGCAAGGGAACACAGGCGGGCCGACTGGTAGATGGCCGCGGTATGGTCCAGCTCTCCACAGGTGACATGCTGAGAGCTGCGGTAAAGGCGGGGACGCCGACGGGCCTAAAAGCCAAAGCGGTAATGGAGTCCGGTGCGCTGGTTTCCGACGAAATCGTGTCAGGCATCATTGGTGAGGCGCTCGATCAACTCCCTGCAGCCACAGGAGTAATCTTTGACGGCTATCCCCGCACAGAGGCGCAGGCCCATTCGCTGGACATGATCCTAACGGCGCGTGGCCGCACACTTGACCATGTGATTGAACTGGAAGTGAATGAGGATGAACTGGTCACGCGGATAGTAGGGCGGTTCACCTGCGGCAATTGCGGGGCGGGCTATCATGACAGCTTCCACTTGCCGACATCACCCGGCATCTGCGACAAATGCGGCGGTACAGAGTTTAAGCGTCGGCCCGACGATAATGAGGAAACTGTCCGCACCCGTATGGCCGAATATCGCGGCAAAACGGCGCCGATCCTGCCGATTTATGAAGCGCGTGGCCTGGTAAGCCGTGTTGATGGCATGGCTGATATGGAGTCAGTAAGCTCCGCAATAGGAGCGATCCTTGCATAAGCTGCTTATCGCGACTGCATTGGCATTGGTGAGCGCTGGGCCAGCCGCAGCGGACGATTTTACGCCATCCCTGTTCAAGACTTGGGCAGACGCTCGCATTGGCACAGGGCAGCCTGTTTATTGGTATTCGGTCGGCACTGTCCGATCATACCCAGACGGAAAATTGCTGTACCGCATGGAAGGCTATGACACAGCCCGAGTTGGCTATCCAGATCCGGCGAAGCGGATCGTTCACCAATATAACCGCAAAATCTACATCGCGCGTCACCCAGACACCAACGCTGTCTTGCGCGAATGGAATGGCAAAAAGGTTGAACCCATCGCTTACCCGTATCAGTTTATCACATACGAACTGAAAGGGACTGCCGTCGAGACTATGGTAGAGCAGGGCTCTGGCACGAGCGTTCGCCGTATCGGCCCGGGCAAGGACATCATCGTCCGCACCTTAGGCGACGCAACGGTTTTTACGGCTCCTGTCTATCTCGATTTTCCCATCGGCGGGGGCAAACGGTATCAGGCGTTTGAGAATTATGATTTCTTCATCCAACCCAAGGGTAAGGTAAAGGTGCCGCATCAACTCAGCTGGCTGCGTTATGGCAACGCGCCAGATTGGGCGGGCGGCGGCCTCACCATCATGCATTTGGTCACATGGCGGATTGACCGGTATCAAGATGTTCCTGCAACACTGCGCGACTATATTGAGAGCGACGCGCCACTGTGGAAAGCACCGCCGGCGGATCTTGCCGATATCCGCAGGTTACAAAAATAACCGGGCTTCCCATCTCGGAAATCCCTGCTAATCTCAACTCACACGTAACGGCCTCAATCGAAGGCTGATCGACTGGGCCGCACAAACAATCATCCTGTTAGGGGGAAGTGCAATGGCCGTGTCTGATCATGTTGATCTCAATACATTTGTTGAAGGTGTAAAGAAGCGTAATCCGGGGCAACCGGAATTCGTCCAGGCCGTGACGGAGGTTGCCGAGGATATATTCGGCTTCATGGAAGATAAAGAGCAATATCATACCGGCCAAATCCTCCGTCGTATTGCAGAACCTGACCGCGTGATCAGCTTTCGCGTCTGCTGGCAGGATGATAAAGGCAATATCCGCGTGCAGCGCGGCTGGCGGGTTCAGAATAACAACGCGATTGGCCCTTATAAGGGCGGCATTCGCTTTCACCCCTCCGTCACGGAATCGGTTCTGAAATTCCTCGCCTTTGAACAGACGTTCAAAAATGCGCTTACTGGCCTTCCGATGGGCGGCGGCAAGGGCGGATCAAATTTCAATCCCAAAGGCAAATCTGATGGCGAAGTGATGCGCTTCTGCCAATCGCTGATGACGGAGCTTTACCGCCACATCGGCGCGGACGTAGATGTGCCCGCCGGTGACATTGGCGTGGGTGGTCGTGAAATTGGTTATATGTTTGGCCAGTATAAGCGGATCACGGGCGAATTTACCGGCGTGCTCACTGGTAAAGGCTTGGAATATGGTGGCTCGCTTATTCGCACAGAGGCCACAGGGTACGGGGCAACCTATTTCCTCCAGAATATGCTGTCGACCAAAGGCCAGTCACTGGAGGGTAAGACGGCGGTTGTGTCTGGCTCTGGCAATGTGGCGACACACGCGGCGGAAAAAATCACGCGACTGGGCGGCAAAGTGCTCACGCTGAGCGATAGCGCGGGCTTCATCCATGATCCTGATGGCATCACTCAAGAGAAAATCGATTGGGTGAAGGACCTGAAGAACAAGCGTCGCGGTCGCATTGAGGAATATGTGAAGGAGTTTAAGGGCGCGAGCTTCCACGCGGGTAAAACGCCGTGGAGCGTCGCCTGCGATGTTGCCATGCCGTGTGCGACGCAAAATGAGTTGCTGGGCGCAGACGCGGAAATGCTCATAAAGAATGGATGTATCGCGGTCAGCGAAGGCGCGAATATGCCCACCGATTTGGACGGAGTGCATGTGTTCAAAAAAGCAAAAATCCTGTTCGCGCCGGGCAAAGCTGCCAACGCAGGCGGCGTTGCGGTCTCTGGCTTAGAAATGAGCCAGAACAGCGCACGGATATCGTGGAAAGAGGAAGAACTCCAACGCCTCCTCCTTGACATCATGTCCGGCATCCACAGCCGCTGCCAGGAATATGGCACGGATAAGGATGGCTATTGCGATTATGTGAAAGGCGCAAACATCGGCGGGTTCAAGAAGGTCGCCGACGCCATGTTAGCCTTTGGGGTAGTGTAGGGAAAATCGGGTCGCGTCGTAGGGGAATAGGGAAGGGGCGTGATTGCAGTCACGCTCCACCATTACCACTTGAGTTCATGTATCAATGATCTTTGAGGAGAAGTGCGATGGTGACTGTACCAAAGGCTTATAAATGGCTCCCAACTCTCGACCCGCTGCCTCGCATGGTCCGAGAGGCACTTGCCCTGTTTGGCACTGTCGAAACGCCAGGCAAGAAAAGCAATGTCATCATTATGGCTTGGGCCAAAGAAGTCAGCGAAAAGGTGCAGCACACCTATTACGCCGATGAAGTCCCTTGGTGCGGCCTCTTTGCGGCTGTCATCGCCAAGCGTGCGGGCAAAACTCCTCCGGTTGATCCGCTCTGGGCGCTCAACTGGAATAAGTTCGGCGTTGACGCAGGTCAGCCGGCGTTGGGCGATATCCTCACCTTTCAGCGCGAAGGCGGCGGGCACGTCGGTCTTTACGTTGGGGAGGATAAGGACTGTTATCATGTTCTTGGTGGCAACCAGTCCGATCAGGTCTGCTTCACGCGGATCGTGAAGGGTCGGCTCAAGGGTGCGCGGCGGCCCTATTATCAAAATCAGCCAAAGACAGTGAAGCCGTATATTCTGGCCGCGACGGGGGGGATTTCATCGAACGAGGGATGAGGAAGTCTTTGACCAAAGTGCTCCGGGCTAGACCCGGAGCCCAAGGGTCACATACTCTTCCGCGCCCCACTGGACTCCGGGTCAAGCCCGGAGCACTTTTGTGTTAGTGAAGCCGTAGTCGCTGTCACCTAACCAAGCGTCCCCACGTTCGCAATTCGTCGACAAACAAATCCGGCACCTCAAACGCGGCGAAATGACCGCCCTTTGGCAATGTGTTGAAGTGGATGAGGTTGGTGTAGACTTTCTCCGCCCAGCGGCGAGAGGGGCGGAAAATTTCTTGCGGAAACACGCTGATGCCCGTGGGGATTTCCACCTTTGAGGCAGAGAATTGCCCAAAACTTTCCCAGTAAAGCCGCGCGGATGAAGCGCCGCTGTTGGTGAGCCAATAGAGCATGATATTGTCGAGGATCGCATCGCGGCCAAATGCGCCGTCGGGATCATCGCCTGCATCGCTCCACCCGTGGAACTTTTCATAAATCCAGGCCGCTTGGCCGACGGGTGAATCCGCAAGGCCGTATCCCAGAGTCTGGGGCCGCGATTTCTGTTGTTGCGCATAGCCGTTTCCGTCGGTCGCATAGGCTTGCAGGCTGGCGAGTGAGGCTTTCTCCGCGACTGTCATATCGACCATATCTTCGGGCGAAGGACGCGTGACAGCCATGTTGACATGGATTGCGGCAAGGCCGGTCGGAGCCTGCGTACCCATCGTCGCAGTGACAGCACTGCCCCAATCTCCGCCTTGTGCCGCGTAATGACCCCCGTAGCCCAATCGCTGCATCAGTTCCGCCCAAGCGCGACCGATGCGATCCAAATTCCACCCGTTGTGGGTTGGCTTGCCGGAAAATCCATATCCGGGAAGGGACGGCAAAACGAGATGAAAGGCATCCTCAGCGCGTCCCCCGAACGCAGTCGGATTGGTCAGCGGCCCTACGACATGGCAAAATTCGATGATCGACCCCGGCCAACCATGCGTCATGATCAGCGGCAGAGCACCCTCGTGTGGCGACCGGATGTGGCAGAAATGGATATCCAGACCGTCAACTTCCGTGACATGCTGGCCCCAGCCATTGAGCATCGCCTCACACCGCCGCCAATCATAATGATGCTGCCAATGATCCACGAGCGCGCGAACCTTGGCGAGCGGCGCGCCTTGCGTCCAATCATCCACGCATTCGCGCTCTGGCCAGCGCGTCATAGCAAGGCGCGTTTGCAGGGTGTCGAGCTCCGACTGGTCGATGGCGAGCGTGAAAGCGTGGATCGCGGTGCTCATGGGAAAGTTCCTAATAGGTTTGCCTCGAAAGGCCTTTTAAGCCCGCACTTCCTCTACAACGCCGATGCTGTTCATGCGGAGAGCCTTGAGCACTGACTCTACAATCGCAGCAGCATCCAGGCCCGCATCGGCATATTGCTTCACAGGGTTGTCATGTTCCTGAAACTTATCCGGCAGGCGGAGTGTGCGGAGTTTGAGGCCATTGTCGATTAGGCCCTCGTCGCTTGCCATGGTCAGCACATGCGCCCCGAACCCACCGATGCTCGCCTCTTCGACGGTTACAGCAACTTCGTGAGTGGTGAGCAGTTCACGGATCAGCTTTACGTCCAACGGTTTGGCAAAGCGGAGGTCAGCGACCGTTGTGGATAGCCCCTTGGCCTCCAACTGGTCAGCCGCTTTCATAGCTTCTTCCAATCGCGTGCCGAGCGAGAGTATCGCAACCTTTTTGCCGTGGCGGACGATGCGACCCTTACCAATTTCGAGCGCTATTGGGGCTGTGGGCAGGTCCACGCCTGTACCATTGCCGCGCGGATATCGAAGCGCAATCGGGCCCGTGTCATGGCAGGCGGCGGTATAAGTCATATGCACCAGCTCAGCCTCGTCAGACGGCGCCATCACTACGAAATTGGGGAGCGTGCAGAGATAAGCGAGATCGAACGATCCAGCGTGGGTGCTGCCATCTGCACCCACAAGCCCGGCGCGGTCTATCGCAAAGCGCACCGGCAGATTTTGGATTGCCACATCATGGACCACTTGGTCATAAGCGCGCTGAAGGAAAGTCGAATAAATCGCGCAAAAGGGCCGCATTCCTTGGGCGGCAAGCCCCGCAGCAAAAGTCACAGCATGTTGTTCAGCAATACCGACGTCAAAGGCGCGGTCTGGATGCGCCTTTGCAAATTTGTCAACGCCGGTGCCCGACGGCATGGCAGCGGTAATGGCGCAAATGCGGGGGTCAGTATTAGCAAGCGTCGCCAGAGTCTCACCGAACACATTCTGATAACTGGGCGGGCCAGCGGCAGCTTTCGCCTGTTCGCCCGTTACAACATTGAATTTCTGGACGCCGTGATATTTGTCAGGTGCAGCTTCAGCAGGCGCATAGCCATGGCCTTTTTTGGTCACGACGTGGATCAGGCAGGGCCCTTCTGCGGCATCGCGCACATTTTCGAGGACGGGAATCAGATGCTCAAGATTATGACCATCGATGGGGCCGACATAATAAAAGCCAAGTTCTTCAAAAAACGTCCCGCCCATGGCCATGCCGCGCGCATATTCATCGGTTTTCTTGGCCGCTGCGTGGAGAGGCTGGGGCAGCTTACGCGCCAGCCGCTTTGCCAGATCGCGCAGTTCAAGGAACGGGCGTGACGACACCAGCCGCGCGAGATAAGCCGAAAGCCCACCGACCGGCGGCGCGATGGACATATCATTGTCATTGAGAATGACGATCAGGCGGTTACCGGCCTGCGCGGCATTATTCATCGCCTCATAAGCCATGCCCGCTGACATGGAGCCATCGCCAATTACGGCGATGCCGCGTCCGGGCTTGTTGGCCAGCTTGTTCGCGACTGCAAAGCCCAAGGCGGCGCTGATAGACGTGGAGCTGTGCGCCGCGCCAAACGGATCATATTCGCTTTCGGTGCGCTTGGTGAAGCCGGAAAGGCCTCCGCCGGTGCGCAGAGTGCGGATCCGGTCCCGCCGCCCTGTTATGATTTTATGGGGGTAGCATTGGTGACCAACATCCCAGACCAAACGGTCTTCAGGCGTGTTGAACACATAATGGATGGCCGTTGTCAGTTCTACCACGCCTAAACCTGCGCCCAAATGCCCACCCGTGACGGAAACCGCAGAAATAGTCTCGGCACGAAGCTCATCAGCGAACTGACGGAGTTGTTCGGGCTTTAGTGACCGCAGATCGGCGGGGAACTGAACAGTGTCGAGCAGCGGAGTGTTTGGTTTGTCAGACATAGACCACATTCTTAGCGGCTAGAGTGTGCGCTGTCGAACGGGATTCTTGTGCCCGAGTGTTGCAGAAATGGTGCACTCTTAGGTGAACCAGACTACCCGCAGTCCGCACATGTCCCGTGCACTTCCATCACCGGGCGCACTGGATTGAACCCTGCTTTGCGGGCAGCGGCGCGGAGGCCGTCGGAGATTTTGTCATCGTCAACATGCGTTGCTGATCCGCACCCACTGCACACCAGAAAGATGCAGTCATGCATACAGTCTGGATGAGCGTTGGCGATATAGGCATTTTTGCTCTCCACGCGCATCGCCACGTTGGCGCCGACGAACAGGTCTAAGATGCGGTAAACGCTGTTGGCAGCGACGCGGCGTTGCTGGCTTTTGGAAACGGCCTCCGCAATGTCGTAGGCAGAGGCAGGTTTCTCAAACTGAGACAAAGCCTCAAATACGCTGGCCCGCATGGTGGTCCACTGTTCCCCAGCCTTTTCTAGCGCGGTTTGCGCGGCATTAGACAGTGCTTCGCCTTCGTGGAGTTGGTGGTTATGTGCGGTTGTTACCATAACCTGAAAGTAAGGCAGACGGGCAGGGAGCGCAACTGTTCCCTGCCCGTAAGTCAAATTACAAGACCTCAAACAGCCCCGCAGCCCCTTGTCCGCCGCCGATGCACATGGTGATGACGACATATTTCACGCCGCGACGCTTGCCTTCGATCAGCGCGTGGCCAACCATGCGTGCGCCGGACATGCCGTAAGGATGGCCGATAGAAATCGCGCCGCCGTTAACGTTCAGCTTTTCCATGGGAATGCCCAGCTTTTCCGCGCAGTAAATCACTTGCACGGCAAAAGCTTCGTTGAGTTCCCAAAGACCAATGTCATTCATGGTCAGGCCGTTGGCCTTCAGCAGCTTGGGGATCGCGAACACAGGGCCAATGCCCATTTCGTCGGGCTCAGTGCCTGCCACGGCCATACCGATGTAACGACCGAGTGGCGTCAAGCCTTTGCGGACTGCAACGGATTCTTCCATCAACACGCTGGCCGACGATCCGTCCGATAGCTGGCTGGCATTGCCTGCAGTGATGCAATTGTCTGGCCCCATGACGGGTTTCAGGGATTTGAGTCCCTCAAGCGTCGTATCGGCACGGTTGCCTTCATCCTTGGTCAGCGTCACTTCCTTATACGTGACGTCTTTGGTTTCCTTGTTCACCACAGCCATTGTCGCCGTAGCGGCGACGATCTCGTCATCAAATTTACCAGCGGCTTGCGCGGCAGCAGTGCGCATTTGCGACTGATAGCCATATTCGTCTTGGGCATCGCGAGAGATGCCGTAACGGGCTGCAACCACTTCAGCCGTTTGCAGCATCGGCATGTAGATATTTTCGTGCATTGCGATCAGTTCACGGTCGGGCGCAACGCGCATTTCCGGCGTCTGCACCAGACTGATCGATTCAACACCGCCGCCAATCGTAATGTCCATGCCGTCGCAGATGATCTGCTTGGCCGCAGTGGCAATCGCCATCAGCCCGGACGAGCACTGGCGGTCAATGGTCATCCCGGGAACAGTGACGGGAAGGCCAGCACGCAACAAAGCCGTGCGCGCTGTGTTGCCAGCCTGGCTCCCCTGTTGAAGGGCTGAACCCCAGCAGACATCATCCACTTCCGCGCCATCAATGCCCGCGCGCTCAACAGCGGCACGGATCGACATGGCCGAAAGTGTGGGCGAGGCTGTGTTGTTAAACGCCCCGCGATAAGCGCGGCCGATGGGGGTGCGGGCGGTGGAAACGATGACGGCTGAACGCATGGTTTAGTTTTCCTTCGGGAATAGGGGGAGGGGATCAGGATCAAACGAACGTCTGGGAAATCCATTCGCAGATGAGGGCAGGCTTGTCTTCGCCTTCGATTTCAATGCTGACTTCCTGCGTTTGCTGGATTTGACCCGGGCGCTTTTCTTCAAACGCGGCGAGTTTGAAATGCGCGCGAACGCGCTTGCCGGATTTGACGGGCGAAAGGAAACGGAGCTTGTCCGATCCGTAATTCACACCCATCTTGATATTATCCAGATGAGGCAATTTCGCCATCGCCGAAAGCATAGGGATGAGCGAGAGCGTCAAGAACCCGTGCGCAATCGTCTGGCCGAAGGGCGTGTGCTTGGCCTTTTCAATGTCGATGTGAATGAACTGATGATCGCCCGTGGCGTCGGCGAATTTGTTGATCATGTCCTGATCAACCAGTACCCAATCGGATGTGCCGATATTCTCGCCGATCAAGGCCTTCATCTCATCTATCGTTGCCATTTTCTGTCTCCGTCAAAAAGGGTGCAAAGGCCGCGCAACTTTATTACAAAGGCAACCATCGCGATATCACCCCCTAGGCCCCAAAAAGACTGTGAGTCAAAGATCATGGATTCCCCAACGTCATTGATGCGCAAACTTCACCGGATGGCAGAGCCTGATGTGCTTGGCCCGTTGTTAGCAGGCGCTGAATCGCCCCCGGAGGAGCGCACACGGATCGTATCGCAGGCTAAGGGCCTGCTGATTGATTTGCGGGCCGCGCAATCATCAGGCTGGGTCAATCAGTTCCTGACTGAGTATCGCCTAAACACCGCTGAAGGAGTCGCGCTGCTGAGCTTAGCCGAAGCTTTTCTGCGCGTTCCTGATGCCGAAACCGCAGATGCCCTCATCGCGGACAAGCTGGGCGATGCCAATTGGCGCGCCCATTCGGGCAAGTCTCATTCCAATCTGGTGAATTCTGCGACATGGGGCCTGGTGATTGGTCGCGCCTTAGTGAACGACAATGGCGAAGCGGGCGTCCTGCGCCGACTGGTGTCACGTGCGGGGGAGCCCTTCGTGCGACAGGCTGTCGGCGCGGCAATGAAAATGATGGGCGAAATTTTCGTCATGGGCCGCACAATATCTGAAGCCAGCGACAGGATGCGCAAGCCTGAGAACCGGGGCTTTACGGCAAGTTTTGACATGTTGGGTGAAGCCGCGCGGACTTATGCTGATGGCGAACGCTATTTCAAATCCTATCTCGATGCCATTGAGGCGGTGGGGCGCGAACCCGGCACGGGTCATTCGATATCGGTCAAACTTTCAGCACTTCACCCCCGCTATGAGGTTGCCCACTGGGCCTCCTGTGTTCCGATGCTGTCTGACTTGCTGGAGGGGCTGTGCCTAGCTGCCGCAAAGGCCGGGATTGCTCTGACGGTTGACGCCGAAGAATCGGAGCGGCTTGAGATGAGCCTGGATATCATCAGCCGGACCGCGCGGCTGCCATCGCTCAAAGGGTGGGATGGCCTCGGCATGGCCGTGCAGGCCTATTCTAAACGCGCGGTTGCTGTCATCGCCTGGGCTGACAGCCTGGGCGCGGAGACGGGGCGGCGGATCGCAGCACGGCTGGTGAAGGGGGCCTATTGGGATAGTGAGATCAAGCGCACGCAGGAATGGGGCCTGTCCGACTATCCCCTCTTCACGCGCAAAGCCGCGACGGATGTGTCGTGGCTGGCCTGTGCCAAGGACATGCTGCGCGCCAAGAATATCCACCCGGCCTTTGCGACGCACAACGCCCTGTCCGTCGCAACGGTGCTGGAATGGGCGGGCGACGCGCGGGATTTTGAATTCCAGCGCTTGCACGGCATGGGCGAGGGACTTTATGAGACGCTGGTACGCGAACAGGGCTACCAATGCCGCATCTACGCACCCGTCGGCGGCCACCGCGATCTTCTGGCCTATCTGGTGCGGCGCTTGCTGGAAAATGGCGCGAATTCAAGCTTTGTGCATCAGCTGGCCGATGCAGACGTGAATGATGATGTGCTGCTGGCCGACCCTGTGGCGAAGGTGATGGCTGTTGGCGGTAGGCGGCATTCGAGCATACCATTGCCCATTGATTTGTTTCCGGGGCGAAAAAACAGTTCGGGCCTGGATTTGCAGGATAACGATATTCTTGCTGATACTGCGCGGCTCCTCTGCGCCTCTGCGCCTCTGCGCGAACAAAAGAAAATTGGGCTCGCGCAGAGGCGCAGAGGCGCAGAAAACAATGTGGCCGCTGCAGTGGCAAGCTTTCCAAATTGGACGGCGTCATCGATCGACAGCCGATGCGTCAAAGTTGAACGCCTTGCTGATCTTCTTGAAACTCACCGCATCGAACTCATGTCGATCCTCGTTCATGAGGCGAAGAAGACCATCCCCGATGCGTTGGGCGAAGTGCGGGAAGCTGTTGATTTTTGCCGCTATTATGCGGCGCAGGCGCGAACCGGATTACAACCCATCGAGCTTCCCGGCCCCACGGGAGAGCGCAATGTTCTGCGCTACGGCGGTCGCGGGGTGTGGGTTTGCATTGCACCTTGGAATTTCCCGCTGGCGATATTCCTCGGTCAGGTCGCAGCGGCTTTGGTGACTGGTAACACAGTGATTGCCAAGCCCGCACCGCAAACACCGTTGATTGCAGAACGGGCCGTTGCGCTGGCGCATGAGTCAGGCATTGCAGCAGATGTGCTTGTACTCGCGCTCGGCGGTCCAGAAGTTGGGGCCGCACTGGTCGCTGATCCTCGTATCGCTGGCGTGGCCTTCACAGGGTCAACCGCAACGGCCAAACGGATTGCGCGAGCGCTGGTGGAGGAGGATTCGCGGCCACTTATTCCGTTCATTGCAGAAACCGGCGGTATCAATGCGATGATCGTCGATTCCACCGCTCTGCCCGAACAAGTGGTGCAGGACGTAGTGACATCGGCGTTCCGGTCTGCGGGGCAACGCTGCTCCGCTTTACGGCTGCTATTGCTGCAAGAGGATGTGGCGGAACGGACGCTGGAAATGCTGGCAGGCGCGATGGACGCGCTGGTAGTCGGTCATCCGGCTGATCCGGCGACAGATGTCGGACCCGTGATTGATCAGGCGGCTTATGATCTGTTGATGGGATATAGGGAGAGCAAGCGCGCTGATTGGGTGCATACCCTTGCCTCGGGTGATACGAACTGCGCTTTCTTTGTGCCTCCCACCATCATCCGTCTCTCCTCCATCGAAGATCTAAGCACCGAATGGTTCGGCCCCATCCTCCACGTCGCCACGTGGAAAGCAGGGGCGCTTGCGGAGACGGTGCAGAGGATCAATGCCAAAGGCTACGGCCTCACCATGGGCCTGCACAGCCGCATCGCGCGGACGGCGGACGAAGTTGAGGCGCTGGCGCGGGTCGGCAATCTTTATGTGAATCGGTCGATGATTGGGGCCATTGTGGGTTCTCAACCGTTCGGCGGAGAGGGGTTGTCAGGCACGGGGCCAAAGGCAGGCGGGCCAAACTATCTTCACCGCTTTTGTGTGGAGCGAGTGACGAGCACAGATACCACAAGTGCAGGCGGTAATGCGTCGTTACTCAGTCTGGATGAGGTTGGGGCTTAGTTCTCCCCCTTTCCACTCACTTCGCCTGAGCATAAGGCATCACTAACGTGCCATCGGGCGACGCTGTATAGGTCGTCTGCGTTGGGTAGGCGAAAGCAATGCCGCGTTTTGCGAATTCCTGCAAAATACCAATGTTCACGCCATTCTTACACGCCAGGATCTCATCAGGATCATCGGCAGCAATGTCATAGATCAGCGTGAAATCCAGACTGGACGGGGCAAATGTTTCCAGTCCGCAGCGGATGAAGCGGCACTTGTCATTGGCGTTGACCAAAGGGGCAACAATCTCCCCCAGTTGCGCGCAAATTTCTGGCGGCGTGTTAAACACTAAGCTGAGGATTTGACTGAACCGTCGCGTATCGACCCGCGCGAAATTCCGGAGTTCCTTGCCCAGAAGGTTGGCGTTGGAAACGATAATTTCTTCACCCGAAAGCGCCCGGATGCGGCTGGATTTCAGGCCAATGGCTTCAACAGTGCCGGTCGTTGTGTCCCAACGGATCACATCGCCTTTGCGGAACGGCTTATCAAACAAGATTGAAAGGGCCGCGAACAGGTCAGAAAATATTCCCTGCGCGGCGAGGCCAATGGCAATGCCGCCAATGCCGAGCCCGGCAAGAAGGCCCGTCACATCCACCCCCAGATTGGCGAGGATGACGATGGCGGCAAGGATTAAGATGCCCCCCGTGACAAGTAAACGGATAAGCCCAACTGCGCTTTGCAAGCTGCCATTGGGGTCCGTTTCCGCCGCGCGCATTTGGACGATGCCTAAGATCAGTGAGCGGATCCATATGGCCGATTGCAGGACCGCAGCAATAATGAACAGCGCGTGGATTGGGGTTGCAATTTCGGTAGGAGCTTTCCCAACAACAGCAATGACTTGCGCCGCGACTGCGACTTTGAACCAGACGCGCGTTTTACTGAGCGCGCGGCCAATGACTGTCGGCCAGCGGCTGACACTGCGGCCGGGCCGAAGCAACCAAATGCCAAGCAGTTTTGCGCTGTAAAGCAAGCCCACGATGATGGCGCCAACGACGATGGAAAGGATGATCTGGTTGGCGTGGCCATCCACCCAGTCAGAAGCCTCGAAAGCGATTTCGCTCAATTGGTCAGTTAGCGGGCGATTGTCGCCAAGAAACGGAATGCTGGGCTTCGTCATCCGCCGCGTTTAGCGCCTGACGGTCTTTCGCTCAACCCGCTCAAACTGCCTCAGGAAAGCAGGACTGTGCGCCTGCATCCATTTTCGCCCCGGATTTTCGACGGCGCGGTAAAGGATTTCTGACGCCGCGTAGGTAAGGGCGGCGAAGCCCATCATCATAAGGAGAGGAACCGTTGTCGGGTCGCTCACAAAGAAGAGTTTGAACAGGATCCACAGGAAGAAATGAACGAGGTAGGTGGAATAGCTGATGTCGCCGATATGGACAGCAATGCGCGAGGTGAGGGGATTACCGGGCCAGAAAGAGGTTTGGGCCAGAAAATAGACAATAGCCGCAAACATAGTCGGGACAGCTGCCATTTCACTAAGACCGCCACATGACCAGCCAGCGCCTGCAATAACAGCGATTAGCGCAGAAAGGGCCAAAAGCAATCGGTGCTGACTGGCAGTCGCCTGTTGCCAAATCGAACAGATGAAGACGCCGATGAGGAATTGGAAGAGACAGCGAATCAAACCATTTTCAGTGATGCCACCGCCCATCGTTGTCGCACCGCGTGTGCGCAGGATGAAGGCGAATGTGATGCAGAGCATGGCAATTGCAGCCAGATTGACCGCCACGCCGCGTTTCCAGCGGAGTAGGACGATTGCTGCAAAGGGGAGGAGGAGATAGGCGCCAAACTCTGTTGAAATCGACCAAGAGGGATCGTTCCATGTCAGTGCGCTGGTGAAGCCCCAATTCTGGATAAGCAGCAGATGAAGCGGCAATTCTGAAAGCGGATAATGGTTTGGATCAGATCGCCCCGTTAACGCCATCAGCCCGACAAAACCCGCCATCGAGCAGAGAATGAACAGGTGCAGCGGGTAAATCCGCGCTAGCCTTCGCCAGAGGAAGTCAGGGGCCGCGCGCAGCCCGTCCTGTTCAAACTTCGTCCCGTAATTCAGCCACATCACGAAGCCGGAGAGAATGAAGAACAGATCAACTGCTAAATAGCCTTTGGAGAAAAAGCTGATGGCTCCCGACGGCACTTCAGGTCCGAATGCGTCGCGGATGTGATAGAAAACGACGTACCAAGCCGCCAGGCCGCGCGCGCCGGTCAGCGCATCCAGTTGCGGCTTAGTCCCGTTCACGCTGCGGGCGTCCAGTGGGGCTGTTTCCCCCAGCCTTGCGGTGCGGCTCTCCATTCAGGCCCATCGTCACTCTCTTGGGCGCGGCGGCGCTGGGCATAGCTGTCCAGCCCGATTTGCATGCCGACCAGCAGATAGATGAAAGGCTGATACGCAACGCCGACAAATGTTGCGCCAATCAAGTAAATGACATGCGCATGTTGCAGAGCTTCGGCCAGACTGCCCATCCATTGGCCATTTTGTTCATCGCGCTTTTTGTAGCGCCTACGGATGACTTCCATACGGAACAAGCCGACGACATGGATGGTCAGCCAGAGGATGAGACCGGGATAGCCTTGTTCGCCCAGCACTTCGAAATAGGCACTGTGATAGGCGCGGGCCTTATCCTCCACGACATTGGCTTCGATGTTCACTTGACCGCCTGCCTCGCTGGAGCTGACAGTTTCAAAGCGTATTTTGTTGCCGCGATAAGCGTCAAAGCCTCCCCCCAAGGGGTGGTCTGCAGCATAGTCAATGGTCCATTTCCAAACGGCGATTCGCGTGGCTGCGGATTGATCGCCCTTATAGGTTTTGATTGTGCCCATCCGGTCTGAAAAGCTGCTGGGGAGCAAAGGAACAGCGACTGCTGCGGCAGCACCCATCAGGAAGATATAGAGGAAGCGGCGCTTTGTGCTGCGCAACGACAGCAGGGCAAGCACCGCTATACAAATGAGTCCCGTGCGGGCCTGCGTTCCAATCGGGATCAGCAGACAGGCGAAGATGAACGCGGCGCAAAACAGATTGGCGGGCCAGCCTTTCGGGAAAATCGTATTATATTTGCGCAAATAGAGGATGAGCGGAATGATACAGATTGCCGCCATCGAGATACTGCTCGATTCGTACAGACCGACATTGTTGGCGATCATGAGGTTGAGCACGCCGTATCCGCCTCCCGATGCCAGCGTCTTAACGCCACCAACAATGATGATCGCGGCGGCAGAAAGGGTCATGAATAGCGCCAAGGCCTCCATCCGCAGCCGCGTGGTGAGTGTGAAGGGCAGGAATATGGCAAAGGCCAGTGATTTCCAGACCCATCCCCACTTGTCACTGGCGGGCAGGGGGAAATCCGCCATGGTCGTGGTGATGCCGCAATAAATCAGGAACAGGATCATCACCACTTGGCGAAACGTGATGCGGGTATGCTTGTGACTGTCCGCGACTGCCCATCCAAGGACCGCCAAGCCAATGGCAATCTGGGACACGGGCACGCTATTCAACAGGAAATAGGTCAGTCGTTGCGGCGCGACGATATCGATATAGACATAGGCAAGCACAAAAATGAAAGGCCGCCTAAACCCCATGCCTAGGATGACGGCCAGAAAACCAAGGAACGCAAGATCACGCACGGCGCCCAAAACCCTTGGTCTTTTCGTCCGGCTCGGCGCTTTCTTCGCTGTCCAAGTCGGGCCGCAACATCAGGCGCACAGCGACGTAGAAGAGCAACGCGTGACTAAGCGCCAGAGAGAAAGTGTCGATCATTGGCCTGCATTAGCAACAGTCGGTTGACGTGACGTTAAGTTTAACTGTGCAAATGCAATCCGCATGACGCTTCGCATTCTCCATGTTCTGGATCACAGCCTTCCGCTGCACAGCGGCTACACCTTTCGCACTCGCGCGATAATGAAGGCCCAGCAAGCGCGCGGTTGGGACGTTGTGGGTGCTACAAGCGTGCGCCACAGCGCGAAAGGGCCACCCTGCGAAGAGGTGGACGGGCTCACATTCTACCGCACTGATCCCATCAAGTCCGCGCCAAGCCCTCTCGGCGAATGGCGCGAGATTGCGGCCCTTGCAGCTTCGATAAAGCGCGTCGCGGCGGTGTTTAAGCCGGATATCATTCATGCGCATTCGCCTGTGCTGACCGCTCTAGGCGCGATGAAAGCCGCTGTTCCTGACGTGCCACTGCTGTATGAAATTCGTGCCTTTTGGGAGGATGCCGCCGTTGGCAATGGCACAGGCACAGAAGGATCAATCAAATACCGCCTGACCAAAGCGATCGAAACATGGACCGTGCGCCGCGCGGATGCGGTCGCGGTCATTTGCGAAGGCCTGCGGGGCGATTTGATCAAGCGTGGCATTGATCCCGACAAGATCATGGTTTCCCCGAACGGCGTTGATCTGGACCTTTTTGGCGATCCGCCCCCTGCCGATCTGGCGCTACAAGCGAAACTGGGCCTCACCGGTGCTGAAGTCATTGGCTTTGTCGGCAGCTATTATGACTATGAAGGGTTAGATGATCTGATCGCTGCCATGCCTGCACTTGTCGCATCGCGACCATCGCTTCACCTTTTGCTTGTTGGCGGCGGTCCGATGGAGGCGGCGCTCAAAGCTCTCTCTTCAGCTCCGGGTTTGTCTGACCGTATCCATTTCGTCGGTCGTGTGCCCCATGAGGAGGTCGAGCGCTATTACGGCCTGATCGATATCCTTGTTTACCCGCGCAAGAAAATGCGGCTGACCGATTTGGTGACACCGCTGAAGCCTCTGGAGGCGATGGCGCAGATGCGGCTAGTGGCAGCGTCTGACATTGGCGGCCACCGCGAACTGATCAAAGACGGCGTCACTGGCACTTTATTTGCGCCTGACAGCCCGCAGCAACTGGCAGAATCAGTCGCCGAAATGTTCACCCACCGCGATTTGTGGCCGGAACGACGCGAAACCGCCCGCAAATATGTTGAACAGGATCGTAACTGGTCGTCAAACATTTCGCGTTATGAACCCATCTACCGGAAATTGACCGGCAAGTCTGTTTAGGAGCCAGCAATGGCAAAGCGTTTCAAAGATGTACCCAATGTGCCGTTCGCGCCGGTGGCCGCCGTGCTGTTCGCGCTGGTCGTAACCGCGCTGATGTTTGCGACGCCAGCTTGGCGGCTCGAACGGCTCGTGACCTTTACGGGCCTGTCCGACATTCTTTCGGCTGCGCGTCCGCCACTGGGTGATACAGCGCGCACTTTGATGGCCATCACATCGGGCCTTTTCACCTTCATTTTCCTATGGGCTGTTCTGCGACCGCTTGAAAAGCTCATTCACAATCGCGGCAGGGGGGCTCTCACGCGCTCTTACACTTTCGGAACGAAGCAAAACGTGGAAACTGCCCCGGTAGCTGCCAACACCAATGCTCCATCGCGCAAGCCGATTTTTGCAGCGGGAGATTTGGGTGCGCCGCTCATGTCAGATGCGGCTTTGTCCTCCGGGGGGGAGCTGTTTCTTGATGCCGCGATGATTGATGCACCTCTACCCGGCTCAAACTCAATTCCCGTTGACGCTGAATTACTGCATGATCATCTGCCTGCCGATGATATTCAGCAAATACCTTCGATACTGATCGACACGCCTGAACCGGTTGTGGCGGAAACCGAAGTCGCTGCGTTCGAACCAGCCCCACAAGAAACAGTCATTGAATGGCTGTCGCCCGAAAAAGTGGCTGTGCCTGAAATCATCGCCCATGAAGTTGCTGAGCCGCTGATGGAACCTTTTGTAGCGCCAGCGCCTGAAGTGGTTCATCCTTCGCCTGCAGAACCTGAGCCGATCTTTCCAGAACCTGTATCTGCCGCTGTGCCAGAGCCCACCCTTCGCGAATTGCTTGTGAAGTTTGAGGCTGCGTTGAAGAGGCGTGAAGCCGTGGCAGGTCAGGACCGCGGTCCGTCGGCACAGATGCCTGAAACCACGGCCCAGTCTTTGCGAGATTTACTGGCCCATGGTCGCTTACGCTGACTCGACGGTCAGAGCCTCCACCATGATGCGCATGGCGGGCCCCGTTAGATCAAGACGCGCCGTAATATCGGCCAGCAGGTGACCGCTGAGTGTGAAGACAGCCTCTGATATCGCGTCCAATTTGCCTTGTATGCAGCCATTTGGCGCAATCCGTTCAATCGTGACTTCATGCCTGGCCCCCGAAAATGTGATGCTGGCCCATGGGGTGTGGCGACTACCCACCAGCGCAAATTTGTCGCGACCAAAATAGCCTAGGATGACCGCTATCAGTTGACGGCTGGGGTCTCCTTGGCCTGTGGGCGGTCTTGAGCGCTGGCGACTAGATAAGCCTCGATCCTTATTCGCAAGCGCGGCCCCGGCTGTCGGCCGTTCCGCAAATCCTTCATCAGATTGGGGTCTCGCGCCACGCGACGACCAAATTGGCAGGGGCGTTCCCTGCTGTCTTTCAGGTGTTGCTCGATTCGCTTCAACAAAATCATACATGTCTCCATTCCTTCTTCGACTCGTGTTCTAGGAATGTTCCTATCTCAACATGATTTTCCTACTTGTCTAGGAATATTCTTATCGCTATAGGATTTTTATGGATAATGTTCGTGAAACGCTGGACCGGTTGATCCGGGAGCAAGGAGATGACTATGCGTCTATCTCGCGCCTATTGGGTCGTAATGCAGCTTATGTGCAGCAGTTCATCCGTCGGGGAACGCCCCGCAAACTGGATGAAGATGACCGCCGCCTGCTCGCGCGCTATTTTGGCGTTGATGAAGGTGTGCTGGGTGGTTTTGGCGCCCCTGTTGTTGCCGCAAAATTTCCTCTGAAACTTGTTCCGCGCTACGCCCTCGGTGCGTCGGCGGGGCCAGGCAGTCTGCCAGAGGATGAGGCCGCCATGGGCCAAATTGCCTTTGATCCCAAATGGCTCCGCACGCTGGGCGTATCCGCCACAGTCCTCTCAATGATCCGTGTCACAGGTGACTCTATGATGCCCACCCTGTCTGACGGGGATGAGATCATGGTCGACAGCAGTGACGCGGCGGAGGCGGTGCGCGATGGTATTTATGTGCTGCGGATGGATGATGCCCTGATCGTGAAGCGGATTGCCCCGAATCCCGCGACGCGGCGCTTTGCCATTCGCAGCGATAACCCGGCCTATCCCGATTGGCCCGATTGTGATCCTGCTGCCGTTATCATCATTGGCCGCGTCGTCTGGGCTGGGCGCAAGCTTTAGGGTCAACACTTTATTCACTTAAAAAAATGGCGATGCCTTAGGCACTTCAGGTTAGTACGAAGGCACAATGGAATGTAAGGGTAGCGACATGACGGAATCTGCACTCACGGTGAATCGCACCTCTGCGGATTTGGCAACAGAGATGATGGCTCTGTTCGGGAATGAGGCAGGCGGAGAGGCTGCTCGCCGCGCCAACTACTCCCGCAATTCTGGTAATGTCGTCGGCTATTGCGCATGGCGTCAGGCGCAGCGGCTTATCATTATTCTGGGGGCTGATGTGTCTGCGGGCACAATTCATTAAACTATGATTGAACATATTTCGCTCTGGCGAGTTTAGGGCTGTGGTCGGCGATTAGCGCTGGCGACTGCGAGACCCACCAGCTAAGGCGAGCCATGTTCAGTATAGCCCACTGCACCGCGACGGTGGCAGTGATATTGTCAATTTGTCCGTTGCCCAACCAAGGCTTGGCCATGGCACAGCAGCCTGCGCCAACGGAATCCGCACAGCCCGCGCCTTCTGCTCCGCCTGCACTTGAACCTGAAACGCCAATGGCAGACTTGCCCGATATCGGCGTGAATTGGCCCGATATGTCAGCGCCTGCCGCGTCGGAAGCCCCCGAAACTATTACAACAACTGATGCAACTGACAGCGGGGAACGCAAATATTCTTTCACGATTGAAGGCGCAGACAAATTAAGCGCTGTGCCTCTTAAGGAGCGATTTAGTGCGCTGTCTGCGCTTAAAGCTGGGCAAAAAGACCGGGCCAATACCGCCCAGATTGACCGCCGGGTCCGCGAAGATCGGGATTTGCTGGAACAGATTTTGAAAACATCGGGCTATTATGATCCCGATGTGGAATCGATCGTCGAAAGCAGCGGGACAGGGGACATACTGGTCCGCTTCATCGTGAATGCGGGGCCGCTCTACCGGTTTGACAGTGTGCGCGTGGACGGCCTTGAAGGCACAGGCGTCAAAGCGCCCGAACTTGAAGCGACCTTTGGTGTGGCTGCTGAAGATGCAGTGGATGCTGATGATGTGGTTGCAGGGCGTGATGCGCTGGAAAAGACGCTGAAGGACGGCGGCTATCCCTTTGCCAAAGTGTCTGAGCCAGAAGTGGTGGTGGATCATGATGCGCGGTCAGGGGTGCTCGCCATGAATGTCGAAACCGGCGGACTGCGCAATTTCGGCGCGATAAAAATTACATCCGCCAATCCGCCCTTTGATGCCAAACATGTAGGTGTAATTGCCAGGTTCAAGGCCGGGCAGCCTTTTGATCAAACTAAGATTGAGGATTTGCGCCGTGCACTGGTGGCAACGGGCATTGTTGGCAGCGTCGCGATCACGCCGGTTCCGGCCGCTGATGTGACAGCGGCAGACATACAAGTGGCCCTGGAAAAGGCCCCCCTTCGCACCATCGCAGGTGAAATTGGTTATGATACTGGCGAAGGCATCCGTGCGGAGATTAATTGGACGCACCGAAACTTCATCAAACCTGAAGGGGCGCTTACTCTGCGCGGCGTGGCCGGAACGCAGGAACAGTTGGCAGGCATCATCCTGCGCCAATCGAACTTTCGCAAACGTGATCATGTATTGAATGCAGCGCTGCTCGTCAGCAATCTGAACCGTAACGCTTTTGATGCGCGGACAGTGGAATTGTCGGCCAGTCTTGGGCGGCAATCCAACATCATTTGGCAAAAGCGCTGGACGTGGAGTGGGGGGATCGAGCTGCTCGCCACTGACGAACGCGATATGACGCGCGGCTTGCTTGCCGGTCGCACGACTTTCCTGATTGCTGCAGTACCGCTTTCAATCGGCTATGACCGTTCCAATGATTTGCTTAACCCCACAAAGGGCTTTCGCCTTTCAGCCCGAGTATCGCCTGAGATATCGCTGAGGAATGGAACGAACAGTTATTTGCGCACACAAATTGATGGCAGTGCTTATCTGCCATTCGGAGACAGGCTTGTCATTGCTGCGCGCGCACGAATGGGTTCTATCTTTGGGGCGGATACGTTCAGCTTGGCACCGTCACGTCGTTTCTATTCCGGTGGCGGTGGATCAGTGCGGGGCTATGGCTATCAAAGCATTGGCCCGCGTGATGCATTTAACGACCCTGTTGGTGGCCGCAGCTTGGCGGAATTCGGTTTGGAAGCGCGGATACGGTTTGGTGATTTTGGCGTGGTGCCGTTCATTGATGGCGGCAGTATTTACGATACCCGCATCCCCAAATTCTCTGACTTTCGCTTAGGCGCTGGCATCGGTGGGCGTTATTATTCCAGCTTTGGCCCGATCCGCATTGACGTCGGCACCCCGATCAACCCGCGCAAAGGGGATCCAAAACTAACGGTGTTTGTCTCATTGGGTCAGGCATTTTGAAGAAGGTCCTTAAATGGGCGCTCATCCTGCTGATCGCAGTGCTGGTGATGGCGGGGGCGGCGCTGTTTTTGGCGGACACGGCGTGGGGCCACCGTCAGATCATTGCCCAGATTGAGGGGCAGCGGCCCAAATCGGGCCTGCGGATAAAGATCAAAGCGATTGAAGGCAGTATCTACGGCCAAGCCAAAGTGAAAGGGCTGACGCTCAGCGACCCCAAGGGCGTGTTTCTGTCCGTCCCAGCGGCGGACCTTGATTGGGCGCCTGCGGCTTGGCTATCGAACCGGCTGGAGATCAGTCGGCTGGAGGCAAGCGAGGCCGTGCTGCTCCGCCTCCCCAAACTCATCCCCAGCGCCACTAAGCAGCCGATCTTGCCCAGCTTTGACATCCGGCTCGACGCGTTTCGCATTGCAAAACTGATCATCGAACCGGGCGTTGCAGGCGAACGGCGCATTGGTTCTGTCTCTGGAAAATTGATAACGGCAGCGGGCAAAGCCAAGCTGAGCCTGCAAGCCGATGCTGCGCTGGGTGACCGGCTTTCGGTGATGCTTGATGCAGAGCCTGACCGGGACAAGTTTGATTTAGAGGCGCAATTGACCGCTCCGTCAGGCGGAGTTTTTGGTGCCATCATCGGTACGGCCAAACCCACTGCGCTGTCGGTCACTGGCGATGGCAGCTGGACGCGCTGGCAGGGAAGTGGGCATGCCGTGATGGGCGGCGTCCGTATTGCTGACTTAACGCTGACAGCCAAGGACGGTCGCTTTGGATTAAACGGCATTCTCTCACTTGTGAGCATCACGCAAGGCAAGGTGCAGGCGCTGACAGGCCCGGTGACGCGCATGAAGGGGGAGGCGCGTTTTCTCAACCGACGGCTAACAGGCTCACTATCCGCCGCTTCTTCAGCCGTTTCTGTGAACGGGACGGGCACTGTCGATTTGGCCCGAAATAGTTTTGATAATCTGCTGGTGACGGCGCGCTTGGTTCAGCCTGCCAAGCTCTTTCCCAATATGAGCGGTGAGCCCGTGGCTCTGAAGGCGCGGCTGAACGGTGCATTCGGCAGTGCTGCATTTGACTATTTACTTACGTCTCCGCGCATCATTTTTGGCACGACGGGTCTGGATGATGTGCGCGCGTCGGGGCAGGGGCGACTATCCAAATGGCCAGTCTCTCTGCCGCTTAAATTCACCGCAACACGGATCACTGGCGTCGGCGATGTTGCGGGCGGCATCTTGGGCAATGCAAAGGTGGAAGGCCTGCTGCGCATTACCCCGCAAGTCATCACAGGCGATGATCTGAAGCTGACATCGGATAAACTGTCGGGCCGGTTGCAACTGTTTGTAGACCTGAAGACCGGCACCTACGACATTGGCCTCGCGGGCCAACTGCTCAGCTATTACATCCCGGGCCTTGGCATTGTGGACGTGAAAAGCGATCTGCGCATTGTTCCCGGCTTGGGCGGTAACGGCACACGCGTTGTCGGCACTGGTGAGGCGCGGGTGCGGCGATTTGACAATAGCTTCTTTGCCGGAGTGGCAGGCGGGTTGCCGGTACTGCGCACGAATTTGGAACGCGGCGCGGACGGGGTGATGCGCTTTACCAAGCTGCAAATCAGCGCGCCGCGATTGGCCTTCAGCGGCAATGGGTTGCGCCGTCTGGATGGAACGCTGTTCGTTGAAGGCAGCGGCAGGCAAGGCCAATATGGCCCCTTCCGCCTGACGCTGGACGGGATGATTGACCGGCCAAAGATTGATATTGTGCTTGCCCGGCCCGCCGATGCGATGGGATTGGCCAATGTGCGCCTGCTGCTTGATCCGAATGCATCTGGTTTTGCATTTCGGACGGTGGGTCGTTCGACGATTGGGGCTTTTACTGGCAACGGACAGATCCTCATTCCCAAGGGCGGCAATGCCGTGATCGATATTGCGGAACTCAGAACATCTGGCCTTCGTGCCTCTGGCCGGTTGGTGGCGCAAACTGGCGGGCTGGCAGGCCGGATGACGCTGGCGGGTGGCGGCGTATCCGGCACGCTTGATATGTCGATAGCGCGCGGGCTTCAAGTGCTGGAGGCGCATGTGAACGCGCGTGACGCACGGCTTGATGGCCCGCCGCTGCTTGTGGCGCGCCGCGCCCAGTTTGACGGGGTAATCACCCTTGATCCAGCGGGGCTTATTATCGACGGCACCGTAACCGGGCAGGGTCTGGCCAGTGGTGATCTCTCGCTGGCACGCTTGGCCGCTAATGTTCGCCTGCGCGGTGGGGTGGGAGAGATTAAGGCCTCCTTCGCGGGGTCACGCGGGCGCAGTTTCGATTTGCAAACAGTGGCTCAAGTCAGCCCCAATCGCTGGCAAGTGGTCGGGTCTGGCACGATTGACCGCAAGCCTGTGGCGCTCACCAGTCCAGCGATCCTCACCCGCGAAAGCAGCGGGTGGCGATTGGCCCAGGCAGAACTGAGCTTTGCCAGCGGAAAAGCCCGCTTGTCTGGCCTGTTTGGCGATAACGCCAACGAACTGGATGCAACGCTGAGCCAAATGCCGCTGGCCATTGTTGATATCTTCTCACCGGGACTGGGGCTTGGCGGCGTGGCCAATGGGTCGCTTTCTTATCGGCAAGCAGCGGGTGGCCGCGCGACCGGCAAGGCAGACTTGAAGATACGCGGCCTCACGCGCGCAGGGCTGGTGCTTGCCTCCAAGCCCATCGATATGGGCATTGCCGCGACACTGAACGGCAGCAGCGCCGGAGTGCGCATGATCGCGGTTAGTGGCGGGCGTGAAATTGGCCGGGCGCAGGCGAAGCTGACGCCAAGCGGCCAAGGCTCGTTAGTGCAGCAATTCGCAACCGCAGGTGTCTTTGGCCAAATCCGCTATAGCGGCCCGGCGGATGCGCTTTGGCGGTTAAGTGGCATTGAAACTCTGGATGTTGCTGGGCCGATTGTTCTTGGCGCTGACGTCACGGGCCGGATGAATGATCCGATCATCCGAGGCAGCGTACGTGCGACGAACGCCCGGATCGAAAGCCCTGCCACTGGCATGGTTCTGACGGGCGTTAACGCCGTGGCGCGGTTCGGCGATGGATCAAAACTGGTGCTGGACAGCTTGTCTGCCAATGCCGGAAAAGACGGTAGGGTGACGGGTTCTGGCGTCATTGATCTGGCGGCGGCGCGCGGCTTCTCAATGAACCTGTCACTGCAGGCCACCCAAGCTGTGTTGCTCGCCCGCGATGACTTTGCTGCGACGCTCACAGGCCCAATCCGCCTCAATTCAAATGGAACTGAAGGCGTGATTAGTGGTGATGTTGTCCTCAACCGGAGCCAGTTTCGCCTTGGCCAGATGAAGGCAGTGCAAGCTTTACCCCGCCTTAAGGTGCGCGAAATCAATGGTCGCGCAGATGATGTGACGCCACTTCAGCCAGCGATGCCATGGCGATTGGCGATTAAAGCGCGATCACCCGGGCGGTTGTCCGTGACGGGTCTGGGCCTTGAAAGTGAATGGCGCGCGGATCTCGACATATCAGGCACCCCTTATGCACCTGTGATCAAAGGGCGCGCCGACCTCGTCCGCGGCGAATATGAGTTTGCCGGCCGCCGGTTCACTGTGACGCGCGGCGTCATCCGGTTCCAAGGGGAAAGCCCACCCGACCCGGTCATCGACATTGTGGCGGAGGGAACAACACAAGGGATCAGCGCAACGATCCGAGTGACAGGCACTGGTCAGCGCCCCTCCATCAGCTTTGCCAGCACGCCGTCCCTGCCAGAGGATGAACTACTTTCCCGCCTGCTATTCGGCACGTCCATCACCAACCTGTCCGCGCCGGAGGCTTTGCAATTGGCAGCGGCTGTGGCGTCCTTGCGCGGCGGGGGTGACGGACTGAACCCCATCAACGCGCTGCGCAAAGCCATCGGTCTGGACCGGCTTCGGATCCTTCCCGCAGACGCTGTGACGGGGCAGGGGACGTCAGTTGCGGCGGGCAAATATCTATCGCGCCGGGCTTATGTAGAGATTGTGACAGACGGCCAAGGCTATTCCGCGACACGCGCAGAGTTTCAGATTACGCGGTTTTTGTCGATCTTGGGCACGTTATCGACAATGGGCCAACAGAGTATTTCGGGACGGATATCGAAGGATTATTAAGGGGCCTTAAACCCCTGCGCCACCACATACCATTCGCTGGACCCTTTGCGGCTGGCAGGCGGCTTGGCATGTTT
>JANMDQ010000024.1:0-24956 GCA_031376385.1 Sphingomonadales bacterium
TTCCTCCGAAGAAGTCGTCATTGTGAGCGAAGCGCGGCAATCCAGAATGTCTGACGCAGGTTCTGGATTGCCGCGCGTCGCTCGCAATGACGCCAATCTATCTGGCGAGGGGACTCCAATCCCCGTGATCCCGCCGGGCCGCTATCAGCAGATGGCGCTCAAAGCGCAGGAGTATATCGCAGCGGGGGATATATTTCAGGTTGTGCTTGCCCAGCGTTTTACTTTGCCCTTCACGCTATCCCCTTTCAGCCTGTACCGCAGCCTGCGACGAATCAACCCGTCGCCGTTCCTCTATCATCTGGATATGCCCGGCTTTGCGCTGACGGGATCAAGCCCCGAAATTCTCGTACGATTGCGCGATGGGGAGGTGACGATCCGGCCCATCGCTGGCACACGGCCGAGGGGGAAGTCCGCGACTGAAGATGCTGAAAATCGTGCGTCTCTGCTTGCGGATTCCAAGGAGCGGGCAGAGCATCTGATGCTGCTTGATCTCGGTCGTAACGATGTTGGCCGCGTGACAGAAGGCGGCACTGTGACAGTGACTGACAGCTATATGGTCGAATTTTACAGCCATGTGATGCATATCGTTTCCAACGTGGTTGGCCGATTGGCCAAGGGCAAAGATGCTATTGACGCGTTGTTCGCAGGGTTTCCAGCAGGCACGGTCAGCGGCGCGCCAAAGGTTCGTGCGTGCGAAATTATCGCGGAGCTAGAGCCGGAAACGCGCGGAGCGTATGCAGGCGGCGTCGGATATTTCTCACCTGATGGCAATATGGACAGCTGCATCGTGTTGCGGACCGCTGTTGTAAAAGACGGCGTGATGCATGTGCAGGCAGGGGCCGGCATCGTGGCAGACAGTGATCCCGACTATGAACAGGCCGAATGCGAGGCCAAGGCAGGTGCTCTCATCGCCGCTGCGCGCGAGGCTGTGCGGATGGCTGGGGAAGCGGGATTTGGTCAGTGATAAAAGTCGTTGCTGCCCTGTTGGTTGCTGGCAGTGCGATGATAGTGATGAGTTCAGCGAGTTTGCCAACAGAAGGCGCAACGCCTGACGCTTGTTCAGAAATTAGTTTCGACGCTTCCCACTTTACGATCTGTCGATTCGATCCAAAGCGCCATGATATTCAGGGGTTTGTTACTGATCAAAAAGGTAATCCATTCAGACGGTTTGATCATTTGCGCCGGTATCTTGGCGTAAAATCAAAGCGGGTAGCCTTTGCCATGAACGCTGGAATGTTTGACGATTCTGGGCTTCCGATAGGCGTTTATGTTGAAGATGGAATAGAGCGTCATCCTAATAATGACCGCGACGCACCGGGCAATTTCTACTTAAAGCCAAACGGAGTATTTTGGGTAGACGCGCGCGGTGTGCATGTAGCGGAGACGAAGGCCTATCTGGACGGGGCAAGGTCAGGACTTCGCTTCGCAACGCAATCGGGGCCGATGCTCGTCATAGCCGGCCAAATCCATCCCAAATTCGATTTCGATGGCAGCAGCAAACATATTAGGAATGGGGTTGGTGTTGATCGGGCAGGACGCGCTGTCTTTGTAATAAGCAGCGGGCCAGTATCGCTTGGCAAATTCGCGCGAGTTTTCCGGGATCAACTCGGTTGTGATAATGCTCTGTTTCTGGATGGAGCGGTTTCAAGCCTTTGGAATGGCGCCACGGATCGCATTGATGAGCGCGCTGACATCGGGCCGATGATCGTCGTATCCGAACGCGTGCCATGATCGTTCGTAGTTTGCGAAAAACATCAAGCTCGCTAAAGCGCATTTTATGATCCTCGTCATCGACAATTACGACAGCTTCACTTGGAACCTCGTCCATTATCTGATGGAGCTTGGGGCTGAGGTGGAGGTTGTGCGCAATGACGCGATTTCGGCCGGGCAGGCGCTGTCTTCAGGCGCGGAGGCGTTCCTCATTTCCCCCGGGCCGTGCACGCCGACGCAAGCAGGAGTTAGTCTTGATCTGGTCGCGGCTTGTGCCGACGCTGAGCGACCGTTGCTGGGTGTTTGCTTGGGCCATCAGAGCATCGGCCAGCATTTTGGCGGCAAAGTGGTGCGCGGCGGGTTAATGCACGGCAAGACATCGCCAGTAACGCACGATGGCAGTGGCGTGTTCGCGGGGCTTCCGTCGCCCTTCACGGCAACTCGCTATCACTCTCTGATTGTTGAGGATATTCCCGCAGACTTGGTCGTAAACGCTACCAGCGATGATGGCCATGTGATGGGGTTTCGCCACGTGAGCCTGCCTATCCACGGCGTGCAGTTTCACCCCGAAAGCATCGCCACCGAACATGGCCACGCGATGCTCGCCAACTTCATGCGTGCGGCGGGAATGGCCGTGAAGGAATGCGTGTGACGCCTATTGCCTTCACCTTAACGCTTGATGATATGCTCGCGGGAAACAAGCTGGCGATCCGCCGATATGTGCGCAAATCGAGCCTCAAATTTGCCGTTGGGATCATTGCTGTTTCACTTGGCGTCACACTGATTGCCTACGCGGCGCGGCCCCAGCCCTTTGGCGACGTGGCGGTGCTTTTCGCAGAGATATTGGCGATTTACGCTGTGCTGGCCTTGGTCATTTGCGTTGCTGTGCTTTTCCTCGCACCGCAACAACGCGCGAAGAAGAATTTTAAGCAACTGCCAGCACTCAGTCGTGAACAGAGCGTATCTTGGGATGACGAGGCAATTGCCTTCACATCTAGCTATGGCAATGTCAGCTTTCCAATCGCTGACATGCACCAATGGGCAGCCGATGATGGGATTGTTATCCTCTATCCTGCTGATCACTTGTTTTACATGCTCCCAAGTCGGGGGTTCGAAAATGGGGGCGACCGTGAGAGGCTGATTGCAGCACTGGAGCGCAGTCCGGTGCCGCGCATATGAGCGAACTGCACTTCGGGCGGATGCTGGACGGTGCAATGAGCGATGCGGAGGTCACCGATACGCTCATCACCATGGCCGATCGCGGAGAAACAGCCGCTGAGATCGCTGGAGCCGTTACAGCTATGCGCGCGCGGATGATCCGCGTTGTTGCGCCGGGTGGGGCCATCGACGTCTGTGGCACAGGCGGAGATGGCAGCCACAGCCTGAATGTCTCCACTGCCGTTGCCATCGTCGTCGCGGCTTGCGAAGTGCCTGTGGCCAAGCACGGCAACCGCGCGGCATCTTCTAAGGCCGGGGCGGCGGATACGCTGGAGGCGCTCGGCTTGAACCTTGACCGGGCGATGGAAACGGCGGAGGCAACGCTCGCTGACCTAGGCATTTGTTTCCTCTTCGCCCAGAAACACCACCCGTCGCTTGCTCGGATCGCGCCCATTCGCAAGGCTTTAGGGCGGCGGACGATTTTCAACCTCATCGGACCTCTCGCCAATCCAGCAGGCGTTTCGCGGCAATTGGTGGGTATCGCCAATCCAGCTTTGATGTCTGTTTATGCCGACGCGATGCACATGCTAGGCACGACAGACGCAATGATCGTGTGCGGTGATGAACCTCTGGATGAGATTTCAGTTTCCGGCTCCAGCACTGTTTTGCGGTTGGGTTCGGCGGCGGAGAGGGTTAGCCCTGAGCAGCTCGGCCTCCTCGCTTATCCAACGGCAGAATTGAAGGGTGGAGACGCGCACTACAACGCCGCCGCACTTCGCCGTCTGCTAGACGGAGAAGCCGGTGCCTACCGCGATGCGGTGCTGGTTAATGCAGCAGGCGCGTTGATGGTTGCGGGCCACGCGCATGACTGGCAATCTGGCATTGAAGAGGCCAGAGAGGCACTGGATAAGGGCCTTGCCAAGACGCTGCTCGATTGCTGGATAGCTTACTGATGACCGATAAACTCGCTGAAATCTGTGCGACGAAGCGCATTGAAATTGCCGCGCGTAAGCCGCTGGGATTGGACCATTGGCCGCAGCCAACGCCGGTGCACGGCTTTGAGGCTGCACTGCGGGCTAAAGCGCGTGACGGCTTCGCGCTCATCGCCGAAATCAAAAAGGCCAGCCCTTCCAAAGGTTTGATCCGCGCTGACTTTGACCCGCCGGCCCATGCCCGTGCCTATGAGGCGGGAGGGGCGGCTTGCCTGTCTGTCCTCACTGACGTGCCTTATTTTCAAGGGCATGACGATTATCTGATTGCCGCACGCGCCGCGTGCACTTTGCCCGTGCTGCGCAAGGATTTCATGGTTGATCCTTGGCAAGTGTTGGAAGCGCGAGCGATGGGGGCGGACGCAATTTTGATCATCGTCGCAGCCCTTGATGACGCGCAGATGGTGGAGATAGAGGATGCGGCGCGCGCCAAAGGGATGGACGTGCTGGTAGAAGTGCATGACGAAGCGGAGATGGAGCGGGCGCTTTCAAGGCTGCAATCGAAGCTGATAGGTGTCAATAATCGCAATCTGAAGACGTTCGAGGTCGATCTGGCTACGACTGCACGGCTGGCGAAGTTGGTTCCGGATGATGTTTTGTTGGTCTGCGAAAGTGGCATAAACACCCACGACGACTGTCTTGCGGTGGCCGACAACGGTGTTCGCTGCTTCCTGGTCGGGGAAAGCTTGATGCGGCAGGCTGATGTGGAGGCGGCGACGCGGCGGCTGTTGACCGGCGCATGAGCAAACTCTCCCATCTTGATGAGAGCGGTGCGGCACATATGGTTGATATTGCTGGGAAAGCCGCGACTGTGCGTGAGGCAGTTGCAGAGGGGCGTATCAGCATGTCAGCCGAGGCTTTGGTCGCAGTGCGTGACGGCACGGCTAAAAAAGGCGACGTTCTGGCGACTGCGCGGATTGCAGGAATCATGGCGGCCAAGCGGACAAGCGATCTCATTCCGCTCTGCCATCCGCTGGCGCTGACGAAAGTATCGGTTGATTTTGCATTTGAAGAGAGAGGCATTCACGTCATGTCTCTTGCGCGCCTTTCAGGGCAAACAGGTGTAGAAATGGAAGCTTTGGCAGCCGTTTCAGTCGCTCTCCTTACACTTTATGACATGGTGAAAGCTGTCGATAAGGCCATGATCATTTACGATATCCGCTTACTTTCGAAAACTGGGGGCAAGTCTGGCGATTGGTCGGCACCCGCATGATCGCGCTGGCCACAGCGCAGGCTAGGTTGATTGAGTTGGCGCAGCCTCTGCCAGTTGAGACAGTTGTACTGAGCGAAGCGGTGGGGCGTTGGGCGGCGGAAGCCATTGTTGCGCAACGAACCCAACCTGTGCGAGATCTGTCCGCGATGGATGGCTACGCCGTCGCGCATCAAGACTGCCCCGGCCCTTGGCGTCTCATTGGCGAATCCGCCGCAGGCGTTAGCTTTAAGGGCCAAGCAGGGCGGCTTGAAGCCGTGCGTATATTCACGGGTGCTGCCCTTCCCGCCGGGACGGATACTGTTATCATACAAGAAGATATCAGCCGTGACAGTGAAACTATTGGAATTACAGATGACTTAATCATCCGTCCCGGCCAGCATGTTCGTTTGGCGGGTGGTGATTTTACTGAAGGCACAGTTCTGATCGACCACGGAGAACGGCTGACACCTGCGCGAATCGCCCTCGCAGCTATGGGCGGATATGGTGCGCTGCCCGTTCACCGAGTGCCGCGCATAGAAATCCTCTCAACTGGTGATGAACTTGTGCCGCCGGGTGCCCCAATGGGTGACGATCAAATACCCAATTCCAACGCTGTGATGCTGGCGGCACTGCTGCGCGATTTGCCCTGCACTGTGATCAGTGGCGCGATCATTCCCGACGATATGGCGACGCTGGTCTCCGCAATTCGTCGCAGTGACGCTGATATCCTCGTGACGTGCGGCGGCGCATCGGTCGGTGATCATGATCTGGTACGGCCGGCTTTGATCGAAGCGGGCGCCGAAATAGACTTTTGGAAAGTTGCGATGCGGCCTGGAAAACCGCTGATGGCGGGGCGGCGAGGCGCACAGCTGGTGCTGGGCTTACCGGGCAATCCAGTTTCAGCTTTCGTCACGGCATTGTTGCTTTTAAGGCCAATGATTGCGGCGCTTTCAGGATCGGCGAGCCCATTGCCGCAACCCGTTTCCGCCATTTTGGGTGCTGATCTGCCCGCAACAGGCAATCGCGCTGATCATATTCGTGCCGTTTTGGCTGGCGGGCGTGTTGTTCCGGTGGGTCTAAACGACAGCGCAGCCCTTGCGTCACTCGCTCGCGCAAATGCGCTGATCGTGCGTCCGGCGGGCTCTGATGCAGCATCTGTGGATGAAATTGTGGATATTTTGTTGCTCCCCTGACGATGGCGGCTTGACAGGGAACAAACCGTTGCCCATAAGTTCCGCGTTCGTTCACAATTGGAGACGCCACCATGCTTACCAAGAAACAGCATGAGCTACTCGTTTATATTCACGACCGGTTGACTGAGTCCGGCGTGTCGCCATCTTTTGAGGAGATGAAGGATGCACTTGACCTGGCGTCGAAATCCGGGGTTCACCGCCTGATTTCTGCACTGGAAGAGCGTGGCTTCATTCGTCGCTTAGCCAACAGGGCGCGTGCTCTCGAAGTGGTCAAAATGCCAGAGCGTAGCGGAGAAGCGAAAGCTGTCAGCACTAATAACATTGTTAACTTGGCGCCGTTGCCCAAGGTCAAGGGCGGTCGCGCCATGCCGCAGCCTGCCAATGACGTGCTGGAAATTCCCATGCACGGTCGTATCGCTGCGGGGCTGCCGATTGAAGCGATTGAAGGCCAGTCGATGCTCTCCGTTCCCGCCGCGTTGCTTGGGTCTGGTGAGCATTATGCCCTTGAAGTCTCGGGTGATTCGATGGTTGAAGCCGGCATTTTGGATGGGGACTATGCCCTCATTCGCAAGACCGACGCCGCGCGGGAAGGTGATATCATCGTCGCGCTTGTTGATGATGCTGAAGCGACACTCAAATATTACCGGCGTGAAGGCGCAATGGTCCGGCTTGATCCCGCTAACCGCTCTTATGAGGCACAGCGTTACGTGCCGAACCGGGTGCGGGTGCAAGGTAAACTTGCGGGGCTGTTGCGGCGGTATTGAGGGGTCGAGGCACGTTTGCTTTGCCCTTAGAAGCCCGTTTGATTCGGAGCCCGCTCAGACTGAGCTTGACGAAGCCTAGTTGGGAAACACCAGCCAAGGCTTCGGCAAGCTTAGCCTAAGTAGATCGTAGTGTGTGGTGCATGCTTTAATTGGTACCAACCTCACCACCAGGGATGATCCGTATTCCCGCCCAAGGCTGTTTCCACCACTGGCGCGGGCTGAAAACTGATCGCGAGGCCGCCTGTTCGTTCTAACAGGTCGCGGTCAACTTTCAGCCACCTTGGCTTGCACGCTGGCGGTAAGCGGCGTTCGCTTACGATGATGTCCAGTTTGGGGCACAGCGTGATTAGCTCCGTCCAAGGAACCAAATGCTGGCTGCGTGTTGCGCCGATCACCCAAGTTCGCCTGTCCCGGCGTAGGCTAGTGATGCAAATGTCAGTTGAACAGTCGGAATCGCGGCGTTCCTCGATCAGGCTTTCCAACGTATCGACGCCTGCGCGTTCCGCCATGACGTCACGAATGAAATCACCCGTTCGCTCTCTCAGCAGAGCCATGTCCCCATTTGCACCTCTGATTGCCATATGGCGCCCGTCATCTGTGATGAGCAGGTCAGGCACTGGCGTGCTGATGGCCCATATGGTTCCCACAACGATTGGCACGACGCCTGCCATGCGAGCCCGCGTTTTCCAGAGCAAAAGCCACAGCCCACCGCACAACACCAAAACAAAAGCTGGCGTAGACATTGACGGAAGCCGCGCCATCGCCCCTGGAACTGCCGCCACTTGATGCGCGATCCAGAGGAGAGCGTTGATCGCTTGTTCAGTTGCCCACCAAAAGGGCGCGCCAGCCCCCACCAAATCGAACAGCAAAGCGAGCGCCTCAAAAGGCATGATGACAAAAGTAGTCAGGGGAATCGCGATCAGGTTGGCCAGCGCCCCGTAAAGGCCAGATTTATGAAAATGATAAAGCGCAATCGGCGCCAGCGCGATCTCAACGACTAGGCCCGTCAGCAACAAGCCGCCAATGGCGCGCACGCCCCGGCGGATAAAGCCTTCCTCGCGCCGCGCCAGTTTAGCCTTGATGAGCCGGCTATCGTGAAAGGCCACAATCGCCGTGATGGCCATGAAAGACAGCTGAAAACTCGCGCCCACAAGCGATTCAGGCCAGAGCAGCAGCACCGCGATTGCGCCGGTTGCGACCAGCCGCAGGGTCAGCGCCTCTCGCCCCAGCGCAATACCGAACAGCACCAACAAGGCGGCGATGCAGGATCGCACCGTTGGCACTTCAGCACCAGTCAGTAGAGTGTAAGCGATGCCAACCCCTGCGCCAACGCCGGCTGATATGGTGAGCAGCGGCAAATTCAGCGCCAATCGGGGGGAAAGGGCCAGCAGCTTAAGCGCCAGAACCATCGCCGCGGCAACCACAGCGGTCACATGCAATCCACTGATCGAAAGCAAATGCGTTAGTCCGCTCGCTCGCATCGCTTCTTCATCCTCAGTGGAAATTGCGCCGCGATCTCCACTGGCAAAGGCCGATGCAATGCCGCCTGCGCTGCCATCGATTTCGCCGCGCACATGGGCGGTCAGGCGGTCGCGCAGGCCATTGCCGGGTGGTGCTTCTTTGGTGACTGTCACATCGCCCAACACTTGGCCAACTGCGCCCAATTGCATAAACCAAGCCGCGCGGGAAAAATCATAGCCGCCGGGCAAAGCGGCCGTTGGCGGCGGGGCCAGTCGCGCGCGAAACATAATTTCCGCGCCTTTCTTCAACAGCGGGTCGGGCGCATCCGTCTTGATCGTGACGCGGACCAGCATGGCGTTTTCGGCATTGCGGACTGTCAGGCGCAGCTTGTCCTCTGCGCTTTTGTCTTCAACTCGCTCGATCACGCCCGTCATCTGGGCCACCATTGGCCGCGTCAAAACCTGATGGGTGACGCATTCAGCCCGCAACCAGATCAGCCCGCATCCCAGCGCCAGCGCCAATCCGCTGAGCAACGCCGCCGTGCCGATCCGCTTTGGCAGGCCCAGCATCAACCCTGATGCGGCAAGCCCCAACGACCCTAGAATGAAGCCAATCCATTGGGTTTGCAGCGGCAAAAGGAACCACGCTGCGATACCTCCGCCCAGCATGACGGGGATCCACAAAGGCAATTGGTCGCGCTCACGCTCCAGCCAGAGTTCAAGACGCGGCAGGGGATTGACCAGAGCGGGCCCTATCCGGGTTTGAAGCCGGTCCCATGCCATGCTACGCGCGACGAACATATCAGTATGATTGGGGATTAACGGCGTGGGTGCAAGTGAAGTTTATGGATAAAGTCGTCACTCGGTTTGCGCCGTCCCCCACGGGTTATCTTCACATCGGTGGCGCACGCACCGCTTTGTTCAATTGGCTCTATGCGCGGCATCATGGTGGCACGTTTTTATTGCGGATTGAAGATACAGATCGGGCACGCTCCACAGAGCCCGCAATTGAAGCGATCCTTGACGGGATGAGCTGGCTTGGCCTGGGCAATGACGGCGATATTGTCTATCAATTCGCCCGCGCCGCGCGTCACGGCGAAGTTGCAAACGAATTGCTCGCTAACGGGCATGCCTATAAATGCTTTGCCACGGCAGAAGAGTTAGAGGCGATGCGCGCGGATCAGCGGGAGAAAAAGCTGCCGCTGCGCTATGATGGCCGCTGGCGGGACCGGGATCCGTCAGAAGCTCCGCCAAATGCGCCATTCGTGATCCGGTTGCGCGCGCCGCAGGACGGCGCTGTGACGATCCATGATCTTGTGCAAGGCGATGTTACCGTTTCCAACGCGGAGCTGGATGACATGGTCCTGCTCCGGTCTGACGGGACGCCCACTTATATGCTGGCAGTCGTCGTTGATGATTATGACATGGGTGTCACGCATGTGATCCGCGGTGACGATCATTTGAACAATGCGTTTCGGCAATTGGCCCTCATCCGCGCAATGGGGTGGCGGGAGCCCGTTTATGCGCATGTGCCGCTGATCCACGGCGCAGACGGCGCGAAACTCTCCAAACGCCACGGCGCGCTGGGCGTGGACGCCTACCGTGATGAGATGGGGTGCCTGCCAGAGGCTGTGAACAATTACCTTGCCAAGCTCGGTTGGGGCCACGGCGATGATGAAATCTTCAGCCGCGAACAGGCGGTGCTCTGGTTCGATGTGGCTGATGTTGGGCGCGGCCCATCACGTTTTGACCTCAAAAAGCTTGAAAACCTGAATGGCCATTATATTCGAGAGGCTGATGATGCGCGCCTTGCCGCCATTGCTACGCCTATGATCGAGGCCAAAATCGGCCGCGCTCTGACTCAAAAAGAGGCAGAAACCCTTGGCAAATCAATGCCTGCGCTCAAGGTTCGGGCCAAATCGACGCTGGCCTTAGCAGAAGGCGCACTGTTCCTGTTTGAGAGCCGCCCTTTGGCACTCGACGAGGCCGCAAAACCTCTGCTAGAAGGAGATGCTTCCACTCTGTTGCGTCAGGTCGCGGAGGCACTTGCCGGTGTTCCGGTCTGGTCTGAAACTGCCCTAGAGACGGCAGTAAAGGCCGTGGCGGAGGATGCCGGGTTGGGCCTTGGCAAGGTTGCGCAGCCAATGAGAGCTGCGTTGACAGGTCGCACGACCTCGCCAGGAATTTTTGATGTGCTGCTTCTCCTCGGTCAAGAGGAGTCGCTGGCAAGACTTGGTGACGCTCTGGGCAACCAGGGCTGATGTGAGAAGGAAAAGCAGACTATGACCAATAGCGCAAAAATCAGCATAAACGGCACAGAGATTGAAGCTGCGGTTCGTTCAGGCACGATTGGGCCAGACGTGATCGACATTCGCAAGCTCTACGCGCAGACCGGCGCGTTCACTTTTGACCCCGGTTTCACCTCCACCGCCAGCTGTGAATCCGCGCTGACCTATATCGACGGTGATGAAGGTATCTTGCTGCACCGTGGATACGCCATTGGTGAACTGACTGAAAAGTCTAGCTTTATGGAAGTGTCATACTTGCTGCTCAATGGAGAATTGCCAAGCAAGGCCGAACTGGAAAAATTCAGTTACACCATCTCCCGCCACACCATGCTGCATGAACAGTTGATGACATTTTACCGCGGGTTCCGCCGTGATGCGCATCCCATGGCGATCATGTGCGGCGTCGTTGGCGCGCTTTCGGCGTTCTATCACGACTCAACGGACATCACAGACCCCTATCAACGCATGGTTGCGTCACACCGCTTGATTGCGAAAATGCCGACGATTGCAGCAGCGGCCTATAAATACTCGCTGGGTCAGCCGTTCCTTTATCCCAAGAACGACCTCAGCTATTCGGCAAATTTCCTGCGCATGACCTTTGGTGTCCCGGCGGAGGAATATGTCGTTGATCCGTTGATTGAAAAGGCGATGGATCAGATTTTCATTCTCCACGCTGATCATGAACAAAATGCGTCAACTTCGACTGTGCGTTTGGCTGGATCATCGGGCGCTAACCCCTTTGCCTGCATCGCAGCTGGTATTGCTTGCCTGTGGGGGCCAGCGCACGGCGGCGCGAATGAGGCCGCGCTCAATATGCTGCGCGAAATCAAGACGCCGGACCGTATTCCTGAATATATCGCGCGGGCAAAGGACAAGAATGATCCGTTCCGCCTGATGGGTTTTGGCCACCGCGTTTACAAAAACATGGATCCGCGTGCCACTGCGATGGAAAAAACCGCCCGCGAAATCTTGGCAAAACTGGGCAAACAAGACCCGATTTTTGAAGTCGCGCAGCAACTGGAGGAAATGGCCCTCAACGATCCGTATTTCATTGAGAAAAAGCTGTTCCCCAACGTCGATTTCTATTCCGGGGTTGTGCTTTCGGCCATTGGTTTCCCAACCGAAATGTTCACAGTGCTGTTCGCTTTGGCCCGCACGGTCGGCTGGGTCGCGCAGTGGAATGAGATGATTTCTGACCCCGACCAGAAAATCGGCCGCCCGCGTCAGCTTTATACCGGGCCAGCGCAAAGGGCCTATGTGCCGGTTTCAGCGCGTTAGGCCGCGATGCGCTTGTCAGTTTCCACGGCTCTGGTCAGGGCCGTGGTGAACTGATCCGTAGCATTTTCCCAACTATATGAGCCGCAATAACTGGCGGCGGCAGTGCCTCGATATCCCAAAGCGCAAGTGATTGCGTGAGGAAGGACTGGTTTAATGCGCTGATTGGAGCCTTCAAGTCATCATGTGTGCCATCGCCGAGCCGTTGTGGTTGCAACTCAGAGTCTTGATCATAATGTAAATACAACGATCACTAAGAGTGACCAAATCACATCGTGCAACCCGGTTTACTGCCTGATGAGCCGACACCACACAGATTGAGACTTGACATAGCTATTTCGTTCTTTATATGTTCCAGAGTGGGTGCATTTTTTTCTGCGTGGCGCATCCATTCTATTCTATGGGGAAGGAGCGAGAGAGAATGAACGTAGTTTGACTTTGCGCTCCGTCTATATCGAAGCCGGTCGTGATGTGGGCAAATCAAATGTGCGACTGGCACAACTTTACTAAACTTTGCCGCAAAAGTGGCAAAAAGAGACGCGGCATTTAGTCGTATTTTGCCATTTGTCAGTCAGAGAAGATCTTTGTCGGAAATTGAGGTGACGAAAGACGGTATCTTGATTTAGGTTGTGTATCGCAACTGGACTTGCATCATTTAGTTAACGCTGTAAACTTTCCGCTAGTAGAAACCGTGCGAGGCATTCATTGTAGTGCGACGATATATAATAATGGCGTCGATAGCCATAGCAGGCTGCAGTGCTGATGAACCTCAGAAGGCCGGCGTTGTACGCCCGCTCTCAGTTCGTATCGCGACCGTGGGGGCATTGGATCAGGTCCCAGAAATCCAAGTCGTCGGCACTGCGCTTTGGCGTGTTGAGACTCCGCTGGGCTTTACCTCTGCCGGTCAGATTGTGCGCGTTACCGTAAATGAAGGCGACCGTGTGCGGCGGGGACAGCTGTTATCAGTGCTTGATACGACCTCCATTCAAGCAGAGCTGGTCGCTGCTGAAGCAGAGGCGCGGCGCGCCGGATCAGATGCGGCGCGGCTTTCGACGCTGTTTAAACAAGGCTGGGTGACGAAAGCCCGATTGGAGGCGGCGCAGGCAGGGGCGCAATCTTCTGCTGCCGCTGTGAAGGCGCGACGCTTTGCGCTGGACACGGCCCGCATTGTCGCGCCGAGTGACGGCGTTGTGCTGGCGCGGTTAGCTGAACCAACGCAGGTGGTGGCAGCGGGCAGCCCTGTGATCACATTTGGGGAGGCGCGCGCGGGCTTTGTGTTTCGCGCGCCATTAAATGACCGGTTGGCTGCTTCAATTGCAATAGGGTCGCCTGCAACTGTGGTGTTTCAGGCGCTGGGCGTAGAGCCTATGCAGGGCCGGGTCCAAGAAATTGGCGGGAAGGCAAACCGCGCAACTGGTACCTTTGACGTCGAGATTGCCTTGCCGAGTGACCCGCGCGTTCGGTCTGGCATGATTGGCACAGCGCGGTTGTTGGCGTCGTCAGCTACCGCCACCCGCAAGCGCCAAGTGCCGCCCGCTGCCATCATTACCCCGCGTGCGGGGGAGGCTTTGGTCTATGTCCTCGATTCCAAGAATGTCGCGCGGTTGCGCAAAGTGAGGATTGGTGAAGCCACAGATGGCGGAGTCGACGTGATTTCCGGCGTTGGCACAGGTGACCGCGTTGTCCTTTCCGGCTTTGATCGATTGAAAGATGGGATGACGGTATCCCCGGTGGCGCGCCCGCCGTCTTCGGTTGCGCAAGCGCAATGAGCCTGGTCGCGTTCGCCGTTCGGCGCTGGCAATTAACTGCGGTTATCTTCTTCCTCGCCGCGCTACTTGGCATACAGGCGTTTCTAACGATCCCAAGGTCAGCCGACCCGCATTTTCCGACGCCTATTGTCGTGATCACTGTCGTCGTTCCCGGTGCTGATCCGTCCGAAATTGAGGAGACCGTCGCCAAACCAATTGAAGAAGTAATCCAAGGGATTGACCGTATCAGCGAAGTCGAATCGACGAGTAGCAGCGGTGTTGCGGTGATCGTTGCGGATTTTGATCATGGGACAGATGCTGATCAGGCTCTTGACCGCGTTGTTCGTGACGTCGGGGCCATCCGCGCACAACTGCCCAGCAGCATCGCGCGCCTTTCCTACCGGCGCGTGCGCACGACAGAGGCAGCAATTGTGCAAATGGCATTGGTCAGCCCTGAAGCATCATGGCGGCGGATGGATAAATATGCGCAGGATGTTCGAGACCGGTTGAATGTGGTGCCCGGCGTGCGGTCCACGACCATTTCCGGGATTGCGGCACCAGAGTTGCGCGTCTCCGTTGATTCAGCGCGGCTTTCGGAGGCTGGCATTTCGCCCACCACTTTGTCCTCGGCCATCACGGCGGGTGGCGCAACAATTGCGGGGGGAACAGTGAATGCCGATACGCGGCGCTTCAATGTGGACGTGGGCGGAGCGTATCGGTCTATCGAGGCTATTGAAAATTCGGTTGTAAAGAGTGACCCCAGCGGCGTCACAGTTGTCCGCGATCTTGCGACGGTGGCTTGGGCAGAAGCCGAACAAACCCATATCACTCGGTTGAATGGGGAGCGGGCGGCGTTCATCACGGTCCGTCAAAAGGACAGCGTGAACGCGCTGCAATTGCGCAAAGATTTGGAAGTGGCGGCAGACACTCTGCGCACATCATTGCCGCCAGATATGAAATTGGAAACCGGGTTTGACCAAACGGTTGATATTAAGCGCCGCCTGAACCAGTTAGGTCTGGATTTTGGCATTGCGCTGGCTCTGGTATTAGTGACGCTCATCCCGCTGGGGCTGCGCGCCTCGCTTGTGGTGGTGGTGTCGATCCCGTTGTCGCTGGCGATGGGCGTGTTTGCGCTTTCTCAACTGGGATACACGCTTAATCAGATCAGCATTTCGGGGTTCATCATCTCATTGGGGCTGCTGGTAGACGATAGCATTGTGGTCACTGAGAATATCGAACGCCATATGCGCGCCGGGGAACATGCTGTTGAGGCCGCGATCAGTGGCGCCAAAGAAATTAGCGTCGCGGTGCTGGGGTCAACGGGCGTCCTCATTTTTGCCTTTCTGCCGCTGACATTCTTGCCCGAAGGATCAGGGGATTTCGTACGTGGGCTGCCGATGGCGGTTCTTTTGACCGTGGGAAGCTCCCTCATCGTATCGCTGACAATCATTCCCTTCATTGCGAGCCGCTTGCTGAAGGCCAATCACGGACCAGAGGGCAACCGTGCGCTGCAAGCGATCAACGGCGGCATTCAGCGTTTCTATCACCCAATCCTGCACTGGGGCTTGCTCAACCCGCGCAAAACCGTGTGGGGATCAATGGCTATCTGCCTTGCCGCGTTCGGCCTGTTTCCGGTCATCGGTGCCAGCCTTTTTCCAGCATCCGATTCGCCCTATTTCATGGTGAGGGTGGAAGCGCCTGAAGGCAGTGGCGTGCAAACGACGGATAAGGCTGTGAAGGATGTCTCTGCGATTGTTGCCAAGTTTCCGGGGGTCACAGCGCGGATGGACAATGCCGGTCGCGGTAATCCTCAGATTTTCTACAATAACATCCCACGAGAAGATGACGCCCGCTTTGGTGAAATTTTCGTGACGATTGAAGAATGGTCACCCAGAGACAGTCCGCGCCAACTGGATAAGCTGCGGCAGGAATTAGATCGTTATCCCGATGCGCGGGTGACTGTCGTGCAGTTTGAGAATGGTCCGCCCGTCGATGCGCCTGTAGCGATCCGCCTGCGCGGACCAGAAGTAGCGGCACTGAAGAAAGCGGCGGTGCAAGTGGAGGCCATCATGGGAAGCGTGAAGGGCCTTCGCGATGTCAACAATCCACTGACTGCTGAACGGGTTGACGTCGATATCGGATTCAACGGCCCCGCAGCGACGCTGTTGGGTGTGACGTCCGGTGATTTACGCCGCGCTGTGCGCTTGGCCTTATCTGGCGAGCGGGCGTCAAGCTTTCGCGATGCGGAGGGAGACAGCTTTCCAGTTGTTGTGCGGCTGCCGATGGAGGCGAACCAACCGATTTCAGCACTTAACTCAATCTATGTTGCCAGCCAGTCCGGTACTTCTGTGCCACTTTCATCAGTTGCGATGCCACAGCTGAAGACCGTGCCAAGCCAGATCAACCGATATCAATTGGAACGCACAGTGATCATCAAGGCCAGCAATGAACTTGGGAAATTACCATCGGACCTGAATGCGCAAGTCGTCGCTAAGCTGGAGCAAGCGAAATTACCTGACGGCGTTCGCTGGCAAGTGGGAGGTTCGGCGGAGGCTGCGACGAAAAATACGTCGGGTCTGGGCGGCGTGATCTTGTTCGCGGTGTTCGGCATATTGGCGGTGCTGGTCGCAGAATTTGGCCGGTTTCGTGAAGTAGCCGTGGTGGCAGGCGTCATCCCGCTTGGCCTGTTTGGCGGGATATTGGCGCTTTTGTTTACTGGGAACAGCCTGTCATTCCTTGCAACCATTGGCTTTGTAGCACTGATCGGAATCGAAATTAAAAACTCAATCCTTCTCGTTGATTTTACAACGAAATTGCGTGAGAGCGGGGTGCCGTTGATGGAGGCGATTGAGAGAGCGGGCGAAATACGCTTCCTTCCCGTGCTGCTGACCTCGGTGACCGCAATTGGCGGACTTCTTCCCCTCGCGCTATCCGGGTCGCCGCTATATTCGCCGCTGGCCTGGGTGATTATTGGCGGATTGATCTCCTCCACCTTGCTTAGCCGCATCGTGACGCCCGTAATGTATTTGCTCAGCGTGCGCGGCGCGGGACAGCCTTAAGCCGCAACGGGCGCTGCCTGCCGCACGCCTTCATCGACATGTTCAGCGAATTCAGCAAAATTGTCGATGAACTGTCCGACCAGCTTTTGCGCAGTCACGTCATAGTCCGCCCTGTCGGCCCAAGCACTGCGCGGATCAAGGATACCGCTATCCACGCCGTCTACTGCCACGGGCACTTCAAACCCGAAATTGGGGTCTTTACGGAATTGCGCAGTGTTCAGACTGCCATCGAGGGCCGCATTGAGCAGCGCGCGTGTAGCCTTGATTGGCATCCGCTTAATCCCTGGCATCGTGGCCTTGCCGCCGGTCCAGCCGGTATTAACAAGCCAGCAAGTAACGTTGCCTTTCGCAATCCGCTCTTTCAGTAGGTTCCCGTAAACCGAGGGATGGCGTGGCATAAACGGCGCACCGAAGCAGGTGGAGAAAGTCGCTTCTGGTTCGGTCACTCCAATTTCCGTGCCAGCAACTCGCGCGGTATAGCCCGAAAGGAAATGATACATGGCCTGATCGGGCGTTAGTCGCGCGATTGGGGGCAGGACGCCATATGCATCAGCGGTCAACATGATGATATTCTTTGGCACGGGCCCCATATTCTTTTCCGAAGCGTTTGGAATGAAATTGATCGGATAGGACCCACGGCTATTTTCGGCGAGGCTATTGTCGTCGAAATCGAGCTGACGGGTGATGGGGTCAATCACCACATTTTCGAGCACGGTGCCGAACCTCTTGGTCGTCGCGAAAATCTCTGGCTCTGCCTCAGGGGAAAGGCGGATCATTTTGGCGTAGCAGCCACCTTCAAAGTTGAAGACGGCTGTATCTGACCAGCCATGTTCATCATCGCCAATCAGCGTGCGAGAGGCATCAGCGGACAGCGTCGTCTTACCGGTGCCAGAAAGGCCAAAGAACACAGCCGTATCCCCGTTCGGGCCAATGTTGGCCGAACAATGCATGGGCATCACGCCTTTGGTGGGCAGCAGATAGTTGAGAATACCAAAGACGGACTTTTTCATTTCACCGGCATAGGCTGTGCCGCCGATCAGGATCAGCTTCTCAGTGAAATTCACTGCAACAACTGTGCCGCTGCGGCATCCGTGACGGGCTGGGTCAGCGACGAAGCTGGGCAGATCGATGATTGTATATTCCGGTACGAAAGCCGCCAATTCATCCGCGTTGGGCCGCACAAGCAGCGTGCGAATGAACAGATTATGCCACGCGAACTCGTTAATCACCCGGACATTGACACGGTGCTCTGGCTGCGACCCACCAAAGAGGTCCGCCACAAACAACGTTTCCTTCTTCGCGAGTTCTGCCATGAAATCTTCTTTTAGCGCCGCAAAATGAGCAGGCGTCATGGACACATTGCTTTTGCCCCACCAAATGCTGTTTTCCGTTTCGGCATCGCGCACGATGAATTTATCTTTGGCTGAGCGGCCTGTGTGGAGGCCAGTTTCGACAACCAACGGCCCGTCAGCCGCCAAAATGCCTTCGCCCCGGGTCAAAGCCATTTCCACGAGCGGCGCGGTGCCTAGGTTCCAATGCGTGGTCGCGCTCACCTTTATGCCCTGCTGATCAAGTGGATAATGTGCCATGTTTCGGTCTCCATCAAAATTGCAATCGGTTGCCATGGTTTTGCACCCGTTTAAGTTAAACGCGCGCATAAGGGAGGGCGGCGAGAGCGTCAAACCCGCTTATTGGTTAGCGTGGATTCAGTTGCGGTTCGGCACTGCCGCGCTTATGCCGTGATCATGCCACAATCGGTTGACACTCAGCCCGTCATGGATGCGACAATCGCGCTGGTCGATGATGACCGCAATATATTAACGTCGGTTTCGATCGCGTTGCAGGGTGAGGGTTTCGTCACGCGCCTCTATACAGATGGGGAGGCGGCGCTGAAGGCTCTCACTGATAATCCTGCTGATTTGGGCGTGTTTGACGTTAAAATGCCCAAGATGGATGGCATTGAGCTGATCCGAAAACTGCGGGAAAAATCCTTGATGCCCGTGATTTTCCTTACGTCGAAAGATGATGAGATTGATGAGGAGTTGGGGCTGGCTGTCGGCGCGGATGATTATATCGCCAAGCCTTTTTCACAGCGCCTGTTAATTGCCCGCATTCGGGCTGTGCTGCGGCGCAACGGCTTTGGTCAGACTGATGCCGAAAATGACGTTGAGGCCGAGGCCCGCCTGATCCAGCGTGGCCGTTTGGAAATGGACCCGGCCCGCCACCGCGTTAGGTGGGATGGCATGGACGTGGCGCTTACCGTCACAGAGTTTCTGATTTTGGAGGCGCTTGCCCAGAGGCCGGACATTGTGAAGAACCGTAACCAGCTGATGGATGCGGCTTATCAGGACGATGTTTATGTCGACGACCGCACTGTGGACAGCCATGTGAAACGCATCCGGCGCAAGTTTCGGGTTGTCGATAAAGATTTTGACGCGATAGACACTTTATATGGCGCCGGATACCGATTTAGCGAAACCTGAACATCCGGGACTTGCGCTGCGCTGGTCTGGCCGGGTTCCGCTTGCCGCTCGAATATTGGCGGTCAACACGCTGCCGCTCGCTTTGCTTGCAGGTAGTTTTTTTTACATTGATGGCTTTCGGTCGCGCCTGATCGCAGAACGGCGATTGCAGGCCGAACATGAGGCGCAGCTGATCGCGGCCGCAGTGCAAGACGTGCCGATGGAACAGTGGCCTGTTCTGGTGAAGCGTTTGGAAGGTGCGGATAAAGTTCGCATTCGCCTCGTTGATGCAACGGGTACGGTCCGGGCAGACAGTTGGGCCAATGGCGCGCCGAGTTTCATTCTGCGTGACCCAGAACAAGAAGCGTTTGAGCGCAAGGCGGCGCGGTGGTTGGACGAAGGGCTGGACTGGATCGTCGGCGCTGAAGTGCCGCCCCCGTTTGGCAACGTCGACAGGCGCATTCCGCTCGCTCCCAACGGATCGAAATTGAGTTTGGCTCCAGACCGCAGCCATATGATCGAAGCGCGCGCCGACGTGGCTGGAAGCGAAGGTTATTCTATCGTCACGCTCAGAAACGCCCGGGACATCAGGCGGTTTGTGCGGGTGGAGCGGTCGCTGATCGGCAACATGATTGGGCTTGCTACGCTCGTGTCAATATTCCTTTCGCTATTTCTGGCGCGGACTATTGTTCGCCCTCTGCAGATGTTGGGCGCGGCGGCCCAGCAGGTGCGCTTTGGCCGCGCGCGCGAAGTTCAAGTGCCGCGCCTGCCGTCACGCGCCGATGAAATCGGGCAATTGGCGCGCTCAATCTCTGATATGAGCCATGCCCTGCGCCGCCGTATGGACGCGGTGGAGGCTTTTGCGGCGGATGTGGCCCATGAACTGAAAAACCCGCTCGCATCGCTGGCTTCGGCTGTGGAAGGGCTGCGCAGCGTCAAGAAGCCTGAACTCAAGGACCAGCTTCATGGTGTCATTGCCGATGATGTACGAAGGTTAGACCGGCTCATCACCGACATTTCAGATCTGTCACGCGTAGACGCGCGCATGGCCCGCACACGATTTACATTTGTCGATATTGGCGCGTTGATCGAGGGGCTGGTGGCCGACTATGCCAATCGCAAACGCGATAAGGCCATTCCCATTGCCTATGCCCGGCCCCAAACCGGAAGCGCCATCATTCGGGGAGACCCCGCCCAATTGGTGCGCGTGTTTGAAAACCTGCTCGACAATGCCGTTTCCTTTTCTCCACAGGGTGGACGCGTGCGGATATCGGCGTCGCGCACGCTAGAGCAAGTAATTGTGAAAGTGGATGATGATGGCCCCGGAGTGTCCCTCGGATCGCGTGAAACCATATTTGACCGCTTTCATTCTGACCGACCCGAGGCTGAATTTGGTCAACATAGCGGTCTCGGTCTTGCCATTGCACGCACCATCGTGGACGCTCACGGTGGTTCCATTCGCGTGACGGAGCGTGAAAAGGGCGCAAAAGGGGCCTGTTTCATTATCTCGCTTCCTCCTGCTAATGCATCTTCATGAGTGCACCTCTCACATCTGAAACGATCCACGCCAGCTGCATCGCGCGGGATGGTAGGGCGTTGCTTATCGCTGGGCCATCAGGCTCAGGCAAATCTGACCTTGCCCTGCGCCTGATTGATCGCGGCGCGACGCTGATCAGCGATGATTATACTATATTGACGCGGGTTGGCTCTCAGTTGATGGCTCGTGCTCCTGAAACGATCAAAGGCAAAATCGAGGTGTACGGCCTTGGGATCATGACCATGGAGCAGGTGCAGGACGTTCCAGTGGCGGTGCTGCTTGACCTCGCCCAACCGAGCGTGCGCTTTCCGCTTGAACCTGAGTATCGCGTGATCGCGGATCTGCGTGTTCCTTTCATTGGCTTCAGCTCCTTTGAGGCGTCTGCGGCGATTAAAGCCGAAATGGCACTGGCTCAGGCCGGAGCACAGGTGAGTATCTCGTGAACAAGAAAGTAAGGCCTGATCGCATATTGCTCGTATCAGGCATGTCTGGCGCGGGTAAGACGACGGCCCTAAAAACGCTGGAGGATATTGGCTGGGAAGTGGTCGATAATCTGCCTTTTGCGCTGCTCGATAGGTTGCTGGCGACACGCACTCCCGAAGGCGCTTCTGCGTCCAGGCCGTTGGCGCTTGGTATCGACACACGCACGCGCGGGTTCAACGCTGTCGCCATTGTGGACCGCATAAAGACGATGCGTGATACGCACGGAGAGAATATCGCGACGCTTTTCCTTGATTGTTCAGGGTCCGAACTGGAGCGTCGTTATTCCGAAACCCGCCGCCGTCATCCACTTGCCCCTGATCGCCCTGCCAGTGATGGCATAGCACGCGAACGTGAGCTTCTTGCGCCTCTGCGCCGTTGGTCCGACCATGTGATTGATACCAGCGCGACAAGTTCAAACGACTTACGTTTGGAATTGCGGGGCCGGTTTGCAGCGGAGGGCGGGGCTGAGACCGTTCTAAGCCTGATGTCTTTTGGGTTTGCGCGCGGCATCCCCCGTAACGCTGATTTGGTGTTTGATATGCGCTTCTTGCGTAATCCGCACTGGGATGATGCGCTGCGCCCAAAAACCGGGCTTGATCCGGATGTGGCAGCTTATGTCCGCGGTGACCCAGCTTGGGATGAAGCAATCACCCGTATCCAAGATTTGGTCCTGATGCTGATCCCCCGTTATAAGGCAGAAGGAAAGGCCTATCTGACAGTCGCATTTGGATGCACCGGGGGCCGGCACCGGTCCGTCCATGTGACTGAATTTATCGCTGGCACATTGCGTGAAGCGGGCTATACGCCCGGCCTAACTCACCGAGATGTCAATTCGATGGGGCATGGGGCCGAAGTGCCCGCAGGACAAAAGCCCGGGTCGTCCGAGCAAATGGAGCAACAATGATCGGTCTGGTTCTGGTTACGCATGGCAATTTGGCCGTGGAGTTTGTGACCGCGATGGAACATGTTGTGGGGCCTCAGGCTGCCGTCGCGTCCATTTGCATTGGTCCTGACGATGATATGGAGGTGCGCCGCGCCGATATTGCGGCGGCCATTACCACCGTAGAGGCTGGGCGTGGGGTCATCATCCTGACAGATTTGTTCGGCGGAACACCATCGAATTTGGCGATTTCTCTGCTGCAAACGGGCCGCGTTGAAGTGATTGCCGGAATTAACCTGCCAATGTTGATCCGTTTGGAAAGCGCGCGGAAAACCATGTCAGTGGTCAATGCCGTTGCTGCTGCTCGGGAAGCAGGGAGAAAATATATCACTGTTGCGTCAGAAGTGCTGGGCGAGGCTGCGGCGTAAGCATGGCGAGCCAGACCGTTGAAATTACCAATCGTCGTGGGCTTCACGCAAGGGCTAGTGCCAAATTCGTCACCATCGCCAGCACGTTGGCTGCTGCGATCGAAGTCAGCAAAGATGGCAATGCAGTTGCCGGAACGTCGATCATGGGGCTTATGATGCTCGGCGCTGCAATGGGCGACACAGTAACCATTTCAGCAAGCGGTGATGATGCCGATGCTGCGTTAGCAACAATGGTGGATTTGGTGCAGGCCAAATTCGGCGAGGATTGATGTGGCCCGCGAAATCAAGGGCTTTTCCAATCCACTGGTGAAACGCGTTCGCGGGTTGCGGGATAAGAAAAATCGTAAAAATGAAGGCCGGTTTCTTGCCGAGGGGCTGCGTATCCTGACAGAAGCCATGGATGCGGGCCATTTGCCGGAAATGATCTGGTTCAGCGATGATGGCAACAATCATCCTTTGGTGCAGAGGCTAGTCGCAGAGACTGAAGCTGCCGGCGGTGAAGTGCTGATCACATCGCCTGACATCCTTTCAAAACTATCTGGTAAAGATAATCCGCAAGCCATTGTAGGGGTTTACCGGGAGTTTTTAACGCCGCTTGATCAGCTCGATAGGTCAAGTGCTTCGATCTGGATCGTGGCTGAGCGTTTGCGAGATCCGGGTAATCTTGGGACGATCTTGCGTACGGGCGATGCGGTGGGGGCAGGGGGCTTGATCCTGATTGACGATTGCACTGATCCTTTTTCCGTAGAGGCCGTGCGTGCGAGCATGGGAGCTCTGTTCACCCAGAGCATTACGATCACGCGGTGGGTTGATTTTATCACTTGGCTGCGCACGGGGCCGGGTGAGTTGGTAGGGACCAGTCTTAACACCGAAACGGACTATCAAACGCCGCGCTATCAAGGCCCAACTTTTTTACTTGTTGGAAACGAATCGCAAGGATTACCAGTGTCTTATGAGGAGGATTGCGATCTTCTTGTGAAGATGCCGATGCTTGGTAAGGCCGATAGTCTAAACGCTGCCGTAGCGACGGCAGTGATGGCCTATGAGATCGTCAACCAACGGCGCGTGCGTTAGGCATCGCCGACTGGCACGCCAGGCAAATGTTTGGATGTTCGAATCGTAAGCGATGTTTTGACACTGGCCACATTGGGGGCAGTGGTCAGTGAGCTGGTCAAGAAACTTTGGAATTCCTGCAAATCCCGGGCGACAACCTTTAAAATGAAATCAATTTCGCCGTTGAGCATGTGACATTCGCGAACTGGGTCAAGGTCTGCGATATGGTTTTGGAATGCTTGTAAGTCTGATTCTGCCTGACTTTTAAGGCTGACCATTGCGAATACTGTGATTGTATAGCCAAGCTTTGCTGGGCTGAGTGCTGCGTGATAGCCTTCGATCAGCCCGTCTTGTTCCAATGCTTTCACGCGCCGCAAACAGGGCGGCGCTGTAAGACCGACCCGCTGAGCCAATTCGACGTTGGTCATGCGGCCATCGTCTTGCAATTCGGCAAGGATGCGGCGATCGATAGTATCAAGGGTGAGCTGAGTCATCCGCGTTCTTTCCCATCTATTTGCGGCATATCTGTATAATATTATTACTTGTGACGGACATTGTGCCACTTTGCAACGTCCCAATTTGATCACTTACATGCGCTGCCGCCTCGCGCTACACAGCCGTAGATTGCTTCTAATCTAATGGATTGCAGCCGCCACGTGCGTTTCGATGACCGCCTTTTCACATTAATGCGTTACCCCACGCCGGACGTGGGGGCGAAGGCTGCGGTATGGACGCAAATTGTTGACGTCATGGCGCAAGATCGCAACTCTTTGCCGCCTGAATTGAGGGCGACAGCGCTGTCCAAGCTGGATGAACTGCGCGGGGATGTGCCGGATCGTAGGCGTTTGGCTTGTGCCGTTTCGATTGCCGGGCGCGCTTTGCCGGTTGATTTGGTGGCTCTATTTGCTGCGGATATCCCAGCCGTTGCTGCGCCCATCTTAACGCGTGCTCAGCTCAGCAACGCCCAGTGGGCTGATCTCCTTCCTACTCTGCCGATGCCGTCCCGAGCGTTGCTGCGTGAGCGGCGCGATCTTTCGCCTTTTGCAGAGCGCGCATTGGCGTCCTTTGGCAGCAGTGATTTCGCTTTGCCCCAGGCTGAGGCCCAACAGCCAGCCGGTTTGACTGACGTCACCACCCCGATTGGCGAGTTGGTCAAGCGGATCGAAGCTTACCGTGGCCGCGACGCGCAGGCTTTACGGTCCACAGTTCGCGAAATCCCACAATTGCGCTCCTTTGCGTTTGAGACCGATTCGGCGGGGATCATGTCTTGGATAGAA
>JANMDQ010000013.1:0-225526 GCA_031376385.1 Sphingomonadales bacterium
GTATGAAACAACTGGGCCGCCAACCGCGGCCTGCCTGACCCCTTATCCACCCAGAAAGTCATTCATGTACCAACACGAACTTGCACGCAGCGGCAAATCGCTCTTCTTTGTGCGCGGCCTTTACATCTACACCATCATTGCGATTGGCACGCTATTGGTTTGGAAAACGGGCATCCAAGGCCCATTTGAAGATGCAGGCGCAAACAGGGCTTGGTTCTGGCTTGCCTTTGCCGTTGCGGCATCAGGTGCTCTGGTCCGCGTCATCACCAGCGGGTTTGCAGCCCTAGGCACATCAGGTCGTGCAAAGGTGGCGGCTGAGGCGTTGGAACTGAACACTACTGGCCCTTATTCCTTGGTCCGCAATCCGCTCTATGTTGGACGAATCTTGAATTTCACAGGGATTGCGATGCTGACGGGAAGCTGGGTCTTTGGTGCGCTTGTCTTCCTCCTCGCTGTTCTGATTTACGAACGCATCTCCATTTATGAAGAAGAATTTCTGCGCGGCAAATTTGGCGAAAGCCACGCGGCATGGGCGGCCAACGTCCCTGCCCTGATGCCGCGCCTTTCCGGCTGGGTTACGCCCAAATATCCCTTTTGGTGGAAACGGATGATCTGGCGTGAACAGAATAAACTGTTCCTGCTCGCCACCGCGATTTTCCTCTATTGGTTCGCGCGGCTGGGCTTTGACATCGCCGCCATTCCCGCTGATCAAATGATCTGGGCGCAGGCCTACGGCGCGCTTGTTGCTCTCCGCTTCATTCTGGGCGGATTGAAGATGGTTGGATTCTTCAAAGAACTGAGTTGATGCCTGCGACTGGTTGATTGATCGACGTTGCCGGGGCATAGGCTTTGCCCATGTCTGATCCCATGTCTGAGATGTTCAAAATCACCCTTCCCGATGGCTCCGTGCGCGAAGTCGCGCCGGGTTCCACACCCGCTGATATTGCCGCTGCGATTGGCCCGGGACTTGCCAAGGCGACCATTGCCGCGCGGGTGAACGGCGAAGTGCGCGATGTGATGCGGCCTTTTGAAGGCGACGCGGCCCTCGCGCTGATCACCACCCGCGATGAGGCCGAAGCGCTGGAATTGGCGCGGCACGATTTCGCGCACATCCTTGCAGAGGCGGTGCAGAGCCTGTTCCCCGGCACGCAAATCACATTCGGGCCGTCCACCGATGACGGCTTCTACTATGACTTCGCGCCGGTACGGCCCTTTACTGAGGAAGACCTGCCCACCATCGAAGCCGAAATGCGCAAGATCATTGCGGCGGATAAACCGATTACGCGTAAGGCTTTGACGCGCAAAAATCTTATCGAAATGTGGCGGCATGCAGGGGAATTTTACAAGGCTGAATGGGCTGCCGAGCTGCCGAAAGGTGAAGAGCTGACAATTTATCACACCGGTGAATGGTTTGATATGTGTCGCGGGCCGCATCTGGCCTCCACGGGGAAGCTAGATCCGGCGGCATTCAAGCTTACCAAAGTGTCTGGCGCGTACTGGCGCGGGGACCAGAATAACGCGGTCCTCTCTCGCATCTACGGCACCGGGTGGCTGAACAAGAAGCAGCTCGACGCGCATCTCTTCCGTCTGGAGGAAGCCGCCAAGCGCGATCACCGCAAAATCGGGGCGGAGATGGACCTGTTCCACCTGCAATCCGAAGCGCATGGCAGCGTGTTCTGGCATCCCAATGGCTATGTCATCTGGCGCGAGCTTGAGGCCTATATGCGCCGCGCGATTGACGGCGGCGGGTATAAAGAGGTGAAAACCCCGCAATTGATGGATGCCAAGCAGTGGGAAGCCTCCGGCCATTGGGGCAAATACCGCGAAAATATGTTTGTCGTTCCCGATGAAATTCCAAACGCGGATGAAGACGGCCCGATCCTGACCGGCAAAAGCGATTTGATGGCATTGAAGCCCATGAATTGCCCCGCGCATGTCCTGATCTTTCGGCAGGGGATCAAATCCTACCGCGACTTGCCGCTGCGTATGGCGGAAATGGGATGCTGCCACCGTAACGAGCTGCACGGCGCGCTCCACGGCCTGATGCGCGTGCGCCAGATGACCCAGGATGACGGCCATATCTTTTGCCGCGAAGACCAGATTGTGGATGAAGTGCGGACCTTCTGTGACTTGCTTGATCAGGTTTACAAGGATCTGGGCTTCACATCCTACGCCATCAAACTCGCCCTGCGCCCCGAAAAGCGGTTCGGCACGGATGAGATGTGGGACCGTGCCGAAAATGACCTGCGAGAGGCGGTTCGGCTGGCGGGGCGTTCCGGCCCAGAATATCAGTGGGAGGAACTACCCGGCGAAGGGGCATTCTATTCGCCCAAACTGGAATTTCACCTGACCGACGCGATTGGGCGCACGTGGCAGTGCGGCACGATCCAGCTCGATTATGTCCTGCCCGAACGGCTCGACGCGACTTATGTGGGGGAGGATGGTGGCCGCCACCGCCCCGTCATGCTCCACCGCGCGATCTTGGGCACCTATGAACGCTTCATTGGCATCCTGATCGAACATTATGCCGGCCGCTTCCCCGTGTGGCTGGCCCCCGTGCAAGCCGTCGTCGCGACGATTGTGTCGGATGCAGATGACTATGCCGTGGCCACGCTTGCCAAGCTGAAGGCCGCGGGCATTCGCACGGAAATCGATCTGCGCAACGAAAAGATCAATTACAAAGTCCGCGAACATAGCCTCGCCAAAGTGCCGCACCTGCTGGTCGTCGGCGGGCGAGAAGCCGAACAAGGCACAGTCGCCATCCGCACGCTAGGCTCCGACGGTCAACGCGTAATGCCGCTGGACGAGGCGATTGCGATGCTGAAAGCAGAGGCGACCCCGCCGGATTTGCGAGATTGATTGGGGTGGGTTGGGGCAAGGTCTGGTTGCGGATCGTCCTCCTGCTGGTTCTGGCATCTATAGCCTTCATCACCAAAGGATATTGGAACGCGACGCGCGATCCAATCATCCGCACCGCTACGATTGCCGTCGCGGATTGGCCAGCGAACACCCCGCCGCTGCGGGTTTTGCATCTGTCTGACGTCCATGTTGCGGGGCCGGATATGCCGCCCAGACGGCTACGCACCATTGTCCGGCAACTCAATGCCTTGAAGCCGGACCTGATCGTCATTGCCGGTGACTTGATCAGTGAAGCCGGAATGTTTGCCCAGGTTTATCCGGCGGCAGAGGTGGTCGCGCCGCTCGGCGGGCTACGCGCGCCTTTGGGCGTCATTGTTGCCCCCGGCAATCATGACCATTGGTTTGATGCCAAGGCCCTGAGCGCCGAACTGAAGAAGAATGGCATCACTGTTCTTCAAAACGAAGCCGTGCGGCGGGGTCCACTGATCATTGGCGGCGTGGACGACGATTTTTCAGGCCATGCGGATGTGCCTGCCACCTTTGCCGCCATGGCGGCACTGGGCGTTGGTCCGCGCGTCATTCTGACCCACAGCCCCGACAGCGCACCGGATCTGCCTTCGCCCGTGGCAGCGGTGTTTGCCGGGCACACCCACTGCGGCCAACTCGTATTCCCTCTCATCGGCGCACTCAGCAGCGTATCCCGCTACGGCAACCGGTTCGCCTGCGGCTTGATAAGAGACGGGCAGCAGTGGGTGGTCGTCGGCGCAGGCCTCGGCACCAGCATCCTCCCCCTGCGCTACGGAGCGCCGCCCGATGTGTGGATGGTTACTCTAAGTGGGGGGCGGTGATTTGGGGTTTGGGCAATCGGACTGGTGATTGCGGATAAGACGGGGCGATTTCCGCTGAAATGGCAGCGACGTCTTTCGACAAGGTTTCGGACATTGAGTTACCTTTGCGGAATTCCTTTAAGCGGTCACCCAATTTCCAAGTTCCTTAGACTTGCTCTGGCAAGGCGATTAAAACCATTCCGAACCATGATGCCATGATGCGGTGTGCCTACGAATGAATCCTCGACCGGATTTCGTATCCACAAACCTAGGATTGCTACGATAGCGCATAAAAGAAGGCCATTGAGGTGGCTCTGCATGTTGTTGCCGAACGTGGACAAATAGCTCAGAACTATCCGGGATTTGATCGTCTGACAAAACGGTATATTTTTGAAAGTCAGTCACTTCATCGGCCAATTCTCCGACACGCAAGATGTTGCTTCGCAACTCTTGGGGCCAGCTTGATTGGAAATCGGCAAATTGTCTGTTGAGATGGGTTTTGTCAGAGACATTGGAGAGATAGATAGCCGACTTTGCATTTGAAAATTGCAATTTATTGATAATCTCAGCGTCTGCGTCTTTGACAATGTCCAGCCACAGCCCGGTTCTCCCCACAGCGTAAATATCGCCGTCGTACAGCATCACAGACACTCGAGAAGAAACTGGCATCAAGAAGACTGTTCCCGCGTGACCGGGACCAAAACTTGATCGCTTTTGCCGCTGAAGTTGCCATCTGTTCGTATGGATGGCCGGATGATCGCCTATTACAAAATCAATCTTCGTCCTATTGCGGAGAAAGCAAATTGAAAGGTCGTCCAACATTGGCATATTATCGACATACGCTTGCATAGCATACTGCGTTACCGTGCGTTGATCGGGCATAGGTTCAATTTGAGCGTCGGGTAGTCGCGTCAAGCCCTTGCGCATTTGTTTAAGGGCATCTGTACTATCTAGGACGCTCGAAAGAGTTCGGTCATGCTGGAACAGGATAAACCGCTTCAAAAATTGCCTTTTGTCCGAATCACTCGCAGGAAAGCTACCATCCAGTATCGCGTCACGAGCCATGCCGTAATAGGTTTCTTGTGCTTGAATCGCGTTCTCAAGTTTGGGGTCGGTTCCGTAGAAATAGGGTTTCGAACATTGATTTGAAACGCTGACACCCTCTCTCACCTCACCAGATTTCAGCAGAAGCATATCGACAGATTTGCCTCGACACTCCTCAGTAAAAGGCTTCAGTAGCGCCTTTGGGACGAAATGCTGATTCTTGTTCTCTGGCACAGAATTTAGATGGGAACATTGCTGAGATTTTGCAACCTGATGCTATTCCCTCGGAATGCCCCTCCATTCAGGAGATACTTAGCGAACGGCTGCTTTCGATCATCTGAACCGAAAACCTGCCTGTCCGCCCCCCCAAATACGAGCCACGGCGCTACCAATAGCTAAGCCTCACCTCATCATATAAGCCATCCTAATGTTCATATAATGTTCTTGCAATGTAGGACATTTTCTGGTGCATCATTGGCAAGTCAAATCATCCTCGACTCGACTCGCCTGTCCCGGTCCATGAACTCGCGTTGTCGCTGGGCGTAGGCGTGCGGGAGTGCGGGAGTGCGGGAGTGCGGTTCGACACAAGAGCATTCAGGTGTCAACCATGTGTCAACTTTGACCCCAATATTATGGACATAATCGGGAATTATGGCTATAATTTTCGCCAGAGGAATAGCCGATGGCTCATTATGGCGTCGCCAAGACCCGCGATAATCTTTCTAGCCTCATCGACAAGGCGCTAGCGGGGGAGGAAGTGATCGTCACGCGCCACGGCAAACCGACAGTGACGCTGTCTGTGGTCCCCTCCGCGAAAGCACCGCAGGTGGATAGGGCCGCCCGACTTGCCGGTCTTGAAGACCTAAGGCTGCTTCGCGAGTCGCGGCCGCCATCACCGATAAGCAGCGCTGACCTTGCGCAACACATGCGCGATGAGCATCGCTCTTGAGCTTTTATCTCGACACCAGTGTTCTCGTACCCCTTTTCTGCGAAGAGCCCAAAAGTAAGTTGCTAGGTGGCTGGGCCAGCCAAGCAGAAATGCCTTTTTCAGTATCAGATTTTGCCGTTGCGGAATTCTGCTCTGCGCTTTGCCCCGCATGACTGCCCTCATATCCGCCATTGGCCTCGCTCCCACAACCTTTGCGCTGGCCGCGTTTATGACCTTTGGCGCGGCTGCGATCCGGGGGCTGACTGGTTTTGGCATGGCGATCATATTGGTGCCTCTACTCGGCATGATCATGCGGCCGGATGAGGCCGTGGTGCTGGCGATATTCCTGCAACTTCTCATCGGCCCGGTGGGGTTGAAGACAATCGCGGCAAACAGCGACCGGCAAAGTGCGCTGCTGATTGGCGGCATCGCCTTCGGCACGACGCCGCTGGGCGTGTGGGCGCTGGCCAATACCGCGCCGGATGTGGCGCGGCTGATCATTGCCTTCATCGCGATTGGCGCGTTCCTGCTGATCCTCATCACCCGCAAGGCGGTCGCGCAGCCGGGGCCGCTGACCACGCTGGCGACGGGCTTCACGTCTGGCATCCTCACTGGGTTCGCCGCGATGCCCGGGCCGCCCGTTGTCCCCTATTATCTCCGCGAAGCCTTTGCCCCGCGCACTGCCCGCGCCTCAATGATGCTGGTGTTTTTCATGACCGCGATTGCAGGAACGATATCGACAGTGCTGATTGGCCTTGGCAGTATGCGGATGGCAGTGCTGGCGTTGCTGCTGTTCGTGCCGATGCTGGTTGGCAATACGCTCGGCGGGTTGGCGTTCGGGCAGATCAAGCCCGCGCTCTGGCGGACGATGGTGGGCGCGCTACTGGGGATTGCAGGGGTTTCCGCGGTGTGGCGATTGGTGGCGCTATAGGGCGAGGCCCGCGCCGCCGGCGTCAGCCTCCAGCAGCAAGCGGACGGCGTCACGCTCAGTGGCGCTCAGGCCGGGATGCCAGACATCGATGATGAACACGACGCGCAGCTCGTCCGTTGGATTGGCAGCTTCATGTTCGATGGTATCATCAAAGACAAAAGCTTCGCCCCGTGCCCACGCCCGCGTTTCCGCCCCGACGCGAAACCAACATCCGGACGGCACGACCAAAGGCAAATGGCAGACAAGCCGCGTATTCGTGATGCCCGTATGCGGAGGGATGGCGGTACCGGGCGCGAGGAGCGAGAACATTGCGTTGGCCGAACAGCCCGTGATGTGCGGCTGCGGAATTTGGGAGAGCAATTCCAACGTGCGCGGGCAGTGGCGCGCGTTGGCATCAATCACGCGGCCATTCTGGATGAGGTGGATCGCGGTCCAATCGTGCGAATGGTTCAGTGCGCGCCACTGATCGAGCGGTTCGTGCGCGGCATATTGGATATAAGGCACCAGTTCCGCGCGCTCGGCACTGACGACGGCATCGAATTCAGCCGCGATTGTTTCCGTCGCGGCCTCAAGGGCGCTGAGCCACGGAAACAAGCTGCGGTCATGAAATTCCCGTTCGATCAGGCCGGGGTAGTGGAAATGGGTGGGTTCGCTGTGCCACGCCTTGGTTTGGCGGAGCGCGTTGGAGCGGAAGCGGGCGATGCGTTTAGCTTCGTCGGCGGTCGCTGTCGTTTCGGCGGGGGCCATGGCCGCTATTAAGTGCGCCTCTCGCTTGGACTGGTCTGCGGCGAAAAGCGCTTCACCGTGGTCGATCATTTTCTGCATGGACGGGGGGATGTCTCCCCTTGGACGCTGGGCAAGAGCGCGGCCATAAGCTTCGGCAGCCTCAGGCGACCCACTGCGTTCGAGAAGGGACGCGCGGCTGAGGAGGGCCATGAAGTCTAGTGGTGACAGGGCAAGAGCCTGCTCCACCGCAGATAAGGCTGCTGCCAAATCACCAGCGGCGCGGCACATCGCCCCCAGTTTCAGCCATATGTCGAGCGAAGGTGCAATCGCCGCCAGCTGGGTCAGATAGGCACGCGCCTTGCGCACGTCCCCTGCCCCCGCTGCCTGATCAGCCAAGCGGCTGAGGTCTGAGACATTAGGCTTCGTCACAGCGCGTAACCGAACCGTTCGACCCACGGCGCGAGCACGGGCAGGATCGGAGACAGCTGATCACGATAACGCGTCCAGCGCCCGTTTGCGCGGTCGTAAAGCGGTTCATGCACTTGCGAATAACTAGCTGTGGAGATGATCCCCCGACCAGCCGCCGTCTTGCGGTGATCCAGCGCATCTTCGTGCCAATCCAGCCGAAGCGTTTCAAACAGCGGCCGCAATTCCGCGCTGCTATCCGCAATCATCCGCTCATAAACCACAGTGTGGACGTTGATCGGCATGATCGCCTTGCATTGCTCCCAATAGCTGAACGTCTGATCATAAACCCAGGCGGCAGTATCCAGATCAAGAAAATTGGCCATGGCATTGTTCAGCCGGAAATTGGTCATAAAGCAGCTCAGAATGACATCGCATGGATGGCGCAGGGCGAGAATGAACTGGGCGTCTGGAAACAGCCGGTGGATGATCGGCACTTTGTTGAGGTGAAGCGGAAATTTATCGACCAGCAGCGAATCCGGCGCAAGCGTCGCATATTTGGCGACTTCGGTGAAATAAAGGGCTCGCAAATCCTCAAGCTCCGCTTCGGTGAGTGATGCCAGCCGTCCAAACCCGCCCATGGCCTGTTCCACGCGCGCGAGCGGGGGCCGCTCTTCCAGCACAACAACGCGCGGGTGACCCATGAGCATTGTGTCGAGGAGCGTCGTGCCAGAACGGGGGAACCCAACCAAGAAGGCGGGCGTCGGGTGAACAGCGGACGGCACGGGCGGCGTCCAACCTGCAAACCAGTCCGGGGTTACAGTCGCGCGGTGGTTGCTCAGCTCTGCCCGATACTCTTCGGCCCGGCGTATGGGGTCTGACGGATCTGGCTTTTGCAATTGGTTCATCTGCGAAAAGGCGGCAAAGGCCACTTCCGGCTGGTCAAGCCGATCTTGAAACTGACCGAGCAATTGCGCCTGACGAGCCGGTTCCACATCATCTGGCACTAAGGCCAGCGTCGCCAACCCCTCCTCAAACTTCTTTTCACGACGGTAAGAGAGCGCCCGGATGAAATTGAGTGACCCATCCTCAAGCCCCGCCCCTTCCGCATCCGCAATCAGCGGCGCAAAAGCCCCGCTCTGGTTGGTATGTTCGAGGAGATTGGCCAGCGCGACAAAACCCTCTGCATTCGCCCCATCCAGCGCAATCGCCCGCCTGAATGCTGCTTCTGCGCCATCCATATTCCATGCGAGGGAGCGCTCCGCCCCAAGTTTAATCAGCAGTTCGACGTCGTCTGGCATTAGCAGTACCGCCTTTTCCAGCGCGGCCAATGCCTCTTCGACGCGGCTCATCTCGTTGAGCAGCGCATATTGTTCCACCAGTGGTTTTTCGTCACCCGGAAAATCACGAGCGCAAGCCTCAAGCTCAGTTAGTGCATCATCACCTCTGCCCGCGTCGATCAGCGCGGCGGCGAGGTTCATACGAACCGGCGCGACATCGGGCCGAAGTGCTGCCGCCTTTTCCAGTGCAGCGACACTGCCCACAGCATCGCCCGTCGCGGTGCGCGCATTGCCAAGATTGTTCCAGGCTTCGAAGTCATCCGGCGCGCCTGCCACAACCTTTTCATACGCGATGACGGCGGCAGCATAATCCTCCTGCTGTTGCAGCAAATATCCGCGCAAACGCCACAGCCGCAGCGACGGATCCTGTGCTGCCGCCGCCTCTGTGCAGACGTCCAGCGCCTCGATAGGCGCGCCACTGTCCATCAAGGCCTTGGCCAGATTGGAGGCCACGCCAACATCCGTGGGATTGGCCGTCCATGCGGCGCGCAGATGTGTAATTCCGGCGGTCAGGTCACCAGCCTGACAGCAGAACATCCCAAGCAGCGACTGAATAACGGCCCGATCCTTGCCCAGCGCCAGCGCCCGTTCAGCCGTGGCACGCGCGCCTGCCAAATCGCCGCGCCGCGCGAGGCCAAGTGCGGCCTGAATGGCAGTTGCAACATCCCGGTTCAGGGGAGGCGGGGATTTAGGTGCAAGTGTCATCGATTTCCCGGTTTCTGCAGTGAACTGGCGATGCATCAAGTCCGTCATTGCGAGTGGAGCGAAGCAATCCAGACTGCTTGCCACATCAACTGGATTGCTTCGCTCCACTCGCAATGACGAATTAGCAGCATGTCGTTTTATCTCTAAGTGACAAGCCGTATCGGTCAAGCGGCGACGCTGCCAACCGACTGCCCACAAAAAAGGGCAGCGAATCTTTCGATCCACTGCCCCGTTTTTGATCAGCTACGCGAGATCAGAGATCAAGCGTCACGCCTGCGTAAACATAACGACCCAGCGAGTCATAGACCGATGGGAAGGTGTTGCCGTTACAACCTGTGGCACAACCGTTGTTTGCACCTGTTGCAGGGCTTCCGCTTGAAACAAGTGGTGGCTGGCGATCTAGGATGTTGTTCACACCAAGACGGAACGTGAACTTGTCAGCAAACCGCATCGTTGTGGACAGATCGAAGTAGTTCTGTGCACCGATCGAACTGTAAAGGAACGTCTCTGCCCCAGCTACAGCAAGCGGCGTGCCAGCTGGACTGCGTCCCTCAAACTTCACGCCGTTTATGTAGCGCCACTGGAGCGAGAAGCCCATGCCGCCCGGTGTGTTGAGTGACAAACGAGCGTTATGACGCCATTTTGGGCTAGGTGCTGATGGTGTCTTCGACAAATCAGAACAGCTTGGCCCAAAATACCCAGCGCAGTTATAAGCTGCGGTTAGACCATTATCGACGACAAACTTGTCAATGTAGGTCCCGACGAATGACAGGCCTACAGTCCCAAGGCTACCAACCGGCAACGAATAATTGCCATTAACGTCGATGCCAGTTGTCTTCACCCCACCAATATTCTGTTGAAGATCAATGGTGAAGCCGTCGTTGGTCAACCACAACGAACCAGAAACTGGGTTGCGCTTTACCAGAGCACATACAGTCGGGTTTGCGGTATTCGCGCATTCAGTAACAATATTGTCGGCGCCGAAACCTTGGATCGCATTCTTCACCCCAATATCGAAATAATCGACTGTAAGAGAAAAACGCGGAATGAATCGAGGTTCAATAATCACGCCAAGTGACTTGGTTGTAGCCCGTTCCGGATCCAAGTTCGGATTTCCGCCTTGGAACGTGTTGTACTGCTGAGCCGGATTGGCTGCTACTCGCTGCCCAACGCGCAACCCTTGCGCACGACAACCCGCATCCGCTGCGCCAGCTGTTATTACGCGGCCCGCACAAGGATCGGTATTTCCACCCAACGCGACGAAGAGTGGCTGAAACAATTCTTGGAGGTTTGGCGCACGAACTGCACGATCATAGCTGGCACGGAATCGGATGTCCTTGACTGGGGCAAACTCGGCACCAAACTTGTAAGTGTTGGTGCTAAATTTCCGATTGCTGCTCGTCGAATATTTTGAGTAGCGATAGCCACCGCTGAGCGTCAGGTTGTAAATGAACCCATCGGTAATCAAAGGAACGGAAGCCTCCGCAAAAAATTCCTTGACATTATAGTTGCCAGAAATGGGAAGCGAAGGAGCACCCTGGCCAGCCAAATCGCCAGAGCGGAACGCCTGATCCGTATCATAGTCCAACTTGTCCTTCCGATACTCAAGACCGATGGCCACACCGACACCTGCATCGGCGAGTGGAGACTTAATGCCATATTCTTCTAGCTTGCCCGTAAAGGCGACGCTTGCAACTTGCTGTGACACAACACCGCGCTGAAAGCCCGGGATGGAGATGTAGCCAGCTGAGCCGGGTGAAATCACACCGCTGAAAATATCATAAGGCACGCAGCTTGGATCGCTGCCGTCACGAACCGAGCGGCAAATGGGTGTGCCGCCTGGACCCGCAACGACATCAACAGCCTTCGTCAAACGTGCGACAGACACGTCGTTAGTGTAGACTTGCGAATAGTTAGTGCGGCCGTATTGATAATAGGCATCATAATTCCAAGCCTTACCCAACTCGCCCTTTGTACCGAGGATGGCCCGGTAAGACGTATGTTGCAGGTCTGACTGACGCGGGCCACCTTCGATGTTACGGCGGAAAATCTGCAGGAAGCCCCGGTTATAGGTGGTTCCGGTCGTCGGATCGATAAAGCTAACGGAGGCCGGGCCGGTTGGATTGCTAACTGGCGTTAGCGGATAGCTACCCAAAAAGCCGTTGACCACGTTCTCGCCAGCGAAAATCACGCCGCGTTGTGAGGCTGAAATCAGAGGGTTATCGCTGTTAACTGTCAGCGTGCTGCCAAAGTTACCTGATGGGGCAATCTGCGCGATGGACCGGTCATCCATAAACATGAATTCAGCATAAGGCTTGATAGCATCGCTAATTTCATAATCAGCAAAAAACCCTGCCGTGTAGCGTTCATCGGGACGCTGATAATAGTTTGTTGGGGCAAAATTATAGCGCGTGCGGCCCTTAGATATCGTGCGATTTGGCCCGACTTGGAAAAAAGTCGATGTCCCATTGTTGTATAGCAGGAAGTTACCGGGAGCCGATGTGGACGAACCGCCGCACTGGATCGCGGACGCGCTAGCGTTCTGCAATGTGCAGGCGCTGTAATCGCGGCGTGCTTGCAACACTGCATTTACTTTGCGGTAACTCGCATAGGCCGTGATGTGACCCTTATCGTCGGCAAAGCCTGTTCCCAGCGCCATCGAGGCCGAAATCGTTCCTCCGTCAACAACACTGCCATCAGGATAGCCAAAACCAGAGAAGCCCGCGTTTGTCCGCGCATCAAGCAGAGGCGGCAGAACCTTGTTACGGTTGTTGTGCTGATATAGGCTGTATTGCGCATCAAGACGCAGGCCCTTGAAATCGCGGTCCATAATGAAGTTTACCACGCCTGCAACAGCATCGGCGCCATAGGTGGACGATGCGCCACCGGTGAGCACTTCAACGCGCTTCACGATGCTTTCAGGGATGGCGTTCAAGTCGGCAGCGGAAGAGAGCGGATCGCCTGGCATCATGCGACGACCGTTGACGAGAACCAGCGTACGCGTGGAGCCAAGGCCGCGAAGATCGACAGTAGCCGTTCCGTCAGAGGCGTTTGACTGACCGCCGGATTGGCCGCCGAATACTTGCGGCAAACGGTTCAACAAATCTTCAACGCGAGTAATCCCTGCGGCCTTGATGTCTGCGCCTGTCAACGATGTGACGGGGCTGACGCCTTCTAGGTTAGGTTGAGGAATGCGTGAACCTGTGACGATGATCTCTTCACTCGCGGCTTCTTCAGCAGCATCCTGCGCCATGGCAGGCGCGGAGATGAGCGAGAGCCCAAGAACAGTCGACGCGACGCCGGCGCTCAAGCGCGAACGGTTTAATTTGAGTGAGAATGTTTTCACAATTCTGCCCCTTCTTTCAATAAAAACGACCGGTAAACGGCCAAAAATTATCGTCGTTGGCGGGGCGCGGATTCATTTTACAGCTACCCCACGTAGACTTACGGTCCTCATGGCCCGCCGTTTTACATGTGTAAACAAGGATGATGCGACGCCGCGCAACTTTCGGACGGGGCTGTCACTTAATTGCCACACCAAAGCAGGACTGCGCAAAAGCATTTCAAATTGCTTAAAGATTGGAAAGCCGTTCGATTGGTGGCAATGAGGCCGCCGACAGACAAATTTAGGGTGAGATGATGAAATATGCTGCCGCTTTCACACTGACAAGTGCGCTGATGATGGCTGGCCCTGCGGTTGCCAAAGATGCAAAACCAAAGGGGCCGCCGCCTGCCCTGTTCAGCGCTTTGACGGCGTGCCGCACCCTTTCGGATGCGACGGCGCGCCTTGCCTGCTTTGACGCCGCGTCGGCAAAACTGGATGCCGCTGTTGCCTCAAATGAAGTGGTTGTGGTGGACAAAACCCAAGTTGAACAGACCAAGCGCGGCCTGTTTGGCCTGCAACTGCCGAATTTCAAGCTGTTTGGCAGTGATAATGACACGCCACTCGCGCAGATTGAATCCACTGTGAGTGGTGCGCGCGGGTCCAGCGCAGGTTGGCTCATATCACTGGCAGATGGCAGCACTTGGCAGCAGATGGATGATGCCCCGCTCGCCCTCAGCCCCAAGGCCGGAATGGCCGTGATCGTCAAAAGTGCAGCACTTGGTAGTTATAAGATGAATGTTGGCAAACAGCCCGCGATACGAGTGAAGCGCATCTTATGAGCGTGCCAATGCCCCTCCCCCTGTTCAACCAGTGGCTTGCCGAGGCGACGGCTTCGGAACCCAATGACCCCAACGGCATGGCGCTGGCCACCACCGGCGCTGACGGGCAGCCACATGTACGAATGGTTTTGCTGAAAGGGCACGGGGCAGATGGGTTCACCTTTTACACCAATTATGAAAGCAACAAGGGCCGCCAGATTGCCGAGCGACCCTTTGCGGCATTGCTCTTTCACTGGAAATCATTGCGGCGGCAGATCCGGATTGAGGGCAAGCTCTGGGCGGTGACTGACGCTGTGGCGGATGCTTATTTTGCGACGCGGGGGCTGGAGTCTCAACTAGGGGCTTGGGCTTCGGATCAATCTCGTCCGCTTGACGCGCGGGAGACATTTGAGGCGCGGTTTGAAGAGGTGAGCGCGCGCTTTGACGGCGGGCCTGTGCCGCGCCCGCCGTATTGGTCAGGATACCGGCTGGAGCCGGAGCGAATGGAGTTTTGGGAAGACCGGGATCACCGTCTGCACCACCGGCGGCTGTTTACCAAGGTTGGGCCTGATGCCTGGGATGAGGGGCTGTTGTTTCCGTGAGCGGGGCGGGTAGCCATGACCATGGCCCTAAAGATCACGGGCACCGCCACGTGCACGATCATGGCCGCAGCACCCTGACGCAAAGGGCCGCACTCGCCAGCGTCGGCATGGCGCTTTTTCTCTTAGGCTTGAAAACGTGGGCAGCGATTGAAACCGGGTCGGTTGCGATGCTCGGTTCGCTAGCGGACACGGGCCTTGATATCATGGCCTCCCTTGTCACCCTTTATTCAGTGCGGTTGGCAGCTGAGCCAGCGGACGGCGATCACCGGTTCGGGCATGGCAAGGCAGAGTCGCTCGCAGCGCTGTTTCAGACAGGCATCATCGTCGCATCTGCCATTGCGATTGGCTGGCGGGGGATCAGCCGGATGGGATCAAGCGAAACACCTGCGCATCCCGAACTCGGCATCGGTGTTTCCCTTGTCGCGATTGTGACAACCTTCGCGCTGATCCTCTATCAACGCAGCGTCGTGCGACGCACCGGCTCAATCGCCATCCAGGCCGACCACGTCCATTACTCCAGCGATCTGCTGTTGAATGCTTCGGTCATTGTGGCTCTGATACTCGATACGATCTTGGGCATCCGCGGGGCTGACCCGCTGTTTGGCGTTATCATCGCGGCATGGCTGATCTGGCATGCGCGCGAAGTCGCCAGTGGCGCGATAGACCAATTGATGGACAAGGAGTGGCCGGAGGAAAAGAGAAGTCGCTTTCTCGCCGTGGCCAGCAGTCACGCCGATCTTCAAGGCATTCACGACGTCCGCACACGGTCCAGCGGCATGCATGATTTTGCCCAATTTCATGTTTGGGTTGATCCAGAAAAGACAATCCGCCAAATCCATGCAGCCATGGATGAATTAGAGGCAAAACTGCTCGAAGAATTTCCAGGAACGGAAGTCATCATCCACCCAGAACCCGACGATCAGCCACACGCTTAGCCGCCTGTTTTTGACGGGACCTTATTGGGAAGGGACTTTCCCTTAGTTCGCCGCGAAGGCACTTGCACCGGGTTTTTCTTTTTCCACTGCGCCCAAGTCATCGGGCCATCGGGTGTTTCGACAATGCGGTCGTCCAGCGAATCTGACATAGCGATTCAGGCCAGGAAAGCGGCCATCCGCGTCTGAGCGCGGCGGCTTTCGGGGAAAATGAAGATCGGCCAGACGTGCATGTTACCGGCCTCTTCGATATAGTCGACGCTTGGCACTTTGGCTTTGAGCGCACGGGCGTCGGTCACGAGGATATCATCACCACCGCCAAACATCAGCATGGGCGGCAGGCCATCCCAATTCCCGTGGATCGGGCTGACCCGCGGATCAGTCGTGGGCAAATCTCGCGCATAGAGCTTTCCCGCGTCCGTGATCCCGCGTCGCGTCAAAATGGCGTCGCGCGGTTCGATGATTGCCTGGTCGGGGTGTGAAGGGTCGGCCACCAGCCAAGGACAGATCAAGATTGCTTTGGCGGGCATGGGAAGGCCAGCGTCGCGCGCTGCCATGAGGGTTGCGGCCGTCAAACCACCACCTGCGCTATCGCCACCCATGGCCAGATTGGCGGGGTCATGCTGGGTGAGCAGGTGCCGGTAGAATGACAGCGCGAAATCCGTCGTGTCCTTCGCATCAGCCTCGGGCGCCAGCGGGTAAAGAGGCGCGATTATCGTGACGCCGTGCTTGAGCGCCATCGTGCCAAGAAAGTCCCAGTGCGGTTTTGCCGCCGAATAGACATACCCCCCGCCGTGCCAATAGATCAGCCGTTTTGGGCTGCTGTTGCCCATGGGGGCAATGTGCCAGACGGTGCGCCCTTCAAACTCTTCGCGCGTTATGTTGAGCTTCGCCTGCATTTTGGCGCTGGGTTGCTCAGTGGGGATCGCACGCGCCGCTTTGATAATCGCATCCATGCTGGGCCCGCCGGCGAAATTCTTTTTAAAGACGCCGGTGGTTCGAAAGACAAATCCGAAGACGCGGGCGGTCAGACTGGGCATGGTGTATAGCTCCCCTCACTATTTATCTCACGCTAGGCAGGTTGCACCTGGGAGTCGAGAGGCGTCTCAAACCAGAGCAAGGACCAGGCCGCCCGCGCTGCACAACGCCAGTGTTGTTATCACGCCGCGCCGGAATGCGAAGATCAAGAGGAACGCAAGCGCCGCTAGCCCGGCGACACGGAAATCAAAACTGCTGAAGTCGGGCAAGGGCACGAACAGGGGCCCAAAGCGTGCTTCTTGAACGCGTGTGAACAGAATATGCAACGCGAACCATAAAGTCAGATTGGCGATCACACCAACTACGGACGCTGTAATGGCGGCCAGCCCTCCTTTCAAACACGTCGCGCTCCGCAATCGGTCAATCCACGGGGCAAAAGCGAATATCCACAGAAAACAGGGCGCGAAAGTGACCCATGTGGTCAGACCCGCACCAATAAGCGCGGCCACCAGGGGGCTGAACGGGTCAGGCGATCGAAACGCTGCAAGTGTCCCCACAAATTGCGTGACGAGGATGAGCGGGCCCGGCGTGGTTTCAGCCAAGCCCAGTCCGTCCGCCATTTCCCCCGCGTTCAGCCATCCAAAGCTCTGTACTGCCTCTTGCGCCATATAAGCGAGAACCGCGTAAGCGCCGCCAAATGTCACAACGGCCAGTTGGGAAAAGAATGTCCCGATGCTCCAGAGAATATGATCTGTCCCTAGCGAGACAAAAATGAGGCCCATCGGTGCCGCCCAGATGGTCAACCAGATGGCGACCGTTTGCACCGTCTGGACGATCATCAGCTTGGGTTCAGGGCCATCCGGAGTCGCTGGCTGAACAGCCGATAGCCCCAGCCAGTCAGGCCGGGTTGCCGCAACGATCATTCCTATCGCGCCTGCGCCCAACACGATCAGCGGGAAGGGCAGATGGAGAAAGGCCAGTCCAATGAAGGCGGCTGCGGCCAGCATCCGCTTGAAGGGGCGGTCCAGCGCGCGGCCTGCGATGCGGATGAGGGCTTGGGCGACAATGGCCAGAACCGCGGCTTTCAGACCCAATAACAGCCCGGCAAACCAGCCGATCCCCGCCGCAGTTACATAAAGCATCGAAAGGCCCAGGATCACAAGCGCACCAGGGATGATGAACAGCAGCCCCGCGACCAAGCCGCCCTTCACACCGTACAGTTTCCAGCCAATGTAAGTCGCCAGTTGCTGCGCCTCTGGTCCGGGAAGAAGGTGACAAAAGTTAAGGGCGTGGAGATAGTCTTCCTCCTCAATCCACCTGCGTTCTTCAACAAGGATGCGGTGCATCAGGGCGATTTGCCCGGCAGGCCTGCCAAAACTCGTCAAGCCAATGCGCGCAAAAGTGCGGGTCAGATCATGAAAGGCAGGGACTATTGCCACTCAATAACCCGCAACCACCTCACCCAGCGCCTTGCGCACCGGCCCCAATTGGTCATCATTGGTTTTGCCCAGGCGCACCACGACAAGACGCTGTTTGGGCGAGACAATGACATATTGACCAAGATGACCAACGGCGGCGAACAGGCTGTCGGGCCCTTTTCCTGGGAACAGCGCAGGGTTTGCTGCATTTTCTTTTGATCGCGGCCGGTTGAGCCAGAAATGTCCGCCGTAGCCAGGGTCGGTATTGCTCGGCGTTTTGAGGAATGTCAGCCAGTCCGGCGCGATCACTTGGCTGCCATCAGCGCCTTTCCCCTCAAGCAAAAGCGACCCAAAGCGCCCCCAATCGGTCAGTGTCATGTGAATGATCGACCCGCCAATTTGTGTGCCAGCCCCGTCAAATTCCATGACGGCGTTTGTGATCCCCGCAGGCTTGAACAGCCGCTCCGTTGCAAAGACTGTGTAAGCCGCGGCGCGGGCCTTGGGGTCTTTGCTGTCGGTCAATTGTCGCGTAATGAGTTCGGATAGAAGCAGCGACGTGATGGAGCTATATTCATACTTCCCGCCAGGCTTGGCCTCCATCCCTTTGGCCAGTCCGCGCGCGGCCATCGTCTGCGTCCCGGCGACAAAGAGGGTCTGAGTGGTATCGGAACCGAGGATGCCGTTTTCGCCCTCTGCCGGATCAAGCCCTTCTGTGTGGTCCAGCCCAGACGACATATGAAGCATTTGCCGGAGGGTGATTGCTCCGCGTGGGTCGCCTTGTTTCCGCCACTCCGCAAACGGCACAGGCGCGTCGAGCGATAGTTTGCCGTCTGCGACCAGTTCCCCAATCAGAACCGCTGTGACGGATTTGGCCATCGACCAACTTATGAAACGGGTCTCGGGTGTGTAGCCAAGGGCAAAGTGCATTGACATCAATTTGCCATCCTTGATCACAAGAACAGCACGGGTTTCGCCCTGGTCGACTGCCAATAGTCTCTCGGCGGCCGTCGGCGCTGTGGATTGCGCTGACCCAGCGATGGTAGTCATCAGCGCGAGTGCAAAGAAGCTTTTCATTATCATGAACCCAGCCTAGTCTTGCGACCTATGAAAGCAAGTACCATCCTGATCGGCAGTGCTGCCATCCTCACTGTCGCAGCGGGCGGGGTCTATGCCTATGCGCGGAGCATGAAACCGTTGCTGGACGTCGGCGTTGGTTACGGCGCGCGCGTAGGCTGTGCCTGCCGCTATATTGGCAACCGCAGTCTGGCCGATTGCGTGAAGGATTTTGAACCCGGCATGGAACCCATCCGGCTCAGTGAAGACCCAAAGACCAAGACGGTCACAGCCTCCGTTCCCTTCATTGCCAGTCGTTCCGCGACATTTGATCCAGTCTTGGGGTGCCAGCCAGAGGCGTATCGCGATTGACGCTCACACCCACTGAGATTGAGCGCCGCCTGCCGCTTTGGCGCGCCGTGGCCGATCTCTATCTGGATACGGACAGCGCAGACTTTGTGTCCAACATCGTTGCGGTGGCGAGGCAGTCGGAATTCACAGCGGACGACGTCGATCAGATTTTGCGCTGGGAAGTGCGGCCTGCACTCTATGCAAATTATCTAAACGTGGCAGGCGAATGGGCTGGATGGGACAATGATTGGCTAGAGGACAGGATAATCAAATCGACTCGTGGCGCGCACTGGCTACGCACTTGGCCGTTTTGCCGCCTGTGCCGGAGCTGGTTCATGCCCTCACCGGGAAGTGATCAAATTCAAATGATGATGAAGGCCGCCTTGCCCTTAGCCTAAGCGCGCCGTAAAGCCGCGCGCTATGGCTGACTCACTTATCATTGCGGTTCCCAAAGGGCGGATCTTGTCCGAAGCTCTGCCTTTGCTGGCCAAAGCCGGGATCGAGCCTGAAGCCGCATTTTCGGATGAGAACAGCCGCGCGCTCAAATTCGCGACCAATCACAGCCATATCGAACTGATCCGCGTGCGGGCGTTTGATGTTGCGACTTTTGTGGCGCACGGGGCTGCACAACTCGGCATTGTAGGGTCGGACGTGATTGATGAATTCGATTATTCCGAGCTTTATGCGCCTGTTGATCTCAACATCGGACATTGCCGGATTTCTGTGGCCGAACCCGCTGAACTCGCGGCGAACGATGACCCGCGCAGTTGGAGCCATGTGCGCGTTGCGACCAAATATCCTCACCTCACGGCCAAGCATTTTGCCGCGTGTGGGGTTCAGGCCGAATGCGTAAAGCTCAATGGTGCGATGGAAATTGCCCCCCTGCTTGGTCTGTCCAGCCGGATTGTCGATCTCGTCTCGTCGGGCAAGACGCTGTTGGAAAACGGATTGGTTGAGGTTGAGGTCATTGCGCAAGTTTCCGCCCGCCTGATCGCCAATCGCGCCGCATTCAAAACCAATGCAGAGGTAGGGCGGATCATTCAGGCGTTCCGGGATGCCGTCAGTGCTTAGGCTTTCCTCCGCCGACGCTGATTTCCCCGCCGCATTCTCTGCCCTCGTTAACGCGCGGCGGGAATCCGATCCCGACGTGTCGCGCGATGTGTCGGCCATCCTGTCGCGAGTAAAGGCAGAGGGTGACGCAGCTGTCGCGGACCTTACTCAAAGGTTTGACCGTCATAGCTTGCCTTGGTCCATCAGTCTCGACGAAGCCAAAGAGGCTCATGATGCGCTTGATCTCGACTTGCGTAACGCGCTTGAATTCGCGGCGAAGCGCATCCTCGCCTATCATGCCAAGCAGATGCCTGAGGACCGGGATGAACGCGATGAAGCTGGCGTTCGCATAGGCGCACGCTGGGGTGCGGTGGAGGCTGCAGGCGTCTATGTGCCGGGCGGTCGCGCGGCCTATCCGTCTTCCGTGCTGATGAATATCATTCCCGCCAAAGTGGCTGGTGTGGACCGGATTGTCATGGTGACCCCAACCCCAAAAGGGAAAATCAATCCCGCCGTGCTGGCTGCGGCCCATATCGCGGGAGTGGATGAAATCTGGAGGATTGGCGGCGCGCAGGCTGTTGCTGCACTGGCGTACGGGACCGAGACGATCAGGCCCGTGGACGTGATCACTGGCCCGGGCAATGCCTGGGTCGCAGAGGCCAAGCGTCAGGTTTACGGCGTGGTCGGTATCGACATGGTGGCGGGGCCATCTGAAATCGTGGTGGTCGCAGACGCTCAGAATGATCCGAGCTGGATCGCGGCAGACCTGCTCAGCCAAGCCGAACATGACCCCACCAGCCAGTCGATCCTGTTCACGGATGATGATGCCTTTGCTGACGCGGTTGCAGCGGAAGTGGAAGCGCAATTGGCTACGCTTTCCACTGGCCCGACTGCGCGGACCAGCTGGAAAGATAATGGCGCGATCGTTGTGGTCAGCGACTTATCGGAAACGCCTCCTCTGCTTGACCGGCTGGCGGCAGAACATCTTGAACTGGCCGTCGACGACCCTGAGCCGCTGTTCAAGGCTGTCCGCCACGCAGGTTCCATTTTCCTCGGTCGGCACACGCCAGAGGCTGTGGGCGATTATGTTGGCGGCCCCAATCACGTCCTCCCCACCGGACGGCGCGCACGCTTCTCATCGGGCTTGTCCGTCCTTGATTTTATGAAACGCACTAGTTTCCTTGGCTGCGACGCGGATAGCATTCGCGCCATTGGCCCCACCGCTGCCACCCTAGCCGATGCGGAAGGGCTACCCGCCCACGCGGCCTCAGTCAGAAAGCGTTTATAATGACCAAGTCCCGTTCGCTCGCCCGGCTTGCCGCCGTGCAGGCCCTTTATCAGCAGGAAATGGAAGGCACGGCGACCGCCAAACTGTTACATGAATTTCACCAGCACCGGCTAGGCGCGACGATTGAGGATGTGGTTTACGGCGACGCCGAAGTCGATTTCTTCAACGATCTTGTCAAAGGCGTTGAGGCGCGCCGCGAAGAAATTGACGCGCTCATTGCAACGAAGCTCGATCATGGGTGGAAAATGGACCGGCTGGACCGCACGATCCGACAGATTTTGCGGGCGGGCACCTATGAACTGCTGGCGCGAGCGGACATTCCCGTGGGCAGCATTATCAGCGAATATCTTGATGTTGCCGAAGCTTTTTACAGCGTGAAAGAAAAACGCTTTATCAACGGTATGCTCGATGCCGTCGCAAAGGTCGCGCGAGGATAGGAGAAGTTGCCCATTCCCTATCTTGCCCATTCCCTATCTTGCAATGCAGCATAATCATTGCTAGGCGCGCCTTCAAGTAAAGCGACAAGTGGGCGGGGGCCGGTCTCTCGCCCTTTCTTATAGCAAACAACTGACGCAGAAGGACCAGACCCGCGTGGATAATTCCGGCGCCAACCAGGCTAATTTCGGCCAAGCTAATGTTCAAGCCAGCCTCAGCGGGCGCTATGCAACAGCGCTGTTTGAACTGGCGAGCGAAAGCAAGGCCATTGATTCGGTCGGCAAAAGCCTCTCAGAATTGAAAGAGGCACTGGCCCAATCCGCTGACTTGCGGGCCATCACCACGAACCCGCTGCTGGGGCGCGATGCGGCAGCCAAGGCAGTCGCTGGCCTTGCCAAGGCGATGAAGCTGGACGGGCTGACCACGAAATTCCTGGGCGTGCTTGCCGGCAACCGCCGCCTTGCCGAATTGGACAAGGTCATTGCATCCTACGACGCGCTGGCCGCTGACCACCGGGGCGAAGCGACCGCAGACGTGATTTCCGCTCATCCGCTCGACAGGGCGCAGGTTGCCGCGCTCACTGCCAAATTGAAGGCCAAGATTGGCCGTGAAGTCGCCGTCAAGCTTACCATTGATCCCACCATTCTTGGCGGACTGGTCATCAAGATCGGTTCCCAGATGATCGATTCGTCGATCCAAACCCGTTTGAACACCCTCGCAGTTGCGATGAAAGGCTGAAGGCAAAATCATGGATATCCGCGCCGCTGAAATCTCAAAGGTCATCAAGGACCAGATCGCCAGCTTTGGCACGGAGGCTCAGGTCTCTGAGGTCGGTTCGGTGCTGTCGGTGGGTGACGGCATCGCCCGCATCCACGGGCTTGATAATGTGCAGGCCGGGGAAATGGTGGAATTTGCCAATGGCATCAAGGGCATGGCGCTCAACCTCGAAGCGGACAATGTCGGCGTCGTGATCTTCGGCTCTGACGCGGAAATCCGCGAAGGTGACGTGGTCAAGCGGACAGGTACGATTGTTGACGTTCCCGTTGGCAAGGAATTGCTGGGCCGCGTTGTTGACGGTCTGGGCAATCCCATCGACGGCAAAGGTCCGCTGAAAACGACGCTCCGCAGCCGTGTTGAAGTCAAAGCGCCAGGCATCATCCCGCGCACGTCGGTGAATGAGCCTGTGCAAACGGGCCTCAAGGCGCTTGATGCGCTGGTGCCAGTGGGTCGCGGTCAACGCGAACTGATCATCGGGGATCGGCAAACGGGCAAGACTGCTGTCGCCATTGATACGTTCATCAACCAGAAGGAAGTCAACAAAGGCACGGACGAAAGTAAGAAGCTTTACTGCATCTATGTCGCCATCGGTCAGAAGCGTTCGACCGTTGCCCAGATCGTCCGCGCGCTGGAAGAAAAAGGCGCGATGGAATATTCGATTGTGGTTGCTGCAACCGCGTCGGAACCCGCTCCGCTGCAATATCTCGCGCCCTACACTGGCGTCGCGATGGGCGAATATTTCCGCGATAACGGCATGCATGCTGTGATTGTATATGACGATTTGTCGAAGCAAGCCGTGGCCTATCGCCAGATGTCGCTGCTTTTACGTCGTCCTCCGGGGCGTGAAGCTTACCCTGGCGATGTGTTCTATCTTCACAGTCGCTTGCTTGAGCGTGCGGCCAAAATGAATGACGCGAATGGCGGCGGATCGCTGACCGCTCTGCCGATCATCGAAACACAGGCCGGTGACGTGTCGGCCTACATCCCGACCAACGTGATTTCGATTACGGACGGCCAGATTTTCCTTGAAACTGACCTTTTCTATCAGGGCATCCGGCCAGCGATTAACGTCGGTCTCTCGGTGAGCCGCGTGGGTTCTGCTGCACAGACCAAGGCGATGAAGAAGGTTTCCGGCTCGATTAAGCTGGAACTGGCGCAATATCGCGAAATGGCGGCATTCGCGCAGTTCGGGTCTGATCTGGACGCGTCAACGCAAAAGCTGCTTAATCGCGGCGCGCGTTTGACCGAGCTGCTCAAGCAGAAGCAATATTCGCCGCTGCCGTTCGAAGAACAGACTGTATCAATCTTTGCAGGCACCAATGGCTATCTCGATGGCATCCTGGTGTCCGACGTGACGCGCTACGAAGAAGCGATGCTGGCCGATATGCGCGCGAACAACGCAGGCGTGCTCAAAACCATTCGGGATACCAAGGATTTAGGTGACGATGCCAAAAAGGCGCTGGTCGCAGCGCTGGACAAGTTCATGAAGAATTTTGCTTAGGACGCCGTCTCCCTGAACTTGTTTCAGGGTCCATGCGTCAAAGCCAGGCGCGGAAAAGCCGGTGGAATGGAAGCTGAAACAAGTTCAGCATGACGAGTTGAGAATAGGGATAGCATGGCCAGTCTTAAGGCTCTCAAGGTCCGCATCGGCTCAGTGAAGTCGACGCAGAAGATCACCAAGGCGATGAAGATGGTCGCTGCGGCAAAACTGAAACGTGCGCAAAACGCCGCTGAGGCATCGCGCCCTTACGCCGAACGGCTTGAGGCTGTAGTGGCCAGCGTCGCATCCAAAGTCACGGTCGGCCCGCAATCGCCAAAATTGCTTGCGGGCAGTGGGGCCGCGCAAGTCTATCTGCTGGTCGTTGCCACGTCCGACAAGGGCCTGGCCGGCGCGTTCAACACCAACATTGCTCGCCTCGCCCGCAAGAAAGCCGAAGAGCTGATCGCGCAGGGCAAGACGGTCAAGTTCTATTGCATTGGCCGCAAAGGCCGCGATCAATTGGCTCGCGCTTACCGTACCGACATCATCCACAGCATCGAACCCGGCGATTTGGGCAAGCTGACCTTTGCCCAAGTGCAGACATGGGGCGAAGACCTGACTGCGCGGTTTGAAGCAGGCGAATTTGACGTTGCGCATCTGCTCTTCAGCAAATTCGTCAGCGTACTGACGCAAGAGCCAACCGCGATCCAGCTCATGCCTGTTGCCGTCGAAGCCAAAGGCGCAGGCCCGCTCGCCGGGGCGTCGGTGGAGTATGAACCCGATGAGGAAGAAATCCTCGCCGATCTCCTGCCGCGCAATGTCGCCGTCCAACTTCTCCGCGCCAACCGCGAAAACGCCGCGTCCGAACAGGGCAGCAAGATGACGGCTATGGACAATGCCACCCGCAACGCAGGCGATATGATCAATAAACTCACTGTTCTGTATAACCGCACGCGCCAAGCCGCGATCACGACCGAACTGGTGGAAATTATCTCTGGCGCAGAAGCGCTCTAAGCAGACTTAAAGGCAAGGAACGAAGACATGGCAACCGCCCCGAAGAAAACCGCAGCCCCTAAGGCAGCTGCAAAACCAGCCACAGCAGCCAAGGCTCCCGCCGCAAAAGCCGCTGCGGCTAAGAATGCACCGGCCCCTAAGGCTGCATCAGGCGCGAGCGTCGCTAATATGGCGGGCGCGACGGGTCGTATCAGTCAGGTTATCGGCGCTGTTGTCGATGTGAGCTTCACGGGAACACTCCCCGCGATCCTTTCCGCGCTGGAAACTGAAAATAACGGCAACCGCCTTGTGCTGGAAGTCGCGCAGCATCTGGGCGAAAATACCGTCCGCACCATTGCGATGGACGCCACTGAAGGCCTGACGCGCGGCCAGCCAGTCCGCGATACCGGATCGCAAATCCGGGTGCCGGTTGGCCCGATGACGCTGGGCCGCATTCTGAACGTGATTGGCGAACCCATCGACGAACAAGGCCCCGTGAACGCTGCGACGACTGCACCGATTCATGCCGAAGCGCCTTTGTTCATCGATCAGTCCACTGAAACCGAAATTTTGGTGACGGGCATTAAGGTGATCGATCTCCTCGCGCCATACGCAAAGGGCGGCAAGATCGGCCTGTTCGGCGGCGCTGGCGTGGGCAAGACAGTGCTTATTCAGGAACTGATCAACAACATCGCCAAGGGCCACGGCGGAACATCCGTGTTCGCAGGCGTGGGCGAGCGGACCCGTGAGGGCAACGACCTCTATCACGAATTCCTCGACGCAGGCGTGATCGCCAAGGACAAGGACGGCAACCCGACGCCCGAAGGTTCCAAAGTGGCGCTGGTGTTTGGCCAGATGAACGAACCTCCTGGAGCGCGCGCACGCGTTGCCCTTTCGGGCCTTACGATTGCCGAATATTTCCGCGATGTTGAGGGCCAGGACGTTTTGTTCTTCGTCGATAACATCTTCCGCTTTACGCAAGCCGGTTCGGAAGTGTCAGCACTTCTGGGTCGTATTCCTTCGGCAGTGGGTTATCAGCCGACGCTCGCAACTGACATGGGCCAGTTGCAGGAGCGGATTACGTCGACCAACAAGGGCTCGATCACGTCGGTGCAGGCGATTTACGTTCCCGCAGATGACTTGACCGATCCGGCGCCTGCTGCGTCCTTCGCGCATTTGGATGCGACGACCGTGCTTAACCGCGCGATTTCGGAGCTTGGCATTTATCCAGCGGTCGATCCACTCGATTCGACCAGCCGCGTGCTGACTGTGGCAGTTGTCGGACAGACCCACTATGACACGGCGCGGCGCGTTCAAGAAACGCTACAAAAATATAAGAGCTTGCAGGATATCATTGCGATCCTTGGGATGGATGAATTGAGCGAAGAAGATAAGCTGACCGTCAGCCGCGCCCGGAAAATCCAGAAATTCCTCAGCCAGCCGTTCCACGTCGCCGAAGTCTTTACGGGTATTTCCGGAAAGTTCGTGCAGATCGAAGATACGGTGAAGAGCTTCAAGGCAGTGGTCGACGGCGAATATGACCATTTGCCAGAACCCGCTTTCTACATGGTCGGCGGGATTGACGATGTGGTCGAGAAAGCTGCGAAGCTGGCAGCGGACGCGGCGTAAAACTAAGATGATCACTGCTTTTGCATTGATGTTTGCCTCTGCCGCGTCGCCCCCGGTGATGCCCGTGTCGGTCGCTGGAGACTTTATCGATGTTACGATGAAGCTTTGTTACGGAATAGCGAGCGGTGAGGTTCAATTTGACGGCAGTGTGATCGGTGACGCCAAGGTTCTATCGAGTAGGAATGTCGCCGCTGGATTGCGCAACGGGACGATGGACCGGCTGGGTCGTCAAAGCCTTGGCTTGATTTCGCAATCGGTCATAGGCGAACGTTTGAGCGGAGAGGATACGGTCGTGATTGCCGTGGGTGGGACGATGCCGGGATGCCGGACAATCCTGCTGAGCAAGGTGGTTGACGGACATGACGCAACGATCGCCAAGATGCTCGTTGCCGACGGTTGGAAAGAGGTGCCTGCCAGCAATGCACCTAACGCGGCTGTCAATCGCCGGATGTTTACCCGACGCGACGCGAAAGCGCAGGCGTACCTCATCAACATGTTTGCAGGCACGTTGGCGCAATCTGATTTCCGGATCATGACTACCGTTAACCCGATCCCGATTAGTGTTCAGCTTCCAGAAGGTTTTTGAAATGCCCCTCCACTTCGAACTCGTGACTCCCGAACGCCTGATCCGCAGCGAAGACGTCCATATGGTTGTCGTTCCTGGCACTGAAGGCGACTTTGGCGTGCTTGAAGGCCATAGCCCGATAATGAGCACGCTGCGGTCAGGTGCGGAGCTGCAAATCTATGCGACGGCCACCGCTGCTCCTGAAACGCTAAGCGTTACCGGCGGATTTGCCGAAGTGAATGACAAGGGCCTAACCGTGCTCGCGGAGAGCGCGGGTTAGGCCCGACGCCCTCCCCTCTTAGGCCGCCAGCTTCCTCAGCACATAATGTAAGATCCCGCCGTTCATAAAATACTCCACTTCGTTCGCAGTATCGATGCGGCAAAGGGCGTTGAAGGTGAAGGATGAACCATCTGCGCGGGTCACCAACACTTCAACCGTTTGACGCGGTTTCAGGTCAGCGACCCCCGTGATGGTGAAGCTGTCATCTCCGGTTAGCCCCAGCGTCGTTCGCGTATCGCCGTTCATGAATTGCAGCGGCAACACACCCATGCCGACCAAATTGCTGCGGTGGATGCGTTCGAAGCTTTCGACGATGACGGCGCGCACGCCTAGCAAGTTGGTGCCTTTGGCTGCCCAATCGCGGCTGGAACCTGTGCCATATTCCTTGCCTGCGATCACAACCAACGGCGAACCGTCGGCCTTGTGGCGCATTGCGGCGTCATAGATGGACATGGTTTCGCCGCCGTAACTGCTCATGCCGCCTTCGATGCCCGGCACCATTTCATTCTTGATCCGGATATTGGCAAAGGTGCCGCGCATCATCACATCATGATGGCCGCGCCGCGCGCCGTAACTGTTGAAATCAGCCTTCGCGACTTGGCGTTCCATCAGCCACTGGCCCGCAGGCGAATCCGCCTTGATGCTGCCGGCGGGTGAGATGTGATCGGTGGTAATCGAATCGCCCAAGATCGCCAGTGGCTTGGCGCTCAAGATGTCGGCAACGGGGGCCGGCGTCATGCTCATCCCATCAAAATAGGGTGGGTTGGCGACATAAGTGGAGCCTGTGCGCCACTGATAAGTTTCGGAGCCTTCGACGTTGATCGCTTGCCAATGCTTGTCGCCCAGATAGACATTGTCGTAGCGCGCCGTGAACATGGCGCGGTCGATATTGGCGTTCATCGCGGAGGTGACTTCGGCGTTGGTCGGCCAAATGTCTTTCAGGTAAACATCACTACCGTCCATCGCCTGCCCAATTGGGGTGGTCGTGAAATCTTCAGTGACTGTGCCCTTCAAAGCATAGGCGACGACCAGCGGCGGGGAGGCGAGGAAGTTGGCGCGGACGTCAGGCGACACGCGGCCTTCAAAATTGCGATTGCCCGAAATCACCGAAGCCGCGACAATATCATTGCCATTAATCGCTTTGCTGATCGGTTCAGCCAATGGCCCGGAATTGCCGATACATGTGGTGCAGCCATAGCCGACCAGATTGAAGCCGACAGCATCCAGATCCGCTGACAGCCCCGCACGATCAAGATAATCCGTTACCACTTGGCTGCCAGGCGCAAGCGATGTCTTCACCCAGGGCTTGGGGCGAAGGCCATAAGCGTTCGCCTTGCGCGCGACGAGGCCCGCCGCGACGAGAACGCTGGGGTTTGATGTGTTGGTGCAGCTGGTGATGGCAGCAATCACCACATCACCGTCGCCAATGTCATGTGCCGCGCCTTCCACGGCAACGCGCTTTACTGCGCGGCCCAGGCCGTCATTAAACACATCGTCGACTTCAGTCAGGATGACCTTGTCCTGCGGGCGTTTCGGCCCGGCGAGGCTCGGCACGACAGTGGACATATCAAGTTCGAGCGTGGAAGTAAAAACCGGGTCCGCCGCTGCTGGGTCAATCCAGAGGCCCTGCGCCTTGGCATAAGCCTCTGCCAGAGCCACGGCCTCATCACTGCGACCGGTCAATCGCATGTAATCGAGCGTTTTATCGTCAATGCCAAAGAAGCCACAGGTTGCGCCATATTCCGGCGCCATATTGGCCAGCGTCGCGCGGTCAGCAAGGCTCAGCGAAGCCAGCCCCGGCCCGTAATATTCCACGAACCGACCGACAACACCGTGCGCGCGGAGCATTTGTGTCGCCGTCAACACAAGGTCAGTCGCAGTAATACCTTCCATCATTGCGCCAGTGAGCTTGAAGCCAACGACTTCAGGGATCAGCATGGACACGGGCTGGCCGAGCATCGCGGCCTCCGCTTCAATCCCGCCGACACCCCAGCCGAGCACGCCGAGACCGTTGATCATGGTCGTATGGCTGTCCGTGCCCACGCATGTATCGGGATAAGCAATTGTCTTCCCATCCGGTGCGGCACTGGTCCAAACGGCCTGCGCGATATGTTCAAGATTAACCTGATGGCAAATGCCCGTGCCGGGAGGCACGGCTTTGAAGTTGGATAGCGACTTGCTGCCCCATTTCAGAAAGTCATAGCGTTCGCCGTTACGGTAATATTCAATTTCGACATTCTGTTCAAACGCCTTGGGATGGCCAAATTCATCGACCATGACCGAGTGGTCGATGACAAGGTGCACCGGAACCAGCGGATTGATTTTTGACGTGTCCCCACCGAGTTTCGCGATGGCATCGCGCATTGCGGCGAGGTCAACGACGCAAGGGACGCCGGTGAAGTCCTGAAGCAGAACACGGGCGGGGCGATATTGAATTTCAGCTTCGGATGCGTTTGGGTTCTTCTGCCAATCCACCAGCGCCTGCGCATCAGCAGTGGACACTGTAAAGCCGCCATCCTCGAACCGCAGCAGATTTTCCAGAAGGACTTTCATACTAAACGGCAGTCGTGAAACATCGCCCAGCTTTGCCGCTGCCTTGGCAATCGAGAAATAATCATAGGACTTAGGGCCCACGGACAAAGTGGAGCGCGTGCCGAGCGTGTCTTGACCGATTGTCGTCATAAGGATGTCCCTGTTCTTGTCAGTGCCACGCGCGTCGGACGTCGGGGGTGCCGAAAACGACCGCGCCGGGGCGACGGGTTGATGATGAAAACAAACAAAGCCCGGATGCGACTGTGAGTCTCAAACCCTGTTTACCCGTAAAGACATAGCAAAGCGGTGGGCCAGGGGGAAGGGGCGACTGCTGCCCCTATTATTCAGCCACCAGTTTCATCAAACGCCGTTCAATTGGCGCTAATACTGGTCCCAGTTCCTGCCCGCGTTTCAGCGGGGTTCCATGTTCGCCAATCAGCACCCACTGCCCTTGTTTTAGGCGGAGGGCAGGGCGTTTTTCGATTGCGAATTCGGGGTGTTCGGTGGCGCGGCGAAAGGCGCTGAAGCGGGCGTGGTCGCGCCCCATGTGGATAGCATAATCGCGCCAATGGCCAGCTGCGACCATGCGTCCGTAAAGATCGAGGATGCGGGTCAATTCGGCGCGGTCAAAACAGACCGGTGCGTCTCTATTGACCGGAAATGGCGTAACAGTGCCCATCAGGCGCGGCTTTTTCCGCCTTTGCTTATTGACGGCGGTGACAATGCATCAACGCGGCGTTGCAGCGCTTCCAATTCGCACTTCAAGATGTCGATTTGCTGCGTCGCAGGATCAAACCGTTCGCTGCAGGGAGTGCCATAAGGTATGAAATCCTGTGTTTCAGGCGTCACTTCGACCAAAGTCGAGCGCGCCGGAATGCCAATCATCGTTGCCCCTTCCGGCACATCTTTTGTCACTACAGCGTTTGCGCCAATCCGTGCATGGGCGCCAACGGTGATGGGGCCGAGAATTGCTGCACCCAGACTGATGATCACATCATTGCCAATCGTTGGGTGGCGTTTCCCGCCTTCGCCGCTGGTGGGATTGGTGCCACCCAGCGTCGCACCCTGATAGATCGTAACATTGTTGCCGATTTCAGCCGTTTCTCCAATCACGACAAAGCCGTGATCAACAAAGAAATTCCGCCCGATCTGTGCGCCGGGATGAATATCGATGGCCGTGAAAAACCGACCGAAATGATTGACCGCACGGGCGAGGAAGAAAAAATCGGCCTCATAAAGCCAGTGCGCCACCCGGTGAAAGGCCAAGGCCCAAACGCCGGGATAAATCAGAATTTCCCAGCGGGACCGCGGTGCCGGGTCACGTGCCTTGATCGAATCGAGATAGGAGATGATACCGTTCAGCATATGATGCCCTTTATGCGCCCCAAGACTTGCTATTTAGGTGATCAGCGTAAAGATTTCTAGTGATGCCGCCAAGTGGTGGCGATTCTGTGGCAGTGTGAGGGCCAGCAGGATTGTGAGACAGGTGGGTATAGTCTACTCATTAAGTGGACTATAAGGTGAGGGCGAATGGAAGTTTTCGGCTTTGATCTCTCGGCCATCTGGCCCTTCATCGCCGTTGGCTTTGTCGCGCAATTGGTTGACGGTGCGGTTGGCATGGCTTTTGGTGTCATTACCAATACGTTGCTGGTCTCCATCCTTGGCGTGCCCCCGGCGCAGGCATCGGCGCGGGTTCATCTGGTCGAGATGTTTACCACCGCCGCCTCTGGCATCAGCCATATTTTCCACCGCAATGTTGATTGGAAGCTATTTTCTCGGCTGGCGATCCCCGGCGTTATTGGCGGTATTTTGGGGGCCTACACGCTCGCTAATGTCAACGCCGAAGTCGCAAAGCCATTCGTCATGGCCTATCTCAGCGGGATCGGGGTCTACCTGCTCTATCGCAGCTGGGGCTATAAACATGAGCATCGCCAGCCAAAGGTCATTGCCCCACTCGGCTTGATCGGCGGATTTCTTGATGCCGCTGGCGGCGGCGGATGGGGTCCAGTCGTGACTTCCAATCTGCTGATCCAAGGCACATCGCCGCGCCTGACCGTGGGCACTGTGAATACCACCGAATTCTTCCTGACTGTGGCGGTTTCCATCACGTTCATTACGCAAATCGGCTTTGAGGCCTTCACCGTTGCGACCTTCGGTTTGCTTCTCGGCGGAATCGTTGCCGCTCCGCTTGGCGCGATCCTCGCAAAGCGCATCCCGCCGCAACGGCTGCTGTTCATTGTCGGCGTTGTCCTGACCCTCACCAGCATGTTCAGCCTGTATAAGACACTTGTCTGATTGAGCAGTTCGATTAAAGCTACGGTATTGATTGACGGAGTGCATCAATGACCACGTTCCTGCCAACGCTCAAACAGCTTCAATATCTTGTCGCACTTCAGGATTATGGCCATTTCGGGAAAGCGGCAGAAGCTTGCTTTGTGACGCAATCGACGCTCTCGGCTGGATTGCGCGAGCTGGAATCCCTCATCGGGGTCACGCTGGTGGAGCGGACACGAAGGGTCGTACGCTTTACCCCACTGGGTGAACGCATCGTGATGAAGGCCCGAAAGGTCGTCCGTGAAGCCGAGGAATTGGGAGATATGGCCAAGGCGGCGGGCAAGCCGCTGACCGGCGAACTGCGCATGAGTGTCATCCCCACGATTGCGCCGTTTCTGCTCCCCAAAATCCTTCCGCGCCTGCGGATGGATTGGCCAGAGCTGAAGCTGTTCCTGCGCGAAGAAACCAGCGGCGCGGCGTGCGAATCCCTCAACCGGGGCAATGCCGATTGCGTGCTTCTTGCCCTGCCCTATCTCTGCGGCGATGTGGAGGCAGTTCCGCTTTTTGAAGACGGATTGTTCATGGCGTGGCCGGGCAATGAGCCCATTCCCGATACCGCTTCGCCTGACGCCATCGATCCGTCACGACTCTTGCTGCTGGAGGATGGCCACTGTTTGAAGGATCATGTGCTGTCTGCCTGCAACCGCCCCGAATTGAGATCTGAAGCCGCGATGCTCGGCACATCGCTGCACACATTAGTGCAGATGGTGGATAATGGATTGGGTGTTACTTTACTGCCCGAAATGGCAGTAGATGCAGGCATCCTCGCCAACACATCGATACGCGCAAAACGGCTTGTCGCCGATCATCCCAGCCGCACGATTGCCTTGGTCTGGCGCAAGGCAAGCCCCCGCGGCAAAGATTTCGCCCTCCTCGCTGATGTGCTGAAAAGTGCGTATCAGGTGGGGTCGCTTGTAAAGTAGATATAGGCTCTAGTTTTGCCACCGCTCCGCTGCTGCGTCATCGCTGCCTTTCGCCTGCACCCAGGCAGCGCTACCATCGGCGCGCTCTTCCTTTTTCCAAAAAGGCGCATCGGTTTTCAGTCGGTCGATGAGGAAAGCGCAGGCGTCCATCGCGGCGGCGCGGTGGGGTGAGGCGGTGGCGATGTGGACGATGCGATCTCCCGGTACCAATCGGCCATAACGGTGGATGATGACCACGCCTTGCAAAGGCCAGCGCGTGCTTGCTTCGTCGGCTAACGCTGTGAGCGCCGCATGCGTCATTCCGGGATAGTGTTCGAGCGTCATGGCAATGATGCCGCCGTCATTCCGCACCAACCCGATAAAGCTGCTGATCGCGCCGGGGTGCAGAGCCTCCAGTGCGGATTGCGCAGTGGCGGGATCAAAATCTTCCGTTTGGACGCTGACCCGTTTCATCCGCCAAACCTCATCCGCCAGTAACGGGCGGGAAGAAGGCAATTTCTTTCGCTTCGCCGATGGCAGTGGAAAAGGGCACGACCACTTGATCCAGCGCGCAGCGCAATTTGGCCAGGTCGGCAAAGGCGGTCGCATATCCGCTTCCGCGCGGGGCGATCCACTGGGCCAGGTCGGCTACGGTGATGAGCGACGCGGGCAGATCGACATCCTCCTCCGCCACACCAATCTGTTCGCGCACCCAAGCAAAATAGACCAGCCGCACCACGTGCGTCAGTCCATATGCTTGATGCCGACGCGGAGATAATCCCAGCCGGTAATAGCCGTTAGCGCCGCCGCCGCCCAGAGCGAGGCAATACCAACCCAGTTAATCCACGCCTGCGCCGAAAGCCCGCCGGCTAAGATCAACGCGCCGAGCGCAACCAGTTGAAACGTCGTTTTCCATTTGGCGAGGTTTGATACTGGCACTGAAACGCGCGACGAGGCGAGGAATTCGCGCAGGCCCGATACAGCAATCTCGCGCAGTAAAATGATCAAGGCGGGTATGATATGAATACCAGCAATGGCCGCAGGTTCGTGGCGCGTGCTGACGAGCATAACAATGACTGCGGCGACCATGATCTTATCTGCGATGGGATCGAGAAACACGCCAAGTTTAGAGACTGTACCCTGCGCGCGGGCGAGATAGCCGTCGAAATAGTCGGTGATGGCCATCAGACAATAGAGCGCAAAACCCAATAGCCAACCCAATTCCCACCCCGGGTACCATAACAAGCCAACCAGAATGGGCACTGCAAAAATGCGCGAAAGCGTAAGGATGTTGGGCAGAGACATCATTTGAGTGGTCTTAGTGGTTTAGGGCAGAGATTCTAGCCCCTGTTTCGATCAGAATGCGCCTAGGGCTTGACCCCGGAGCCCAGAGGGGATGCCCCTAAGCTTGGGACTCCTGAACTCCTCGACTCCGGGTCTTCGCCCGGAGAACGAAGGATGATAACCCTAAGCCGAAAGCAGAACCGCCGTTTCAAGCGCGGGAGCCGACGTCGATCCGACCACAGGCTCACCAAAGCGGCTCCAGCCGTTGGGACCAAGCCGTTCCATTGGTTGAAATTTGGTCTTATATTCCATCCGCCGGCACCCATCGATCCAATAGCCAAGATAAACATGGGGCAGGCCAGCGCGCGCGGCGCGGGCGATATGATCGAGGATGATGTAAGTGCCGAGCCCGTCGCGGGTAGGATGGTCTGGTTTGAAAAAGCTATAAATCATCGACAGGCCGTCATGCTGCCGATCTGAAATGCACACGCCCACCAGTTCCCCGGGGCGGCCATCTTCGCGCGGCGGTTCCCGGTATTCGACGATGTGCGTGTCCACTGGCGACTGTTCGACCATATCGGCAAAATCAATTTCATCCATCCCTGCCATGCCGCCGGTCGGGTGGCGGCTGTCGAGATAATCGCGGAGCAAGGCAAACTGTTCTGCGGTGGACCAAGCATGGCAAATGCTGACTTCAAGGTCGCGGTTGCGTCGGAACATCTTCTTTTGGGATGCAGTCGGCGCAAAATCATCGGCAAGCACGCGGACCGAAATACAGGCCTGACAATCGACACAACTGGGCCGGTAAGCCACGCCCTGACTGCGACGAAACCCAATCCTGCTGAGTGCATCGTTCAGTTCGACAGCATTGTGGCCGGACAAGTCGGTAAAGACCTTCCGTTCATGTTTGCCGGGCAAATAAGGGCAGGCCGTCGGTGACGTGACGAAAAAGCGCGGGAACCGAAATTGTGCTGTCACTGCTGAACCCGTTTCCCATCCTGATTATGACTCTGTGATGACGGATAGAAAGCCGATGATCAAATGCTAAAAACGCGTTTACCACAGATTCAGGGTTAAGGGCTGTGAATCAAAGGCTTGGGCGGGTTTAATGTCGCAGCGAACGGCTTCCCCGTCGCCCGGAAATCGTCATGATTTCGTAGGCGTAACCGGCTGTCTCAATATCAATCAACAGAGAATCCAATGCGTCACTATCGCGGATTTCATACTCAATTTCTGTCTGTGTGCTCTTCGCCGAAAGCACCCCGAAAATCCGCTGATGCGACACTTCGATGATGTTCGCGCCGTTGCGCGTGAAGATACCCGACAGATTGTGCAGCGCGCCAACCTTGTCATCCAGCAGCACCGATATCCGTCCGATTTTTCCAGACCGCGCCAAATTACGCAGGATAACATTGGCCAGAAAGCGCGGATCGATATTACCGCCGGTCAGAATGACACCGATATTCTTGCCCACAAATTCTGGCCGAAACGCACCGTTTTTCGCTGGAAGCAAACAAGCCAGCCCTGCGGCCCCTGCGCCTTCGCAAACCGTTTTTTCAACATCGAGGAGAAGGGAAATGGCTTCCTCAATAATTGCCTCAGACACGATGCGCATTTCATCGACGAGAGCCATTACAACCGCGCGGGTGTTCTGCCCCGGATCCCTGACCGCAATCCCCTCCGCCAGTGTGTCGCCGCCGCTTTTGATTTGTTGGCCGGTTTTAAGGCAATACATGGCTGGATAAAGATTGGACTGAACACCGACGACCTGAATTTCAGGCTTCATGCCCTTGGCGGCGACTGCAATGCCGGAGAGTAATCCGCCACCGCCGGTTGGCACGACAATCATGTCAAGTTCAGGCGCATCCTCCAGCATTTCAATGGCAACTGTGCCTTGCCCAGCCATGATCGCAGGATCATCAAACGGATGGACAAAAGTCAGCCCCTGTTCGGCCATCAGGATTTGCGCATGAGAAAAGGCTGCGTCAAACCCTTCCCCGTGAAGGACCACATTGGCACCGTGACTGCGCGTCATTTGCACTTTAACGAGCGGCGTTGTGGTCGGCATCACGATGGTCACAGGAATACCCAGCCGTCCGGCATGATAGGCCAACCCCTGCGCATGATTGCCAGCTGATGCTGCAATGACGCCCGTCTTGCGCACGCTGTCGCCCAATAGGATGAGCTTATTTAGGGCGCCGCGTTCTTTATAAGCTGCGGTAAATTGAAGATTTTCAAATTTAAGCCAAATCTGAGCGCCCGTGATAGCGGACAAAGTTCTACTGTGCAGCGTCGGTGTGCGCACGACCGAACCGCGCAGTCGGTCATGAGCGGCGCGAACGTCGGAAAGCGTGATCGGAAGGGGTTCTGCATCTGCCATGATTGAGGCTCTCTAACGCATCTGGCGTTCGGGGGAAACACGCCTTATGCACGTGCTATGGCAAATATAGCTTTTATCGGACTCGGCGTCATGGGGGGGGCAATGGCCCGTCATTTGCGCCATGCTGGCCATGATATGGTCGTTTACAATCGTACGCGGGCAAAGGCAGATGCGTGGGTCGCCAGTTACGGCGGACGCGCGGCAAGCAGCCCGGCAGAAGCCGCGACGGATGCAGATGCCGTCATCACTTGCGTTGGCAATGATGATGATCTGGCCGCTGTTACCCTTTCGCGCGACGGGGCATTCCGCGCGATGAAATCGGGGGCGCTGTTCATTGATCACACCACAGTCTCCGCCAAAATATCGCGGCAATTGGCCGTGGAGGCAAAGGACTTTGGCATCATGCCCATCGACGCGCCAGTTACCGGCGGGCAGATTGGTGCTGAAAATGGCACACTGACTCTCATGTGCGGTGGCAAGGAAAAAGCGATTGAGGCCGGCCGCCCGATCATGGCGGCTTACGCAAAAAAGATCGTTCATGTCGGACCCACGGGCCACGGACAGCTGACCAAAATGGTCAACCAAATCACCTTTGCAGGCATCATTCAGAGCCTATCCGAAGCCATGCGCTTTGCCCAAGCGGCGGAACTGGATTTGAACCAAGTGTACGAATCCATCTCTGGCGGTGCGGCATCCAGCTGGCAAATGGCCAACCGCTGGGACACGATGACCAAGGATGAATTTGATTTCGGTTTTGCGGTCGATTGGATGCGCAAGGATTTAGGGCTGGCCTTTGAAGAGGCCCGGGTGAACGGCGCGACTTTGCCCGTGGCGGCTTTGGTTGATCAATTTTATGCTGAGGTTCAGCATCTTGGCGGTGCGCGGCAGGATACGAGTGCTCTCATCAGAAGATTGGCGAAAAAGTGAGGTCTTTAACACCGCATTCCCCACACCCGTTCGGGCTGAGCCTGTCGAAGCCTGTCCTGAGCGCCTGCAAGGCAGTCGAAGGGCCTTCCCTTGGCCGGGCCCAAAAAGACAAGGAAGGGAGAACTTCGACAAGCTCAGTTCGAACGGTGTTGGGTGCAACTGGAGCACTTGCGGTCACCCTCCTCACTACCCCCGCCTATGCCGACACTTTGGTCGAAAATGTCAACGGCATTACCCTAACCCCGGAAGGCAAAGTGCAGCGGTTCGTCGGCATGATGATCGGCGACGATGGCAAAATCGTTCGCCTGATGACCACCAAAGAACCGCTAGTCATCCCAAAATGCAAGCGGGGTAAGCCCTGCGCTTATCCGCCGGGACCCAAGTTTCGGCTGGACGGCAAAGGCCGCACGCTCTTGCCCGGCCTAATCGACGCGCACGGCCATATGATGGGGATTGGCTGGCAGGCGGTCAGCCTTGATCTATCTGGCACGACATCACTCGAAGAGGCGAAGGCGAAAATCAAAGCCTATGCCGATGCCAACCCGTCGCAGAAATGGATCACAGGGCGCGGCTGGAATCAGGAAACTTGGAAGCTTGGGCGTTTCCCCACCGCGGCTGATCTTGATTCAGTGGTCAGCGACCGGCCGGTCTGGCTCGAACGCGTGGACGGCCACGCAGGCTGGGCCAATAGCGCAGCAATGGCAGCGGCGGGTGTAACGGCCAAAAGCGTGTCCCCACCGGGCGGGCGTATCGAAATGGCGGCGGGCAAGCCTAGCGGTGTGTTCATCGATGCGGCGTCTGACCTGGTGCAAAAATCTGTGCCGCAACCGCTGGCCAAAGAACGCGATCTGGCTTTTTTGAAGGCGCAGGATGTTCTGCTCGGCTTCGGCATTACTGGCATCGCCGATATGGGCACCAGCGTTGACGATTGGCTGACTTTTCGCCGTGCGGGCGACGGCGGCTACCTGCGGACGCGGATTTATTCTTATTCGGCAGGGCTTGGCCCGATGCTGCAAATTGCGGGCGGAGAGCCGACGCCGTGGCTTTATGAGGCCAAGCTGCGGATGGGGGGCGTGAAGCTGTATAGCGACGGCGCACTGGGATCACGTGGGGCCTATTTGAAAGCGGCTTATTCTGACAAGCCCGGCGAACGCGGCCTACAGTTTCTGACTGATAGCGCCATCCGCAACCAGATGAGCCGCGCCGCGATGGACGGGTTTCAAGTCGCGGTGCACGCGATTGGGGACGGTGCCAATGCGCAACTGCTTGATGCCATTGATGAGCTGTCGCTGACCTATACCGGAGACAGGCGCTGGCGCGTTGAACATGCGCAGATCGTGGACCCTGTTGATATCCCGCGCCTTGCCAAAACCGGAGTGATCGCATCGATGCAGCCCGTGCACCAGACCAGCGACCGGACCATGGCAGAGGCGCGATTGGGGCCTGACCGGCTGAAAGGCGCCTATGCCTGGGCGTCAGTCTTGAAAGCAGGCGGCAGGCTCGCATTCGGCTCTGATGTCCCTGTGGAAAGCGCAGACCCATTCGCCGGAATTGCGGCGGCCATTACCCGCGAAGATGCCAAGGGCGAACCCTTTGGTGGGTGGCAACCTCAAGAGCGCGTGACAGTGGAGCAGGCGCTGGCTGGTTTCACCACTGGGGCCGCTTACGCCTCTTTTGCGGAAGGGAAAACCGGGCGGTTGGCGCCGGGGCTATACGCTGACTTCATCTTGGTCGACCGAGACCCGCTGAATTCAACCCCGTCTGAGATACGGGCGATGAAAGTCTCCGAAACATGGGTTGGCGGGGTCAGGATGTTTTCGCGGAAATAGGGTGGGACAACAGCGACGTGCGTGTCAGCATTTCGTCCTCGTTGCACCTCCGCTTCGAACCGGCCTTGGCGATTTCTGTCGTTAGCGCAGGGTCACGATAATTCTGGCTCCTCTAATGCACACGCTTCACTGCAAGCTCCAAAGTTTAGTAAAGTTGTGCCAGTCGCGCGTTTGAAACAGGTGTGGCTTTCGGAGAAAATATCTCCTTTTGCTGGGGATGGCCGGTGGAGCCTATGTCCAAAGTTGACACATGGTTGACACCTGAAACGTTTCTCAGAGGACTCCGCTTTTCGAACCTGAACAAGGTTAAAGTGCGGCGCGCCTCTTTCACGCCTCCCCGCCGTGATCAGGCACAAAATTCCCGCGCGCGGTGGCGTGGATCAATCATTCACAATCTGCTGCGCGGGGCGGTAGGGTTTCAAAGAGCAGTTAGAACATTAGATGAACATTACTGCTTTGTCAAGAGCAAAGCCCAGCGACTGCTTGCTGTGCTAACCTGCGGACCATCGGCAAAGAGACGGAGAGCAGTCTTTTTTCAGAACTGTGTGAAGCTGTAGCAATCGCACACATGATTGGAGGGAGATTTCAACAGGCTGATTTAGGGGTTATCGCACCCGTCACCATAATTCAGAGGTCTACTCATTTCGTTCTATTGACCCATGTGGCGCGTGGGGGCAAGGAGGCGAAGTGCAACATATCCGCCGTCTTTTCAGCGTTCGCGCGCCGTTAATGCTTTCGCTGATTGCGCTGGCGCTGCTGGCGCGGGCGGCGTTGCCAGCCGGGTGGATGCCGACCTTTGCCGGTGGAACGATCCAGATTTCGGTCTGTTCAGGCGAAGGCCGCACAATTATGTGGCTCGACAAGGCGGGCAAGACCCATAAGTCTGATCCATCAGGCAGCGATCATAAAGACACCCTCTGCGCCTTTGCTTCAGTGGCACCGGCGATTGATGCGCCAACTGTACCTCCCGCGATTTACGCTGTTGCACCGCCAGTGCTTCACGGTCTGCATCGACAAACTGCCGCTATCAGTCAGGGCCTTGCTGCCCCGCCCCCACCCCAAACTGGCCCACCCGTTCTGATTTGACCCTGCCCGCTTGCTGAATTGCAGGCGCCTTCCGGTTTGAATTCAGGACATTCATCATGAAACTCTCAACAACTTTGCGCGCGTCGGCGTGCCTGCTGGCCATCGCTTTAACTTCAGCCTTTGCCAGCAATACGGCTGTCAAAGGCCATATAATCTTGGTCAAAGCAGGGTGGACACTCTGATGGAACAGACAAGCGCACTCTATCGCACGCTCTGGCGGTGGCATTTTTATGCCGGGCTGTTCGTTATTCCGTTCATTCTCATTCTGTCAGTCACCGGCGCGATTTATCTGTTCAAGCCGCAGATTGAGGCGTGGGAAGAAGCCGCATTCCGGGACCTGACGACTGCGGCAGCGGTGGCCCCATCGCAGCAGATCGATGCGGCACTCGCGGTGTTCCCGGACGCGCGGTTTGACAGTTACCGTTTACCCCAAGCGCCGGGAGACGCAGCACTTGTTCACCTCGCATTGCCCGGCGGGCAGGCCATGCGTGATGTTTTTGTGTCTCCGTATGGCCAAGTCATCGGCAGCCTCGACCCCGATACACGGATCGCGGAGTTTGTGTCGCGCGTGCACAGCACGGTTCTGCTTGGAAAGGCAGGAAGCTGGGCGGTTGAACTTGCGGCAAGTTGGGCCATCGTCATGATCCTTTCGGGCCTTTATCTCTGGATGCCCAGACGCGAAGCGGGCGGAAGGGGCTTGGCAGGGGTCGTCTGGCCCCGTCTGCGCCTTGGCAAACGGGCGTTCTGGCGGGATGTTCATGCCGTCACTGGATTTTGGGTGTCAGGCCTGGCTCTGCTGCTCCTGATCACTGGCATGCCTTGGGCCGGTGTCTGGGGTGACGCGTTCAAGACCGTGCGTGCGCAGGCCGGGTGGGTACAGGGCAAGCAGGACTGGAAAATCGCCCGCGACGATCATTCTGATCATGATCATAACGCCATGATGGGCAATGACAGTGCTGAGCACATGTCCTCAATAGACAATATCATTGCGGCAGCGCGCGCAGAAAAGCTTGCCTTCCCCGTCGTGATCACGCCGCCCGGCGAACATTGGACAGTGAAATCCAATGCTCAAAACCGGCCTTTGCGCGCAACCCTCAGTTACGACGCAGTGACGGGACAAAAGATAAATGACGAACGCTTTGCCGACCGCCACCCGATTGATCAGGTAGTGGGCTACGGCATTGCCTGGCATGAAGGGCAGTTATTCGGCTGGATCAATCAGGCAATTGGCGTGCTGACGGCGTTGGCGCTGACGACGCTTGCGGTGTCGGGTTTTGTGATGTGGCGGCGGCGGAAACCGGCGGGTGGGCTGGGGGCGCTGCCCCTGCCCCCTATTCCAGCACGAATTCAAGGTGTAGTTGCAATCCTGCTGATCTTGGCCGCTCTGCTCCCGTTGCTGGCCGCATCGCTCATCTTGCTCTGGCTGTTTGAAAGGCTTATTCTTCCGCGCCTTCTTAAGCTGAGCCGCTGGCTGGGAGTCGCGACGTCTTTCTAAAGCCCCTCCCAAGACGAGGAAGGGCTTAGATGAAGCGTTTTCAGCCTCGCTTACTTATAAAGTCACACCCTTATTTCGGGCTGAGCACCATCAGCATCTGGCGGCCTTCCATGCGGGGGAATTGTTCCACCTTTGCATCTTCGGCTGTATCTTCTTGCACGCGGTCAAGCAATTTCATGCCCAATTGACCGTGCGCCAGTTCGCGACCGCGAAAGCGGAGAGTGACTTTGACTTTGTCACCTTCACCGATGAATTTGTGGATGGCCTTCATCTTCGTTTCATAATCATGATCGTCGATGTTGGGGCGCATCTTAATTTCTTTGATTTCCTGCGTCTTTTGATTCTTGCGCGCAAGGTTGGCCTTTTTCTGGGCCTCATATTTGAACTTGCCGATATCAAGAAATTTGGCGACTGGCGGATCAGCGTTGGGGGAGATTTCAACGAGATCAAGGCCGACATCCTGCGCCTGCTCAATTGCTTCTTTAGTGTAGAGAACGCCTAGATTTTCGCCATTTTCGTCAATCACCCGCACCTTGGGGGAGACGATAAATTCATTGTAGCGCGGTCCGTTCATGGGCGGGGTATTCGGGCCAACGGCACGGCGGGGGGACAGCGGTGGTATAATCTTATCTCCAAATATTTCAGGTCGTGGAGCGCGCATACTGTGTTTGTTCGGAATTTCAAAGGCCTGAAAAAGCGCAGCCTTACCGATTTCGCATTTCCTGTGGCCAAAGGGCGTCACTCTGGCATCCGCACTCTGGCATCGGCGCACAAATGGGTATATGACGATGATCTACTATTTAAGGAGACTGTTATGCGCATCGCCTTGCTGATTACACTCGCCGCTGCCCTTGCCCTGCCGACGGCGTCGTCCGCGAAACGGGACAAGCTGACCGATGAGGCGCGCCTCGCCAAGGCGCTGGACGGCCTCACGCCTGGAAAGCCGCAAAGCTGCATCAATTTACGCGAAGCTCAACAAACCGAAGCTTATGGGGATTCGGTGCTGTTCACGGTGGGCCGCAAACTGGCTTACCGCACGGAGTCCAAAGGCTGCGGCAATCGGGGAAGCGACACATTTGTAACGCGCACCATTGGCACACAATTGTGCCGGGGAGACGTGATTGAGCGCGTTGATCTACTATCCGGCATGCGGTCTGGCTTTTGCATTGCGGGTGACTTCACGCCCTATAAGGCGCCGAAGCAGCAGCCTTAAGTCTCCGATACGAGCGGAGAGACGGAGCCGGCAAGGCGCGCGCGCCCAAAGGCCAGCATCGATAGCGGCGAATTGGCGTTGCGAATGGCGCTGGGCGTCATGCCAATAAATTCCTTAATTTCACGAATGAAATGCGGCTGATCATAATAGGCCGTGTCGATAAAATCTTGCCATTCGCCATCGCCATTTGCGATTTGGTTTGCCGCACGCAGCGCGCGATATTTGCGGATCAGGAATTTCGGTGGCGCGCCGAAATAGTGATTGGCCAACCGTTCAATTTGACGTTGGGAAAGCCCGGTTTGCGCTTCCAGATCCGAAATAAGCGGGACGAGCGAGGATTCGAGCCAAGCGTTGAGTGTGCGCACAAACTGCACCGGCTTCAGATCGACTTGGCTGAAATGCGTGCGACAACAGGCGGAGGCAAGGGCCGCCATCTGTTCCACGGTTGAACAGGCCGCGATGTCTTTCACCAGAGAAGGGAACGCAGCCTTTAAGATATCATCAGCCGGAATAACGCTGTTGATGCTTTGGTGGGCAGGGCGGCGGATGGAAAGCGCCCACCCCGCGGGCAAAACGCCGCACCCGAACAGCCGCATCACGGGCCCTCGCGCTGTAATACGGCTTGCGCCCATACGCGGCCCGAACAGAGAAACGCCGGTAAAATCCTGAGCGCGGCCATCGGCAAAGGTCACAGTGCCGGAGCCGGAGAGCACCACACGAAACTGAGCAATATCAGCACGCTCAACGTCGTTAAGTTCATCAAGCTCTGCTTCAAACAGATAGAAGGCCGAGATATAATCCGCCAAATCTGCCGGCGGTGGCATATAATCCAGCTTCATGGTCGCGCCCCTGATTATTATGAAAACGCCATATCATATTTTACAGGCGATGTCGAATTTATGCAGGCGAAGGGGGTGCGGACAAAAAAACGGCCCGGCATTTCTGCCGAGCCGTTAGGAGAAGGTATCACCGTGAAACGGATGCACCCTCGGGTCGCGCGTTCCTGTTATGCCGGTCCAACCGATTCGGCTTGGACGAATTCGACGCGCGAAATTCAAGCAGGGATCGAGCCTTGAACGCGCCCGCGCGTGCTGTAAGCACGGTATATGTCTTCGTTCAGCGCCCTGCGCCCTCTTCTCTTCCGTCTTGATCCCGAACGCGCTCATCGGCTGACGCTGATGGGGCTTAGGCTTCTTCCCAGAATACTGACGCCCGTTGACGACAGCATATTGGCCATTTGCGTCGCGGGATTGAACTTTCCCAATCCTGTGGGGCTTGCAGCGGGTTTTGACAAAGATGCCGAAGCCCCCGTGCAGTCGCTGGCGCTGGGGTTTGGGTCCGTCGAGATTGGCACGCTCACCCCACGCCCTCAGGCGGGCAATCCAGTGCCGCGCCTGTTCCGGCTGGCCCAGGACCGCGCCGTGATCAACCGGATGGGCTTTAACAATCAGGGCCAAGTCGAGGCTTACGGCCGGATGAAGCAAGCCTTTATGGCGCGTGCTGGCATTATTGGCATCAATATTGGGGCGAATAAGGATTCGGTTGATAGGATTGCGGACTATGTGTCAGGCGTGTCGCGGATGGGCGCTGTGGCGTCCTATTTGACGATCAATATTTCGTCCCCAAACACGCCGGGGTTGCGGGCCTTGCAAGACGCCAAAGTGCTAGAGGCGCTGCTAGACGCCGTGATTGCGGCCAATGGCGATGCGGGTCCGCCAATATTCCTGAAAGTCGCGCCTGATTTGGAACCGGCAGATATTGATGACATCGCGCGCCTCAGCGTCGGTCGCGTTGATGCCCTTATCGTCTCCAACACCACGATCAGCCGCCCGCCCCTTCAATCCTCCCATGCCAGCGAACAGGGCGGCCTTTCCGGCGCACCCCTCAAATCGCTCGCCCAGCAGCGGATGATCGATTTCAGGCGGGCGACAGGAAGTGCGATTCCCCTGATCGGCGTGGGCGGCATTGAGAGCGCGGACGACGCTTATGCCCGCATCCGCGCCGGCGCGTCGCTCATCCAGATATATTCGGCACTGGTTTACGAAGGCCCTGGCCTTGTCCGCCGCATGAATAAGGGCCTTGCCGCTCTGCTTCGTCGTGACGGATTTACCAAATTGTCGGATGCGGTGGGTGTTGATGCGCGATAAGCCCTTGCCCGTGGCCGTTTAGCTTTTAGGATGCCTCCCATGAAAAAACTGATCCTTATCGTCGCGCTTGTTCTTGCCCCCGTTTCCGCATGGGCGAAGGGCACTGTCACAACTGCTGATCCCCGCGCGACCGAGGCGGGCATGGAAATTCTGCGCGCTGGCGGCACCGCCTCAGACGCGTCGATGGCCATGATGCTGGCGCTGACAGTGGTGGAGCCGCAGTCGTCGGGCATCGGTGGCGGCGGCTTTCTGGTCTATTATGATACAAGGACGGGCAGCACCGCGACCATTGATGGCCGCGAAACAGCACCTTCATCAGCCACGCCGACCCTGTTTCTGAAAACTGACGGCAAGCCCATCTCGTTCCGCGATGCTGTTCCCGGCGGGCGTTCTGTCGGTATCCCCGGCAACATCGCCCTGATGGCGAAGGCGCATCAGAAATGGGGAAAGCTAAAATGGGCGAAGTTGTTTGATCCTGCGATCCGCTTGGCCGAAGATGGCTATGTCGTGACGCCGCGCCTTGCCGATTCGATGAAGATGTTCAATCCGCTCTGGAATGACTTCCCGGCCACCAAAGCCATTTACTGGCAGGACGATCGCCCCAAAGTGGCTGGCGAAACAGTCAAGAACCCCGCCCTTGCGGCGCTGCTGCGCACGCTTGCGAAGCGCGGGGCAAAGGCCTTTTACTCTGGCCAAAACGCGCAAGCGATTATCGATGCCGCTGGCAAATCGGTCCGCAATCCAACAGTCATCACCAAAGCAGACATTGCGTCTTACAAGGCGAAAGACCGCCCCGCCGTCTGCACCACGTACCGCGTTTATAAATTGTGCGGCATGGGGCCGCCGTCTTCAGGCGCGACCACAGTGTTTCAGATTCTGGGCATGGTCGAACGCTTTGATCTGACAGCCCTTGGCAAGGACAATGCGAAAAGCTGGCACCTGATCGCCGAAGCCATGCAATTAGCCTATGCCGACCGGGAGAAATATCTGGGCGACGCGGACTTCATCTCCGTTCCCGTCACTGGCCTGCTGGACAAAAGCTATATCGCCAGCCGGTCTGCGCTCATTTCCGAAACGACGTCCCTACCCTCCTACGCCGCTGGCACTCCGCCCGGCGCGCCCACCCGTACCGCTGGCATTTCCGGCGAAGTGAGCGGCACGACCCATTTCGTGGCGGTTGATGATCGCGGCAGCGTGGCCACTTATACGTCAACCGTCGAAAGCGCCTTTGGCAGTCAGTTGGTCGCCAATGGCTATATCCTGAACAATGAACTGACCGATTTTACATGGGTGCCTGAAAAAGACGGCGCGCCAGTGGCCAACCGCGTGATGGCAGGCAAACGCCCAGTCTCCTCCATGTCGCCGACCATTGTTTTCAATGCCAAGGGCGAAGCGATTTTTACCGTTGGCGCGGCAGGCGGCAAGACAATCATCATGCAAGTCGCCAAGACGCTGATCGCGCATCTCGATTGGGGCCTGCCAGTCGATCAGGCGATTGCCACATCCAACCTTTATTTCCGGGGTGATGGCCTGATTATTGAAGCGAATACGCCGCTGGCCGCGATGGCCGGACCGCTGGCCAGCTTTGGGCGCACAGTGGTGCAGTCAGACGCGTTTGGGAAAGCCAATGCTGCCGCGCGCGTCGGCGATCATTGGCAGGGGGCGGCGGATCCACGCAGCGAAGGCGCTGATTCGACTGAATGAGTTTCTGGGTGTGCGCAGTTCGTTATATGAATCCCCCACCCGTTCGTGTCGAGCCCTTCGACTGCCAAGCCGGTGCTCAGGGTAAACTTGACCATAGGTCAAGTCGAGATACTATTGCCACGAGGAAACAGTGTCTCGACTTGGCTCGACATGAACGGATTTGGGGCTAAGTTGGTCGAACGATATTCAAGAGAAAATAGGGTAAGAGGGACAGACAATGGCTGCTCGGGAATTTGAACATTTCCCCAATCTGGTGACGCTGTTTTTCCAGCGCGCAGCAGAAAAAGGAAATGCGCCTTTCTTAAAAAGCAAAAAAGGCGGTGCTTGGACCAGCATCAGCTGGACAGAGGCAGCGCAGATGGTCGCATCGCTTGCTGCGTCTCTTAAAGACATTGGTCTGAAACCCGGTGACCGGGTGATGCTGGTATCCGAGAACCGCCCCGAATGGTGTATCGCTGATCTGGGCATCATGGCCGCAGGCTGCGTCACTGTGCCCACCTACACCACCAACACTGAACGTGATCATCAGCATATTATCGAAGATAGCGGCGCGAGTGCAGTGATCGTATCAACCGCGAAACTGGCCCAAGCCCTGATCCCTGCCGCCATCCGCGCCACCCATGCCCATCATTTGATTGGCATTGAAGAATTGCGGGTCGGCCAATCCACAGGGGTCGCAATCCACAATTGGTCAACCTTCATGGCCAAAGAGGCTGACCCGACAGACTGTGCCAATCATGCCGCGACGAATTTCAAACGCGAAGATTTGGCCTGCCTCATCTACACCAGCGGAACGGGCGGATCGCCGCGCGGCGTCATGCAGCATCACGGGGCCATATTGTGCAGCGTGGCTGGGGCGGTTGAAATTATCTCACAAGATTTTGGGTGGGAGGATGAAGTGTTCCTCTCCTTCCTGCCGCTCTCCCATGCTTATGAACATACCGGCGGACAATATTTGCCCATCGGTCTGGGTGGGCAAATTGCCTATGCCGAAGGCTTGGAAAAGCTGATGGCGAATATGGAGGAAGTCAAACCCACCATCATGGTCGTGGTGCCGCGCCTGTTTGAGGTCATCCGTGCCCGCGTAATCAAGGCGTTTGAGAAGGAAGGCAAATTCAAACAAGGCCTACTGAAACGTGCGCTGAGCCTTGGCGCGAAAGACTTGGGCGGCGGCGTGCCGGTGTGGGATAAGCCGATGAATTTCTTCATCGACAAGACCCTGCGCCCTGCGATCCAAGCCAAATTTGGTGGGCGGATTAAAGCGCTGGTGTCGGGCGGAGCGCCGCTTAACCCCGAACTTGGCATCTTCTTCCACAGCCTCGGCGTCACTCTCCTCCAAGGCTATGGCCAGACCGAAGCCGCGCCGATCATATCGTGCAACCGGCCCAGTGTTGGCCTGAAAATGGATACAGTCGGACGCCCCCTAAAAGACGTGGAAGTCAAAATAGCCGAAGATGGCGAAATCCTGGTGCGCGGCGAACTCGTCATGCACGGCTATTGGCGCAATGAAGCCGAAACCAACCGCGCGCTGGTGGATGGTTGGCTGCATACAGGTGATATCGGCGAGCTCGACAAAAAGGGCCGCGTCAAAATTACGGACCGGAAAAAAGACATTATCGTCAATGACAAAGGCGAAAATGTAAGTCCGCAAAAGATTGAAGGGATGCTGACCCTGCAACCCGAAATCGTGCAAGCGATGGTGAGCGGGGATAAGCGCCCGCACATGGTTGCGCTTGTTGTGCCAGACCCGGAATGGGCGCTGGAATGGTGCCAAAAGAATGACGTTCCTTATGATCTGCGCGCGCTCTGTGATTTGCCGGTGTTCAAATCCGCGATCATGGCAGCAGTAGACGGCGTCAACAAAACCCTGTCCGTCACCGAACGCGTCCGCAAAATCGCGCTGACGCCCGACGGCTTCACCATCGACAATGAGATGCTCACCCCCAGCCAGAAAATCCGCCGCCACGTGATCCGCCAAACCTACGGCGCGCAAGTGGATGCGCTTTACGGGGGGTAAAGGATCGGGACTTAAGACCAGCCTTGATAATCAGACCAAAATGGTCCACTTAAAGTCACATGCGATTATCGAGTCTTACAGATTATGCCGTTGTGCTGATGTCGGCGGCTGCGCGCCACCACGGCGAGGCGCGGTTTAACGCGGCTTGTCTGGCGGATGAAACGGGTTTGCCTCTGCCCACTGTGCAGAAATTGGTGAGCAAGCTTTCCGCTGCAAACCTGTTGCACTCAGCACGCGGCGCGGGCGGTGGGCTTTCACTTGCCCGGCCCGCGACCGCCATTACGCTGGCAGAAATCGTTGAGGCGATTGAAGGCCCCATCGCCATGACAAGTTGCGTCGAAACCGGGCGGCATGATTGCGGCATGGAGGCGGTATGCCTCGTCCAGCCGCATTGGCCCGTCGTCAATGAAACCATCCGCGGCGCGCTGGCCAGTGTGAGCCTGACGACATTGTCGGGAGGGCGAGTGTGAGTATCTTTCGAATAGTTGGGAACGAATTTTGGTTCGCGCGGAGGCGCGGAGGCGCGGAGGTGTTGGCGCTGAACGACCTCATCGTTAAATTACGTTTTAGAATAACCTCCAAAATTGAGGCTGGGTTCGTAACCTCCGCGCCTCTGCGCCTCCGCGCGAACGAAATTCTTTTTTCAGGCCAAGCGACATGACAGACATAGCCGTTACCGAAGCCGCCTTGCTTGACCAACCGGTGCGGGACCAGGCAGCCATTGATGCCGCTGCGTCTGTCGCTGACTATGAACATGGCTGGTCATCGGACATTGAGACCGAATTTGCGCCCAAGGGCCTGACCGAAGACACGGTCCGTTTCATCAGCGCCAAGAAGGATGAGCCGCAGTGGATGCTCGATTGGCGGTTGAAGGCCTTTGCCATGTGGCAAACGATGACGCCGCCGGATTGGGCCAAGCTGGAAATCGACCCGATTGATTATCAGGATGCCTATTACTACGCCGCACCCACGGTGAAGCCCAAGCTGGGTAGCCTTGATGAAGTCGATCCCGAAATCCTGCGCGTGTATGAGAAGCTTGGCATTCCCATTGCTGAGCAGAAATTGCTGGCCGGGGTTGAGGCCAGTGAAGGCGAAAGCAGCGAAGGCGGGCTTCCCGCGCGGCGTGTGGCTGTGGACGCTGTGTTTGACAGCGTGTCAGTGGCGACCACTTTCCGCGCCGAACTAGAACGGGCTGGCGTGATATTCCGCAGCATTTCGGAAGCGATCCGCGAATATCCAGACCTTGTCCGCAAATATCTCGGCAAGATCATCCCGATGCACGATAATTATTTCGCGACGCTCAACTGCGCGGTGTTTAGCGACGGGACGTTCGTTTACATCCCCGAAGGCGTGCGCTGCCCGATGGAGCTCTCCACCTATTTTCGCATCAACGCGGAAAATACCGGCCAGTTTGAACGCACCTTGATCATCGCGGATAAGGGCAGTTACGTGTCCTACCTCGAAGGCTGCACCGCGCCGATGCGCGACGAGAATCAGCTTCACGCCGCGTGCGTTGAACTGGTGATCCTTGATGATGCTGAGATTAAATATTCGACGGTTCAAAATTGGTATCCCGGCGATGCAGAGGGCAAAGGCGGCATCTATAATTTCGTGACCAAGCGCGCACTGTGCCAGGGGAAGAACAGCAAGGTTTCATGGACTCAGGTGGAAACCGGCAGTGCTGTGACGTGGAAATATCCAAGCTGCGTTTTGAACGGCGAGAACAGCGTCGGCGAATTTTATTCGGTCGCGGTGACCAACAATTACCAGCAGGCCGATACCGGCACCAAGATGATCCATAATGGCAAGGGCAGCCGCTCGACCATCGTCAGCAAGGGCATCAGCGCCGGACACAGCAACAATACCTATCGCGGTCTGGTACGCGTCGCGCCGAATGCCGAGGGCGTGCGCAACTTCACCCAGTGCGATTCTCTGTTGCTGGGGAGTTTAAGCGGTGCCCACACCGTCCCCTATATCGAAGTCCGCAACCCCAGCGCGCAGATCGAGCATGAGGCGACAACAAGCAAGATTTCGGACGACCAGATGTTCTACGCCATGCAACGCGGGCTGAACGCGGAAGAAGCCGTGGCGCTGATCGTCAACGGCTTCGCCAAGGAAGTGCTGCAGCAACTGCCGATGGAATTTGCAGTGGAAGCGCAGAAGCTACTGGGGATTTCGCTTGAGGGGAGTGTGGGGTGAGTTTCCAATTTAGTATCTTAGCCGCGTCCATAGTGCTCGGCGGGTCGACGGTGCCTGCCAGCGCTGCCTCAAGAGAATCCTACATTTTGTGGAAGGCGTACATCGACTGTCTGGGAACAAAGGCACTAGCCCTTGAGCCTTCCGGCGCATCCCCAGACGATTTGATAAAGGCCGCGATGACGTCGTGCAGCGCTCGGTGGGCAGACGCATTCGACAAGTTGGAAGCTGAATATTCGGCTGACACCGAAAACGATCCATCAACAGCAGGCCCACGCGCTTTGAAGATGCTGAACGAGGGAGCGGAACCTAAGAAGGACGAGGTTCGGCTTCAAATCTTGGAGCTGCGCGCTCGTAGGAGAGAAAACAGTGCTCCAAATCAATAACCTCCACGCCACCGTCGGCGACAAGCCGATCCTCAAGTGCCTTTCGCACAAGAGGAGTGTGGGATGATCATTCCGCGCTGGTACCGAAATGAATGCCTGTTTTGGCTGTTTACGGGGCTGCCGTTTCAATGGTTTTTCACGGCGTTCAACGGACTGTCGTTTTTTTCCTTGCCTGACGCCCCGGGGCCGGACGGTCCATCACTCGGCATGTGGATGTTTGCCATCTTGTTTCTCTACCACCCCTTGTTTTTGGCACCATTGGCGCTGTGGCAAACTTGGGCGCGCCCAGTGAAAGTCGACGAATAATGCTTCAGATCACGAACCTCCACGCCACTGTTGGCGACAAGCCTATCCTCAAGGGCCTTACCCTCACCGTAAACGCGGGCGAGATCCATGCGATTATGGGGCCGAATGGCGCGGGGAAATCGACGTTGGGCTATGTGCTCAGCGGAAGGCCTGGGTATGAGGTGACTTCGGGTGAAGTGCGCTTCACGCCACCTCTGTGCTCCGGCGAAGGCCGGAGCCTTGGAGATGGCGAGCAGGGCTCCGGCCTTCGCCGGAGCACAGAGGAAAGCTTGGATTTGCTCGCCCTCGCCCCCCATGAACGCGCGGCTGCTGGCCTGTTCCTCGGTTTCCAATACCCCGTCGAAATCCCCGGTGTGTCGAACGTGCAGTTCCTGCGCGAAGCCCTCAACGCGCAACGCAAGCATCGCGGTGAGGCTCCGTTGTCGGGCGGTGAATTCCTGAAAATCGCGCGGGCGCAGGCGGACGCGATGGGAATGGACTATGACATGCTCAAACGCCCGGTGAATGTAGGCTTTTCAGGCGGAGAGAAGAAGCGCAACGAAATGGTGCAGATGGGCATCATTGACCCCGCGCTGGCGATCCTCGACGAGACTGACTCTGGCCTCGACATCGACGCGCTGCGCGTGGTGGGTGACGGGATCAACCGGATCATGCGCAAACCCGACAAGGCGGTGCTGCTGATCACCCATTACCAGCGCCTGCTTGATTATGTCCGCCCCGACTTCGTCCACGTCCTCGCCGATGGCCGCATCACGCGGACGGGCGGGCCAGAACTGGCGCTGGAACTGGAGCGTGACGGCTATGTGGGGGTTGCGGCGTGAGCCAAGCCCAACCCCTTCTTCTCCGCGCCTCCGCGTCTCTGCGTGAACAGAAGAAGTTTTGGTTCACGCGGAGGCGCGGAGGCGCGGAGGGGTGTTTGTCATGAACATTGTCACTCTTCCAACCCGTCGCGATGAGGCGTTTCGCTATTCCGATATCGACGCGCTTGTCAGCGCGCCTGCGCGTGAGGCAGTGGAGTGCGTCACGGTGGCGGCGGGGGAGAGTTTTGCCCGGCAGATCATCAATATCGCGAGCGCTGACGAAGTGGTTGTCCAGAACCTCACCCTCAAGGTTGAGGCAGGCGCGAAGGCAGCGATCCACATCCTGAACGCGGGCGGCAGGCTCGGGCGGATCGTGCTGGATGTTACGTTGCATGATGGCGCGGACCTCACGCTTGGTGCCGTGCAGTTGGGCACGGGCTCGCAGACGGTCGAACTGATCACCACCGTGCGCCACATTGAACCCGGTGCAACGTCGCGCCAGACAGTCCGGTCCGTCCTGTCGGGCAACGCCACAGGATCATACCTCGGCAAAGTCGCCGTGGCGCGGGATGCGCAGAAGACTGACAGCGTGCAATCGGTGAAAGCCATGCTGCTTGACCGCACCGCGACTGCGAACGCCAAGCCCGAACTCGAAATCTATGCCGATGATGTCAAATGCGCCCACGGGGCCACCGTAGGCGAACTGGATAAGACGGCCATGTTCTACCTCGCCGCACGCGGGCTTCCGCCTGCGGAAGCCAAGAAACTGTTGCTTCAGGCGTTTATCGCAAGCGTGTTTGAAGGGGCAGAAGGTGAAGATATGCTGATTGCAGCGGCGCTCTCCAAATTGGGAGAGATGGTATGAACGCGACTACAGCTGCCAAGGCCGCTCACCCTGAGCTTGACGAAGGGTCGGTGGGCGTTTCCAACTGGGGCTTCGACAAGCTCAGCCTGAGCGGGTTGGGGAATTACCGCACAGACTTTCCGGGCGTAAATGGGTGGCACTATCTCGATACCGCCGCGACGGCGCAAAAGCCGCAGGTAGTGATCGATGCGATGACCCGCGCGATGGGCGTGGATTATGCCACTGTCCACCGGGGTGTCTACAAACGCTCCGCCGATATGACATTGGCTTATGAAGCCGCGCGCAAGCGGGTGGCTCAGTTCATTGGTGCGCGGTCGGATAATGAAGTGGTGTTCGTGCGCGGCGCGACTGAGGGGATCAATCTTGTCGCCCACAGCTTTGCGCCCAAGGGCCGCATATTGCTGTCGCAATTGGAGCATCATAGCAATATCGTGCCGTGGCAGCTCGCGGGCTTTGAAATCGACGTTTGCCCATTGACCGCCGATGGCCAGATTGATCTGGATGCGGCCGAAGCGATGATCACGCGCGATCATGTGCTTGTAGCATTCGCGCATGTCTCCAACGTGTTGGGCGGGGTCATTGATGCCAAGCGGGCGGCGCACATTGCGCACAAGGTTGGCGCAAAGCTGATGCTTGATGCCTGCCAATCCGTGCCGCATATGCCTGTAAACGTCGCGGAGCTTGACTGTGATTTCCTCGTGTTCTCAGGCCACAAGCTTTACGGCCCGACGGGCATCGGCGTGCTCTGGGCGCGGGAGGAATTGCTCAATGCCATGCCGCCGTGGCAAGGCGGCGGCGCGATGATTGATAAGGTCAGCTTTTCCGGCACCACTTATGCCGCCGCCCCGGCCCGGTTTGAGGCAGGGACGCCATCGATCACCGAAGTCATCGCGCTTCATGCCGCCGTCGATTATGTCGACCATATTGGAATGGTGGCGATCCACGCGCATGAGGCCGCACTTGTGAGGCAAACCCGCGATGCGCTGCGCTCCATCAACAGCGTCCGCTTATTTGGTCCAGAAGAGTCCGCTGGAATCATCTCCTTTGCGATGGAGGGGGTGCATCCGCATGACCTTGGCACTATACTGGATGAAGAAGGGGTTGCGATCCGCGCAGGCCATCACTGTGCGCAGCCGCTGATGGACTATCTGGGTGTGCCTGCGACGGCGCGGGCTAGCTTTGGGATTTACAATGATGAAAGCGATGTCGCGGCTCTGGTACGCGGGATCGAGCGGACGGTAAGGATTTTTGGATGAGCGGACACGAAATTCAAGTTGAAGAAGTGACGAGCGTACCGCCGCCGCCAAAGGCGCGTGTGCAGGACGTGGTTGAAGGCTTTGAGCGTAAGAAGGATTATCTCGCCGGTTTTCTGGCGGCCAAGCCTGAACCCGTAGGCGGTGAAGCGCCCGGCGGCGATCTTTATGAGGCGGTCATCGACGCGCTCAAGGATATTTATGATCCTGAAATTCCCGTCAATATCTACGATCTGGGCCTGATTTACGGTGTTGAGATCAATGAAGGCCACGCGATTGTTACGATGACGCTGACGACGCCGAACTGCCCTGTTGCAGAATCCATGCCTCAGGAAGTTGAATTGCGTGTTGGCGCGGTGCCGGGGATCGGTGATGCTGAGGTTAATCTTGTTTGGGAACCTGCGTGGGATTCGGCCAAGATGACTGATGAGGCGCGGTTAGAATTGGGAATGTTATGACTATAGCCACAAAAGCCCGCATCCGCCCCGCAGCGGTTTTGCTGACGCCGTCCGCCGAAGCGCGGATTGCTGCGCTCATGTCAAAAGCCCCTGCTGACGCCATTGGTGTGAAGCTTTCCACGCCGCGTCGGGGATGCTCTGGTCTCGCCTATTCGGTGGACTATGTGACCACCGCCGTGCCTTTCGATGAAAAGATCGAAACCCCGGGCGGTGTGCTCTATATCGACGGCGGATCGGTGCTCTATCTGGTCGGATCGACAATGGATTGGGTGGAGGATGATTTTACCGCTGGCTTCATGTTCAACAACCCCAATGCCAAAGGGGCGTGCGGATGCGGGGAAAGCTTTACCGTCTAAATCCACCCAATCCTTGTCACTGTGACATAAAAGCCGCATCTGCTCAAAAACGACGCAAAGCCCCCTAGTGTATGCCTAAATGCGCGGCTAGGAAGCTCTCATAATAATGATGATTCATATGAGAGGAGCCACCCCCAATGCGTAAATCCCTTTTCTTCGTGTCCGCCGCTTTTGCAGCGCTGACTGCAACCCCCGGCATCGCGCAAGACGTCCCGCAAGCTGACGATGCGTCGAGCACGGAAGAAGCTCCGATCATCGTGACGGCCACACGGCGCGCCAGCCCGCTGTCAGATGTTCCTATCGCTGTGTCAGCCGTGTCTGGCGAAACGCTCGCCAATTCAGGCGCGACGGACATTCGTGCGCTCAACCAGCTTGCGCCGTCTCTCCTCGTTTCTGGCGCAACCAGCGAAGTGAACTTCACTGCCCGTATTCGCGGCATTGGTACAGTTGGTGAAAATGCCGGTCTGGAAAGCTCGGTCGGCCTGTTCATTGACGGAGTGTATCGCAGCCGCACGGGCGTTGGCCTGTCTGAACTGGGCGAAGTCGAGCGGGTTGAAGTATTGCGCGGGCCCCAGGGCACCCTGTTTGGCCGCAACTCTACCGCAGGCCTGATCAACATTGTGACCAAAGGCCCAGACGCGACGGAATTTTCCGGCGCTCTTGCTGCGACCTATGGTAATTATGATTATATGCGCCTTGAAGGTAACATCAACGCGCCAATCGGTGACACGTCGGCTGTTCGCGTGGACGGCGTTTGGCAAAAGCGTGATGGCTTCATCAAGAACGTGACGCCGGGTAATGCTGATATTAACGATCGTGACCGTTTCATGGTGCGTGGTCAGTTCGCGTTTGAACCATCGAGCGATTTGAAGGTTCGCCTGATTGGCGATTACAGCAAGCGGACCGAAAATTGCTGCGGCGCTGTTTTCGTTCAACCGATTCGCAACTTGAGCCGTGGCCCGGACGGCAACCCTGTCGTTTCGGCTAATACAGTTCTGCCTTTGCTCAACGCGCTTGGTGCGAATTATCAGACGAGCCCGAATAAATTCCTTCGCCAAACGGCAACGACACCTGGTGTTGCTTACATTTCCAACTCAAAGGATTGGGGCCTCTCTGGCGAAGTCAATTGGGATATTGGCGGCGCGAACTTGACGTCTGTCACAGCTTATCGCGATTACAAAAACCGCCAGGGCCAAGATGCTGATTACAACGCTCTAGACATTCTGCGTCGCGACAATCTTTCCCGCCGGTTCCGTCTGTTCACGCAAGAAGTGCGTGTGCAAGGCGAAGCCTTTGATGGCCGCCTCGATTGGTTGGTCGGTGGCTATTATGCGACGGAAAAGCTTGATGTCGCGGATAATCTGAAGTTCGGCAATGATTATGAGCGTGTGGCAAACTGCCTCGTCTCGGCAGGCATTGCTCCAGCACTGCTTAATCTTGCATCACCCACCTGCTCAAATTTACCATTGGCATCGTTTCCAGGTTATCAGGGCTTAGCTGGCTTGACAGGCACCAACCGGCTCAGCGGCACGGGCGTGGTTCGTAACGCATTCCGTCAGGACAGCCGCAACTATGCCTTCTTCACGCATAACGTGTTCGACATCATCGAAGACAAGCTGTCGTTGACGCTTGGTGCGCGTTACACCAACGAGCGTAAGGAAGTGGGCGCGTCTTTCAACACGAACAACACACTTTGCGCAGCTCTGCGTAATTCTGCGTCTGGGCTAGCCACTCTGCCGTGCGCGATCAACAACACATCTGGCCCCGGATTTACGGCAGGCAGTGCTGGTACGATCAAGAAAGAAGACCAGATTACAGGAACAGCAGTTCTCAGCTGGAAGCCTATTGACGATCTGATGGTCTACGCGTCCTTTTCAAAGGGCTACAAAGCAGGCGGGTTCAACCTCGATTCCTCCGCGCTTGATTTGCCTTGTAATGTTTTGGCAGGAACCGCTGCTCAGCAAGCAGCTTGCGCCGTTCAGCAGGCCCGCCCGGTTAACAGTCTTGGTAACGCTCGTCCCGAACCAATTGATCTGCAATTCTCGCCAGAGAAGGTGGATTCGTATGAAGTCGGCTTCAAATATGACGGACGCGGTATCGACGTGAATTTGGCGGTGTTTGACCAACGCTATCAGGATTTCCAGCTCAACACGTTCAACGGGATCAACTTTGAAGTCACAAACTTGCAGGCCTGCCGCGATGGTTTGAATGGTGGCGATACGGACGGAATTGCAACAACGGGTGGCTGTGCTGCGAACCGTTTGAAGCCTGGTGTTCGTTCACGCGGGTTTGAGTTGGATTTCGTGGCGTCACCAGCGCGGAATTTCAGCGTCAATGCGGGCCTCACCTATACGCAGACCAAATATAGCAAGAACCTGACCGGCACAGCGGGTCGCCCGCTGTCGCCAGTCTTGTTCCAATTGCCCGGTCGCCAATTATCCAACGCCCCTGAATATGCCGTCACAACCGGCGCATCTTGGACGCCAGATATTGGCAGCAATGGCATGAAGGCATTGATCTATGTCGATGCCCGTTATCAAAGCGACGTGAACACAGGCTCTGACCTTGACATTGAAAAGACGCAGGACGGTTTCCTGACGGTCAATGGTCGTCTGGGCCTTTACGGCAATGGCAAGAAATGGGGCATTGAACTTTGGGGCCAGAACCTTCTGAACACCAAAGTATTCCAGATCGCAGCCGATGCATTTGCACAGGGCAGCGGAACGTTTCGCGGTGTGGCATCACCAGCGGCCACTGGCCTGAGCGGCAGCTCAAGCCAGTTGTTCATTGGCTTCCCCAATGAACCCCGCACTTACGGCGCGACGATCAAGTATAAATTCTAGTATCGCCTAGCTGACATAAAATGGCCCGCCCCGGAGATAATCCGGGGCGGGCTTTTTTTGTGGGTGTTTGCGCAAATCTATCAGCGCTCCGACTGCCAATGGGTCGCCGAGGCGGAAGCCGAAGTGGATTGCGTATAATCTCCACCGCTGTCATGCTGAACTCGTTTCAGCATCCATGCCTCCATGTCGCTGACAAACTTGATCCATCCAGCCTCGCCTGAACATCTAGGCATGGACCCTGAAACAAGTTCAGGGTGACGGCAGTCACTCACGTTTCAAATAACCTGCTCGACGGGCGTCAGCGCCGACGTTTGGAAGCCCTGGGCTTCGGGTCGTCGCCCGGAGCACTGATTGGCCTATTGTGGTGCCAGATTCTCCTGCCGGGCAATTTCCCAATCAACGGCCTCAATCTCATCGCAAGCACGCTGCGACTTCTCGCATTCCTTCACCAGCTTATCCCGCTTGCGCGCGAGTTTGCCCATTTGCTCCTCATGCCGCCGCATCTCGCGACCACGCTTTTCATCGGCTTCGGATTGGCTGGTGGTGGCCATATCAACGGCTTTTGAGGCGACCTTAATGGGGGCGGTCACCACATCAGCCGCCATGCGGGCAATACACCCACTGAGCAGGGGGAGGATCAGTATCGGTAGCAGCACAGCACGCATCACTCTCACTCCCTCACCGTTCCTTAAGGCGCGGCATCAATTCCACGAAATTACATGGCCGAAAGCGGCTGTCGAGTTGATGAACGAGGATATCATCCCACCCATCTTTCACAGCGCCCGTCGATCCTGGAAGTGCGAAGACATAAGTGCCGCGCGCTACCACTGCACAGGCGCGGCTCTGGATGGTGGAGGTGCCGATTTTGGCATAGCTCAACCAGCGGAACAATTCGCCAAAGCCAGGAATGTCTTTGCCGCCCAGTGCCGCCAAAGCCTCCGGTGTCACATCGCGCCCTGTCAGGCCTGTGCCACCGGTTGTGATCACACAGTCGACTTCAGGATCGTCACACCAGCGGTGGAGCAGCGCAATGATGTCATCGGTGTCATCGCGGAGCAGCGCGCGTTCGGCAAGGATATGTCCTGCTGCCAAAAGGCGTTCAGTCAGGGCGTCACCGGATTTATCTTCGGCAAGTGTGCGGCTGTCAGACACAGTCAGCACTGCAATGCGAACGGGGATAAAGATGCGGGTTTCGTCAATTGCCATGGATACGACTTAGCAGAAATCCCTCCCCCTCACAAATCCCGCAACGCCTGCGCAGGCCGCGCGGCGAGCGCAGGCAGAGCACCAATCAAACCGAGCGCCAATGTGCCAAGCCCTCCTGCTGCGACAGTGCCAATGACAACGGGCCAATCGGGCGCGAATTCCAGATCAAACACCTGCCCCACCGCGACCCAGCCTGCGCCTGCCCCAACGCCCAGCGCGATGAGCGACAAAATCAGCGCCAGCGCCGCATATTCCATGGCCTGCGCGCCCAGCACCTGAGCGCGTGTCGCACCAAGCAGCTTGAGGAGCACAGCGTCATAGCTGCGTGACCGACGCGACGCAGCAATGGCCCCGACCAACACAGCGATACCCGCGAGCACTGCAACAGATGCGGCAATGCCCACCGCTGTCCCCAATTGCGTCAGCAGATGACCAACTTGCGTGATGACATCCTTCACCTTGATCATGGAAACCGAAGGATACCCCTGCGACACGGCCCGCGCGATGGCAGGTTCCTCGGCGGCATCAGCAGCAATCGTAGCGGCCAGTGTATAGGGGGCAGCGTCCAGACTACCCGGTGAAAAAACCAGCACGAAGTTAAAACCAAGCGTGTCCCAGTTGATTTCCCGCAGCGACGCGATCTCGGCCTCAACCTCGACGCCGAGCACGGAAACGGTCATCTTGTCCCCGACCTTCAATCCAACCGCGCTGGCCGCGCGTTCATCGATAGAAATAAGCGGCGGCCCGGCATAGTCGGCGGGCCACCATTTGCCCGCCGTGATGCGGCTGCCCTGCGGCAAGTCGCGCGCGAAGGTTAGCCCTCGGTCCCCGCGCAGGAACCAAGCCTCGGGTGGCAATTCTTTCATCTCGCTTACCCGTTTGTCGCCAAGCGCCACCACGGGCCCGCGCAGTGTCGGCACGGTCTGAATGTCAGCGGCGGGGGCTTGTGCTTTGACCGCCGCGCGGAAAGCCGCCTCCTCTTCCTTGGGAATATCAAGCGCGAAAAAGCTTGGAGCGCGCTTAGGGATGGTGCGCTCGATCTGGCCTGACAGGCTGGTCTGGACGACGGCAAGCGTTGCGAACAGGGTCAGCCCCAGCCCAAGTGCGACCACCAATCGGCTGGTCTGCGCGCCGGGCCGGTGAAGATTGGCAAGGGCCAGCCGGGTAAGCGGCGCTTTGGGGCGCGGTAACCGCGCGGCAATGGCGCGGATGGCTGTCCCAAGGCCAGCCAAAAGAGCCAATAGCGCAATCACGCACGCCACGAAGACGCCTGCAAACTTGGGCTCCGCCGCAGTGCCAATCGCCAATCCGACAATCAGCATCGCTATGACCGCCAGCGCGGCAATGACGCCCGCTGGGGGCCGTCCTTCACCTTCAACGCCTGTGCGAAACAGGCTCGCCGGGGTGACGCCGCGCGCACGAGCGAGCGGCGCAAGCGAGAAAAGAACGGCGATGAGCAAACCGAACAGCGTCGCGGTGACCAGCGGCGTCGCATAAAGCTCTAGTCGCGGCGACACTGGCAAAGCATCGCCGGCCAGCGTCGCGATGCCCCAAGGGACCAATGCGCCAGCGGTCAGCCCAGCGACGGTTGCAACCAGCGCCACAATCACAACTTGAATCAGATAAGTCTGGAAAATCACATTGGAGGATGCGCCCAGCACTTTGAGCGTCGCGATGCTGCCGCGCTTGCCCTCCAGCCATGACGCGACGCCGTTGCCGACCCCAATTCCTGCAACTACCAGTGCCGTCAGCCCGACAAGCGCCAGAAACTGGCCAAGCCGCTCAATGAACCGCCGCGTGCCCGGCGCGCCGTTGCTGCGGTCTTGCACTTCCCAGCCAGCGCCGGGAAATTTCGCAGACAGGCGGGACGCAGCAACCCCCGGGTTGATGCGCGCGGGTGTCTTGATCCGATATTTTGATGTGAAAAGGCTGCCGGGCTGCACCAGTGCAGTGGCCTCTAACCCCTTCATGTCGACAATCGCGACCGGCCCAAGCGTAAATCCTTCACCAACACGGTCGGGCTCATCGGCGATGAAACCAATGATCCGCAACGGGGCCTCGCCAATCCGTATTGTATCGCCGACTTTCAAGCCGAGTTTTTCGCCCAATGCTGGCGCAATCGCCACATCTGTGCCCGAAGGCCGAGCCGTCAGTGCCCCTGGGGCGAGCGTGAATTTGCCGTAAAGCGGATAACCTGCGTCCACGCCCTTGAGTTCAGCCAGCACCGATTGGGTGCCGTCCGGCGTGGCGGCCATCGCCCGCATCCGCACTGTTTCAGATGTAGCGCCGACAGTGTCGAAGGCCTTACGCTCCTCTGGCGTCGCAATCCGCTGCGCCGTTTCCATTTCGATGTCACCGCCCAGGATGACTTGGCCGCGCCCAGATAACTCTCCAAGGATTGCGCTCGACAAACTGCCTATGCCTGCAAGCGTCGCAACACCGAGGAACAAGCATATGGCGAGCAAGCGAAGGCCTGCCTTCGATCCGCGTAAGTCTCGGATAGCTAATGTCCAAGCTTGTTTCATTATGCCCACACCACCCGTTCGGGCTGAGCCTGTCGAAGCCCTCCCTTCTTACTTCGGTACCTACGAGTAAGGGAGGACCCTACGACTGCCTTGCAGACGCTCAGGACAGGCTTCGACAGGCTCAGCCCGAACGGTTTTGGGGTGATTTCAGTGGGCGACCAAATACAAGTCATCCTCCCGCCCCATCCGAAACGATCAGCCCGTCCCGCATCGTCACCACACGGGCGCAGCGGGCGGCCAGTCTCTCATCATGAGTGATCACGAACAGAGTCGATCCCGTTTCTGCCTGCCGCGCAAAAATCAGATCCATGATGGCCTCTCCGGTCGTCGCATCCAAATTGCCGGTGGGTTCATCGGCAAAAATAATAGCTGGCCGAGGGGCAAGTGCACGGGCGATGGCAACACGCTGCTGTTCTCCGCCCGAAAGCTGAACCGGATAATGGCCTGTGCGTTCACCAAGGCCAACTGTGGTCAGTTCCTCACGCGCCCGGTCAAATGCAGCTTTATCGCCTGCCAGTTCCAGCGGAACCGCCACATTTTCCAGCGCGGTCATCGTGGGTAGCAAATGAAACGCCTGAAGGATCACGCCAATCCGCCCACGCCGCGCCAGCGCCAACTGGTCCTCACTCATCGTGCCAAAATCCGCGCCGCCAGTTTCGATAGTACCGCTTGTCGCGCGCTCCAATCCCGCGAGCACCGCCATCAGCGATGACTTGCCGGAGCCGGATGGCCCCAGCAGCGCGACCGTTTCTCCAGCGGTCACGCTCAGGTCAATCCCGCGCAAAATATCAACGCGAGCGGTTTTTTCTCCCAGTGTCAGGGTGACATTGCGGGCATTCATCACGATATGGGAGGCTGACATAAGCGAACGAGGACTTTCGACATGGAACGCACTGGAATCAGGCGCTTTGCGGCATATGGGGTATGGCTGGCCGCAATCCAAGCCGTTGCGCTCCTTTTTGCAACTCCGGCTTTTGCCCGTGAGAAGTTGGTGCTGGCCTTTGGTGACAGTTTGACGGCTGGATACGGCCTCAAGCCCAACGAAAGTTTCCCAGCGCAATTGCAGGCGGCGTTGCGCACGCGCGGCATAGTCGCGCGGGTTCATAATGGCGGCGTGTCGGGTGACACGTCAGCGGCTGGCAAAGCGCGAATGGGCTGGGTGATAGCCAGCCTGAAGGTCAAGCCCGATCTGGTCATTCTGGAATTGGGCGCCAATGATATGCTGCGCGGCCTGAAGCCGGCTCAGACGCAAGCCAACCTAGATGCAATGCTCGCAGATTTGAAGCGGCGCGGTATCCCCGTCATCCTTGCGGGCATGCGCGCTTCTCCCAATATGGGGCGTGCCTATCAGGCGCAATTCGATCCGATTTACCCGGCACTGGCGCGAAAGCATGGCGCAAGGCTCTATCCCTTTTTCATGGCTGGCGTCACCCCGAACCGCGCGCTTCTGATCGCAGATCAGATCCATCCCAATGCGAAGGGCGTCGCAGTCATTGTGCGCGGAATCATGCCGCAGGTGGCGGGCGCGCTTCGTTAGGCGAGCGCTATTGCAACCTGCGCCAACCGTTCCTTGCCAAAAAATATCTCATTCCCGACGAAAAAGGTCGGAATTCCGAACGCCCCGCGTGCGACTGCGTCTTCCGTATTTTTGGCCAGTTCCGCCTTCACGTCAGGATCGTCGGCCAGCGCAACCAGACGCGCACCGTCCAGTCCGGCCTTGTCCAAAGTAGCAATCGCCACCACTGGGTCGGCCAGGTTCAAACCGTCCTCCCACATGCCTGCCATCAACGCATCCAGCGCGGGCATCATCTGCCCTTCGCGCTTCGCCGCCACCAATGCGCGCATGGGCAGCAGGGAATTGACCGGAAAATGGGGATTGAACTTGAACTGGGTAAGGCCATTGGCGGCAATGAAGCGCTGAAATTCCAATTGTTCATAGGCCAGCTTGGCAGGCGCATCGGCATAGCGGATCATTGGCGCGCGGTTGCCTGTGGCTTTGAACAGCCCACCGAGCAGGACGGGAATGTAGTGGGCTGTCGCGCCAGTGTGCGCGCAGAAATCGGGCAGGACTTTGTGAAGGAGATAGCCATTCGGTCCAGCAATATCGAATAGAAAGTCAAAAGGTTTGGTCATCAGGTCACCATTTCTCTGTCCAGGGTCGCAGGTCTAACTCATGCGTCCAGGCTGAGCGGTGCTGACGGTTTAGCATCACATAGGCTTCGGCAATGGCACGGGGAGACAGCACGCCGTCATTGGCCTTTGCTTCATCAAAATCAGGACGCAGGCTGCGGACGAACTCGGTATCAATCCCGCCGTCGATAATGCTGTGGGCCACATGGATATTATGCGGGCCCAATTCCCGTGCCATGGATTGAGCCAACATTCGGAGCGAGGCTTTGGCCCCTGCAAAGGCCGAAAAGCCAGCCCCGCCGCGCAAGGAAGCAGTCGCACCTGTAAAAATGATTGTGCCTTTTTCGCGCGTCAGCATTCGTTTTGCGACTTCGCAACCCATCAGGAATCCGGCAAAGGCGGCCATCTCCCAGACTTTGCGATAGACTTGTGCGCTGGTGTCCGTCACGTTGAAGCGCACGTTCGCCCCGATGTTGAACACGGCCACGCCTATTGGCCCGACTTCGCGCTCCACTGTATCAACCAGCGCAATCATAGCTTCTTCGTCGCGCGCATCGGCGGGGAAGGCGCGGGCCTGATGACCTGAGTCGCGGATCGATCCGGCCAGTGCCTCCAGCGCATCGGCGTGACGCGGACGCCGATTGACGCAGGCTGTATAGCCTTCTGCCGCAAACGCTCGCGCTATTGCACCGCCAGTTGCATCCCCAGCGCCGATGACGAGCGCTGCTTCAGTCACGCTTTTTCAAGTGTGCATTGCAAGGGGTGCTGGTTCTGCCGGGCATAGTCCATCACTTGCGTCACCTTGGTTTCGGCCACTTCATATGAGAATATACCGCACACGCCGACGCCCTTTTGGTGAACGTGAAGCATGACCCGCGTCGCATCTTCAAGGCTCATCTTGAAAAAATGCTGGAGCGTGTGGACGACAAATTCCATCGGCGTATAATCATCGTTCAGCATCAACACTTTGTAGGGTGTTGGCTTTTTCGTTTTTGACCGGGTTTTGGTGGCAAGGCCTGTGCCAGTGCCTTCATCATCACGGTCGTCGTTGACCGCCATGCGGGGAGTAAGAACTTCAGCTTTCATCATCATGTTGATATCGCATAAAAGACGCGCATGGGGCAAGATGCACTTGATACCGGATTCAAGCCCCGGCTTGCCATGTGCGGATGGCGTCCGTCGGGGCCAGCAGCATCCAGACGTTCAGTGTCAGATTATCGCGGATTGTGAACAGCGTGAACAGTTCAAAGACGATTGCTGTCACTAACGTGATTTTCCAACCCAGTCGATGAGCCGCAAAAAAGCCCAGCATCATCCAGCCGCCGTCGGCCATACTGTTCAAGATCGAGTCGCCAGAATAGCCGACCGCCATGGTTGCTTGCCGATACCGATCAATCACGGCAGGCGAATTTTCGGCAATTTCCCAAGCCAATTCCAGTGCCGACGCCGCCATCAGGCGCACGCCCAGCCGTTGTGATTTGAGCATCCACGCGCCGAGTCCGTAAAAGATGAAGCCGTGGATGATGTGGCTGAACGTATACCAATCGGCGATATGCTGACTGTTACCTTCGCTGTTGACCGCCGATTCCCAAAGTTTCACGTATCCGCAGGTGCAAATCGGTGGGCGGTTCATGGCGATGAGGAGGGCGAGGGCAACGGTGAATATCGCGGCTATAATCAGCCAGTCTGTGCGAGAGATACTCTTCATGGGGGCCATGATTGACGATTTCTCTGCTTCGTTGCAAGAGCGGTCATGACTGATCCGATTCCTGCTGCCGCCCCCCATCACGCCGATCGCTTCCAAACGCGCGGTATTTTGTTCATTGTCTCCTCGCCCTCTGGCGCTGGTAAATCGACCATTGCGCGTAAGCTGCTGAAATCTGAACCTGGCTTGGAAATGTCAGTTTCGGCCACCACGCGCGATCCCCGCCCCGGCGAAGTGGACGGCGCCGATTATCATTTTGTTACTGTAGACCGATTTAAGGAAATGGTGGCCGCCAACGAATTCTTGGAATGGGCCCATGTATTTGGCCACCGTTATGGCACACCGCGCAGCCCCGTTGAACAGGCGCTTTCCGAAGGGCGCGATGTGCTGTTTGATATAGACTGGCAAGGTGCGCAGCAGCTGTATCAACAGGCTGGCGGCGATGTTGTCCGCGTGTTCATTTTCCCGCCCTCAATGGACGAGCTTGAACGGCGGTTGCGTGCTCGGCGCACGGACAGTGAAGACGTTATCACGGCCCGCATGGCGCGCGCCTCAGGCGAAATCAGCCACTGGGACGGTTATGATTATGTTCTCGTCAATGATGATGTGGAGGCCTGCTTTGGCCATGTCTGTACGATTTTGCAGGCGGAACGCCTAAAACGCAGCCGCCAGACACGACTCATTGGCTTTGTACGCGGTCTAACCAAAACAAGTTAAGGACATTCTGTTGGGCGTTTTCTCATAAACTAACCCAATACTTGCCCTTCGCGCCATCCCTGCTATAGGCGACGGCCTAACCGGCCTGATGCGGGCGTGGCGAAATTGGTAGACGCACCAGATTTAGGTTCTGGCATCGAGAGATGTGGGGGTTCGAGTCCCTTCGCCCGCACCACCGACGTCGCGCATCGCAAGTTCCAGCGCCGATCCCGGAATTAGCCTTTCAGACGAAAGAATGAGTGAGATGCAAACAGTCGAGACTTTGAACGAAGGCCTGAAACGCGCCTACACCCTCACCATTGCCGCTAAGGATATCGAAGCGCGCGTGGATGCCGAAGTCAAAAAGGCAGCGCCACAAGTGCGGATGCCTGGATTTCGCCCCGGCAAGGTTCCGGCCAACCTTATCCGCAAGATGCACGGCGAACAAATGGAGGCAGAAGCCCTTAACACGGCTGTGCAAGAAGGCGTGCAGGGCCTGATCGCCAAAGAAAAGCTACGTCCGGCCATGTCGCCTGCGGTTGAACTTGGCGAAGGTTACGGCCACGGCAAAGACGCCGAAGTTAAAGTCGCGCTGGAAGTTCTCCCTGAAATTCCAGCACCGAGCATCGAAGGCTTGAAGCTTGAGCGCCTGACGGTTGAGCCGCCAGCCGATCTGGTTGACGAGCAGTTGAAGGGCATTGCGTCCCAGCAAAAGACATTCGATGAAGCACCCAAGAGCCACAAGGCGGCTATCGGCGATCTGGTCGTGATGGATTTCCTTGGCAAAATCGACGGCGAAGAATTTGATGGCGGCAAAGCCGAAGGCGCTTCGATTGAGCTGGGCTCAGGCCGTTTGATCCCCGGTTTTGAAGACCAACTGGTCGGCGCGAAGGCCAATGACGAAGTCCTCGTCAAAGTGACTTTCCCCGAAAGCTACAGCGTTGCCTATTTGAAGGGCAAGGAAGCCACGTTCGATGTGGTCGTGAACGAAGTGCGCATTTCGAAAGAAGCAGCACTTGATGATGATTTCGCCAAGAGCCTTGGCCTTGAAGGCATTGATCAGCTCCGCGGCCTCATCAAGGGTCAGATGGAGCAGGAACTCAATGGCCTGACCCGCATCCACATGAAGCGGCGTTTGCTCGATCAGCTCGCTGCTTCGCATGACTTTGACGTGCCTCCATCGATGGTCGAAGCAGAGTTCGAACAGATTTGGGCCCAGCTTCAGCAAGAAGCGGAGCGTGAGGAAGACCCCATCGCTGCTGTTGCTGAAATGGAAAAGGACAAGGACGATTACCGCAAAATCGCAGTCCGTCGCGTGCGCCTTGGGCTGTTGCTGTCTGAGATTGGCCGCAGCAACAAAATCGAAGTGTCCAGCGCTGAAATGAGCCGCCTGATTGCCCAAGCCGCCCAGCAATATGATCCCAAAGAACGCGAACGCTTCGTTCAATATGTGCAGCAGGATGCTATGGCCGCAGCTCAACTGCGTGCGCCTCTTTATGAAGACAAGGTCGTTGATTTCCTGTTCTCGACCGCCGACATCACGGATCGCCCCGTAACGCGTGAAGAACTGGAAGCGGCGATTGAAGCTGAAGACGACGGTGCAGCACCTGGCCATGTTCACGGGCCCGGTTGCGGTCATGATCACGCCGAAGAGAAGCCAAAAGCGAAGAAAGCTGCCGCTAAAAAGCCCGCTAAGGCTGAAGCGGCTGACGCTCCGGTGGAAGCTGCTGAAAAGCCGGCGAAAAAGGCTCCTGCTAAGAAGGCCGCCGTCAAAAAGGCCTAACAATGCCGACTCTCGTCCTCATCCGTCACGGCCAGTCCACTTGGAACCTAGAAAACCGGTTCACCGGCTGGTGGGACGTGGATGTGACGGACAAGGGCGTGGCCGAGGCGAGAGCCGCTGGCGCGCTGATGCGCGATAAGGGGCTGGATTTCGATCTCTGCTTCACCTCGCTTCAGTCGCGAGCGATCAAGACGCTCAATCTGGCGCTCGAAGAAATGGGCTTACTTTGGTTGCCCGTCGAAAAGGACTGGCGACTGAATGAACGCCACTATGGCGGTCTTACGGGTCTGAACAAGGCAGAGACGGCGGCGCAGCACGGCGATGCCCAAGTGAAGATCTGGCGCCGTAGCTTTGATATCCCGCCGCCGCCGCTTGAAACGGGCAGCCCTTATGACCTTTCATCTGATCGGCGCTACGCTGGGATCACCGTGCCCACCACCGAAAGCCTGAAAGACACAATCGCCCGCGTATTGCCTTATTGGCAGGCCCGCATCGCGCCTGAGCTCAGGGCTGGCAAGCGCGTCATTATCTCTGCTCACGGCAACAGCCTGCGCGCGTTGGTGAAACATTTATCCGCGATCCCTGATGATGAGATTACCGGGCTTGAAATTCCAACCGGTCAGCCCATTGTTTTTGAACTGGCCGACGATCTCACCGCAACTGACCGTTACTATTTGTCAGAGCGTTAGGCTGACCCCCTTGCCAGCTTCCCTCTGCCCCCCCTATCATGGGGAACGCAAAACGGGTTTCGCAAAATGCTCCAACTTCTCATCGACCCATTCGTGAAATATGGCACCTTTACCGGAAGGGCCACAAGGCGAGAGTTTTGGGCGTTCGCGTCTCTCTTTGCCATCGCCACAGTCGGCGCCCATTTTTTCGATCTGCGTGACGGAGAAATTGAGCCGATTGCAGGTGGCATGGGGATTGTAGAGCTTATCGCATTTCTCGCTTTGCTTCTGCCCTTCGTATCAGTTGGCGCTCGTCGGTTGCACGACAGCGGCAGATCAGGATGGTGGATGCTGTTCCTTTACCTTCCCTATTTGGCTTTTGTTGCAGCAGCGGGAAACGAAGAATTAACCATTGGCGCCGCCGGTGGACTGGTGGTCGGAGCAGCGGCATTAGTGATCTTATTCGCTTTGCCAGGCACGGTAGGAAAGAATGCCTTTGGGCCAAATCCGCGCGATCCCCTGCCGAATTAGGGGTGACAAAGCCACTAACCCAGACTATCGGCATGCTTCGCGCGCCCCTGTGGTGAAATTGGTAGACGCGCCGCACTCAAAATGCGGTATCGAGAGATGTGCTGGTTCGAGTCCGGCCAGGGGCACCAAATTCTCTCTATTGAACACAGTTGGGATTGGCGCGCATCGCAGGCTGATAGGGGCTGCTTGAGCTCAGCGCGCCGAGGATGGATTGGAACGCCCTGCCGCTGATATCGCCTTCTTGGAGTTTGCGATCGCGGATGATTATGAACACACCTGCGGTCGCCAGCCCTAAAATATAAGCCACACCGATCCACTGCGCGATTTGAATTCCGTCTATCATGAGCCGTCCTTCCGTAAGTGGGAGGCAAGAATGGCCCGCGCATACTTTCAAACTGGCAAAATGATATGGTTAATGCAGCTTAACCGGCAAAAGATTGTGCGGGCGGCCCACTTCGCTTAGCGGTTACAAAAGCAAAGTGGAGGGGATGATGACAGAAATTTCTTGGCTGGCGCGCGCGACGGAGGGTGCCCTACTGTGGTGGTTCAAGCATAAGGGCTGGACAGTCACTGGCCCCGTGCCTGAACCCCGCAAGTTTGTAGTGATTGCAGCACCGCACACCAGCAATTGGGATTTCGTCTATTTTGTCGGGGCAACGCGGGAATTGGGTGCACATCTCTCTTTCATGGGGAAGAAGCAGATGTTTCGTTGGCCTTTTGCGCGTGCGATGCGAGAGTTGGGAGGGATTCCTGTCGACCGGTCGTCCTCACAAAATTACGTGGATCAGATGGCGAGCGAGTTTGCGGCGCGCGACGAATTCATGCTGACCATCGCGCCGGAAGGCACGCGGGGAAAAGTGCAGCATTGGAAATCAGGATTTTATCATATCGCCATGGCCGCGAAGGTGCCGATTATGTTTGGTGTGATGGACTACCCTAGGAAATTGGTGATGTTAAAAGACCTATTCCACCCCACTGGCGATTATGAAGCTGATATGATCACCATCCGCGCTTATTATAGCGTATTCACACCTAAGCACCCGCATTTGGCCAATCCGGGCGACACTCGGAAATAAATGCGAATGACTCGCAAAATTCTTTGCTATTGATAATAGTCCGCATTAGTGATGCGGCCAGTTTGAAGTGACTCGCGCTTAATCGCCGCGCAGATCATCGAACATGGCAAAGGGCAGACAATGGCAGATATCAAATTAGCGAGCCGCGCCAAGGCGCGTTTCCATCACTTGGCACTAGCAACGGCTGCGCTCATATGCGCCCCCCAGTTCGCGCAAGCCGCCGAGGCTGAAGCTGAGGAGGCTGGCGAAAGCCGCGAAATCATTGTCACAGGCCGCCTTGATGGATACCGGACCGTTGACACGACAACCGGAACAAAAACCAACACCGCAATCCTTGATGTTCCGCAAGCGATCTCTGTCGTAACTGAACAGCAAATCAACGATCAGGCGATCCGGTCGATGGCTGATCTGGTCCGCCTGATCCCCGGCGTGTCATCCGGCCAAGGCGAAGGCCACCGCGATCAGATCACATTGCGCGGCAATAACTCGACAGCTGATTTCTTTGTCGATGGTCTGCGTGATGATGTTCAATATTTCCGCAGTTTCTATAATGTGGAGCGGATCGAAGTTCACAAAGGCCCCAACGCCATGATCTTTGGACGTGGCGGCGGTGGCGGCCTAGTCAACCGGGTCAGCAAAGGCGCGCTAGTTGGAGAAAACCGGGTTGGCGCTATGGTTTCCGCCGACACATTTGGCGCGTGGTATTTGTCCGGCGATGTGAATGTCGATTTGGGCGGAGTGGGGCTTCGGATCAATGGATTTTACGAAGAACTGAATAATCACCGCGATGCTTTCAAAGGCAATCGTTACGCGATTAATCCCGTGATTGGCACACAAGTGGGCGATGCAATCAAACTCCAGCTCGGCTATGAATATGTCCGTGACAGCCGTGTTGTGGATCGCGGCATACCAGCGGAATTTACCGGCGTTGTTGGCACCCCTTCAACACCTTTGCGGCCGCTACAAGCAAGAGCATTTCGCGATACATTCTTTGGCATCCGCGGAGGAAATGAGACGGACTTTGAAGCGCATGTCTTGCGGTTCCGCGGGGAAGCCAAACTGTCAGACACGCTGACTTTCTCCGCACAGGCCCAATATGGGGATTATGACAAAATCTATTCCAATGTCTTTGCCGTAGCCGCTGCTAACCTAACGCTTTCCGCGCCAACAACTGCTGTTGAAGCTTACCGCGATCCCTTCAAGCGCAAGAGCTTCATTGCCCAAGCCAACCTTGAATGGCGGGGGCGTGCAGCTGGCATGGATCATGTTCTACTCATTGGAACAGAATATACTGGGCAAGACAGCTATAATGAACGAATTAACGGCTTTTTTGATCCGGCACTCACAGCAGCCAGTCGGCGGAGAACAATAACGCTTTCGTCAAAACCCGTTATTCCCGCCGTCACCTTCGTGCCCGGCATTGCTGGCAATGGCAACCGCGCGGTGGAAAGCGACCTGAGCCAAGTTTCGTTTTACGTGCAGGATCAGATCAGCTTTAGCGATCAACTCGATCTGATCGCAGGGTTGCGCTACGATCGGTTCGACCTTCAGGCGACCAATCTATTCACCAATACGCAATTTGCGCGCACTGATGATCTCTGGTCGCCGCGCGTCGGGCTAGTGTTTAAACCCATTGAAAACGCGTCCATTTACCTGAGCTACTCTAAATCATTTCTGCCACAATCAGGCGATCAGTTCGTTAACCTGGACGTAACCAGTGCTGCGCTGGAACCAGAAGAATTCTCTAATTATGAATTGGGCGCGAAGTGGGATATTAAACCCGGCCTCACCCTCACCACTGCTGTTTACCGGTTAGACCGCACCAACACCCGTGCGGCAGGGCCGGTGGCAGGAACACTTGTTCTTACAGGCGGGCAGCGCACGTCTGGCGTTGAAGTAGGTCTGACCGGACGTTTGAGCAAGAAGTGGCAGGCGGCGATAGGCTATGCGAACACAAAGGCCGAAGTAAGCTCTACAACATTAACTGCACCTGCTGGCCGCAAAGTCGCGCAAGTGCCGAGACATCAATTTTCATTGTGGAACCGCTATGAATTGACGGACCGCTTGGGTCTCGGCTTTGGCCTTTACCATCAATCCAAGCAGTTCACGACAATTAGCAATGTGACTGTGCTGCCGTCTTTCACGCGTTTGGACGCAGCCGCCTTCTTCAAAATGAATGATCAGTTTGAACTCCAGTTGAATATCGAAAATGTCACTGACACACGCTATTTCCCAGCGGCTCATAATGACAATAACATTTCAACGGGCGCGCCTATCAATGCGCGACTGACGCTGAACGTGAAACTCTAACCAGATCGTTTGTGCGGTGCACAAAAAATGAGGTTGCGTATACGGTTGCACTGAGGCACATTCCTGAAAATGTTAGACACGCGCCTAATCCTTGAGGCTATTGCCCTAAAAAAATGCCTGATGGCGACTTATAATCGCGTAGATATGAAGCTGGCTCCTCATATCCTTTACACGAAGCACGGTGAGCTTCACATGGATGCAGTTGCGCTCGCCAAAGCGGGCGCTCCGCCTAAATATCGCAAGCTGGGTGCGTTTCGCCTGTCAGGCCTCACCCACGTGGCGCTGACCGATGAGGCTTTTACAGTTGATCCGCTGTATTTGTCCGAAGCTGAACGATATCAGGGGGAAACCCTGCTAGCGATTGAGGTTTAGACGCAACCTGCAACCGGTGCATTTCGGCAACAGGCTGCGCAAAAGCGACTCTCCCACCGCTTTGCTCTGTTGACCCTATGCTGCACTGCGATAGGGGCTGATGTGTCTTTAAACCTTCACATATCGGAGTGTCCCTCATGCGATCTACTTCCTTCGTTCGCGCTTGTGCTTTTGCACTTCTAGCCACCAGTGCCATGCCAGCCTTTGCGCAAGACGCCACCGAGACAGACGGTCTGGCGGATATCATCGTCACAGCCCAGCGCCGCGAACAGAGCCTGCAAGATGTACCTGTATCGGTGGATGTGGTGGCTGGGGACAAGCTTGCCGCGATCAACTCCGGCGGCGGAGACATTCGCGCACTTGCGGGCCGCGTGCCCAGCCTGAATATTGAAAGTTCATTTGGCCGCACCTTCCCCCGCTTTTACATTCGCGGACTTGGCAATACTGATTTTGATTTGAACGCATCGCAGCCCGTTAGCCTTGTTTATGATGATGTAGTTTTGGAAAACCCGATCCTTAAAGGCTTTCCGATTTTTGATGTTGAGCGGGTCGAAGTCTTACGCGGGCCACAAGGCACATTGTTTGGCCGTAATACGCCCGCTGGCATTGTGAAGTTTGACACAGCAAAGCCTGATACCAAAGGCGGCTATTTGAAGGCCAGCTTCGGTCGCTTTGCCTCGCTCAACACCGAAGGTGCGGTTGGTGGCAACATCAGCGATACGCTCTCCATCCGCCTGTCAGGCATGTATTCACGCCGCAGTGATTGGGTCGACAATATCGACGTCGCAGGCGGCAAAGACCTTGAAGGTTATAATGAATTTGCTGGCCGTTTGCAGCTTCAGTTTGCGCCGACTGATGCGCTCAAAATTCGCCTTGTCGGCCAAATCCGCCAAGTTGACGGCTCGGCCCGTGTGTTCCGCGCCAATGCCTTTATCAAAGGCAGCAACAAGCTGGTTGGCTTAGGCGGCGCCGGCACTGAATTCCGCCGGGGCGTGACCCGCGCGGACGGGATCAATTTCCTGAAGCTGAACAATTACAATGTCGGCGGCACCATCGAATATGATTTCGGGGCGGCGACGCTGACGTCTGTGACATCCTACTGGAATGCCAACCTGAAAAGCCGCGGCGATATTGACGGCGGCTTTGGAAACCGGTTTGCGCCGTCACAAGGACCCGGAGTTATCGCTTTTTCTGCGCAGACGCAGGACAATGTGCCAAGCCTTGATCAGTTCACACAAGAAGTGCGCATCGCATCTAACAACACCGGTGGCCTCGGATATCAGGCAGGCGTTTTTTACTTTGACGAGAACCTCGATATTTCGACCTTCGACTATGGCGCGCCGACAGACACAACGCCTGCCGCCGTCGCGATCCAACGCCAAGATAGCCGGGCGCTCGGTATATTTGGATCGGTCAACTATAAGTTTGAAAGTGGCCTGACCTTGCAGGCTGGTGCTCGCTATAATGATGATAAGCGTAATTTTGTGGCCTCGCGCCCGGTGGACACGCGCCCTGGCTTCCTTCGGTTCGGCGGCCCTGTCCTCCCGCAGGCGAGCCGGGTAAAGAATGACACGATCACATGGGACGCCTCCGCACTTTATGAAGTGACTGACGACGTGAATGTGTTCGCTCGCGTCGCCAAGGGGTACCGCGCGCCATCGATCCAAGGGCGTCTTGCCTTTGGCCGCACCAACTCCGTCGCCGATTCTGAAAGGACCATGTCTTACGAAGCGGGCATCAAGGGCAAGCTGGGCGACGCGGCTCGGTTCAGCCTGACAGGGTTTTTATTCAATACCAAGGACCTGCAATTGACCGCTGTTGGCGGCGTTTCAAACTTCACCACGCTTCTCAATGCTGACAAGGTAACTGGCAGCGGCTTTGAAGCTGAATTTGAAGTGAAGCCAACCACTGGCCTCGATCTTACCTTCGGACTTTCTTACAACAAAACAAAAATCAAGGATGCAGCAGCCTTTTCCAATGGATGTGGCACAGTGAATAATGTGCCGGTGTGCACAGTTACAAACCGGCTAATTCGAACAATTCCGTCGGGTATTCCATTCGTGGACGACACTCGGGTCTATTCGATCAATGGCAACGCCTTGCCCCAGTCGCCGAAATTCACGGCCAACTGGACTGCACGTTATGCGGTCCCAGTTGCAGATGGCGAAGTTTATGCCTTTACCGATTGGGCTTACCGGTCAAAGATCAACTTCTTCCTGTATGAATCAGTTGAATTTAACGACCGCAAGCTTCTCGAAGGGGGCCTCCGCTTTGGCTACAAGACTCCTAAGTTCGACATCGCGGCCTTCGCGCGCAACATCACCAACGATGCGTCGGCAGTGTCTGGCATCGATTTCAATAACTTGACCGCCATGGTCAACGAACCTCGCATTTGGGGATTTGAAGTCGGCGTGAAATTCTAAAGAGCGCCAACCCACTATCAAAAGGCCCGTCGGAGCGATCCGGCGGGCCTTTTTATGTCTGCAGTCCAGCAAAAGCTTGATTGTCGCTCCTCTGCGTTGATAAAGCACGAAGATCAGGGAGTAGAAGCGCATCATGATCGTCGGAATTGATTTGGGCACGACGAACAGTCTTGTCGCGGTTTGGAAAGATGGCCAGTCGGTTTTGATTCCCAATAGTTTGGGAGACATGCTCACCCCATCGGCAGTTTCTGTAGGGGATGACGGCGCGATCCTCGTGGGCCTTGCGGCGCGGGATCGGCAGTCAACGCATCCCAAGCAAACCGCCACCGCATTCAAACGCTATATGGGCACGCAGCAGGAAGTGACGCTCGGCACGCAGAAATACCGGGCGGAGGACCTGTCTGCGCTGGTGCTGCGATCCTTGAAAGCCGATGCTGAGGCTTTTCTGGGTGAGGCTGTGACCGATGCCGTCATCACCGTTCCCGCTTATTTCAATGATAAGCAACGCAAAGCGACACGACGCGCGGGCGAATTGGCCGGTCTCAAGGTCGAGCGGCTGGTGAATGAACCGACCGCAGCCGCGCTGGCCTACGGCATTCATGAACGCGATAAAGAAGAGCCGTTTCTGGTCTTTGATCTGGGCGGCGGCACATTCGATGTCTCACTGGTTGAGATGTTTGATGGCATAATCGAAGTTCGCGCCTCTGCTGGCGATAACCGACTGGGCGGCGAAGATTTCAACCAGATCATCATTGATTTGATGAAGGAAAAGCTGGCGGCAGAATTTCCAAAGTCTGGTGATTCCGGCGCGCTGCACCAATTGCTTCGTGCCGCTGCCGAACGGGCGCGGCGCGCCTTGAGCGAAAGCGACACGGCAACGTTTCGCTTCATCTGGGAAGGGGTCGAATATGCCCGCGACGTGACAACAGACGAATTTGAAACCAAAGCCGCGCCGCTGATCGCGCGATTGCGTGATCCCGTTCTCCGGTCGCTGCGCGATGGCAACACTAAGGTTGGTGACTTGACTGAGATCGTCATGGTCGGTGGGTCTACGCGCATGCCTGTGGTGCGTAAGGCCGTGACGCGGATGTTCGGGCGTTTCCCCAACGCAACGGTTCATCCTGATCACGCCGTGGCACTGGGTGCGGCGGTGCAGGCAGGCCTCAAGTCTCGCGATGCGGCACTCAACGAAATTCGCCTTACAGATGTTTGCCCTTTCACACTGGGTGTAGATGTAGCAGAGCGAGATCAGCGCGGCGGCATCCGCACCGGCATCTTTTCTCCTATTATCGAACGTAATACTGTGATCCCTGCAAGCCGCAGCCATATTTTCAGCACCATGTCTGACAATCAGCGCGTCGTGGAATTTGGGATTTTCCAAGGGGAAGCGCGTGATGTGGCGATGAATGTGAAACTGGGCGAAATCCATATCGCCGTGCCGCCCAAGCCAGCGGGCCATGTTTCGGTCGAATGCCGCTTCACCTATGATACCAGCGGCTTGCTGGAAGTGGATGTGACGGTGCCCGACACCGGCGTCAGCAAGCAAATCGCCATTTATGACGAAGAAGACAGCGCCATCACCGCCAACTTGGGCGACCGACGGGCCGCGCTGGCGGCTCTCAAAATCCATCCGCGAGAGATGGACGAAAATGTGGCCGCATTGGCCCGTGCCGCGCGCTGTTATGAGGACTTTCTGGGTCCGCAGCGGGACTATGTCGGGCAATTGGTCTCTAATTTTCAATCTGCCTTGGAGTCTCAAGATGCCCGCGTCATTGATCCCGCGCGGGTAGAGCTGGCCCAGCGGCTAGATGAGTTAGAGGGTGATCGGTTCCTTTGATGTCGCCACAAGATGCTTGGGAAGCGTTGGGCATTGAACCAACCGACGATAAGCGAGCGGTGAAGCGCGCCTATGCAGTCAAGCTGAAATCCATTGATCCTGATGCCGACCCAAAAGCCTTTCTGGCGCTGCGCGATGCGTTGCAAATCGCGCAGTGGGAGGCCGATTATGGCCCGGAAGAAGAGTATGATTATCAGGAGTATGAGGAAGGCGGCGCTCAGTGGAAGGCTGTCGAAGATAATCCTGAGTTCACCCACGTCATTACAGATGAGGATGTCGATCGGTTTGATACCGATCCCGCGTTCATGCCTCATGATTTTGTGCCGCAATCGCCTCCAGATGGTTTTGAGGCGAGGAACCGGATCGACGGCCTGATCTGGCAGGAGGATCGCACCCCGGCCGGTGACGCCGAACTGGTGGAGGCGGTCACAGAATTGCTTTCCGACGCGCGCATGGAACAAGTCGATTTTGCGAGCGAAGCGGAAGAGTGGCTCGCCCGATCAATGGCCTATGCCATTCCTCAGTCAGACCCAATCATCCCCATCGTCGTCGATCATTTCGGTTGGGACGCGCGCCGGATGAACGTGCGTGAGACCTTTGGCCTCGCTGAATGCGCGGCGCGGGCAGATGATCTGGCGTGCATCGCGCGGCTTTCTGCCCCCACGCACAAATGGCATAGCGCCTTTGATCGGTTAAAGTCCCCCGGCCCAGACCGAATCGGATTCGTGGAGCGGCGGCGCAACAAAGAGGCGACCCTCGATTTGCTCCAGAGCCTGAGGGAACATAATCCCGCCGTGGAACGCAGCCTGAATGCGCAGCATGTGGCGCTGTGGGACGACATTCTGGTTAAAGATGTAAACAAGATTGCCAGCACCGGCACCACGTCGAACTGGGGGACGCTGCGTATTGGCTTTTTCGTGCTGTTGTTCTTGGCCCAGTTTTTACGCTTGTGCATGCCAGATAACCCTCCGCAACCACAAAGCACGCCTCAGCTGAGCTCGGGATTTGAAAAGATCACGTGGCGCGATCAACAAGCGCCGCGTGTTCAAGCATGGATGGATGCCAATCGCCCAATTGTTGATGCTCTTTTCTTGGAACAAGCCAGCAAAGGTGGCGGCATGCCAAGTTGCGCGGCGCTTGATGTTGCGGCGTCCCTTTCGGACGCAGAATATGACACTTGCTATGCCGAGCAAGCGGTGCGCGACACGCAAAAACTGCCGCCCGTTATTGGCAATGGCGCAGTGCCTGTTCCCGGACCGGCAAAGTCAGGCACTTATTATCACTCGCCACTTTGGCAAAGCGAGCAAGCCCCGCGCGTCCGCGCGTGGATGGAAGAACACCGCGACGAAATTGACCAGCTGTTGAAGCCGCATGTGAAAGCGGGCGGCCTTCCCGATTGCGGCAAGCTCGCCGCCGTCGCTGGGCTTTCACCCTCAGAGTTAGTTATGTGCCGCGTCGGCCAGAGCCGCCGCGCAGCCCGCATTCCGGAAGCGCCCCCGCCACAGGCACCTCTGCCCAAATCAGCACCGCCTTTGGCAGACCCAAAACCAATTGATGCCAAGGACGTCTGCAAAATGGCGGGCATGGAAAATTCGCCGATCTGCAAACCCCCGCTTCCAATAAACACGCCAATGCCCAACGCCCCTAACGAGAGCCAGTGATGGCGATAGAGTAGCGGCGATGATTGACTTTTTGCAAAAGTTCATTAAATGTTCCAAAGCTCTTTGAACCCTTTTCGCTGCGGCGTCTGGATGTGAATACGCCCTTGATCTCGCCGGTCCGCTTATGCGGTCCGGCGGAGTAGGTTGCCTGAAAACAGGCTCCACTTGTTGAAGAATCCGTCGTTTTTAAGAAGGTGAGGCCGCAGTTGACGTGCCGTAGGCAAGGCTGGGAAGTGCGAATTTTAGTGCTGAGAAGGAAGTAGGAAAACCAGCGCCACACTGTAACCTTGTTCAGGTTCAGTAACCAAACTACGGCGGCCAACCGCCAAAATCATGTCCCAACACACCCTAGTTAAAATGCCCCTTATCTTGACTTCAATTGATGGTAGTCTTCGCCGAAATAATGAGGAGAGTCGATATGCATGATCTGGTCATTCGCGGCGGCACTGTGGTTGATGGCACGGGCGCGGCGCCGTTCATTGGGGATGTGGCGATTGATGGCGGCATGATCTCCGCCGTTGGCTCAGTCAGCGCCAAGGGTCGCGAAGAAATTGACGCCAGCGGGCTGACCGTGACGCCCGGCTTTGTTGATATCCACACCCATTATGACGGCCAGGCAACATGGGACGCGGAAATGGGGCCATCGAGCTGGCACGGCGTGACGACAGTGGTCATGGGCAATTGCGGCGTTGGCTTTGCCCCCGCCAAGCCCGACAAGCATGATTGGCTGATAGGCCTGATGGAGGGCGTCGAGGATATCCCCGGCACTGCGCTGGCCGAGGGGATGACGTGGGATTGGGAGACTTTCCCGCAGTATATGGACGCGCTCGAACGGCTGCCCCGCACGATTGACGTCGGGACGCACGTGCCGCACGGCGCAGTGCGCGCCTATGTGATGGGCGAACGCGGCGCTAACAACGAAGCGCCGACCGAAACCGATATCGCGCAAATGTCCAAAATTGTTGAAGACGGCCTACGCAGCGGAGCGCTTGGCTTTTCCACTTCGCGCACGATCCTTCACAAATCCATCGACGGTGTCCTCGTTCCCGGAACGACCGCGACCAAGGAAGAGTTGATTGGCATTGGCCGTGCGATGGGCCGGGTTGGCTACGGCGTGTTTGAAATGGCCAGCGACCTGAAGCGCGAATGGAATGAATTTGAATGGATGGGCGAACTCAGCCGCGAAACCGGGCTACCCGTCACTTTTGCTGCGCTCCAATCCATTGCCAAGGAACTGCCACTGGATGAACAGATTGAGACGATGCGCGCTGAGAACGCCAAGGGCGCGAATATCGTCGCGCAAATTGCTCTGCGCGGCAACGGCATCATCATGGCGTGGCAGGGGACCGTCCATCCGTTCAAGTTTAAGCCCGCATGGATGGAAATTGAAAACCTGCCGTGGGATGAGCAATATGCGTATTTGAGCGACCCGGCATTCAAGGCGCGCATGCTGGCTGAAGACCATGTCTGGCCGGAAAGCGATGTGCTTGATTTGCTGAAGATCGTCGCAGGCGGCTGGTTCATCCAGTTCGAAATGGATGACAGCTTCAATTATGAACCGACCCAAGCCGAAAGCATCATGGCGCGCGCGGCGGCGAAAGGCGTTTCAGGCGAAGAATATGCCTATGACTTGCTGATGGCGGACGATGGCAAAGGCTTCATCTATTTCCCTATCCTCAACTATGCGGACGGCAATTTGAATTTCCTTGAGCAGCTTCAGGTGAGTGATGATTGCGTGAATTCACTATCCGACGGCGGCGCGCATTGCGGCACAATCTGCGACGCGGCTTCACCGACGTTCATGCTGCAACACTGGGTGAGGGATCGCAAAGGCCAGCGGATCACGCTGGAAAATGCGGTCAAACGCCAGTGCAGGGATACAGCAGTGCTGTACGGCCTGCATGATCGCGGTGTCCTTGCCCCCGGCTATCTCGCGGATGTGAATGTCATTGATATGGCGGCACTCAAGCTCGGCAAACCGTGGATGGCCTTCGATCTGCCAGCAGGCGGAAAGCGATTGCTGCAAAAGGCCGACGGCTATGTCTGCACGATCAAGTCTGGTGAAGTCACATTCCGGGATGGGGTGATGCAAGGTCCAACGCCGGGCGGCGTGATCCGCGGCCCGCAAACCCAGCAACTGGCGATGGCGGCTGAATAACGATTAGATCGGAAATGACATCGCGACGTCGCAGCGGTCATAGCGGGCACCGTAACCCTGCATGATCGTAGCGTCATGGACAAAGCCGAGCTTTTCATAGAGATGGACTGCGGCGGCACATTTCTTGTTGGTGAGCAAGTATAGCTTGTGCGCACCAAGTTCTCGGGCACGCGCGATCATGGCAGCGAGCAGAAACTCTCCAGCTTTGCGCCCCCGCGCGCTTTCCAGCACGCCCATTTTGGTCAGCTCAAACGTGCCATTGCCGGTCTTGAGCAAAGCGCAGACCCCGACAATCCCTAAGCCGGAGGCCTCAACAAACAAGATATCGCCGTGCGCATCGATGATCCGTTCGCGCGGGTTCATCAGAATGTCCCGGTCCGTTTCCTCCATGACGAACATGCTTTCGATCCATTCCGCATTGATCCGGTAAAAGGCCTCGGCAAGGTCATCATGATAGGGGCGGAGCGTCAGAGTTTGTGTGTCAGTCATGGCCGTCAGATAATCGATTGGGCGCACAAGGCAATCTTGCTTGAATTTGCGCGCGGCCTTGTTAGCCTTAGCAGCAAGATCAAGGGGAGAGCGCATATGCGGCACATCGCGGTCATAGGTTCAGGGCCTGCGGGCTATTACACGGCAGAGGCTGCGCAGAAGAAATTCGGCAATGACGTGCGCGTGGATATCATCGACCGGCTGCCGGTCCCTTACGGTCTTATCCGCTTTGGCGTTGCGCCTGACCATCAGTCAATCAAAGGCGTTTCGCGGCGGTATGAAACGACTAACATGAGCGAGAATGTTCGGTTTGTCGGCAATGTCACAGTTGGCACGGATGTCAGCATCGCCGAATTACAGGGCCTATATGACGCGGTTGTCATCGCAACGGGCGCGCCCAACGATCGCGCGTTGGGCATTCCCGGGGACACACTGCCCGGGGTAATGGGCTCAGCAGCCTTTGTCGGCTGGTATAATGGCCATCCAGACTTTGCTGACCTCAACCCGTCCCTTGTTGGGCCCGGTGCCGTTGTTGTCGGCAATGGCAATGTCGCGCTGGATGTGGCGCGGATCCTGTCAAAGACGCGCGGCGAGTTTGACGGGTCGGACATTGTTGGCCATGCCCTCGATCATCTGCAAAGCTCCGGTATCAAGCGGATCAGCATATTGGGCCGCCGCGGGCCGCATCAGATTGCGATGACGCCAAAGGAATTGGGCGAGCTTGGCCATCTGGAACGCGCATCGCCTTTGGTGGACGAAGCGGACTTGCCGCCCGTCAGCGATGATGCGGTGCTGGAACCCGGGATGCGCAAGTCCGTAACGCATTTGCGCGATTTTGCCGACAATGGTGCGCCGCCCAAACCGATTACGGTGGAGTTTGATTTTTTCGCGATGCCCATCGCGATTGAGGGGGACGGCAAGGCGGAACGGATCATCATTGAGCGCACGCGGCTCGACGCGGACCTGCGCTCGATAGGCACGGGCGAACGCTATGTCATCCCGTGCGGTCTGGTCGTCGCTTGCATCGGCTATCAGACGCCGCCGATTGAAGGCGTGCCCTATGAACATGGCCGGGGCCGCTTTGCCAATGATCAGGGGCGGATACTCCCCGGCCTTTACTGCGTCGGATGGGCCAAGCGGGGGCCGAGCGGAACCATCGGCACCAACCGGCCGGACGGGATCGCGGTGGTTGATCTGATCGCAGAGGATGCGATTGGCGGATCAGGCAAATTGGGTCGCCCCGGCTTGGACGCGCTGCTCGCCAATCGTTCAGTCAACATCGTGACCTTCAGCGATTGGAAGCGGATCGAACAAGCCGAAATTGCCCGTGCCCGCGAAGGCGCGCCGCGAGAAAAATTCACCACAGTCGAAGAGATGATGGCGGCGCTGGGGTGAGCCGCCACCCCTTTACAGCATATATTTGAGTTTCACCGACTGGCTGTTCGCGCCTGCTGACACCTTGAAAGATGCGGCACCGAATTTCGGCGGGCCAAAGGTGATGGCGGGGTTGCGGGAAAAGCCAAAGCCTTCCTTGGGCAGGAAAACGCGCATGTCCATTTTGCCATTGCCATTTTCGTCATGAATCATTGATATGGCGTAAGCACCTGGGGCAATGCCTTCAAAATGCACGATTGCGCCGCCGCTGGCTGTTACTTTGGCATTTTGCGCGTTGGGGTCTTTGCTACAATCCGGGAAAGCCTTAGGATTGGCCGTCAGGCAAACAAGCATGTTGCCCTTTGCTGATCGCTTGCCAGTGATTGACACCTCAAGCGACGAATTCACCGCCGCGCTGCTTGTCATGGGTGAAACGGCCAAGACCGAGATCAGTGCCACACAGCCTGTCCCATATGCGAAAATAGAGCCCATAGTTCCCTCGATACTGATCATGATGCCGTTGATGATGTGTTGCTGTTATCAGCACATTCCCTAACGGGCCGTTAACCAGCGCCTTTGGAAACATTTCCCACCCCATGTGATTGGTGATGCCCATAACCGTCATGATGGTGAGCACAACCCCCAACGCACTGATGTGCATGGGGATGAGGAAGACCAGGGCGGGAATGACGACTGCGCCGGTTATCGCTTCCCAAGGGTGAAATGCCATCGCGGCCCAGGCGGTCGGCGGCCGGCTGGCATGATGGACCGCATGGGCATGCTTGAAGGGCACGGGCCGGTGCATCCATCGGTGCGTCCAGTAAAACCATGTATCATGCACAGCGAGGGCAAGTAGAATAGAAACTGGCCACCACCAGATCGGATATTCGCCAATATCAGTGTAGACAGCCGACCACCCGTGCATATTCCATCCCCAAGCAACTAAGCCTGCCGGAATGCCGTAAATCCCTGCACTTGCTAAAGACCAGAACACTTCCCGTTTCATTTGCGTTTCGAGACCCGCGTATAATCCGGGGTTCCTGCGCTCCGTCAACCACGCAAAGCCCGCGCTGGCGACGTAATAACGCACGGCCACAATCAACGTCATGAGAATGGCAGAGAGAAGGATCGCAGCGACAGATGACATACTGTCTTAATACTCAAGATAGTACTCACTTCAAGCCACGCAGCACAAAGGCGGGTTCCTCCCCTTGTGTGGCAAAACAGCCACACTACATCGGGGACAACGAAGGAGTTTCCGCACATGAACCTCGAAAAATTCACAGAACGCGCCAAAGGTTTCCTGCAAGCCGCGCAAACCGTTTCGATCCGCATGAACCATCAGCGGATTTCGCCGGAACATTTGCTGAAAGCTTTGCTTGAGGATAGCGAAGGCATGGGCGCGGGCCTGATCAAGGCCGCAGGCGGTGACCCGGGCGTGGCCGTGCGCGAAACTGACACGGCCCTCGCCAAAGTTCCTGCAGTATCAGGCGGAGGTGCGCAGGCAACGCCGGGGCTGGATAATGATCTGGTCCGCGTGCTCGACAGTGCGGAGCAAGTCGCGACTAAAGCTGGGGACAGCTTTGTGACGGTGGAGCGGCTGTTGCTTGCGCTGACGCTTAGCCCCGCCACAGTTGCGGGTAAGGCGCTGGCGACAGCGGGCGTGAAGGCCGAAAGCCTGAACGCGGCCATCAATGAATTGCGTAAAGGCAAAACGGCAGACACTGCTTCTGCCGAAGACCGCTATGATGCGCTGAAGAAATATGCCCGCGATCTGACTGAAGCCGCGAGAGACGGCAAGCTGGACCCCGTCATTGGCCGCGACGAAGAAATCCGCCGGACCATCCAGATTCTGGCGCGCCGGACGAAGAATAATCCCGTGCTGATCGGGGAACCCGGCGTCGGCAAGACTGCCATTGCAGAGGGCCTAGCACTGCGGATTGCCAACGGCGATGTGCCAGACAGCCTGAAAGGTCGCCAACTGATGTCGCTGGATATGGGTGCGCTGATCGCAGGCGCAAAATATCGCGGCGAGTTTGAGGAGCGGTTGAAGGGGGTGCTGGATGAAGTTCGAGCAGAAGCGGGGCAAGTCATCCTGTTCATCGATGAGATGCACACGCTGATCGGTGCGGGTAAGACGGACGGCGCGATGGATGCGTCTAACCTCATGAAGCCAGCCCTTGCACGCGGAGAGCTCCACTGCATCGGCGCGACCACGCTGGATGAATATCGCAAACATGTAGAGAAAGACGCTGCCCTACAACGCCGGTTCCAGCCAGTGTTTGTGGGGGAACCGACCGTGGAAGACAGTATTTCCATCCTGCGCGGCCTGAAGGAGAAATATGAACTCCACCACGGCGTGCGTATTACCGACGCTGCGATTGTCGCTGCGGCCACCCTGTCACACCGCTATATTGCCGACCGGTTCCTGCCCGATAAAGCCATTGATCTGATGGACGAAGCCGCCAGCCGCATCCGCATGGAAGTCGAATCCAAACCTGAAGAAATTGAAACGCTGGACCGTAAAATCATCCAGATGAAGATCGAAACCATGGCGCTCGCCAAGGAAAGCGACGCCGCGTCCAAGGACCGGCTGATCACGCTCAAAACCGATCTTGCCAATTTAGAGGAGCAATCAGCCAGCCTCACCACCCGCTGGCAGGCCGAAAAGGACAAGATCCACGCCGAAGCCAAAATCAAGGAAGAGCTGGACGCCGCGCGGCTTCAGTTGGAGCAAGCGCAGCGCGCAGGTGATTTGGCCAAAGCAGGTGAACTGTCCTACGGCACCATCCCCACCCTCGAAAAACGGCTCGCGGACGCCCAAGGGGCAACGGAAGGCGCGATGCTGCGTGAGGAAGTGACCGCCGATGATATCGCCGCCGTCGTCGCCAAATGGACCGGCATTCCGGTAGAGCGGATGATGACTGGCGAACGCGAAAAGCTCCTCGCCATGGAAGGTGAATTGGGCAAGCGCGTCATTGGTCAGGCAGATGCGGTAAAGGCCGTGGCAACAGCCGTGCGCAGGTCACGCGCGGGCCTGCAAGACCCCAACCGTCCGCTGGGCAGTTTTCTGTTCCTTGGCCCCACGGGCGTCGGCAAGACCGAGCTCACCAAAGCACTGGCCAGTTTCCTGTTCGATGATGACAGCGCAATGGTGCGCATCGATATGAGCGAATATATGGAAAAACATAGCGTCGCGCGGCTGATCGGCGCGCCCCCGGGCTATGTTGGTTATGAAGAAGGCGGCGTGCTGACCGAAGCTGTCCGCCGCCGCCCTTATCAAGTCGTGCTGTTTGACGAAGTGGAAAAGGCGCACAGCGATGTGTTCAATGTGCTGCTCCAAGTGCTCGATGACGGCCGCCTGACCGACGGTCAGGGGCGCACGGTGGATTTTTCCAACACCATCATCGTGCTAACATCGAACCTCGGCAGCCAATATATCGCGGGTCTTGGCGAGGATCAAAGCGTTGAGTCCGTCGAACCGCAAGTGATGGAAATTGTGCGCGGGCATTTCCGCCCAGAATTCCTCAACCGGCTGGATGAAATCATCCTGTTCCACCGGCTGGGCATCAGCCACATGGCCCCGATTGTGGATATTCAGGTTGGCCGTGTGGGAAAATTGCTGAAGGACCGCAAGATCGTGCTTGATCTTACCGATGCCGCACGCGCGTGGCTCGGCCGGGTTGGCTATGACCCCATCTACGGTGCCCGCCCCTTGAAACGCGCGGTGCAGAAATATCTGCAAGACCCGCTGGCCGACATGATCCTGCGCGGCGACGTGCTTGATGGTTGTACGGTGCATGTCGACGAAGGCGACGGCGCGCTGAAGCTCGCGGTGGGAGGTTAAAGCGGATTGCTCGAAATGTGAATCACGACCGTCACCTTGAGCTCGTTTCAGGGTCCATGCCTCAATATTGGCCCGAGTTCGGGATGCATCAAGCACGCTTGAAACTTAGCGGCATGGATTCTGAAAAGAGTTCAGCATGACAGTGGTGCATATTTTATGCACGATGCTCTAACGTTTTGCCGCGAGCGAACTGAGCTCAAGCTCTGCCGCACGCTGGCGCTGTCTCAGGCATGTACCAAAACACCATGATCACACATAATGCGACAAATGCTATCATGGCGCCGGGGGCAGCGGCCCATCCACTGTTCGTCACCAACAGATGTGCAATTAAGGGCGTGAGGCCGCCGAATATGGCAGTTGCGGTTGTCGCGCCCAAAGCGAGGCCGCTCAGTCTGCCTTCGCCCGGGAATTGCTCGGCAGTCGTGACTGCGCCGACGGCGCTCACGGCCCCGCCGAGTGCCGCTAAAACAATGGCACCAGCCCAAGTCGCAGCGCCACCGCCAGCCATCACCGCAAACATGCCCGTTGGCAGCACTATGCCGCCAAGTGCCAGCACCAGCAAAATGGGGCGACGACCAAAATGGTCGGACGCAAGCCCCATTATTGGCGTTACGAGGATGACCGTCAGAGCTGCAAGGACCGAGATCGACAGCGCGCGCGTCTCTGGCATGGTGCCAGTGGCATCAAGGAATGCCGGTACATATGTGATGCCGACATAATAGGTGATTGAACCCAGCGCAGAGATCGCAAAGCCGCGTGCGATAGCGCTACGATGTCGCGTGAGCGTCTGCCGGATCGGTTTTTGCGGCACTGTACCCGCATCGCGCTGACGCAGGAATTCCGGTGTTTCTTCCATCGTAGCGCGGGTGATCAGGACCAAGCTGGCAAGCGCTGCGCCGAACAGGAAGGGCAAACGCCATCCCCACGAAACAAGCGCCTCTTCAGGCACAGCCCAAACGGTCAGCGCCGCTGCACCAGCCGCAAGCAGTGCGCCGACCTCGCTTGCTGCAGAGGCACAGCTGGTGATCAATCCGCGCCGACTGTCCTTGGCCCCTTCCATCAGGTAAGCGACAACACCAGTATATTCGCCGCCAACCGAAAACGACATCAAACAGCGCAGCACAATCAGCAGCACACCGGCAAGTGGGCCAATCTGGGCATAAGTTGGGAGCATGGCAGTTGCGAGCATGGCGACAGTCATCAAAGCCATCGAACTCAGCATTGTGACCCGCCGACCCAGCCGGTCACCAAAATGGCCAAAAACCAGCGCTCCAACTGGCCGCATCAGGTAAGCGATAGCAAAACCGCCGAGGATTTCCGTCATCGACTGCGGGCCAGTCCCGAAGAACACCCGAGCCAACACCGTTGAAAAATAGAGGTAAAGTGTGAAATCATACCATTCAACAATTGTCGAAAGGCCAGCGACAACCATGGATCGCCGCGACATCGGCGAACGCAACGCAGGGGGAGCGCCTGGCGCAGTTTGATAAGCAATTTCAGCCACGAGATAAGGTGGCGAATTTCGCAACTGGTGACAAGGCTCCTTGGCCCATCACCAGAACCTTTGATAACCATTTCCGGTTATCAACCGGATGTCATTTAGGGTCAGGACCTATTAGATACGCGTTCGTGACTTGCCTGTCCTGAGCGCCTGCAAGGCAGTCGAAGGGTCAGATTTGGTCCGTGGCTAGGTGCGAATGCGGCAGATAGCCTTTGCTATCTGACAATTGAGCTCAAAGGGAGCGCTTGCGTGAACGCCAGCTAGGGGACCCTACGGATCAAATATGGCACCGCCTCCGGTGGGCCATTCTCGGGCGATTCGCTACGTCGAGCGAGCAAAAACGTAGCCATGCTACGATTTTACTCACTCTCCTTGCATCTCATCCCGATAATGACCCATCACGAACGCGTATTTAACAGGGCCTGAACCCTAGGTGGAGAGAATGTGGTGGAGCTGATAAGCTGGGGCTATAATTTAGGGGTTATTGCACCTGTCACGGTCATTCCGCGTACTTCGGGAACGTCGCACCTGGTAAGGTAATTCCCGCCCGCCGAACCGGCCAAAGCCGCAGTTTATCCCTTCACTCTGGCGGGGTCCACTGATCGACCAGCACCATGTCGCCTTCGCTATGGTCTGTGCGCAGATGTTTGATCGCCTGATATTCAGGCGAATCATACCAGGCCATCGCCGCCGCTTTCGATGCGAACTTCAAGACGACGGTCACGTCGCCCGGCTCGCCCTCTACCGGCTGCGATGCATAATCTGCGACCAGAATTTCGCAGCCGGACGCCGTCAATTGCGGAACAACCGCAGGCACATAAGGTTCATCACCCTCAGGATCGGTGATGCGATAGGTTGCGATCAAATAGGCCGTCATGATCTGTCTCCTTCGAATGCGAACTCGAATACTGACTTCGGATATATGAGTTGACGTGCGACAACCAAAATCAAAAGGCCGAATTGACGCTTTAATGACGCTTTATTGACGGTCGCGCGGATTGACGGCTGACGCTGCGTCAACGCACTATCCTTTCCAACGAACGCAGACAGTTTTGAAGCTTTTGGCAGAGCGGGGGCACCCCGTTTCTGCGGTGGGGAACGCTGTATCTGCGCCGCATGGGGATGATCGATGGGCGACACGAAAGCAACCGGTGAACAGATTGGCGCATCCGCCATGAAGAAGGTCTTCTGGCGCATCCTGCCGCTGATCGGGCTGGCTTATCTCTTTGCCTATATGGACCGGGTGAACGTCAGCTTCGCAGCGGCGGCCATGAACGAAGACCTGAAGTTCAGCGCGACCGTTTACGGGCTTGGCGGCGGACTGTTCTTTCTGGCTTATGCGCTGTTTGAAATCCCGTCGAACTTGATGCTGGTGCGTTTTGGGGCGCGGGCATAAGGCGCGGCGCGTTGCGGCCACTGCCTTAGTGAACATTTCAAGTTTTGTATGCGTGCGTAAACACTGCCCGTTTTTGGCGGGATCGACCCAATCAGGAGAGACTGACATGAAATTTACAAAATCACTCACAATCGCCGCTGCTCTGTTTAGTGCTGCGGCCCTCGCCACCCCAGCCATGGCGCAGGAATCGAGCTATAAGCCCGGCACGGTGTGGGACGTATCCCGGATCGACGTACTGCCCGGTCAGTTTGAAAATTACATGGATTATCTGGCGACGACTTGGAAGAAAGTGCAGGAGTTTGGGAAGTCCGAAGGCATGATCGTCAGCTATCATGTGTTATCGACCAACAACCCGCGCCACGGCGAAGCGGACCTTATCCTCGTCATCGAATATAAGGATTATGCAACCACGGCCCAGCAAGAGGCGATGCAGAAAAAGGTCAATGCCATGCTGGCACAGGATAATCGTTCCGCCACGACGGCCAGTGGCGCGCGCGCCAAGATGCGTGAACCCATGGGATCAACCGAATATCAGGAATTGGTTCTGAAATGAGCGACCCGATTTCAGAACCATGGCAGGCGGTGCCCCACGCGCCGCCTGCCACATTGTCAAGCGCCTTACTCAGATGCTGGAGGCTCCCATGCCGACCACAGCCGATGTTGCACGCGCGTACACCAAATTGCTGCGCAACGGTGAGTTCGCCGCTGCTGGGAAGCAGTTTTGGTCAGTCGATATTGATCGTATCGAGCCACGAGAAAACAACCCGCACTGGTTTAATGCCCGTCGCATTGATGATCTCACCATCGACGGGCCGTTTGTCACCGGCAACCAGTTTGCCCTGTTCATGGACATGATGATCACCAACTGCGCGAACGGCGACAGCCAGCCCTTCACGCAAATCGCCATCTTCACCGTGCGCGATGCCAAAATCAGCGAAGAGAGATATTTTTATGACTGACCAGATGTTTTCACGCCGCGCCTTTGGCGGCTCCGTTCTGGCGCTCGGGGCACTGGCAACTTCCAAAGCATTAAACGCCGCGACCGTCCTCAAACCAACGCCGTTGCAAACCATCGGTCCCTTTTATCCCATCGAGCGGCTTGCCGACGAGGATGCGGACCTGACCTGGATCAAGGGCCACAAAAAGCGCGCTGAGGGCAATGCCATTGAAGTGACGGGCCGCGTGCTCGATCAGCATGGCAATCCGGTCAGCGGCGCGCGGCTGGACATCTGGCAGTGCAATTCGCTGGGCCGCTATGCCCATGCCCTTGATCCCGCGACCATGCCGCTCGACCCCGATTTTCAGGGCTTTGCCGCGATCCGGACCAGCACGAAGGGCGAGTGGCGGATCACCACGATCAAGCCCGCCGCTTATGACAGCCCCATCGGCAGGCGGACCCCGCACATCCATTTCGACGTGTCGGGCAAGCGCCACCGGCTGATCACGCAAATGTATTTCTCCGATGACGATGCCAGCAACAGCAAGGACGGGCTGTACCAGCAACTGGGCGGCAGCGCCGAACGCGCGGTGGCCAAATTGGGCGACACCGGGCGCTATGACTGGACCATCGTCCTGATGGATGCAGGGGCATGAACGAACTGGCCATCACCGCCGCCTTCGCCTTCGCCGCGAAGGTGGGGCGCTGAGGTGGCCGCTGCCAAATCGTCCGCCATCGATCAACCCCGGTTGCTCTCGCGGCATTTGCCCATATTGACCATCGGCAGTCTCATCGTCGGCCTGATAGCCAGCGCGCTGATCTGCGCGATGCCAGCGTCCAGCGGATCAATTGCGATTGTTGATGGTTTTGACGTTATCGGCACGATGTGGGTCAACGCCATCCGGATGACCGTGATACCGCTCATCGTCCCCTTGCTGATCGCCTCTATCGCAGGCGCAAAGAGCGGGCGTGACGCGGGCCGCCTTGGCCTGTCCACATTCGGGGCATTCATGCTGCTGATCTTCATCCTCGCTGTTATCTCCGCATTTGCTGCGCCATTATTGTTCAGCGGCCTGCACATCGATCCGGCGACAACGGCGGCACTGCGCACCTCTGTCGCCGATACTGTTTTGCCCACGGGCGACGCTAGCATCGGGGGCTGGTTCAAGGCGTTGATCCCGACCAACCCGATCAAAGCGGCGGTCGATGGCACGATGCTGTCGATCATCGTTTTTGCCGCGGCGTTCGGTTTCGCAGCACTCGCCGCGCCCGATGATGTGCGCCAGCGGGTGGTGACATTCTCTCACACACTTAGCAGTATTATGCTGATTATTGTTCAAACTGTGCTGCTGGTTGCGCCAATTGGCATCTTTGCGTTGACGCTTGTCGTTGGCGTGCGTGTCGGCGGCTCTGTCTTCACCGCGATGGGCTATTTTATAGCTGTTGCCTTCATTGTTGAGGTGATTATCGTGACCGCGTTGTTCGCGTTGGTCTTTGCGCGAGGGCGGCTTTCGGCTGGCACCATAGTCAAGGGCGCTGCGCCCGCGATACTGGTCGCGGCAGGCACCGCTTCCTCCCTATCCGCTCTACCGGCAATGATCGAGGGGGCGCGAGACAAGTGGCACCTGCCGGAGAAGATTTACGGTTTCGTTCTGCCCTTTGCGGTTTCGACGTTCAAGCCGACATCGGCTTTCTGGCCGATCAGTATGTTTTTTGTCGCAACATTATACGGTATTCCCTTTGGCACCGCCCAGTTGTTGATCGCGGTGGCCTATACCATCATATTCAATGCCACCGTTCCGGCAATTCCGGGAGGCGGGATAATCGCACTCAGCCCGGTCTACGTCGCGCTTGGCTTGCCGCTGGAAGGGCTGGCAATCCTGTTGGCAATCAATCCCATTACCGACGGGTTTTCAACGATTGGCAACGTTGCGGCTGACATGGCGTTGACGGCAGTTCTGGCGACGCGGGCTAAAGCGGGTGGGGAATTGAGATGACTGCACCCTCAACGTGTACTGCGGCTAGCAGCTCCTCCACCTCGTGCTCGAACGGGTGGTGCGCTTACACCTTCAATTTTGGCAGGAGAAAATAAAGTGCCCATAGCCCCATCAAACCTCGTCCATGTTGTGTACCGCACCCGGCGCTTCGCAAAGATGCTAAGCTGGTATGCTACAGTATTCGGTGCGCGCATTCAGCATCGCAATCCGGCGCTCGCCTTTCTGACCTTCGATGATGAACATCACCGCTTTGCCTTTGCCGATCTGGGCGTGATCCGCCCGGATGAGAATGACAAGGATGATCGCGGGACGATGATGGAAGTGTAGCATGGACAACACCCACAGCTTAAGGCAACGACCTGACCCGCGCGCTCAAATTTTTTCGGCCTTCTATTACAGCCACGCCAGAGCCTTTTCGCCTGGATGACCCTCTGTGTCTGGCAGATGCATCTAGGGTCAGTACCTATTGAATACGCGAAGCCAAAATCACCGAAGAAAGATATTTCTATGACTGAAGCCGCCATCGCGCCGCTATGGCCTTAACTGCGATTTTGGCCAAGATTTGAACCTTCAAAAGCGCATTGAGGACGCGATCAACCAAATCGAAATTGCGTCAAAAGTTTCCATTTACAAATTTTGACATGAATTTTCGACGTTTGTCGGATGAACAGAGTCAGGCAAAGGACGAAGCGAGTCATGGCAAGATAACATTTGCACACGTCTGTTGCCACTATGGTGTTCTAATCCTATCGAGTTGAAGTCGGACGCACATTAACCATAAAACTTCATAATTATGTGTGCCGATGCCAGCATAGTGCGGAATAGTTTTTGTATCCAAAACAGGCGGGTCGGCTCATGAGTAAACGGTCGAAAAGGTCAACGGGGTCGCAACCGCACCTTTTGGTATTAGAGCCACGGATGATGTTCGATGGCGCGGCTGTAGTCACTGCAGCGGCAACGCTTGCGCCCGCAGATAGCCCTTTTGTCGATGCCATCAAATCCGACCATCAGTATATGGGCTTTGATACCCGTGCGGGTCAAAGCACTTCTGACTTTGGCGCATATGGGGCACCGGCTCAGCTGGCTAGTGATGCTCGCCTGATGGCTGAGCGATCTCTTTTGATTGAGGCGTTCCAAAATGATAATAGTGTTGAGCGTGATCAGGCGGGAAAATCTGGCTTAGACCCCATATATCTGACCGCCGAATGGAATGGCCAGCTACCTTTTTCGGATGGGGCCGATGCAATCGCATCATCTGCCCCGGTCAATAGCTTCATTTTCATCGATACAGCTGTAACAGGCTATGAAACGCTGGTTTCCGAATGGCACGGGCGTGGCACGATTGTATTGATCGACGCGACGCGCGACGGCATTGATCAGATTATGGCTGCGCTGGCTGGCCAGTCCAATGTCGATGCGATCCATATTGTCAGCCACGGCGATACGGGCATGTTCTGGCTCGGCCAATCGCGGATCGATCAGGCCGCCGTTTCGGGTGAGCTTGCATCGGTATTCGCAGCGATTGGCAGCAAGCTGCCGGCAAACGGCGATATCCTCATTTATGGCTGTGATGTTGGAGCGGGCGCTGCGGGGCAGAGGCTGCTTGATACTATTGCCGCAACGACCGGAGCAGATGTTGCTGCTTCGATTGATGATACTGGCACAACCCTGCGCGGCGGCGATTGGACGCTTGAAAACCGGGTGGGCGTTGTCGATACGCCGTCACTGGTCGCGCGGCAGTGGGATGGCTTGCTCGTTTCCGCGCTGATTTCCATCACCCCTGGGACCACCGTTCTGCGGGTGTTCGATGCGTCTGGAGCGCTTGTCTCCAATTCGTCAACCGGCGTTGGCATTACTGGCGGCCAATCGGTCGGGGTGACGGGTGGCGGCTTTGCGGTTTGGTCAAATGCGGGCACAGTTGGCGGACAAGCGATTGATTTGCGCGCCGTCGTTGTTTCATCGACCGGCACGGGCACCACTGCCGATACCATGAGTTTCAACGCGCCGTCTGCGGGCACGAATGATCCCGGATTTCTTTTGCGGTCGGGATCGACAACGGGAACAGCGTCAATCCAAATTCGCTGGGAATTAGTGCTGGCCGGAACCAACACGCCGATTGCGGCTGATATCAGCTATACGATTGCCGATATCGACGGCACAGGGGCAAACCCCGCCGCGGGTGCATTGTTGACTGCGCCAACACGGGAATCTGTCGTGGTTAGCACCGATACCCTATCGTCGTTCCAGTCAGCGGGCGTTAGTGATATCAAGTTCAACACTGGCACGGCTGGCGCGGTGACGGCCTTTGGAACCGTCAATGAACTCGCCAACCCGCCACAACCGATATCCGCTGCAAAGTTTAACTGGCTGAATACCAGTAACTGGGTGATCACCTACAATCTGAATCGTGCCGCTGCCGGTCAGGCCGGATTTAATCATGATGGTAATAACGAATTTAACTTCGGCACCGGAGGAGTCACCACATCCATTCCCCGTATTGACTTGGATGCCAATGACAGCACTACGACCGGGTCAAACTATCTTGGCACTTATGTTGAAAACGGCAGCGCGGTCAACATCGTCGACGCCGACACAAAGCTGGTCAATCCTGCTGGCACCATACAGACGACAACTGTCACGCTAACCAATGCCCAAACGGGTGATCAGCTTTTGGTGGGCGGATCTACGGCGGCTTCTGGAACAATTGCTGGCGGTATCAATTACACCGTCACGGCAACCGGTGTTCAACTAACGGGGGCGGCGACGGCAGAAGCGTATGAAGCGGCGCTCAAAACCATAACCTTCCGCAACACAACCGAACGCCCGGCGACGGTTGATCGCAACATCACGCTGAGTTTTTCAAACGGAACGTTCAGTTCCAACAATGCCGTTTCGACGATCAAGGTCATTGAGATCAACGATCCGGTTACCGCAGTCAATGATGCGGCAAGGACGACAGCTGAAGATACGGCGATAACTAGCATAAATGTTCTGGCAAACGATACAGACGGAGACGGTGACACTCTTGCCGTAACAGGCGCAACGGCGACCAATGGCACAGTGGTTATCGGTGCGGGTGGGGTGCTAACCTATACCCCCAACGCCAATTACAATGGCACGGACACGATTACCTACACGATCAGCGATGGTCGCGGCAGCACAGCAACGGCGACTGTGCCGATCACCATCACCGCTGTGAATGACGGCCCGACGCCGGTTGGCACGCTGCCGCCTCGAAGCAATGTCGATGCGCAAGTCGGGATTAGCGTGGCGACTGCCGCTGCCTTCGCTGATGTCGATGGACCTACAGCAACCTATAGCGCGACTGGCCTACCCGCAGGACTTTCGATCAACAGCGCCACGGGTGAAATCACCGGTACGATCAACCGCAGCGCCAGCCAGACCGGCGGCGGCGTTTACAATGTGGTCGTCACCCGTTCGGATGGTTCGTTAAGTGCAGCGCAGGCATTCACTTGGACAGTGACAAACCCCGCACCAACTGCGACCAATGATGCAACCCTGACCGTCAACGAAGATACCGCAGGCACCACGGTCAATGTTCTGGCCAACGACAGCGATCCAGATGGTGACCCGCTGACGGTAACCGGCGCGACGGCGACGAACGGCACAGTTGTTGTCAACGCCAATGGCACGCTGACCTTTACCCCCAACGCCGATTTCAATGGTACGGCAACGATCACCTATACCATCACTGATGGTCAGGGTGGAACGGCGACTGCAACCGTTCCTGTAACTGTGGTCGCGGTCAATGACGCGCCTGTTCGTGTTGGAACCCTGCCACCGCAGTCCAATGTCGATGCGGCTGCGGGCATTAACGTCTCTACGGCGGCAGGCTTTACCGATGTCGACAATGCTACGCTCAGTTACAGCGCCACAGGCCTTCCCGCTGGCCTCAGCGTCAATACGACAACCGGCGCGATAACTGGAACCATCAACCGTTCGGCCAGCCAGACCGGCGGCGGCATCTACAATGTAGTGGTAACTGCCTCTGACGGATCGCTATCAACGACGCAGGCCTTTACTTGGACTGTTACAAACCCAGCGCCGAACGCAGCGAACAACAGCGCGTCAACCAGCGAAGACACCCCTATCCCCAGCATCAATGTGCTTGGCAATGATAGTGACCCTGACGGCGATCCGTTAACGGTTACTTCGGCAAGTGCGCCCAATGGCATGGTGTCGATCAACCCTGACGGGACATTGCGGTACACGCCCAATGCCAATTTCAGCGGCACTGACACCATCACCTACACCATATCAGACGGTCAAGGCGGAACCGCCACAGCCACGGTGGCCATCTCTATCGCTGCAGTAAACGATGCACCGACGCCGGTTGGTTCGTTGCCGCCAAAGGCCAATGTTGATGCCGCAGGCGGTATCTCTGTGCCTACAGCTGGCGGGTTTACCGATGTTGATAATGCGGTGCTGACCTATAGCGCCACTGGATTGCCTGCTGGGCTTTCGATCAACACCGCCACTGGTGTCATCACAGGCACCATTGATCGTTCGGCCAGCCAAGGCGGCGCTGGCGGCGTTTATAGTGTAGTGATCACGGCAAGCGACGGCAGCCTATCCACAACCCAGGCCTTCAGCTGGACAGTTACCAATCCGCCGCCAGTCGCGGTCAATGATAGCGCCACGACCAACGAAGATACACCAGTCCTGATTTCCGTTCTTCCAAACGATAGCGATCCAGATGGCGATCCACTTAGCCTCATTGCGGCAGTGGCCTCGGTTGGTCAGGCAACGGTTGTCGGCAATCAGGTACGCTATACTCCGCCCGCCAATTTCAACGGCACGGCAACGATTACTTACACGATCAGCGACGGCCAAGGCGGCACGGCGCAAGCAACGATTACCGTGACGGTAAACCCGGTCAACGACGCACCCACCGCAACGCCAATTGCACCAGTCAACACAACCGACAGCGCGGTGGTATCGATCCCCGTTGCGTCCGCGTTCGCCGATGTTGATGGCAATACGCTGACCTTTGCCGCCACTGGCCTGCCGCCCGGCTTGACGATCAATCCAACGACTGGCGTTATTTCTGGCACAGTCGATAAAGCTGCCAGCCAAGCGGGTGGCGGCGTTTATACGGCAACGATTACCGTGTCAGATGGCAATGGCGGCACGGTTCAGCAGACGATCACGATCAATGTCTCCAACCCGCCGCCAGTGGCGACCAATGACAGCGCGTCAACGCCGGAGGACACGCCCGTCACGGTTAATGTACTTGCCAATGATCGCGATCCCGATGGTGATCCGCTCACCGTGACAAGCGCGTCGGCGCTCAACGGCACCGTGGTCATCAACCCCAATGGCAGCGTGACTTACACGCCCAAATCCGGCTTTAACGGCACTGATACCATCACTTATGAGATTTCGGATGGCAATGGCGGGACGTCAATTGCCAAGGTCACCGTATCTGTCGCGGATGTTAATGATGTGCCAGTGCGGTCAGGGACGATTGCAGGCCAGACCAATCTTGATGCGCAAGTGATCAGCTTGCCAGTTGCAGGAGCATTCAGCGACCCTGATGGCGACGCGCTCAGCTATAGCGCCACGGGCCTGCCTGCGGGGCTGACTATCAATCCAGCTACCGGCGTTATCGGCGGCACAATCGCCAAAAATGCCAGCCAAGCGAATGGCGGCGTTTATTCCATTACGGTAACTGCAAGCGACGGGCGCGGCGGCACGGTTGCGCAGACGTTCAGCTGGACAGTGACTAACCCAGCCCCGAGCGCCGTCAACGACGTCGTTGCCACCAGCGAGGATACGCCAGTAAGCATAGCGGTGCTGGCCAATGACAGTGATCCCGATGGCGATCCGTTGACTGTGACAGCCGCGAGCGCAGGCAATGGCACTGTCGTCATCCTGCCCAATGGCACGCTGCAATATACGCCCAACCCCAATTTCAATGGCACTGACACGATCATCTACCGGATTTCAGACGGTGATGGCGGGTTTTCGACAGCTTCGGTTCGGGTGACTGTCACACCGACCAACGACGCGCCGACCACCGTTGGCCTACCGAATCAAAACGGGGACGATGGGGCTGCTGTCTCATTCTCCGTCGCGTCAGCATTTAGCGATATCGACGGCGATACACTTACATATTCAGCGTCGGGCTTACCGCCCATACTGTCGATTGACCCTGCAACAGGCCTGATCACGGGCACCCTCGCCCCGGAAACATCGCAAAACGGTCCTTATATCGTGTCTATCACCGCCACGGATCCGTCCGGGCGGTCGGTCACTACGCAGTTTATCTATTTGGTGCAGAATATACCGCCTGTCGCCGTCAATGATATTGCCTCAACGCCCGAAGATGTGTCGGTGACCGTTGCTGTGCTGACCAATGACAGCGATCCAGACCGCGATCCGCTGACCATCACAAGTGCGAGTGCGAACAATGGCACTGTGGTCATCAACCCGAACGGGACGCTTACTTTCACGCCTGCGCCGAATTTCAACGGTATCGCGACGGTAAGCTACACAATTTCAGACGGTAACGGCGGCATCGCCACCGCGACCCTGACGGTGAATGTCAGCGCGGTAAACGACGCCCCAACATCCCTGCCCATCCCCAACCAGGCAAGCATTGACAGCGCATTTTATTCAGCGGGCGTTGCACCCTTTTTCAGCGATCTTGACGGCGACACACTAACCTATAGCGCGGCAGGCCTTCCTGCTGGCTTGGCCATTGATGCCGTAACGGGCATCGTTAGCGGCACAATCGACCGCAATGCCAGCCAAGTGAACGGTGGACTATACACAATCACGATCACTGCATCGGATGGCAATGGCGGCACGGTGAGCAGAACCTTCACAGGCACAGTCTCCAACCCAGCGCCGACTGCTGCAAATGACAGCGCAACGACCGCCGAAGATACGCCGATCCCTGCGATCAATGTGCTGGGCAACGACACTGATCCCGATGGCGATCCCCTTATCGTGACTTCGGCAAGTGCGCCCAACGGCACTGTGACGATCAATCCGGACGGAACGCTGCGTTACGTCCCCAACGCCAATTTCAATGGCACTGATACAATCACTTATGCGATCAGCGATGGCAATGGCGGCACCTCTACCGCTGCCGTCCGCATTACAGTTATGCCAGCGAATGACGCTCCCGTGGCGGTGAATGACGTTGCCACAACCAACGAAGACACGCCTGTCACTATTGCCGTGCTGGCAAATGACAGCGATGTTGACGGGGATCCGCTGACCGTAACAGCGGCGACCTCGCCCAATGGCACCGTGGTGATAAATCCGAACGGAACCATCATCTTTACGCCTAATCCTGATTTCAATGGGCCAACCAAGATCACTTACACAATCAGCGATGGCAAAGGCGGCACGTCGACTGCGACGGTTAATGTGACAGTGGACGGGGTCAATGATGCGCCGGTCGCTAATCCATCTAACGCAACAACCAACGAAGACGCGCCAGTTACTCTGCCGGTGCTGGCCAATGATACTGACGTTGATGGAGACCCGTTGACAGTCACTGCTGCAACCGCACCAAATGGCACGGTTACGATCAATCCAGATGGTACAGTAACCTATACGCCTAAGGCGAATTTCAACGGCACCGATACGATTACCTATACAATTAGCGATGGCAAAGGCGGCTTTTCGACCTCGACTGTCACGGTAACCGTTGCCGCCGTGAATGATGCCCCGACAGCAACACCCATCGCGCCGCGTTCAAACAATGATGCCGCAGTCGTAAGCGTGCCCGTCGCCGGAAACTTTAGTGACCTGGATGGCAACACGCTGGCATTTAGCGCAGCGGGCCTTCCTGCAGGGCTGAGCATCAATACGACCACTGGCTTGATCACCGGCACTATTGACCGTTCCGCCAGCCAGACGAATGGCGGCGTCTATTCAGTCACTATCACTGCAAGCGATGGCAATGGCGGAACCATTGCAACGACCTTCACCTGGACCGTCACGAACCCCGGCCCAACTGCCACCAACGATGTTGCCAGCACGAATGAAGATACACCCGTTATCGTGCCGGTGCTGGCCAATGATAGCGACCCCGATGCTGACCCGCTGACAGTGGTGTCGGCAACTGCGCCCAACGGCACGGTCGTCATCAATGCCAATGGCACAGTGACTTATAGCCCGAAGCCAAATTTTAACGGCGCTGATACAATCACTTACACCATCAGTGATGGCCAAGGCGGCACGTCGACGGCAACGGTGACGGTGACAGTCGGGGCTGTGAATGATGCTCCTGTAGTTGACACGCCGCTACCTAATGTTTCGGGCATGGACGGCGCATCTGCGACCATTCCAACCGCTGGTAATTTCAGCGATCTGGACGGCGATACGCTGAGTTTTGCCGCCACTGGTCTGCCTTTGGGCCTCAGCATCAACCCAACAACAGGCGTTATCACTGGCACCATTGACAAGAATGCAAGCCAACCGAGTTCTGGCCTTTACACCGTTACCGTTTCAGCATCTGATGGTAAGGGCGGAACAGCCAGTACGACCTTCACCTACACCGTCACCAACCCCGGCCCAACCGCCACCAATGAAAATGCCGCGACCAATGAAGACGCGCCAGTCACTGTCGCCGTGCTTTCCAATGACAGTGATCCGGATGCCGACCCGCTGACGGTGACCAGCGCTACCGCTCCCAATGGCACTGTAATTATCAATGCCAATGGCTCGATCACTTACACGCCCAACGCAAATTTTAACGGCACTGACACCATCACTTATGCGATCAGCGACGGCAATGGTGGCACGTCAACAGCAACGGTTACAGTCGTCGTGGCACCCGTCAATGACGCGCCCGTCGTCGATGCACCCATTGCCAATCAGGCCAATCCTGACAATGATATCGTCAATTTGCCCGTCGCTGGTAATTTCAGTGATCTTGATGCCAACACTTTGACTTTCACTGCCGCTGGTTTGCCCGCAGGCCTTTCGATCAGCCCGGCAGGCGTGATCAGCGGCACTATTGATAAGGCGGCGAGCCAAGCGGGTGGCGGCGTTTATAGCGTCACCGTTACCGCCAAAGACGGCAACGGCGGGACGATCTCATCCACATTCAGTTGGGCAGTCACCAATCCGGGTCCAACCGCATCCAATGACGTGGCGACGACGACCGAAGATACGCCAAGCACTCCTATTGCTGTGCTCGCCAATGATAGTGACCCTGATGGCGATCCGCTGACCGTAACGTCGGCGACCGCGCCGAACGGAACCGTTACGATCAACGCCAATGGTACGCTTGTTTATACGCCAAATCCCAATTTCAACGGCACGGATGTCATCACTTACACGATCAGCGACGGCAATGGCGGCACATCAACCGCGACAGTCATTGTCACTATTGCAGCAGCAAATGACGCGCCGACCAATGACGCTCCGTTGCCACCGCAGGCTAATGCCGATGCCGAATTGGTATCGGTAAACGTCGCGCCAAGCTTTAGCGATCTTGACGGCAATATACTCAGTTTCAGCGCGGCCGGCCTTCCCGCAGGTCTCAGCATTTCTGCGGCAGGCGTAATTTCTGGCACGATTGACCCGGCAGCGAGCCAGACGAACGGTGGTGTCTACAGCGTTACAGTCACAGCGTCCGACGGCAATGGCGGCATAGTGACTTCAACCTTCACTTGGACAGTAACCAATCCAGCACCAGTTGCGGTTGATGACATTTCCAACACGCCAGAAGATACGCTGGTCAATATTGCAGTGCTCGCCAATGACAATGACCCTGACGGTGACGCGCTAACCATCACTAGCGCATCGTCGCCTAATGGCACAGTCGTGATCAATCCCAATGGCACCATAGATTATTCGCCCAAGGCAAACTTCAATGGCACCGATGTCATCACTTATACGATCAGTGACGGCAATGGCGGAACATCAACGGCGACAGTGACCGTTACTGTTGGTGCTGCCAATGACGCCCCTCTGACAATTGGCCTACCCGACTTATTTGACATTGATAATAATGTTGTTTCCGTGCCTATAGGACCTGCGTTTAGCGATGCAGACGGCGATACGCTGACTTATACCGTTAGCGGGGCACCGACAGGCCTTTCGATCAATCGGGCTACAGGTGAGATATTTGGCCAGATCAACCCAAGCGCGTCCACAGGCGGGCCGGGAGGCAACGGTGTTTACACAGTCACTATCACGGCCAATGACGGCAACGGCGGACTGACTTCGACAAGTTTTACATGGACGATCACAAATACTGCACCGTTTGCTGGTGATGATGTTGGCGCGACAGCCGAAGACACGCCGGTTACGTTGAATGTACTTGGCAATGACACTGATCCTGACCTTGATCCATTGACAATTGTGCCCGGCACCATTTCCGCAACCAACGGCACCGCAGTCGTCAATGGAGACGGCACGGTCACTTTCACGCCGAACCCCAACTTTAATGGAACGGCAACGGTTACCTACCGAATTACTGATGGCAATGGCGGTTTTTCAACCGCAACGGCAGTTATTACCGTTTCAGCTGTAAATGACGCGCCCGATAGTGCGCCACTCCCTGATCAGCAAAATCTGGATGGTGACGTGGTCAGTCAAGAGACTGCGTTCTACTTCAGGGACCGTGACGGCGATACGCTCACATACAGCGCGGTCAACCTTCCAACAGGGCTATTCCTCAACACCACGACTGGCCAGATCACGGGCACCATCGATTCAGCGGCAAGCCAAGTGAATGGCGGCATCTATTCGGTCCAAATTATTGCAACTGACCCCAGCGGCGCGACAGCGACACAGTCACTGATCTGGCGGGTAGCGAACCCAGCGCCAGCTGCGACTGACGATTTAGCCAACACGGTAGAGGACATCGCAGTTACTGTGCCGGCGCTGACCAACGACACTGACCCTGATGGCGATACGCTGACTGTCACAAGTGCAAGCGCCCCCAATGGCAGCGTGGTAATCAATGCCAATGGCACAATCACTTACACGCCCGATGCCAATTTCAACGGCACCGACATCATCACCTACACGATCAGCGATGGTCAGGGTGGAAGGTCGACCGCAATTGTAACAGTGACGGTAGGTGCGGTAAATGACGCCCCAACCGCGACACCGCTGCCCGCCCGTGCCAATGTTGACTCAACTGATTTCACGGGCCCAGCAACCCTTGATGTCAGCGGGAACTTTACCGATCTGGATGGCGATACGCTGACCTTTGTTGCAACTGGCCTTCCCACTGGCCTGACAATGAATGCCGCAGGCGTCATTAGCGGCACCATCAATCCATCAGCCTCGCAAGGCAGCGCAGGCGGCATCTATACCGTGACGGTGACAGCGTCAGACGGCAACGGCGGCCAAGTGACACAGAGTTTTGCTTGGACGGTAACCAACCCACCGCCAGTCGCAGTGGACGATGTTGGGATCGTAACGACCGAAGACACGGCTGTGCTCATCCCCGTTCTAGCGAATGATAGCGATCCAGATGGCGATCCGCTGACGGTCACCGCGGCGAGTGCTGGCAATGGCACTGTTACAATTGGGGTTGGCGGCGTGCTCACTTATACGCCCAACGCCAATTTCAACGGCAGCGACACGATCACTTACACGATCAGCGACGGCAATGGCGGCACCGCCACTGCCACCGCGACCGTGACCGTTACGCCGGACAATGACGTGCCGATCGCGACACCAATTGCTCTGCGCAGCAACGTGGACAGCGCCATAGTCTCAGTGCCTGTCGCCGCGAACTTCAGCGACGTTGATGGCAACGTGCTGCGTTTCAGCGCAACTGGTTTGCCCGTCGGCCTTTCTATTGATTCTGTAACAGGGCTAATCTCAGGCACCATCGATAAAGGCGCCAGCCAACCCAATGGCGGCGTCTATAACGTGATTGTCACGGCATCGGACGGCATCGGCGGAACGGTATCCACAACCTTTACGTGGAGCATAACCAATCCAGCCCCGGTCGCCGTCAATGATGTAGCGACCACGCCGGAAGACTTTCCAGTCAACATCAATGTGCTCGTCAATGACAGTGATCCTGACGGCGACACGTTGAGCGTTACAACAGCAAGCGCGGGCAATGGCACCGTCGTCATTTTGCCCAATGGCACGATTGATTATACACCCGGCGCTGATTTCAACGGCACCGATTTCATCACTTACACGGTCAGCGACGGCAACGGCGGTACATCGTCCGCGACGGTGACAGTGACTGTTGGTGCAGTGAATGATCCGCCAGTTGCCACTGATGACGCGATCTCGACCAACGAAGACGCGCCCATTACCATTTCAGTGCTGGCCAACGATACTGATCTGGACGGTGACCCCCTCACTGTCACTGCCGCGACTGCGCCTAATGGCACTGTGGTGATTAATGCGAACGGCACTGTGACTTACACACCCAATGCAGACTTTAACGGTGTCGATACGGTTACCTACACGATCAGCGATGGGAAGGGCGGTTTCGATACTGCCACGGTCACCGTGGTTGCTCGTCCGGTCAATGACGCGCCAATTGCGACAAACGACACCGCAACCACGGCTGAAGATACGCCCGTTACCGTCAACGTGCTTGGCAACGACCGTGATGTGGACGGCGACCCATTGACCGTAACAGCGGCGACGTCACCCAACGGTCAGGTCAGTATTAACTCAGACGGCACCATCACTTTCACGCCGGGTGCGAATTTCAACGGGCCAACAACCGTCACTTACACCATCAGCGATGGCAAAGGTGGCACCTCGACCGCAACGGTTACGCTGACTCTGGCACCGGTTAATGATGTACCCGTTGCCAATCCAAGTGCAGCCACGACCAGTGAAGACACGCCAGTAACGCTCACTCCGCTGGCCAATGACAGCGACGCAGACGGTGACCCGTTAACGGTGACAGCGGCAACAGCGGCCAATGGCACCGTCACCATAAACCCGGACGGCACGTTGCGTTATACCCCCAACGTGAATTTCAACGGCACTGATACGGTAACTTACACGGTCAGTGATGGGCGCGGTGGAACTGCGACGAGCACGATCACCGTTACTGTCGCTGCGGTAAATGATGCACCTGTTGCGCGCCCCGACAGTGTGACTACGGCAGAGGATCAGCCGGTAACGATACCTGTGCTTGGCAATGACGGTGATGCCGACGGCACGCCGCTTATTGTTACTGCTGCCACCTCGCCCAACGGCACCGTGGTTATCAACCCCGACGGTACCATCACCTTCACGCCGAACGCCAATTTCAATGGCACAGCGGTGATTACCTACACCGTCAGCGACGGCAATGGCGGCACCGCGACCAGCACCGCAACTGTGACTGTTACGCCCGTCAACGATCTGCCAGTGACCCAGCCCGACAATGCAACCACGCCAGAAGATGCGCCGATCCGCATCTCTCCGCTCACCAATGACAGCGACCCCGATGGCAATCCGCTAACCATCACGCAGGCAAGCTCACCCAATGGCACGGTTGTCATTAATCCTGATGGCACATTGACATTCACCCCGGCAGCAAATTTCAATGGCCCCACAACGATCACCTATCAGGTGAGCGACGGCCAAGGCGGGTTTACCACCGGCACGATCACTGTATCCGTCACACCGGTCAACGATCCGCCGGTGGCGGCAAATGACGTGATCGGAACCGATGAGGAAGTGCCAGTGCGCACTCCAGTGCTGGCGAATGACACCGATAATGACGGTGATAGGCTGCGTGTCACTGCTGCTGCTGCGTCCAACGGCACGGTTGTGATCAATCCCGATGGCACAATAACCTACACGCCAAAGCTCGACTTCTTTGGTGCCGATACGATCACTTACACGATCTCCGATGGCAATGGCGGCACTTCGACGGCGACCGTTACGGTCAATGTCCGTAACACGAATGAGCCGCCTGTCGACGGCGATGAGGCTGTGTTCGCTGTTGGCGGTGCGCCAGAAATCATCAACGTGTTGGCCAACGCGAGCGACCCAGAAGGCAATCCATTATCGGTCTTCACCGCAAAGGTTGATGTTGGGACTGTGGCGATCAATCCCGATGGCACCTTGACTTATACCGCGCCCCCCGAATTTCAGGGTATTGCAACGATTACCTACATCATCAGTGATGGTCGTGGGGGCTTTGTGGAATCAGTCGCCATTGTAACTGTCACCCAAGCGACCGCTGACATAAACGCGTTGCTCGGGAGCGAAGATTCTACGATCCCGGACGGTTGGCTGGTTGATCAAATCCTTGACCAAAGAAACGAATTTATCACCGCACCCTATCCGATACTGGATACCGTCAACGGCTTCCGTTCGTTAAATGGCATGCCGGATCTGAACGGTCATCGTCCACTGCTAACGGCGATCAATGGCATCAGCTGGCTGAAAGGCACTACTGAAGTCGATCCGGCGGGCTATCCCGTCAATGATGTTATCCGCGACCTGGACCGTATCCGTGACTTGCGCTTTGGCGCTGACCGTCTCTTCGATCACCGTTTTGGCGATTTCGTGCTCCAAAGCCTCACAGGTTTCTCCGTGCGACAGTTGAGCACTGGCAATGACCAGATCATGATTGAATCAGTTGTCCGTGACCGCGTCATTTATATGGAAGTACGCGACATCGGGAAGGATAGCGCCCCGCGCATCGTTGAATATCAACTCCGCACTCGCGACGGCAAAGCGTTGCCTGACTGGATCCGCATGGACAGTCGCGGCCTCGCCATAATTGAGCGTCCCGTGGACGCAGAAACCATACAGTTGATCGTTCGGGCTATCCGCGCTGATGGCAGAGTTTTTGAAATTCCCGTCGTCGTGCAAGGCGCCACTGGGGAAATTCAGCTCGATGAAGCCATCCCGGCTAAGAAGATTAGCGCTGCCGAACCACTTGGAAAATCATTGGCTGTCGCATCCGCGGCAGCAACCAACGAGGCCGCCCGCCTGGCCGCCGCCTTTACCAGTCAAGCTTAAGAGGACTTAGTCATGAACGCCAAAATCATCCTCGCAGTATCGATCACGGCTTTGGTCGCTGGGTGCTCAGTAACACCGAAACCACTGACCCCGTCAGATATTCAGACCACAGCGGACAAAAATTTTCAAACAGTCGATGCGCAGCAAGAGCCCGTTGCCGCACCGATTGACCTTTACGAAGCCATGGCCCGCGCACTCAAATATAATCTCGACTATAAGGTTGAGATGATGGACGAAGCGCTCAAGACGCGTGAACTCAACCTTGCCCGTTATGACATGTTGCCGCAGGTTGTGGCCAGCGCAGGCTATGCCGGACGCAGTAATTTTTCAGGCGCAAGCTCCCTGTCATTGCTCACGCGCCGCCAGTCGCTGGAGCCGTCAACCTCTTCAGAGAAGAATCTTTACACCGCCGATCTAACCATGAGTTGGGATGTGCTTGATTTTGGCCTTTCCTACGTTCGTGCCAAGCAGCGGGCCGATGAAGTTCTGATTTCCCAAGAGCGCCGCCGCAAGGTTGCAAACCGGATTATCGAAGACGTCCGCACCGCTTATTGGCGTTCGGTAAGTGCTGAGCGGTTATTGACGAAATTGCAGCAACTTGAGGATTCTGTTTCCACAACGCTCGAAAATTCTCAGCGTCTGGCAGAGCGTCGGCTATCGGCCCCGTTGACCGCCCTCACCTATCAGCGCGAATTGGTCGAGATTCAGGCCGAGGTCAGGCGACTACAGCGCGAACTGGTGATCGCCAAGGCACAACTGGCGGCCCTGATGAACTTGAAACCAGGCACCACGTTTTCACTTGTGCTGCCGGATCGCGGACAAGCGATGCCAGTGGTCAAATACACTGGCGAAGACATGATGATGACGGCTTTGCAAAACCGTTCAGAGCTGCGCGAGGTGAGCTATCGTCAACGGATCAACGCCAAGGAGCTTGATGTCGCATTACTGAGTGCACTGCCAAGCTTTCGCGGACTGGTCGGCGTCAATGTGGATTCCAACGATTTCCTTTATAACAATGATTGGTTCCAATGGGGCGCACGGGCGAGTTGGAATGTCCTCAACCTCTTCCGTTTGCCCGCGCAAAAGAAAGCAGTGAGAGCACAAGATGATTTGCTTAAGCAGCGCGAATTGGCGCTGACGATGGCCGTCATCACGCAAGTTCATGTCGCCCGTGCTCGCTTTGGTCATCTGAGCGAAGAACTGCAAACCGCGTCAAGCCAGATGCGGATTCAAGACAAGATTATGGACCAGATTCGCGCCGGTCACCGGGCAGGCGCAATGAGCCAGCAGACTTTGCTCCGTGAAGAGATGAATACCTTGGTGTCTGAAGTGAAATATGACATTGCCTATGCAGAGACACAAAATGCCTATGCCAATCTGTTTGGGTCGATGGGAATTGACGACTTCGGCCCTGACATTACGGGCAGGGAAGATATTTCGACCTTGCGCGGCTCGCTCACCAAATTGTGGAACGACCGCGAGCTGTCGATGAAGCCGAACTGAGGACAGACATGACCGAAGAGAATGGCAATGAAGCCAAAACTGGAATGAGCGATCCCATGAAATGGGGCTTGCTTGCTCTAGCGGTGCTTGGCGCGGGTGGTGCTGGTTTGGTTATCGGCAGCCAAGGTCAACAAGAGGTCTGGCCAACCGAAGCCTCAGCTACAAGGACCGTCGCGCCTGATGCGGCACAGGCAGACGCGATGCTCACCAAGACCCCTGAAGTCGCACCGGAAAATTTGGTTCGCGGTGTCATCAACCCATCAAGCGAGTCAACCGTCGCTTCTAAGATGACTGCCAGGATCGTCGCGATGCCTTACAGCGAGGGGCAGAGCTTTCCCGCAGGTGCTTTGCTTGCTCGCTTTGATTGTTCCCAAATCAGCGCTGAACTGAAAGCCGCCCATGCGGCGAGTGCAGCTTATAAGAAGACCTATGATACCAATGTCGAACTCGACCAATATGAAGCTGTGGGCAAGAATGAGCTGGCGGTTAGCAAAGCGAATTTGGGCAAGGCGGAGGCAGAGGCGAATGCCGTTGCAACGCAGCTGAGTGATTGTGAAGTGCGCGCGCCATTTTCTGGTAAGGTGGTCGAACAACTGGCGCATGCGCGTGAAATTGCCGCCAGCGGCCAACCACTTTTGAAAATCCAGAGTGGCCGTGAAGTCGAACTGGAATTGATCGTTCCGAGCAAATGGCTGACGTGGTTAACACCCGGAGCTAGTTTTGCGTTCGCCATTGATGAAACGGGTACCGTGATCCGCGGCCGCGTTAAACGCTTTGGGGCATCAGTTGACCCGGTCAGCAAAACAATCCGCGTGACTGGCATAGTCACCGAACAAAGCGGCTTGGTTTTGGCAGGAATGAGCGGCACAGCGATTTTTGATGATCCGCGCGCGGGTGGCAGTGCTCAGCGGCCTAAGGAAGCGGATGGCAAGCCTTCCTGATCCCCAAAAAGCGGTTCCGCTGATCCGGGTTGCTCAGCCCGATCCGTCGAGCCTTGCAGCATTGCTGCAATTTGAGGGCGATCTTCGTCGTCAGGCAAGCGTCAATGAGCTGGTCTATTTTGTCGCCAATGAAAGCAGGCGCATCGTTCCCTATGATCAACTGTTTGTGTTGCGCGAAGCACGAATTGGGGAAGGCTTTCACATTATTGGTGCATCAAGTATTGCGCTTGTAGATCGCAACGCGCCGCTTATCCATGCGATTGAAACAGTCGTTGAAAAACTTGCGTCAGATAGCCCTCAGAATTTTGAGGCGGTGGCTTATTTCGATGATCCAGCTGTGGCCGAATATCCTTTCCAAACCTGGTATTGGCAGCCCGTCGTCGGTAAAGAGGGAAAGCCCTTTGCCGGACTGATCCTAGCCCGCGCCGGGCCCCTGCGTGAGGCCGAAACTGTCAGACTAACGCGCATGGCGGAAACCATCGGCCATAGCTGGCTGGCACTGACGGGTGGCAAACCAGTAATGCGTCTGCCCAAGTTCGACAGCAAAAAACAGCGCTGGATTGCGGTTGCGTTGGTTATCGTGGCCCTGTTTCCCGTACGCATGACGGCATTGGCCCCGGTGGAAGTTGTATCTGCTCGCCCCTATGTCATCTCAGCCCCTTACGCTGGCGTAATTCAGCGCATTGAAGTTGCGCCCAATGCCTTGGTCAAAGCGGGTCAGCCAGTGCTGACATTCGAGGATATTAAAGTCCGCAATGAGCTACAACAAGCGACTGAAAAACTCGCTGTCGCGCGCGCCAAGGTTGAGCGAGCGACAAGTGCATCTTTCGCCAAAGCCGATGAGGCGCGGGATATTGGAACATTGCAGGCAGAATATGATCTGGCCAAGGCCGATTATGCCTACGCCCGTGATATTATGGGCAAGTCTCAAATTGCAGCGCCGCGTTCCGGAATGGCAATTTACAGTGACCGACGTGATTGGGAAGGCCGAGCCGTCAATGTGGGGGATCCTATTTTGCAAATCGCAAACCCAAAAGACATTGCCTATCGCATCGATCTTCCGACGAAAGAGCAAATGACGTTGAAGCCAGGTGCTCCCGTCAAAGTCTGGCTTGATGCGCAGCCGCTCTGGTCGCTTGATGGCATTATCGAGCAGGCCAGTTATCAAGCTCGGCCAACAGCCGAAGGTATCCTAGCCTTTGCCGTATCGGCCAAGCCGTTAGGCGATGCGCCGCGTATTGGGTCGCGTGGAACCGCTAAACTTTACGGCCAATGGGTGCCGTTCGCCTATTCACTTTTCAAACGTCCGATTTCGAGCATGCGGCAATATCTGGGGTTATGAACGACTTTGCCATCGATCCAACTGAGATCCGCATTCCTGATTTGCGTCAAGAGTTGCGGATTGAACCCGGCGCTCCTCTGTCCACTGGCGCGCCGAGTTGGACCTTGTTTGATCCCGTGCGGCACATGTTTTTCCAATTGGGGAAGATTGAGTTCCGCATCTTGTCTGGGTGGGCACGAGGTTCATTTGCCGGTATTGGCGACGAATTGGATGAGGAAGGCCTGGTCGGTGAAGAAGCCGATATCGCTGTATCTCGAGTTGTAGATTTCTCATTGGCCAATCAGCTGACCGTCGCGCCGATCGGTGATGCCGTCGCAACCTTCACTCAGCAGCGCAAAACTCAACAAAAGGAGTGGTGGCGCTGGATGATGGACAATTATTTATTCTTCCGCCTGCCTTTGGTGCGACCGTCGCGGTTTCTGGAACGGACAATTGACCGCGTTGCTCCGCTTTGGTCGGTGCAAGCCCTGTGGGTTTTCGCTGGGGTTGCCCTCCTAGGGCTGTTCCTTGTGTCACGGCAATGGGATGCGTTCATCGCGTCCTTCCTCTACTTTTTCAGCTGGGACGGCCTAGTCGCCTACGCATTTGGCCTGTCGGCAGTGAAGGTCATCCATGAGCTTGGCCATGCCTATACCGCGACTCGGTTTGGCTGCCGCGTGCCGAGTATGGGCGTCAGCTTTCTGGTTATGTTTCCTGTGCTTTACACCGATACGACTGGCGCGTGGCGGCTGCGATCTCGCAAGCAAAGGCTGGCGATTGATTGTGCTGGGGTCACTGCTGAATTGATGGTTGCCAGCCTATCGACACTTGTCTGGGTGCTGTTGCCTGAAGGGTCGCTGCGCAGTGTCTTTTTCGTGCTAGCAACGTCTAGCTGGGTAATGAGCTTAGGCGTCAATCTCAATCCGTTCATGCGTTTTGATGGCTATTATGTGCTGGCCGACCTGCTGGGCGTGGCCAATTTACAGCCCCGTGCCTTTGCGCTCGGTCGGTGGCGGATGCGTGAATATCTGTTCGATTTAAGGGATGTGCCGCCAGAACAAGTCCCTGATCCTGTGCGACGAGGGATGATCATATATGCTTGGCTGACTTGGGCATATCGGCTGGTTTTGTTCATTGGGATCGCACTGCTGGTTTATCACATGTTTTTCAAATTGCTGGGGATCTTGCTATTCGTGGTGGAAATGACGGTGTTTGTTATGCGCCCGGTGTGGGCCGAAATGAAGGCATGGTATGCGCGTCGGGGCGACATCATGGGGTCGCAACGCGGGCGGCGCTGGCCGTTCATCTTGGGGGCGCTCTTCATTCTCGCTTGCTTGCCTTTGGACCGCCATATTAGCGCTCCAGCAGTTCTTGCCCCGATTGACGCAAGAGCACTTGTGTCAGGGGATCCAGCCCGAATCGAAAAGCTGCTGGTAAGCAACGGTCAGCAGGTGAAAGCTGGGACCATCATTGCTGAACTGAGCGCGCCTGAAGTTGAGGCTTACCGCAGCCAGCGCCAAGTTCGTATTGCGCAGTTAGAGGCGCAGCTGGCGCGCGGTGCAGCAGATGTTTTGGACCTAGCTAATCGGTCTGTGCTGGAACGCGAACTCGCGTCGGAAAGAGCGGCATCGGAGGGCGCCGACCGGCGCCGCGCCCGCCTATTCCTCAAGGCACCAGTTGACGGTGTCGTTGCGGATATCATGCCTGACATTCACCCCGGCCGCTGGCTTGGCGGCTCTGAAACCGTCGCGCGGATTGTCACGCCGGGTCGTTATGATCTGCAAGCCTATGTGGATGAAGATGACACTTGGCGGATCACTCATGATGCAAGAGGACGATTTATTCCTGATGATCTGGCGCAACCTTCGCGTTCGGCAAAGCTTGTTGAACAGGCAGCATCAGCGCTACAATTTCTTGATCAGCCGATGTTGGCGTCGACCAATGGCGGACCGATCGCTGTGAACGAAGACGCCAGTAAGCGTTTGAAGCCACGTGCCGCTTATTACCGCCTCCGCTTTGTCGCTGCGTTGGACGGGAATGCCAGCGCTGCCATCATCCAGCCAGTGCCGGGCCAGATCGTCATTGATGCCCCAGGGGTCAGCCTGATCGGCGGCCTGATGCGCTCTATTGCCAGGGTCTTGCGCCGTGAATCCTCGCTTAGCTGAACCCAACGCGCCAGCGGAGTTGCAGTTGACCCGGCTTCACAGCTGGGCCGCTGTTGACCGTTTTCTAATCTGTGGGGCCGTCGCCGTCGCATTGGCGCTCTGCATTGGTTTGGCATCGGGATCATCATTCCCGAGCCGCAGCACCAAGACTGAACTAATCGTCAATATAGGGTCGGTGCCTATAGTGGAGCCGTTGATCTTAAAGGCGGTCAACAAGAACGTGGCCAAACGCACCAATGACGCCACGCCAATGACGACGGTGGTGGTGCCCGCTGCACCGGCCCTCCTCTTTAGCGGCAGCGCCAGTGATTTTGAACGCGCCACCGATTGTTTGGCAGCAACGATATTCTACGAAGCAGGGAATGAACCAACCGCTGGGCAAATGGCCGTGGCCCAAGTGGTGCTTAACCGCGCGCGCCATCCGGCCTATCCCAAGACGGTTTGCGGCGTGGTGTTTCAGGGTCATGAGCGTCGCACTGGCTGCCAGTTTAGCTATACTTGCGACGGGTCCATGGCGCGGAGGCCCCCGGCAGCGGCGTGGACGCGCTACCGCGGAATCGCGCAGGCGATGCTCAAAGGTCTGGTCTATGCGCCGGTTGGGCTGGCCACGCATTACCATACCGATTGGGTTCTCCCTTCATGGAGCGCAAAGCTCGACAAGGTGAGAGTGGAACGCACGCACTTGTTTTTCCGCTACTCGGCATACTGGGGGACGCCAGCTGCGTTTCAGGCCAAGATGACTGGCTTTGAGCCTGCCTATGCCAAGCTTGCGGCTCTTTCAGTCGCACACGGAGGTGCCGCTGAGACCGAGGACGCACTTGCGGACGGCGAAGGCGTACCTGAAGCTGCGCTGGACACAGTATCGACTGAGTTAAACGAAGCAGATCTGTCGAAGGACATATTTGTTATCTACGTCGATCCCCTTCTCGAATCCTCGGCCCTCATCACGATGGCCCAGAACGCCTGCGGCAACCGCAAAAAATGCAAGGTCTTGGCATGGGCCGACCAAGCCCTGATGCCGCGCGGATTGCCAATAGAACCAGAGGAACGAGCGGCAATGGCATTCAGCTATATCCGCCAACCCGGTCGTCAAAGTGAAAAATCAAAGTGGAATTGCGCGCTTTTCCCACGTGATAAAGCAGGAGATTGTTTATAGCGCCGTCCCCTTTCTTAGAAAGCCACAGGCGCAACCTGAACAAGGTTACAGTCCCGCGCATCTTTTCCTACACCGCCTTTGCCCATATCGGCAAAGGCCGACAGTATATTCACGGCCTGTCGCAGATGGTGACAGATTTTCAAAGATCAACTCGAACAATACAAGAACAAATGTGAATGTCAATGTAAACTGGCACCCTTGCTATCGCTTTCCCACGCAAGTTTCCGCGCCTGCTGCCGTATCCCTAGCCAAAGGCCCCTCGGCCATCACCTTAATAGTGCCGGAGCGCCGCCCACCATGTTTCAAGCCGTCGGCATAATTGTTCTCATATTGATGGTTTTTGGCGGCTTTGCGCTGACGGGGGGGAATCTTGGGCCGGTGATGCATGCATTGCCGCACGAAATGCTGATCATTGGCGGCGCGGGCATTGGGTCTTTGATCATTGGGAACAGCGTTAAGGAATTAAAGGCGCTTGGCGCTTGTTTGGGTAAAGTTTTCAAAGGTCCGCAGCACAACGCACAAGATTATCTCGATTGCATTTTTCTCGTCACCAAATTGATGAAAATGATGCGCGTTGATGGGCCAGTTGCGCTGGAGCCGCATATTGAAGACCCGGCGACATCAAGCATTTTTGGAGATTATCCTCGTCTTTTGAAAGACAAGGTGCTGATCCATTTGATCACCGATACCCTACGGTTGGTCGTTGTTTCGTCCGGCACGCTAGACCCTTATGCGGTCGAGGAAGTGATGGATTGCAGCATCAAGAGCCATCACCATCATGCCCTGAAACCGGCTGAGGCCTTACAAGGGCTGGGGGATGCCTTGCCTGCGCTTGGTATCGTTGCAGCGGTTCTGGGGGTGGTGAAGACGATGGGGTCCATTGATAAGCCGCCGGAGGTTTTGGGCGGCATGATCGGCTCTGCTTTGGTCGGGACGTTTCTGGGCGTATTGCTGGCCTACGGGCTTGTTGGGCCATTTGCCAACCGCGCCAAGCAAGTGATTGAAGGCGACGCGGCCATTTATCACGTCGTCAAACAGATCATCATTGCCTCACTCCACGGCCACCCGATCCCGCTCGTGATTGAGGCCGCGCGTTCTGGAATTGAACATAGCAATCAGCCAAGTTTCGCTGCGGTGTTTGATGGCATGAGGGCGCGCTGACATGGCCACCAACGCAGTCGTCCGTCCAATCATCGTCAAAAAAATCACGATTGAGGCCCACGCCGGCCATCACGGTGGCGCTTGGAAAGTCGCCTATGCCGACTTCGTGACGGCGATGATGGCTTTCTTTCTCCTCATGTGGCTGCTCGGCGCGACGACGGAAAAGCAGCGCAAATCCCTCGCCGATTATTTCTCCCCCACGATTGTTGATAAGAAACAAGCATCGGCAGGGTCGGACGGCTTGTTCGGCGGAGATTCCATTGTTTCAAAGGATAATTATCCTCACAAAGCGGCGCAAACTGGCACCCAATCGATGACCATTCCCAAGGATGCCAAAGGCGGGCCAAGCGAAGGCAGTGGCAGGGCAAAAGACGCCGAACGCTTTGCTCAGCTGAAGCAAGAACTTATTCAAAAAGTGCAGAAGCAAGCGACACTCAAGCGCCTTGCCAATAGCATCCGCTTGGTTCCCACAGCTGAAGGCCTGCGCATTGATCTGGTCGATGATGCAGAGTTTTCAATGTTTGTGGTCGGCAGCGATATGTTGACCCCTGAAGCGCGCCGCCTTGTCGTCACAGTAGCAGAGGCGCTGAAAGCTGTGCCCAATGACATTCGCGTGCGCGGGCATACCGATTCCTCTCCGTTCACGCGCGGGGGGGCTGGCAATAACTGGCAGCTGTCCGGGGCGAGAGCAGAAGCAACGCGGCGGGAATTGGCCATGGCTGGTATTGACCCAAATCGCTTCATCCGTATCGAAGGGGTTGCCGACCGCGAACCCTATGACCCCAATCACCCGAGCGACCCGGCCAACAGGCGGATGTCAATCACACTAGGCTGGAGTGACGAAGGCGGGCGTTAGGCGCGCCTACCACCAGTCACGGGGCGGGGCGTAGGCCTTTAGCCGATCATTCAGCGCACGGGCCTGAGCGATCAGCAATGCCTCTCCACCGGGCGGGCCGATCATCTGCAGACCAATGGGCATCTGATCAGATGAAAACCCAATGGGAATGCTGATTGCAGGCAGGCCAGCAATATTGGCAAGGCCTGTCCAATCTGCCTGATTAACTGGCGCACGGGTGCCTTGCGCGAATGCGACTTGAGGTGTCGTTGGCAGAACAAGGACGCCATTGGCGCCCACTGCCGCAATCAGATGGGCGCGGACATCATTTAGAATTCCATTGTCTTCGGCAAGAACATTATCTTCGCGGCTGATGGCAAAATCGAGCAGGCGGGAGAGGTCATCGGAGAATCTCTCGCATCTTTCGGGGCCTAGATCGACCAAATGCACGGCCAATTCCCGCGCGCTGCGAATGAAGCCTGCGGTGCGAATGCGCTTGCAGTCCGTTGGCAAGCTGAGCGGCTCTAGCGTGGAGGGAAGAAGCGAGAGCGCAAATTGATAGGCACGCGTGATATCTGGCTCTGCCTCCACACCGCCGCCATTGTCGAGAGTTAAGAAGCGCGCGCGTTGCATCGCTGTGGCCAGATCAGGCGCGAACATGATGTTGGAGAGGAACGACAAATCGTCAATCGATCTTGCCAAGGGGCCGATCGCGTCCAAAGGCTCGCAGCACGGCACTAACCCCGCGCTAGGCACAGCCCCGTGACTGGGCTTTAATCCAAAAACACCACAATAGGCCGCCGGTATGCGGATGGATCCGAGCGTGTCTGTTCCAAGCGATGCCGTGCACAGTCCCGCTGCCACTGCAGCCCCGCTGCCCCCCGATGAGCCGCCGGGCGTGCGCCCTTCGCCGTAGGGATTAAGGCAGCGACCATAAGCAATATTGTCTGTTGTCGCGCCAAGTGCCGCTTCATGCATATTGAGCGTGCCCAAAATAACAACGCCCGCCGCCCGAAGCTTTGCCACCACATCGGCATCTGAATCTGCAACTATTCCCCGTCGCGCGGCCATGCCCGCGCTCAGTTCCAAACCTGCCACCGCGATATTGGCTTTGATCCCCATCGCAATGCCTTCAAGCGGGCGTTGCTGATCTTGCTTATAACGGCGGTCGCTCTCCGCTGCCGCTGCGAGAGCCGCTTTGCGGTCAACCTCAATAAATGCCCTCAGTCGGGGGTTGAGCCGGTCAATCCTAGACAGCAAATGCGTTATATAGGCGGTGGGGGTCAGGTTGCGTTTGGAAAATGCAGATCGCAACTCAGATATCCCGAGCCTGTGGGTGTCGATCATAATGGCTGTCCTTTGCGATCCTTTTTATTCCTTCTGCCGCCCAAAAGGGCACAAAACAAGCGCAGAGATCGGACTCGCCATGCGCCGCTCTTCGCGTTAGGCTACGCCCATAAAAAGGGGAGATGCAAAAATGGAACAACTGAGCGGCCAAGACGCAAGCTTCGTTTATTTCGACACGCAAAACACACCGATGCATATTGGATCAGTTGGAATCTATGATCCGTCAACTGCCGCAGGCGGCTTTGTGCGGTTCAAGGATATACTCCGCCATATCGAAAGCCGTTTGGACGGCGCGCGTAGTTTCCGCCAAAAGCTTGTGCGCGTGCCGTTTGATCTCGATCATCCTTATTGGATAGAGGATGATAGCTTCGATCTGGAATATCACGTCCGTCACATCGCCCTGCCTGCACCCGGCGATTGGCGGCAATTGTGCATTCAAGTCGCCCGCCTTCATGCGCGACCGATGGACCTCACAAAGCCGCTTTGGGAATTCATCATTGTCGAAGGTCTTGATAACATTCCTGGCCTGCCCAAAGGCTGTTTCGCTCTAGTGGCCAAGGTCCATCACGCAGCAATTGACGGCATGTCCGGCGTGGAAATGTCAGCTGCTGTTCATGATTTGGCACCTGTTCCGATCAACGCGCCAGAAACGTCGAACTGGAAAGCAGAAAATGCACCACCTTTGGGCGAACTGCTGTTTCGCACTTGGGTCAATTCGATCCGCCAACCCGTGCGCTTTGCCGAAACGATCGTAAAGACCATCCCCGGCATGGCCCGATTAGGCCGTGAAATCGCAGGTGGGGATGTTTCGCTTGCTGGCACCAAAATGGCGCCGAAGACGGTCCTCAACGGCAAAGTCTCCCCACACCGCGTGTTTGATGGCACCTCGTTTGAATTGGCAGACATCCGCGCTGTCAAGGACACGCTGCCCGGCGCCACAGTGAATGATGTGATCCTGTCGATCATTGGCGGCGGCCTGCGCGGTTATTTGAAAGCACGGGGCGAACTGCCCGACGAAAGCATGAGTGCAATGGCCCCGATCTCAGTGCGCGATGAATCCGAAAAATCGGCCCTTGGCAATCTGGTGTCGGCAATGGTCGTGAATCTAGGCACTAACATCGAAGACCCGGTAGAGCGATTGGCGCATATTCATAAGGCCGCCAAAAATTCAAAGGCCATGACCAATGCCGTCGGCGCGCGCACATTGACGAACTATAGTCAGCTTATCCCGTCCGGCCTCGCCGGTCTTGGTGCGCGTCTTTATACGCGGCTGGGGATTGCGAATGCTCATGCGCCCATATTCAACTGCGTTGCGACCAATGTGCCGGGCAGCCGCGTGCCGCTTTATTTTGCAGGCGCGAAAATGGTCAAAATGATGGGCCTTGGTCCAATCTTTGACGGCATGGGCCTGATCAACACCATTTATTCCTATGAGAAGGACATCGCGATTTCCTTCACCAGTGACCGCATGATGATCCCGGATCCATCGGCCTATGCGGAGGCTTTGCGCATATCATTTGAGGAGTTGAAAGCAGCGGCTATCGGTGGGGCTGCCAAAAAGGCTGCTGTGGCGAAAGTTGCGAAGGCTAAATCAGTCCCCAAGCCCACTGCCAAGGTGGCTCCAGCAAAGGTTGCTGCGAAAAAGCCGGCAGTGACCAAAGCGGCAAAGCCCGTTGCGGCTGTGGCCGCCGTCATCGCCAAAGCACCCAAGGTTGCCGCAAAGCCGAAGACTGTCACTGCAAAGGTAAAGGGCAGCCCCAAGAAAAAGGGGTGAAGTCCTGCACTGCCATGCTCCGAGTTAAGCCCGGAGCATGGTCAGAGCCGCATATCAGCTATCAATGCGAACTTACCGCCGATGGATACATCCATGAACGTGATCCGCTACGATCAAATGGGGTCCACTCACCGTCAGGCAGTGCCAGTCGGTCTGCCACAGCGTAAAGCACTGCCGGGTTGACGCCAAGGCCGCAATGGCTGCCATAGACTTCAATATTATCTGTTAGTGGTGCATCTGGTTCCATGCAATTCTGCCACGCGACCACGCCGTCGCTCTTTGAGAAAATCGCAGTGGAACGGCACGGCGGCGGCAATTCGCTTTCGGCCAATTGTTCTTTCACCGCTTTGTCTTCAATCCTGCTGCCAGTGGCCCATTCATACATCCGCCACACCGTTGTTGCACGCGGATCTCCAACGATCGGCGAACCCAGCGTTATCACTTGGCGAACCATGTCAGGACGACGGCGCGCCAGTTGACGGGCCATCATTCCGCCAAGCGACCAACCAACAAGGCTAACCTTTTCACCGGTTTCGACGAAAATGTCTTCCAGCCGAGCAATGAGCTTTTCGCCTTCAGTGCCAATGGCACGCGGCCCCAAATTGCGGCCCAATTCCCAAGCATAAGCATCGTAGCCCAGACCGTCGAGATAGTTGCGCAGGATCGCGGTCGACGTATCCGTTGTCACGAAACCGGGAAGGACCATCACGGGATGGCCGTCACCACGCGGCGCAGTTGACAGCCAAGGCAACGCAAATGGCAGTGATCCGAATTCAAAGAAGGCCCGGGGGGCCTCAGTCATCGCATAAAAAAGTGAAGGGGGAAGACGACGAGTGGATTGGGTATTACGCAGCAACGGAATTCTCCTGAAAACCCCAAACACTATCGAGGTTTGGACGGAAGTTACGAGTTGCAAAGCAAAACGCAACCCTAAGATTCACCCTTAGCCCATTTTTGCTAGGGCCTCTCGCAATACAGTCTTTTGGACCTTCCCCATCGTATTGCGCAGCAATTTATCCACAAAAATGATAGCCTGTCGGCGTTTTGAACGAGCAGGTGTCGCACCTTAACCTGCAATTGATCATAGATTTTATGTCGATACCACCGACCCGCCCGTTCCGGTTAAGGACATACTTTGTGATTAAGTCGGTACATCAGTGGGATCTTGAGCGCTGGTCTGGATCATCCCCCAATCCTAACCGCGCCCGCCGTCATTTCAATCCCGGCGGCTTCCGAAGGGGGCTGCGCTCAGAGAGAGACAGCGCGCAGCCCCGCCCTCAAGTGCGACCCGAGGGGAACTGGAAACTCAAATCAATCAATTTGGAGGCCGGCAGCCACCTAAATGACTGCCGACCCCCTCCCCCGATACGCGACCCGAGGGAAACTCGAGGGGTGGCAAGCAACACGCGCTGACCCCTCCCCCGAATAGGCAACACGGGGAACCTGATGAAACTTGAAAAGCTACGCTTATGTCAGGGCTTGTTCAGCCGCACTGACCGACTGCAATTCGCCAAATGGTGACGAAGCGGCATGTCCTTCTTCTCCATCACTTTAGAAGCTGCGTCGCGTGCACCTTCCCTCTCGTGATGTGTTTTAACTACACGCGCTCGGTTGAGGCTTTCCTGAACGAAATCGTCAGAAAGGCCCGAATCCTGCAAACAAATGTAAAATGTGAACTTTGATCGCGCCGCAAACCCGCTAAATCCGCTTTATCTTAGCTCAATCGACCGCCAAAGGCCGTTCATGAATCATCCTGTCAGGAAATATCTGTTCAATTTACTGATAGTGTTATTCGCGGGCGGATCCCTCATTTTGCTGTTTGGCGATGGACCTCGGCCTGATCAACCTGTGCGCGGCCAATCGATCACTGTCAGTGCACGCCCATTTTTGATTCCACCGGGCAATGTCGACATCCCGACATCGCTGTCACTCAAACTATTGGACGCTTGGGAGCTGAATTCGAAAACAAGAAGTTTTGGCGGGCTGTCAGGGTTGCAGGTCAGCGGCAATTCGCTTGTCTTCATGTCAGATTCGGGTGCCATGGTGAGGCTGGTGCGCGGCGAATCTAATAAAAATTGGCGCGGGACAATTAGCGCGCTGCCGAACGAATGTTCTGCTGATGGTCCTAAGAAGGAACGCGACACCGAATCGATTATCAGTGACCCCAAGACGGGAACATTGTGGATCGGATTTGAAATGCGCAACGGAGTCTGCCGGATCGCATCGCCTGAATATGGCGGAACAAGATTTTATCAGCCGGAACCCATGAAGGCGTGGCCGAACACCGGGGGGGCGGAAGCAATGGCCAAGCTGCGTGGCGGCAGTTTCCTGATCTTTGCCGAACGCCCGCAGGATAGCGGCCCCATTGCAGACTTGTTGCTGTTTGATCGCGAGCCGACCGATCCGGCGGCCAAAGTAACGCAAATGGGGTATCGCCCCCCAACCGGATACCGACCCGTTGATGCCGCCCAATTGCCCGATGGACGCATCCTCGTTCTCAATCGTCGTTTCCAAATCCCTTTTGCTTTCTCGGCGCGGCTGAGCATCATTGACTTACCAACCTCGATCCGCGGGAAGATTTGGGGCGGGCCGATTGTTGCGCGCTTTGATGGCGATGTCCTAGGCGAAAATTTTGAAGCCATGGCAATTGATAATGACGGCGAAAATCTGACTATCTGGTTAGCCACCGATGACAACTATATGGATATTCAACGCACGCTTCTGCTGCGCTTTATTTGGCCGGGTGCCGCCCGATCAAAGCATGGGGTTGAGGGACGTCAAAAGCCGCGCTAAGCCTTGGCACCAGAGAGGAATACCATAATGACAGCAGGGCCTACCGCCGATCCATTTTCCTTCTTTCGCGAAGCGCTGACGCAGTGGGAAAAATCTGCAAACGAAATTGGCACTAAAGTGCTTGGAACTGAAAAAGCCGTTGAAATGATGCATAAAAGCACAACAGCTTCGCTTCAGATGCAGAACGCCATGAAGGATGGCATGAACAAAGCTCTGGCGGTGGCGAACATGCCGAGCAAAGCAGATATCGACGCCCTATCAGCCCAGATTGGTACATTGGAGGGCCGGCTGGCGCGGATCGAAGATTTGTTATCTGGCACCGGCGCGACTGCAACGCCCAAGCCGAAACGAACGCGGACTCCTCCTGAGAAGTCTTGAAAGGCGCCCTTGTGAATCAAGCTGCAACAGATCCGCTAAAGGCTGCCACTGCCGACTTTGAGAAGCTTATGCAGCGCAGCATCAAGGGTCTCAACTATTTTACATCACCTGCGCCAGCAACTGGCGTGACGCCCAAAGACACCCTCATTTCGCGCGGCACAATGCAGTTGCACCGCTATCGACCGCTGGTCGAAGAAGTTTACCGCGTTCCGATCCTTCTTGTCATGGCCACCACCAATCGCGGGTTTATTTTTGACCTTGCCCCGGGCCAAAGCCTTGCCGAATTTCTTCTAAAGGCTGGTTATGACGTTTTCATGCTGGAATGGGAGCCGCCCCGTGCAGACGAAAAAAACCTCGGCATGGATGATTATGTGCTGGATTTCCTTCCCAGCGCCGTCGCACGTGTTCTGAAAGAAACAGAAGAAAGCGAACTTTCCGTAATCGGCTATTGCTTTGGCGGCGTGCTATCGCTGCTTTGGGCTTCGCTTGAAGGGCAAGGCGTTCTGAAAAACCTGATTACCTTCACTACGCCCGTCGATTTTGGGAAAATGGAGCAGTTTCAAAAATGGTCAGACAAGCGCTTTTTTGACGTGGACCGCCTTGTCGCGAACTTTGGCAATTGCCCGCCTGAACTTCTCTTTTCCAGCTTTGACAACCTCCGCCCCGGCAGCACCGCCGCTGCGCAAGTGCGACTGTGGGATAATATGTGGAATGACGAATTCGTCAAAGGATATCGGATGATGGAGCGGTGGACGACCGACATCCTTCCCCTTGCCGGTCGCTATTTCGCCGAAACAACGAAGCAGTTGATGTGGGACAACGCCCTGATGAACGGCACGATGCAAGTTGCAGGGCGCAAAGTTGACTATGGCAATATCAAAGCATCCTACCTTCATGTCGCGGCACAATATGACCATATTGTGCCAACGGCTGCATCGGAGGCTTTGGTCGGCATGGTCGGATCGGACGATAAGCAAGAAATTGTCCTCAAAGGAGGGCATGTGAGCCTAGTTGCGGGGCCGAATGCGGTACGGCGGCTTTGGCCACAATTAGATGAATGGCTTCAGGAGCGCAGCCTGTGAATGATTTTCCCCAGACAATTGACTGCAAAGGCACGCCAGTCACTCTCAACAGCTTTCAAGTCGGTGATATGGCCGCAGTGGAGGCCTTTGCCCAAACTGTGCCTATGCACGACCTGCTGTTCCTAGGCCGTGACATTCGCCATCCTAAAGTCATCAAGGCGTGGGCAGAATCCATTGTCGAAGGTGACATTGTCAGTTTGCTAGCGTGGCTTGGCCCAAAAGTCGTCGGGACAAGCGCGATTGTCCGCGACCGGCTTGGATGGTCCCCGCATGTTGCAGAGATTCGCTTGCTTGTTAGTGAGGATGTGCGCGGTCTTGGCCTCGGGCGGATGCTGTTGCAACATAGCTTTGCGATGGCTGTGGACGGCGGCGCGGAAAAGCTGATTGCCCGGATGACGCCGGACCAGAAGGGCGCGATTTCCATGTTTGAGGAAATGGGCTTTCGCGGCGAAGCGCTGCTGCGCGACCATGTGCGTGACGGCAATGGGGATGTTCATGATCTCGCGATTTTCAGCCTGAATGTGGGCCGAATTGGAGCCAGCCACGGGGCCTACGGGTTCAGCGAGGTCTATTGAGCCGAGCGATGCTGAGCCCGCAAGAAATCACGAGCTTTGCCCAGCATCTTGTTGACCATCTCGGTGCAAAACATCTTCATGTCTCCAATGTCCGGCGCTTCCACGGCGGCGCATCGCGGGAGACTTATGGGCTGGATGTCACAATTGACGGCACCCCGCGCGGGCTGATCGTGCGGCGCGACCCGGCGGATAGTTTGATCGATACGGAACGCGCGTTGGAATTTGCGGCCTATCGCAGCTTTGCGGATAGCCCTGTTCCCGTGCCGCGCGCCATATGCCTTGTCGAAGATGCCAGCATCATCGGCGCGCCCTATTTTGTGATGGAACGGATTGACGGCGGACAAGCGGAAAGCGCTTTCAACGCCGAAGCTTATGGTGAGCACCGCGCGGCAATCGGCACGCAATTCTTCACGCATCTGGGCCAGATCGCTTCTGTTGACGCCGCAGCCAGCCCCTTGGCGCAAGTCACAGGAATGCCAGACCCTGCGACCTGCTGGTCAGACCAACTTGCTGTCTGGGAAAAGGTCATCACTGATGACGCGGTGGAGCCGCAGCCCATTGCCATGGCCGCCATCCGCTGGCTCAAACGCAACGCGCCGCCTGCGCCGCAGCGCCTATCCATCGTCCACGGCGATTATCGCAACGGCAATGTGTTGCATGATTTGGCAGGGCGTCTGATCGCAGTTCTTGATTGGGAAATGGCCCATATCGGCGATGCGCATGAGGATCTGGCCTGGGCGCTGGACCCAATGTGGAACCTGCAAGACAGCGAAGACCGCGCCGCAGGCCTCATCCCGCGCGCCGATGCCATTGCCCTATGGGAACAGGAGAGTGGGCTTCGGTTCGATGCGCAGACCTTCGCGTGGTGGGAACTGTTTGCCACGCTCAAAGGCCTCGGCATTTGGATCTCCGCCGCACGTGCCTTTATCGGCGGCAAGAATGATGATCCCATTTTGGCGCTCTCCGGCACCTTCCCCTTGGCACGCGCCAACCTGTTGCTGGCAGAGCGGCTGGGAGGGGCATCATGAAGCCCACGATGGATCATCTTCTTATCTCCATGGCCACCACTTTGGCCACGACGATCATTCCGGAAATGCCCGAAACCAGCTACGCTCTGGGCGACGCGAAAATGTTAGCTGCGCTCGCCATTCTGCTCGCCCAAGAAGTAGACCGTGCTGCCGACGTGCTGGTCCAGGAAAATGCTGCCATCCGGGCGCTATTTGAGCAGGCGGCGGAAATGCCGGTAGGGGCGTTAAGCGCACAATTGGCCAACGCTGCCACGAGCACCGACGCCAGTCTGCGCGTGAGTGTGCTGGAGGCTGGCAACGCCGAATTGAAAGCGGTGCTCATTGATCTTCATGCGTTGGTTGATGATAGCAGCGCTGATTGGGCGAAGGCGCTAAATGCCAAAATTTGGGCGATCCTAAAGCAAGGGGCGCAGGACAGGATGCTGGTGCTGCCGAGTATGTAGTGAGAGGCAGCTTCGCCGCAGGATGAAAAATCTCAAATCCAAAAAACGGCGGTTTCTTCAACAAGTGGAGTGTGTTTTCATGCCTTTCCCTACATAAAAACCGCATGCATTGATCGCAACATTCTTACATGTAAGGATCAAAGGTGGAACTGCAACGCTGCTGTCTCAGTCATATGAAACGAAAATGCCCTGTCAGATTGCTCTAACAGGGCCTTTGACCAAATCTGAACTGGAGGAGTTAGGCGTAAGTGATCGTAACACGCTGACGACGGCGCCGCATCGCGAAGCCAACCAAGCCAAATCCAAAGATCATAAGAGCCCAAGTTGCGGGCTCCGGTACTGCTGCAACGTTGCCACCAATAATATTTCCTGGTCCATCAATCGTAAGTCTGAAAGCGCCAAAATCATTGTTAGCAAATGATGAACTCACCGCAAAATAAGAGACACCAGCGTTTAGGCCGAGCCCTAAAATCTGCGAATCTGAACCTGGGCCAGCATCATCGTCATAAGCAAGCGCATTCACCAACGCGTTAGATGGATTAAATGAGTTCGCGTGAATACCCAGGTAAGCATCATAAACTGCCGAGTTTAAGAAGTTGTAGTTTCCGGCAAGTGTTACTGTAAATGGTGTCACGAAATAGCGTACTGCCGTGCCCACACCAGATAGATTTGTCGGCGGGCGGCCTGACAATGGCCGGTTAAATGTTGGGCCAGTGGTCGTGTCGCCGGTAAAAACGGTGATCGCCGCAGATGCTGGTGTTGCAGCAAACGCGACCGCAGCTATCGCTCCGACAAAAATCATCTTCATATGAATCCCCTTAAAAACCGCCCTAAGTTTCACTTCTTTACAATTACCCGTTTCAAAGCCAAACGCAACAGCCCGAATATTCAATTAACCACTTTCCGTCCCAGATTAAGATTCAGCTCTTTTTGGCCGAACGTATATTGAACTCTTACCCTGGATCCCCCGGTCGCCTCCGCCCAAGACTCCGCTCCGCAGATGTCGCCGCCGCAGGCCCCGCCTCATCTGGCCCGGCAAGCGACCGCAGCCCTCCCGGCTTCGCAACCACAACGGGCAGAATATCCTCAGGCTTGGTCACTGGAATCAAATCCTCTGCCTTGCCCTCGATGACCACGCGGCGGCGAATGCACTGTTTTTTGTCAGTGCGAGGGAAGACGGCACAGTTCCACAACGGTTTTTCGAACGCTTGCTCGCTATTGCGCAAATAGCTGAAGGCCATTGAAGCAAGTTGATCCTCCGCCACTGGGAAGGACTTGGGCATCAGCGCCGCGTTGCTCCACGCGAAGACCTTGCAATAGGGCCGCACGCCGCAGGTCTGCTGGGCGAGGGTTGGGAGTTGCGCGGGGTCAAGGCTCGGGGCGATCCGCAATATATAGAGCCCCTTTTCCGCGTCAGAGACTGCTGCTGCACTGGCGACCAGTTTCGCGTCCAGCGCCGCAGTCATCACTGGCAACGCAAGAGCCTGAGCGTCCAGCAGCGGATCTCCGGTTCGATGAACGGGCGAAATTAACGCGAGCTTCGGGAATACGCCCTCCGCGCCGCGATACCCGCCCGCAAAAGCACGTGGGCTGCCCCATCCGCCTTTCCAACGGTAGAAGATATGACGCCCCTCCACCCGGAGTTTGTCAAGCGACGCACTCCAATATGGGAGTACGTAGTCCGCATGATAATGAGTGGCGAGGCCGACGGGCGCATAGACTTGGCCATTCAGCATCGCGCGGGCCATTTGCCGGTAGCGATCCCAAGCGGCAGCCGAGGGTTGCCGCCTTAGAGAACCATCGCACGTATAGCTAAACTGACAGCCTGTGCGCCGCTCCTGCCCCTGAAACACAACGCCGCAGACCGTTTTGGGATAGGCCGGATGGCGCATCCGGTTGAGGACGACTTGCATCACAGCCAGTTGCCCTGCTGCCGCTTCCTGAGCAGCCTCGTAATAAACAGTAGCAGCAAGACAATCGACGGCCCGCTGGATGTCAGCGCTGCCCCCACTGATTGTGAATGGTTTCGCCGCGGGAATTGAGCCCGTCACAAAAGGCTGTTCTGCGTTTTTTAGTTTCGCGACTTCCGCGTCCACTTGCTGCAATTCAAGTGGCTCTACTTTGGGCATTTCACCCAATTCCAGCTTTAGCGCCTCAACACCGGTCGGCGCTTTGATTGCGCGCGATGACCAGAGAGCCGCTGCTGCAATGCAAGCGATGGCCATTAAGCCCAGCAAGATTAGCGCCCATCGTTGCACAGGCCGCACAACTGCTGCGTGGGTCAGTTGAAGCTCTTCGTGATGCACAGCAGCTATCGCCGATCAGGCCTCTGGCAGGAAATCTGGGACCGAGAGATAGCGTTCTCCTGTGTCATAGTTGAACCCAATGACACGGGCATTTTTCGGCAGGTCTGGCAATTTCTGCGCAATCGCAGCAAGAGTTGCACCTGATGAAATGCCGACCAGCATCCCTTCGTCCGTCGCCGCGCGCCGCGCCATCGACTTGGCGTCCGCCGGGTCAACTTGGATCACTCCGTCAAGAAGTTTAGTATGCAGGTTTGCCGGGATGAAACCCGCGCCAATGCCTTGAATTGGGTGAGGTGCAGGTGCACCGCCACTGATTACCGGGGAAAGCGTCGGCTCCACTGCATACACCTTGAAATCCGGCCATTTCTCTTTGAGAACCTGAGCGCATCCCGTGATATGGCCACCAGTGCCAACACCTGTGATCATTGCGTGGGGAGGCTCATCTGGAAAATCCGCTAAAAACTCTAATGCAGTCGTGTGCACATGTGCTTCGATATTGGCAGGGTTTTCAAATTGCTGCGGCATCCATGCGCCCGGCGTTTGATCGACCAGTTCCATCGCGCGCTCAATCGCGCCTTTCATGCCCTTTTCGCGCGGCGTCAGGTCAAAGGTAGCGCCGTAAGCCAGCATTAGCCGACGCCGCTCAATCGACATGCTTTCCGGCATGACGAGGACCAGCCGATACCCCTTCACCGCCGCCACCATCGCAAGGCCAATACCGGTGTTGCCCGATGTCGGTTCAATGATGGTGCCGCCGGGCTGGAGCGCGCCTGAGCGTTCGGCATCTTCGATCATGGCGAGGCCAATGCGATCCTTGATCGACCCGCCGGGGTTGGACCGTTCGGATTTGATCCATACTTCTGCATCAGGAAACAAGCGCCCCATGCGGATAAGCGGCGTATTGCCAATGGTTTCGAGGATGTTGGCAAACTTCATGGCCTGGCGTCCTTATAATGAGGTTCAAAGGTTCTGGCATTGCGCAACTCTGGAAAAAGCCGCGCCCAAATAGCTGTCACTAAAATAGCCCCGACGCCGCCAAATACAACTGCACCAACCGGCCCAAGCAGAGCAGCGGCAACACCGGACTGCATCTCACCCAATTCATTAGACGCCGATATCGCGAGGCCCGAGACTGAGCTCACGCGGCCGCGCATATCATCGGGCGTGTTCAGCTGAACCAACGACGACCGAATATAGACTGACAGCATATCCGCTGCACCCAATGTCACGAGGGCGCCGATGGACAAGGCATAGTTTTTGGAAACGCCAAACACGATCGTCGCGACCCCGAACACGACCACTGCCCACAGCATTTTAACGCCGACATTGTTCCGAAGCGGGCGGAACGAAAACCATAGCGCCATCACTGCCGCCCCCAGCGCCGGGGCCGCGCGGAGTTGCCCCAGCCCCTCCGGACCGACGTTCAGAATATCGCGAGCGTAAACCGGAAGCAGCGCCGTTGCGCCAGCAAGAAGCACAGCGAACAGATCCAGTGTGATTGTGCCCAGCAGAAACCGCTCATTCCAAGTATAACGCAGGCCGTCCACCATCTGCCGGATGGGATGCGCATCGCCTTTGATAGGAGGAGGGTAAACTGGTTTGATAAAACTGACTGCGGCGCTTGCGAGAACCAATAATGCAGCTGACGCCCAATAGGGGGATGACGGGCTGCTGGCATACATGAAGCCTGCAACTGCCGGGCCAATGACTGATGCGAATTGCCAGGCAATGCTGCTCATCGCTATCGCGCGGGGCAGAACGGAAGGCGGCACGATATTGGGCGCTATTGCGCTCATCGAAGGCCCCACAAACACCCGCGCGACGCCGTGAAGCGCCGCCAACGTAAACAGCAGCGGCAGCGTCAGCATCCCCTGCACTGTGCAGTAACCCAACGCCAACGCGACTAGCATATCGAGCATATTGGCAATGCGCGCGACGGTGCGGCGCTCAAACCGGTCCGCTGCCCAGCCGGCAACAGGCGTCAGCAGCAGCAGCGGGACAAACTGCACAAGGCCCAGAAGCCCAAGTTGAAACGCGGCTTCTTTGGGCGACATAGCGTAGTCGGTGCGCGCGACGTCATAAACTTGCCACGCGATGATAACGACCAGTGCCATCGTCGCCATCACCGCCGAAAAGCGTGCAATCCAGAAGAGACGGAAATCAGGATAGGCGAGAGGGGATTGCGGCACAAAAGTGGCACCCGCCGCTGCGTTCACGCCAAGACCTCTAGGTTAAGCGCGCTGAGCATTGCCATTCGTGCGGACGTAATTGCAGCCCACAGCTTGGGATCACTTAACTCGCTTGGGGATATATTCTCCGGCCAATGCGCGGCAACGACAGCAGCCATATGATCAAGTTTTGCCTGATCCACCAGAAAGCGCGGATCAACAGTCGCCGGATCACACACCACGCGCAGCCGCAAACAAGCAGGCCCACCGCCGTTGGCCATCGACTGCCGCACATCAACTGGGATGAGTTGGCGGATGGGGCCATTGCCCGCAATCATTTGCGTCAGCCATCCCCAAACTCGAGCATTGTCCTGCGCTTCAGTGGGTAGGATGAGGGCCATACCACCATCCGGCAGTGTTACGAGTTGTGCGTTGAACAGATAAGATTGGATCGCATCGGCCAGACTGACCGACACGGCGGGAACCTCAACAATCTCAACTTCTGGAAGCGCGGTACGGAGGCTCGCATAAAAACCTTGTTTATCTTCAAAGGCTTGTTCATGCGCGAACAGCACGCGTTCATTGGCGACCGCCACAACATCATTATGAAATGCGCCTGCTGCAATGGCCTCAACCGATTGCTGAACGAACAGAGCCGTTTTCACTTGATTGCGCCGTGCAACGACCTTTGACGCTTCTAAATGCTGGCGCGCGGGGTAAGCACCACCGCCAATGCTGTAGACAAAAACTTCAACACCTGCCTCGCCGTGCTGACGGCAAAGCCGCATATGGTTGGCCGCGCCTTCGTCGCCAAACGGAGCATGGACCGGCGTGTGGACCCAAAATGCATCGTCGGCAAAAGCCGTCTGCAATTGGTGCAGCGTTCCCATCCATTCATGGCTGCGGTGCGGCATTGTGACGAGGTTTGCGACGGTCAGATGACATTTGCCATTCGTGGAATCCGGGGCAGGCGTGACCGTCGCAGCGTTGGCGGCCCACATGGACGATGCCGATAGGGAACAAGCGAGTAGACCGGGTTCGGCCTCCTCCGGCGACGTTGACAGCCATTGGAGCCATTCCCGGTTCGGCCGGTCCAGCGGCATGAATACCCCTTGGGTGAGCCCCAACCGCACATTGGTGCGCATTTTCTCGATACCCTGCAAAGCCGCAGCTCTCGGATGCGACGCGCCCCCAGCATGTCTGGCGGACGCGAGATTGCCCAGGCTCAGGCCGGCATAATTGTGGCTAGGCCCGATGAGGCCGTCAAAGTTGATTTCAATGAGAGTCATGTATGTTCTGGTGCTTTAAGAATGGGTTCGCGCGGAGGCGCGGAGGCGGGAAGAAAGATCGGGATGGCGAGTTTCATTTGGCAAGACCTGTGAGCGTTTTTTATCAAGCACCCTCCGCGCCTCCGCGCGAACCCAAAAAAATCAGCCCCGCGCAACATGCGTCACCTTGTCACCCACGGATAGCCCCAACAGGCCTGCGCAATCGCTCGATAGCGCGACACCGCCATCGCGCCGTTCGATAAACCCATAGGCCGCCCGGAAATCAATCAGACGCCCGCGCGCAGCGAGTATTTTTTCGCCTGCCACATCGCCAATCGCGACAATCTCGCTGTCCTCGGCATCACGAATGCTGGCAATCTGGTCTGTTCGCACAGTCAATGTTGGGCCACCGTCAAAAATGTCGACATATTTCTCCCAGGCAAAGCCTTCGTTTTCCAACATTCGCATTGCCGCACGGCCAGTGGGGTGCGGCACGCCAATCACCGCTCGCGCACTTTCAGGCAGCATGGCGATATAGACGGGGTGCTTTGGCATCAGATCGGCAATAAACTGATTGCCTTTCTTCGCATTAAACTCATCAGCATCCTGAAAGTTCATCCCGAAAAAGCGGCCAGCGACTCCGTCCCAGAACGGTGATCCTCCCGCCTCATCAATCACGCCGCGCAATTCGGCCAGACATTTTTCGGCAAAGCGCGCACGGTGATTGCGGATAAACAAATAGCGGCTGCGAGCAATCAGCAGGCCCAATCCACCTGCCCGTTCGCCCGGATGCAGGAATAGCCCGCCGACTTCGCTAGAGCCCTCTAGATCCGTTGAGAGCGAGAGCATTTCAGCTCGAAACGTGCGGTCCAGTTCCTCACTATGCTGCGTCAACGCGCCGACACGGTAGGAATAGAATGGCCATTTTTGACCAACTTGCCCAAATATCTGGCACGTGCCACGCACTTCGCCCGTTGCAGAATTTTCGAGCACGAAAACAAACAGGTCACTCTCAACCACATCTTCGGTCCGAGCCAAGGCCGCGTCGGACTTTTCAAGCTTGGCCATCAACGACTTCCGGTCCGGCGGCAAATTGGTGAAGCCCCCGCCTGTCCGTTTGGCCATTTCATAGATGGGCTGAAGGTCACCAGTCGTTGCAGGGCGGATGATGAAGGTCATAGCCCACCCTTCGCTGCCAAGCGGAGCAAGGTCAAGGTGGAGAGGCGCGCGCGTTCCGCCAAGCTATCCACAATCAGAAATTCCGCATCGCTATGGATGGACCCGCCGCGCGGCCCCATCGTATCGACGACAGGCACGCCGCAGGCCGCGATATTGTTGCCGTCGCACACGCCGCCCGTGGATTTCCACGCAATCGGAATGCCGAGGTCTGCTCCGCAATCACGCACCAGCCCAAACAGCTTTTCCGCCTGCGCATCAAGCGGCTTGGGCGGTCGGTTAAAGCCGCCATGAACATGGGCGTGGACCCCATGTTCTTTTTCCACCGCAGCCACTGCCACGCGGATCATTTCAGCAGCCACCACCATATCGCCCGGCGTCATTGGGCGCAGGTTAACGCGCAAAATAGCCAGATCAGGCACGATGTTATTTGGCCCGCCGCCATCAATGCGCGCTGGATTGACTTTCAGCCCCGGAGCCTTCGCTGCGTTCAACCGCATCGCAAGGTCTGCCGCCGCGATCAGAGCATTGCGCCCATCCTCCGGGTTTCGCCCTGCATGAGCCGCCTTCCCGTGGAGCGTGATCGAGAAATTCCCGCTCCCCGGACGCGCACCGGCCAGCGTGCCATCGGGAAGAGCCGGTTCATAAGTGAGCGCCGCTGTCTTGCCCTTGGCCAATTCCGCAATCAGAGTGGCCGAGGCCTGACTGCCCGTTTCCTCATCCGAATTGATCATGACATCATAGCCAATCCGCGCCGCCAGCGGCGACGCCTCAACCGCCGAAAGCGCGGCAAGGATAACAGATATCCCGCCCTTCATGTCTGCGGTGCCGGGGCCGTTAAGCACCCCTGGCTTCAGCCATTTCATCGATTGAAACGGATGGTCAACGCCAAACACTGTGTCCATATGCCCTGTCAACAGCACTTGCACAGGCGCGTCAGGGCGGACCCGCAAATGGAGATGATGTCCGCGCTGGATTGTTTGCAGTTGGCCCGCCACAGTAACAGACTCAACTGGTTCAGGCTCCACGAGCAGCACGTCACCGGGAAGCGCTGCAAAGCCATCCGCCAGAATCCCCGCCACTTGGGCGAGGCCTTGAAGGTTTCCGGTGCCGCTATTCACAGCCGCCCAGCGCTCCACTTGAGCAAGCATTGGCGCGTCGGCGGCATGTTCAAGGGCGTATGTTTCAGGGGAAGTGAGATTGGCCATCCGCGCCCTATAGCGCGGTCAGAGCGGATCGACCACTATGCCATAATAGGCAGCAGCAGCAGCCATTCGGTTGTCAAATGTAACGAGGATCAACTTGTTTGATGCTGCAATCGCAAGGTGGAGCGCGTCTCCCGCACGCAACCCAAGTTCAACCTGATCGAGAAAACGAGACGCCGTCTCAAAATCCGCAGGACCAACAGCGACGACGCGAAAAACGTCGGACTTCATATTTTGCCACACCGACAGAGCTTTTGCGCGCTCTTCAACCGAAATCTGTGTTGTTCTGACTTTTAGCGATAAGGCACTCGAAACTTCAGTATCGGCCCACGCGCTCGTCAACAGCGTGCCATTACCTTGACGATCAAGCCATTCAACAACTTTGTCAGAAGTCGCTTCTTGAACAAGTGTGGGAATAATGCACGACGTATCGAGATAAATCATCAATATCGGTCACTATCCCGCATTTCACGGACGAAATCCGCTGAAGATTGCTCCTGATATGGCATAGATGCCAAATGTGCCCGTAAAGCCGCCACATCAACCTTCTTCTTCGGCATTTCTGCAGGCACTAGCCGTGCGGCAAGTTTACCGCGCCGCATGATATCGACGGTTTCCCCTGCCTCAACGCGGTCAACCAGCGCACTTAAATGCGCTTTTGCTTCGGATAAGCTTACAGCGTCCATGTAAATGCTCCTGACTAAGTAAATGACCAACTAGCATGTTCCGCCCACCTCTGCAAATCTGGCGCGTTGCCAAACTGCCCGTCCTTCCCCATAGCAACACCGCGATTCACGCCTCCCCGGGAAGTCGCTCTTACCGCCGCAAATCAAGGGGTTTCCATGTCTGCTTATACCAACCGTGCTGGCCTTCAGGTGGCAGGCGTTCTTGCCGATTTTGTTGAGAGCCGTGCGCTCGCCGATACGGGAATTGCGGCGGATACGCTGTGGAGCGGATTGGCCGACATTTTGGCGCGTTTTGTGCCCATCAACCGCGCGCTGCTGGCGAGGCGTGATGATTTACAGGCGCAGATCGACGCTTGGCATGTTGCGCGCAACGGCCAACCGATTGACGCGGCGACCTATGAGGCGTTCCTGCGCGATATCGGTTATCTGGTGCCTGAACCAGCGCCGTTTTCCGTCACCACAGCTAATGTGGATCCTGAAATAGCGACCATGGCAGGGCCGCAACTTGTCGTGCCTTCGCTCAACGATCGCTTCGTTCTAAACGCAGCCAATGCCCGCTGGGGCAGCTTGTATGACGCATTCTACGGCACAGATGCGCTGGACGCAGCCCCTGCCAAGCCCGGCGGCTATGACCAGTCTCGCGGTGACGCAGTAGTGGCGCGGGTTAGGGCCTTTCTGAACGACACGGTTCCAAGTTGGGAAGCAGCAGTTGCTGGCGCGGATCACCCCGCCCTGATTGCCCGCAAAGACGGCGGTTTGCTGTTCAAGAATAACGGTTTGCATATCGAAATCGTCATTGATCCCAACAGCCCGGTTGGTGCGACAGACCCGCTGGGGATCGCTGATGTCATCCTTGAAAGTGCCCTCACCGCGATTATTGATCTCGAAGATTCCGTCGCGGCGGTTGATGCCGACGATAAGGTCGCGGCTTACTCCAATTGGCTCGGCCTGATGCGTGGCGATTTGACCGCCAGCTTCCAAAAGGGCGGGCGCACTATGACCCGCGCACTGGACGGTGACCGGGTTTGGGGCAATCTCATCCTTGCCGGTCGCTCGCTCATGTTTGTGCGCAACGTTGGCCATCTGATGACCAATCCGGCAGTCTTGCTGCCCGATGGATCCGAAGCGCCCGAAGGCATTCTCGACGCACTGTTCACATCTCTTTGTGCCCTACATGACGGCAAAGCCGGAGTGAGCAACAGCCGCACCGGTTCCATCTATATCGTGAAACCCAAAATGCACGGTCCCGAAGAAGCAGCCTTCACCAATGATCTGTTCGATGCTGTTGAAGACCTGCTTGGCCTTGCGCGTCACACAATCAAAGTCGGCGTAATGGATGAGGAACGTCGAACTTCGGCCAATCTTGCCGCCTGCATTCACGCGGTGCGCGGGCGGATTGCGTTTATCAATACAGGCTTCCTTGATCGCACAGGTGATGAAATCCACACATCGATGCAGGCTGGTGCGATGCTGCCCAAGGCTGCGATCAAAAGCTGTGACTGGATTGCCGCTTATGAGGCCCGCAACGTGCAGATTGGCCTCGCCTGCGGACTTTCCGGCAAAGCGCAGATCGGCAAAGGCATGTGGGCTGCGCCTGATATGATGGCAGATATGATGATCCAGAAAATCGGCCATCCGCGGTCCGGCGCAAACACGGCATGGGTGCCCAGCCCAACCGCCGCTACGCTCCACGCGATCCATTATCATCAAGTCGATGTGTTCGCGCGGCAGCGGAAATTGGCGAGCGAGCCAACACCGGGCCTCACGCCATTGCTCTCCATTCCCCTCGCCGCGCCTGGCACCAATTGGTCCGACGAAGAGGTGCAGGCGGAGCTTGAGAATAATGCCCAAGGGATCCTTGGCTATGTTGTGCGCTGGATTGATCAAGGCATTGGCTGTTCCAAAGTGCCTGACATTCACGATATCGGCCTGATGGAAGACCGCGCCACTTTGCGTATTTCATCCCAGCACATGGCGAACTGGATGCTCCACGGCGTCGCGACGACGGCGCAGATCGATGCAGCCCTCACCAAAATGGCAGCCAAGGTTGATGGCCAGAATGCAGGAGACCCGCTCTATAAGACGCTGACGCCAGACAGCATCGCCTATCAAGCCGCGCGGGCGCTCGTGTTTGAAGGCGTGGCTCAGCCGAGTGGCTATACCGAGCCGCTGCTCCACGCGTTTCGGCGGCGGGTGAAGGCGGATTGAAGTATAAATTTCTTGGCATCCCAAGACACTTGCTCTCGCATTGTTGCACCTCGGGTTCTCTTGGTCGGCCAATTGTTCTAAGCGCGCCGGATGGCTGTTCATTGTAATGCGAATCAATGACCTTTGCCCGTGCGACTGATTGGGAGCGCCTGACGGTTCGGCAGCGCGTAGCCGGAGTTGCAGCAACGCTGATCATCGAAGCGCTGCTTGTGCTGATATTGCTAAGCCTTGGCCTCAAATCGACACCGCCCAAATCGCCCGCTACTGCTTTACTGACCATTAAACTGGGCGCGCAACGGCAAGCTCCAAAGCCACTAAAAAACTCTGAAAATCCAACGCAAGAAGGACGGACCCGGCCACAGCCTCCCCTTCCAAAAGTGCCTGTGCCAACCAATCCTCGGCCGAGCCCGCCAAAGCCGCCCTCAACATTTTTAGAGGTTAGCAAAGAGGACTTCGCCGCAATGGACATCTCCAAGTTCGGGTCGAAGGGCAAGGCAGGCAAAAGTGGTCCACCCTCCAGCATGGGTCCCGGGGAGGGACCAGATGGGCAGCCGCTGTATAACGCGGAATGGGTCCGTGAACCAACCGATGGGGAGCTGGAGCTTTATCTTGCGGAAGTGAAAAGCCGTCCAGCCGGGGCTTGGGCAATGATCGCATGCAAGACGATCCCGAACAACCGCGTCGACGATTGCAGGCAGATCGGCGAATCCCCGCCTGGTAGCGGATTGGCCAGAGCATTGCGCCTCGCGGCTTGGCAGTTTCGGGTTCGTCCCCCCAGGGTAGGCAACAAGACACTACTTGACGTCTGGGTACGCATTCGTTTCGATTTTAGCCGACCCGCATTGGAAGCGGAGTAAATCCGACACTCGCCCACAAAGAAGAAGCCTTTCGACCTAGCTGCTTCCCAAGACTCTGAGCAGCAGCGGGCGGTGCCGCATTCTAGGATTTTCGTTTTAAGTCAAGCTATGCCAAGAAGGCAAAAAAGGCCATATCAGAGCAGAAGAAGCTCAACCGTTGAAGCCATGACAGGGGATGATGCTATGATGAACGCGCTGCCGATCGAGTCTGACCTTTCCGTCTACGACTGGATCGAAGGCCATGCGCGGCGCTTTCCAGAAAAAATCGCGACCATTGATCTCCACAGCGGCCGCCGCCACACTTATGCGCAGATGCACGAACGGGTGGCGCGGATAGCGGGGCATCTGCGGTCCATTGGAATTACCAAGCGTGACCGGGTGGCGACACTCTCCATGAATTCGTCTGACATGCTTGATATTCAATTTGCCTGCTGGAGGATTGGTGCCTGCTATACGCCGCTCAATTTCCGGCTGACGGCGCGTGAACTGGCCTTCATGGTGAATGACAGCGGAGCCAAGGCCTTCTTCTACGATACGGACCTAGCCGCCGTCATCCCAGCACTTCAAGAAAAGACGCAAGTTGCGCATTGGTTCACAATGGGCCCTACGGGCGGCCCCAGCGATCTTGAAACCATCATCGCATCCGCTGAACCCGTCTACGATTTCTGCCCGCAGGCGGAGACAGATCTGTGCATGATCATGTATTCATCGGGCACAACAGGCACGCCCAAGGGTGTGATGTTCAATCATGCCCAATTCCATTACACCGTTAGTGCGGCGACAGTTGCTGCCAGTTGTTCGGGCAGCATGGTGGGGCTGGTGATGATGCCACTGTTCCATATCGGCGGATTGATGGCCTATACACTGATCACGCTGTGCATGGGTGGCAGCACAGTGATTGTCCGTACCTTTGAGCCTGGGCATTTCCTGAGCCTGTTTGACGACCCTGATCTCGGCATTACCCATTTTCTCGGCGTGCCTGCACTTTATAATGCTATGCAAGCCCATCCCAACTTCATGGCGACGGACTTCTCGCGTATGGTCGTGGCGACGTGCGGCGCGGAGAGTGTGCCTGAAAGCCTGCTGCGCGCTTGGTATAATCGCGGTGTCATCATTCAGGAAGGCTTTGGCATGACGGAGACAGCTGCGGGCTGCCTAGCGCTCGACAAGCGCGACATACCCCATAAGATCGGATCGGCTGGAAAGCCAGGACTGCACTGCCAGGCCTATATCGCGCGCGCCGACGGGAGCGAAGGCAAGCCTGAAGAACTGGGCGAAATCTGGATCAGGGGCAAAAATGTGACGCCGGGTTATTGGAACCGGCCCGATGCCAACGAAAGCAGCTTTGTAAACGGCTGGTTCCGTTCAGGCGACATTGGGCGGCGCGATGCGGACGGCTATTTTTATATCGAAGACCGGGTGAAGGATATGTATATTTCGGGCGGAGAGAATGTCTATCCGGCAGAAATCGAAAATGTCTTGTATGAGTTGGAGGCGATCCACGAAGTCGCCGTGATTGGACTGCCTCATGATAGATGGGGAGAGTGCGGCTGCGCGGTTGTCGTCGTCAAACCCGGACTGAGCATTACATTGGAGGATCTAAGCGCCCATTGTCAGGATCGTCTAGGTCGGTTCAAACATCCCGCACGGCTGGAGATCATCGCTGCTCTGCCCCGCAATGCGACCGGTAAAGTCTTGAAGTTTGAGCTGCGGGCTAAATTCTCTTAGTATCTCCGCCATGATCACTGTTGCAGCCTTTTATCAATTTGCGCCTTTTGATGCCCTGCCGCCAGTGCAGGGGCCATTACTTGCGCTTTGCAATGCCAAGGCCATCAAAGGCACGATCCTGATCGCGCGCGAAGGGATTAACGGCACCATTGCCGGCACGCAGGCAAATGTTGAGGCTGTCCTTCACCATGTTCGCGCTCTGCCCGGTTGCGCGGATGTGGACGTTAAATATTCCCACGCCGAAACTATGCCGTTCCTGCGGATGAAGGTGCGGCTGAAAAAGGAAATTGTGACGCTGGGCGTGGCGGGCATTGATCCGGCGCGTGACACTGGGCGCTATGTTGAGCCGGAGGATTGGAACGCATTGATATCTGATCCTGACACGATCGTCATTGATGTGCGAAACGGTTTTGAAGTGGAAATTGGCACATTTGAAGGGGCCGTTAATCCAAAGACGACATCATTTAGCGACTTTCCGGCTTGGTTTCGCGACTATCGCCACGCGCTGCCCGCCAACCCCAAGGTGGCGATGTTTTGCACCGGCGGAATCCGGTGCGAGAAATCAACGGCCTTCCTGCGCGCGCAGGGCATTGACGATGTCGCGCATTTGAAAGGCGGCATTCTCCGCTATCTGGAAACCGTGCCAAAAGAGCAAAGCCTGTGGGAGGGGCAGTGCTTCGTTTTTGATGACCGCGTAAGCGTAGGCCACGGCCTAGAAATCGGAAACCTAGATTTATGCCGGGGATGCCGCATGCCAGTTGGCGATCCAGAACGAGCGTCACCTTTGTTCATCGAAGGCGTCCAATGCCCCGCCTGCGCCCACACCCGCACCGATGATCAGCGCCTCCGCTATGCCGAACGACAAAAGCAAATGGATTTGGCCGAAGCGCGCGGGCAACCGCATTTGGGGGACGAGGCTCAGGGTTAGCGGGGCGGCAGAGCCCTCGCCTTCCATTCCATTGCTGCCCTAATCCTTCGCTCGACAGAAGGGTGGGTGTAGAACAGCATTTCCTCCACCGCTCCCGGCCGGGGATAGCGATATTCGGCAGTCTTGATCAGCGCGCCAGAAAGCGCATCGGGCAAGTTTACAGTGCGCAGGGAATAGGCATCGGCTTCGCTTTCGCCAATTCGTGTCATGCTATTGCTAACCGGGACGGCGAACAGCGAGAGGAAGGATATGATGAAGATCAACACCGGAATGCCCGTCGGGTCAGCGATCCCCGCGCGGCTACCGAAAGCTTTGGCAAAGCGGGGGTAGAGGCGGTCGGCCAAGAAGAAGAATAGGACCGCCAGCAGGGAAAGCACAATCACCTGCCGCCAGATATGGCCCAGCACATAATGGCCAATCTCATGCCCAGTGACGGCCCGCACCTCATCCAGGGTCGCCTTCCCCAGCGCCACATCGGATATCGCAATCCGCGCAGACCCCAAAATGCCGGAGACATTGGCCGTGAAGTTGTTGGATTGGCGCGATCCATCATACATGAAAATCCGCTCATGCGGGATCTTGGCTTCATCCGCCATGACGATCAGAGCATCACGCACTGGCCCGGCTGGCACAGGCTTATAGTCATTGAACAATGGCTCAATGACGATCGGCGCAACCAGCAGGAATGCGGTGAGCGATGCTGCGGATAAACCACCTGCCCATAGCCACCAGAGCCTCCCTGTGTTGCGGATAAGGGCATAGACCCCAATGAAAAACAGCCCGCCCAGCACCGTTGCCAGCGTGATGCCAATCGCGTCTTGGGCGAGGAAATCCGTTAGCGGTTGGCTCGTCCGGCCGTAACTTTTTTCACGCCACCACTCCTCATAAATGGACCAAGGCAACGTCATGATTGCTGAGATCAGGAAAAACGCTGCGCAGACCGCCCATATCCGCACTGCACTGGCCCGCTTTTCAAACCGAGCGGCTATCCGATCAAGGATGCCCCAACGCACCACAATCCATGTGACAATCGCGGAAACAATCACACCCCATAGCAGCAACCAATGCCCACCGAACGTATAGCTGGCTGCCTTTTCCAAGGCCGCTGGCCCCAAACTGTCAATATAGCGGGCGGTTTCTGCGGCTGGATTGATGGCCATAGGTGCGGTCCTTCTTTAACTTTGCGTAGGCATGCCCTGAACACCGGGGCAAAGCAAGAGTGTATTACTATCATAATACACATGCGCTAGAGCGTCAGTGTGAACACCTGCTCATCCCCTGATACGCGTCGCACATAATCAATCGTGTCGCCATTCCAGTGGTAGCCATAATGATCGGCCTGGGCAGGCGGTGATACGACGTCGGGCCAGAAGGCTGCGAAACATTCGCCCCCATTGAGGCGGACAGAAGGGTAGACGACACCGTCCGCGCCGCCCGCCCTGCATTCCCGCGCAAAACCCTGTGAAGCGGCGTAGCTGTTTGGATCAAGCAGAGCATCAAACCCGCCTCCACGTAGATTGATCAAGTCCGCATTGATGGTGCCGATCAGTTCGCGCACTTGGCTGATCCACCCCGGCGCATCGTGTGTGCTGCGATAATGATTGGCCATATCATAGGCATGTTCATGGATCGCGGTTTCCATCGACTCTGCTGCATAATAGGCCCCGAAAGTACCATCGGTAAAACGCGATGCGCGGTCAGGTGTGACATGAGTGAATGATGCCATCACCCAAGACGCACCCGGCCCTGACAAGCGACGCTCAGGCGGCACCAGCGCCAGATTGCCAACCTCTTCAAAAATGCGTGGGTTGGTTCGGCTTTCCGCCTCGGCGAGCAATTCCCAATCCACTGGGTCCGCCAGATCATCAAACAGCGATATCGGGGGATAGTGCGACATGATGATCCGGTGCGTCCGCACCCATGTGACGCGCGAAGTCGGCGCAGTTACCATCCGCCGCGCACGGCATCCAAATAAGTTCTGATCCTGCGGATATCCTCGCTACCCCCCTGCATCATCACCTGCAGCGCGCTTTGCCCGGCAAAAACATCGCTTGGTGCGCTTACCCAGCGGTAACCGCGATCGGTATCGCTATAGATAACACGCAAAGCCTTATGAATGCCCAGCAGCATTGACATCCGGTCCGCCAAATCGCGGCCTACGTTGCCATATTCACGCTTTTTCCAACGGCGAAAGGTTTTGACTGACAGTCCACCCAGCAAGACCGCCGCTTGATCATCGGTCACACCCCAATGGCTGAACAGCGCAATTACCGCCCGCTGCATCGCGTGCACGCTATCGTTGGAATAGCCCGGAGTTGCCGCGCGGCGCGGGGTGGGTTCAGTTTGAACGAGACTCAGCATAGCAGTGTCCTTTTGTCATTGAATAGAATGATAACGGACATTTGTCCACTCTAAACAAATGCACCTAAATCCTCGCCTCTCCCCATTCGATCCAGCCGAAAGGGCGGGGGGTTTTAGGCATGTAGCTTTTCTCCACGCTCGCGACCTTAAACCCAGCGGCTTCATATGCCGACGTGATCGGGCGCGTCAGATGGCATCCTCCGCCAATCCGTTTCCACACCGGCTCAATCCGGCGCTGCCACACTTGCACACTAGCATCTGGCGCGCCGCCATGTTCAAGAAACAGCGCCTTTCCTCCGGGTCGCAGCACGCGGCGCATCTCTGACAGCGTTTGCGCTTGATTGGTGACGGAGCAGAGCGTGAAGGTGACGAGCACCGTGTCAAAACTGGCGTCAGCATAGGGCATCGCCTCCCCCACGCCGGAGCGAATATCTGCTTTCATCCCCTTGGCCTTGGCCGCCGCATGAGATGCCTCAAGCAAGCCCGGGGACGGATCAAGCCCCGCAAAACTGGTGATCCGCGCGGGGTCATAAAATTCCATATTTATGCCACCGCCGCAGCCAAGCTCCAGCACATCGCCCGAAGCCTGCGGTACAATCCGGCTCCGCGCTTTCATGATCTGTGGCTGCGCACAGCAAAATCCTATGAGCTTGGGGACCACGTAGCGATCCCAAAGATTATCCATGTTCTGCTTCCTCTCCCGTTAATTGCTGCATCTTGGGCGGGAATGCGGAAGGTGACAAGGTTCAGTCTTCCCACTTCCCGAATTTCCTGCCAGCACAGCATAATGACCAAAACTTACAGCGCCGCCCTTTGCACCGCCCTGACAGGGCCTGACTCTTTGGACGTGCGCGCCTTAAATTGCGCTCCCCTAGCCTCTGGCGAAGTTCGGATTGGCGTTCGCGCGGCGGGGCTGAACTTTCCCGATCTGTTGATGACCTATGGCCGCTATCAATTCCGGCCCGATCCGCCCTTTGTGCCGGGAATGGAAGTTGCTGGCGTGGTTATCGAAGTCGCACCAGATGTTAACAACTGGACTATCGGTGACCGAGTGATGGCTGGTGCAAAAGGTGGTGGGCTGGCAGAGCAGCTTATCGTCCCCGCCACTGCCCTGCGCACATTACCTGATGCACTTGGTTTTGAAGAAGGCGCCTGCTGGCACGCCGCCGCCATAACGGCGTGGCATGCTCTTCATGACAAAGCCGCACTTCAGCCCCCGGAGAATATCCTCATCCTCGGGGCTAGCGGTGGCGTGGGTATGGCTGCTGTCTCGCTCGCTAAGCATAAAGGGGCACTGGTGATTGGCACTGGATCAACCCCGGAAAAGCGCGCCGCGATTATATCCGCAGGGGCCGATCATGCTCTGGACCCCGCAGACCCGGAACTGGCCGCTACGGTCAAATCCCTGACCGGTGGCAACGGCGTAGATGTCGTTTTCGATCCCGTAGGTGGAGACCTATCCATCACCGCGACCCGCGCAATTGGTTGGGGCGGGCGCTATTTAATCGTCGGCTTTGCGAGCGGAGCCGTACCCAGCTTCCCCGCCAACCACGCGATGATCAAAGGCTATAGCCTCATCGGCCTGCGCGCCGGGGAGAGCGGCAGGCGCGATCCGATGCTGGCGGCGGCATCAGCTGCAGCACTTTCGGAACTTGCGGCGCAAGGCGTTATGCGACCCCATATCTCTCACCGCTTTGCACTGGATGATGCGGCGGATGCTCTCCGCGCACTGGAACAGCGTGCTGTGATTGGCCGCGCAGTGGTGGTGATGTGACAGTGCGCGGGTTCGACGCGTTCGCCGTCATCGACTGGTCCGGCGCGAAATCAGCGTGGCAAAAAGGTATTGCGGTTGCGGTGTGTGAACAGGGGAAAGACGCCCCTGCCCTCATCTCGCCGCCGGGCCGCCATTGGACGCGGCAGGCTGTGCTGGATTGGTTAACCCAACAGGCGGATACTGGCCGCAATATCTTGATTAGCCTTGATCTTTCCCCGTCCCTCCCATTCGACGATCATCTGTCCTTTTTTCCGGGCTGGAAAGCATCGCCCCCAGACGCCAAACAGCTTTGGCGATTGGTCGATAACCTCTGCGCCGAAGACGATCATCTTTCCGCGACGAGCTTCGTCCAGCACCCCGACATTCGCCGTCACTTCCGCCAGCACCGCGATTGCGGAGACCTGTTTCAGCCGGGCGCTGGCCGAATGCGCGTCTGTGAGGCGCAGGGCCAGGCCGCGATTACAGGGATCAACCCCTACAGCTGCTTCAACCTGATCGGCGCAGCACAAGTCGGCAAATCCAGCCTCACCGGCATGCGTGTGCTTCACCGGTTGGGCGGGCGCATTCCCGTCTGGCCCTTTGACGATTTGCCAATCGCAGGCCCCGCGATCGTTGAAATCTACACCAGCATCGCTGCACGGGCATCTGGCGTGCTGCCTAAAGGTAAAAGCAAAATCCTCGACGGCATTACCCTTGACGCGGCGCTTACTGCCTTTGGGTCAACGCCCCACGCCGCCATCGACCGTTACACAGACCATGCAACCGACGCGATCCTGACCGCCGCATGGCTGCGCCGCGTTGCCGAGAACCCCGCACTGTGGAGCCCTACCCTCCTAACCTCAAAAATTGCTGCAACCGAGGGCTGGACCTTTGGGGTATCTTAACGCTAAAGGCGTCAACGCACACAGAGTGCCGGCTTAGCTCAGTTGGTAGAGCACCTGATTTGTAATCAGGGGGTCACGAGTTCGAATCTTGTAGCCGGCACCATATATTGACTGAGTTAGCGCATGTTTTGGCGTCATCAAATCGGTCAAAATGCACCGCAGCGACAGCTTTCGGGAAAATTCAGGGGGTCGCACTGCGCTGCATCTTAAATTATTTTCGCCGCCAGAGGAAAATCTGAGCCGCTGGGAAGGTGAGGAGGAAGCGCGGCTGGGGCCACGCCACCCAACTTTCCCAACATTGCCTGCTTGCGCAACGTGCAAAGCTGGCCGCTAGACCCCTCAATAATCACATCTGGCACAAATCGCTCCAAACTATGGGTGGCGGGTGCGCGCGACATCACCGTGCCCGGCGTCAAAGCCATTGTGGCGCTGGCCCCCGGTGGCGGCTTCCCTAAAAGCGCGTGGGGGCCGAAGGCTTGGCCGCGATCACGACGAGGGGGTGTGGAGCGCCCCTGCCGGAACGCCGTGGGCGGCCTATAGCCCGGGCGGCGCCAATAGTCCTGCTGAAGGGAGAGTGACTTTGTGGAAGGGATTCCAGCGGCGGCATGCGCGGGGGATGGAGTTCAGGCATAGCGACGCAAAGGCTGGACGTTAGCAGCTAAGCGAGTGATTTCGCACCGGTTTTCCGCCAAAGTTGACACTAGGTTGACACCTGAACCGGAATTTTCGAACCCTGAAATCGCGCGTCGTGGCGGCGGCATTCTGTAATGGCAAGCGCGATCAACAATAAGGTGGTCCGACGCGATCATCGGGCAGGGCTGACAGGAAAAATCCTACATTGCAAGAAAAAGATTGGGCATCGTTCAGCTGAATTCCCGCTGCCGCTTTCGATAACATTATGGCCGTTCAGCTGCGCTCGCAATGATCTCAAAAGCTGCCGTAAAAAACTGTGAATAACGCAGAACAAAATGCGACTAAGGCAACGGCTGTCCGTATCGCGTGAACATGCGCCCATACCTTCAACTGGTTGGGCAAATCTTCGTTGCTGACTTTCCGGTTGTGGAAAGCCTCATTGGCCTTCTTAAAATAGAGCGGAAAAAAGGACAGGGTGATGAGGCTGGCAACTGCGGCTATGTCGGCGCTCAACTCCGATCCGCCGTGCCACAATGCCAACGAGACCGGCAGAGCGGTGGCGGCGATTGTCAGCGGGGCAAAATAGCGGAACAGGCGGTTCCCAAATTCATGATGAAAGGCAAAGAAATCATCTGGCCGCAAAGTTTTCCAGAATGGGACGAGAACGAACGCCTCGGTAAGCAGGCTTCCAGAAAACAGTCCCAGAACGAAGGCGTTGATCAGGGCGAGCGCTGCTTGTGTCATTTCTTCACGCGCGTCCAAGGGCGCGTTATACAAAAAGGGCCGCGGCAGCCGGAAACGATCAGGTCGCCATTGGCGCTATGGCGCAACTTCGACCTAAAGGTCTGCCCCGTTTCCGGATTGTAGATGTTTCCGCCGGACCACGCCCCGCCGGATCTGCGAAAACCCCAGAAGATTGGCACGTGCATCACGCTTCGGTGGCGAAGTGAGGGGTTGTGGTTTCGCGTGTCGAGCGGACCACCTTGTTTTGATGGATCATACCAGACCAACTTTCCGCATGGCGTATTATCGCCGCAATCGCGTATTTCTACCTGACCATCGCGATCCGCTGTCAGCCAGAGGCCAACAACGTCTAGATTTGAGGCGTGCGAGGGGGTTGCGGTTGACCCTACGCATATCGTCAGACAGGTGATCCATTTCGTCATATCGCTGCTCCAAATTGTTATATATACGCGTATATTTAATATCTTGCCAACCGCCTGTCAATCCTGTTTAGAAGGTCTGGTGAACTACCAACCCAAACGCGGACGCCCTTTGGCGAGTGATGAGAAAGTCTCGGCAATGCGGGCGCGTATCACAGGCGCCGCGCGGGCGCTTTTTCTGGGTGAAGGGTATCGTGCAGTCTCGATGAGACGGATCGCCGCAGCAGTGGGCTGTTCGCCAATGACGCTCTATGGCTATTTCCCCAGCAAAATTGATATTTTGGGACAGCTTTGGAAGGACGTTTTCACGCAACTCTTTGCGGACCTCAACCGGATCGGTAGCGATGAACCAGCGCCATTTATCGCTCTGAAACTCGCTTCGTGCGCCTACGTACGATATTGGGTGGATCACCCTGATCACTACCACATGGTCTTCATGTCGGAAGGCGTCTCGCAACCAGAAGTGAGCCTCTTCGCAACTGAGGGACAAATCGCCCACCACTACGCGCTGTTCTACACTTTGATTGCAAAGATTTGCCGGATTGAGCAGGCCGGGCTCATCCCGCTCGGAGAGTGCCTCATCTGCTCCCTTAATGGCATCGCCCACAATCTGATCACCACGAGCGGATATCCCTGGTCAAATCCTGAGAAACTAACTGAGATTCTTGTCGATGGACTGTTCGCGAATTTCGTAACTTGCCACGCATAGTTGCGAAGTTTGGCTAACCGTCCGGGGTCGATCCGACAGGTCTAGCCGTCCTCCACCATGTGGGGGATTCGTCGCTCAATCGACGGCAGCAATCCCAGATCATAGTCTAAAACTGGACATTCCGGGCATTGCGCTACCACCAGCCGACCCTCACCTCGTCAAGTAACCCATCCTAATGTTCGCAAAATGTTCTTGCAATGTAGGAGATTTTTTGGTGGACCTTCGGAATGATCACTGAAGCCTATCTTGATTCGCCACTCTGCCTGCCATTGGCCCTCGCCAATCCAGGAAATATGAACATCCGTTCATCAAAAGTGCGTTTTCGTGTGACCTTTGTGACCTTCGGGTGCTTGCCGCGTGAGCAGGCAGGGGGCTGAATATCTGTTTGACGAAAAGGCGTTTAGGTGTGAACCATGTGTCAACTTTGGACCGGACATTCGCCCTCAGCCCAATCGCCATCGGCAGCCAGCCCCTTAGGATCAGGACAGGCAAGTCACGAACGCATAGCTAACAGGCCTTGACCCCCAGCGGAAACACTGCACCTATGACCGGAAACCCGGTCATTATAATCCCAGCAGAATAATCCCCCACATCAACCCGGCGCTCAACTAAATCACCGCCGCATAGATCGCGCGGCGAGACAATAGTCCCCACCCGGATTGGTCCAAACGTAAGTTAAGCAGTCCGGCAGCGAGAAAACTAAATGACCACATCATTCCCGCTATAATGACCGATGGCCAAACCCAGTCGCCTGCTCCCAGAAATGCAGCAGTCCTGCACTGAAACTCAGCGGGATATAGGCGTCGCATGCATCGTCATTCACGACGTGCAGACGCACGGCGACATGATCGATGATCGTAGCGGCGCTGCATCCGGGCGCGAACATGGGCGACTCTGCGTCGAAAACACCGCCTTCCATCAACAGGGTGCGCCAGCCTTCCCCCGATATCCGGACGCGAACGATACCGCCGCCGATGGCAGTGAGGGCTCCGTCTTCGCCTAAAATCGCAGGCAAGGCGTTGACGTCTCCCTCGATCAGCCAGACGGTGGGTTCGTATCGGATGAGGCGCAGGGCGTCGGTTCCGGCGGAGCGGCCCATCGCCGGAAGCGCGAAACCGGTCGCGGCCTCAAACCGTTTTGTCACAACGGGCGCGTTGCTCCAGATTTCGAGCGCGTGGAGCGGGGCCGCAGGGAGCGGAGTGATGGTGAGATTAGTCACGATAGCGCTCTCCAGCGTCATCATAGAAATGCGGGGCCACCACGCGGACGCGGGCCTCTTGTCCGCGTGTGGGTGATGTCGCGATCAGGTCTTCACCGTGGCGGCTGAACCCGCCCTCCAACTGCGCGAGTGCAATCGATCCGCCTTCGATGATCCGGAATGCAGCTGCAGTGACATGGCCCTGCGGCGCTTCGCCAGCTCGAGTGATTAACATGGCGCCTTCGGGGATGATGCCTTCGAGTGCCTCCAGCCCGACCAATTGACGGCGCCCGGGTGCAGACAAAGCTGGCCGATGCAACCCCGATGCGCCGACATAGCCGCCCGCCTTATTGAGCATTTTGTCGAGCGCCAGATCGTGCGGCGTCATCCGCCCATCGACTTCGCCTCCGACCACCAGATGCCCCTTTTCGATGCGGAGGAATTCCATAGCCTCTAGCCCATAAAGGCAGCCGCCCTGCGCGGTCACTGCGCCCTCCAGTGCGGCCCAGACCGGTGCGGCATGGGTCGCCTCAATGTACACTTCGAAAGCCCTTTCGCCGCTGTAACTTGCTGCGAGTAGCAGCACCGGCACACCGGCAATCACGGCTGGCACAGTTGACATATGGCGCGGCGGTTCCTCACCGATCAGGCCGCCAAGCACCGCCTTGGCATTCGGACCCGCCACCGCAATTCCGGCATGGTGTTCCTGCACATTGACCGCCGACACGCGCATTTGCGGGCAGAGATATTGGCGGACGTATGAGATATGCGTCGCCATCCGGTCTGCGCCGCCAGTGGAACTGGTGAGCAGATAGCGGTTTTCGGCCAAGCGCCAGACAGTGCCATCGTCAAACACCATGCCGTCTTCGCGGAGCATGAACGTATAACGCCCACGACCGACCGCGAGTCTGTTCACTGTGGTGGCGCAGATGATTTCTAGGAACGCGGCAGCATCGGGGCCGCTGACTTCGAACTTGGCGAGGGTGGAGACGTCAGTCATCCCGACATTATTGCGAACGGATTTGGCCTCACGAAGGGCGGCTTGCGCGAGTGTCTCACTGCCGGTTGGATACGCGCGCGGGCGGAACCAATAGCCCAAGGGCTGCCAGATCGGGTTCTTCGCCGCGTGGACGTCATAGAGCGCGACGCGGCGGACATGGGCACCGGCATCCTTTGCCCCCGCGCCCGCGAACGAGCCCATCGTCACTGGCGTATAGGGCGGCCGGAAAGTGGTGAGGCCCGCTTCGGGGATGGCAACGCCTTGTTTTTCGGCCAAGCGGCCAAGTGCCGCCATATTGCTCAGCTTGCCCTGATCGGTCGCCATGCCGAGCGTTGTGTAGCGTTTGAGATGCTCGACCGAGCGGTATCCTTCCGCCCACGCCAGATCGACATCGGCGAGGGTCACGTCATTCTGGAAATCGATGAAGCTCTTTTTCGGATTGGACGCGGGCGTGACGGTGAAGATCGGGTCGGGATTGGCTGCGCCTCCGATAGTGGTCACATTCTGGCGCGATGTGGCGGGAACAAAGGCCTGCGCCGCCTCATTCCAATCGAGCGTGCCGCCCGCCTGCATGTGGAGATGGACGACCGGGGTGAACCCTCCCGATACGGCAAGCAGGTCCGCGTCGAAGCTGACAGCCTCTGTCCAGATTTCGGCTTTCACCGAACGCAAGCCATGTTTGGAACCTATCGCCGAAACGGGATTAGCATTGGTATGTGTCTGAAAGTGCGATTTGGCCTGAAACGCCACATCACTAAATTCTGGTCGTGCATCAAGGATCGCCACAACCTCTGCGCCTGCCGCTTTCAAGGCATGGGCCGTCTTGTAGGCATCATCATTGTTGGTCGCGATCACGACGCGCTTGCCCGGGACCGCGCCAAAACGCTGCACATAAGTGCGCACAGCTTGGGAAAGCATGACGCCGGGGCGGTCGTTGTGCGCAAAGGCCATGGGGCGCTCGATTGATCCTGTTGCGAGGATCACTTGACCTGCGCGGACATGCCATAGCCGCTGGGCAACGCCGTTTGCCGGAATTTGGCCCGGCTCGGCGATCCGCTCGGTCAGGGTGACCAGATTATGCTCCCAATATCCAGACGCCGTGGTGCGGGTCAGAATGCGGCCACCCAAGGCGCGAATGCGAGCGGCAGTGGCTTCGATCCATGAGGCGTCTAGCTTCTGAGGATCGCGGATGAGCGACGGACCTAGAATGGAGTCCTGCTCGACAAGGATCACGCGCTTGCCCGCTTCTGCGGCTTCGAACGCGGCTTGCAATCCAGCTGGACCAGCCCCCACCACAAGCACGTCGCAAAACGCTGCGCGCTGGCTGAACCGGTCTGGGTCGGCCTCGGTCGGTGCATTGCCCAGCCCTGCGGCTTTGCGAATGAAATATTCATAGAACATCCAGCGTTTGGCCGAGCCGAAAAAGGTCTTGTAGTAAAATCCTGCGGAAAAGACCGGCGCGGCTAGGCCGAGCACTGCGCCGAAATCGAGCGACAGGCTGGGCCAGCGGTTCTGGCTTTTGGCAACCAGCCCATCGTAAACAAACACATCTGTCGCCCGCGTATTGGGTTCGGTGCGCCCGCCTTCGCCGACCGTAACGAGCGCATTGGGCTCTTCCACGCCCGCCGTCATGATCCCGCGTGGTCGGTGATATTTGAAACTGCGTCCGACCAAGCCGATGCCGTTGCGCAAAAGGGCTGCAGCCAGCGTATCGCCTTCGCGCGCCTGATAGGCTTTGCCGTCGAAGATGAAGTTGATCATTGGCCCAGTCACGGTAACACCTCAGGCCCAACCGCGCGGACGGCGGTGATCTCGTTGGTAACGCGGTGGCGGGTGATCACCATCCATGCGCGGCAGCCATATGTGTGCCGCCAAATTTCCTCATCCAGGCCGCGTGGGTTTGACCGCGTGAACAGCGTCGTCATCGCCTCCTCGGGCGCCATCTCCAGCGCCACGACTGAATCTACTGTCCGTTCATAGACGAACTCGGCTTGCGCGCGCGGGCCGCAATGGGGGCAGCTGATCTGCATCATGTCAGCGGCTATTCGGCATCGCGCCGCTCCCGGTTTCGTCAATCGTCGCTCCAGTCATAAAACGGTCGAGCGCGAAGGGGGCGTTCAGTGTGTGTGGCTTTCCAGTCGCCAGCGTGTGGGCATAGGTCCAGCCCGAGGCAGGCGTCGCCTTGAACCCGCCATAGCACCAGCCGCCATTCAAAAAGAGGTTGCGCACCGGAGTTTCACCAATGATCGGCGAGCCATCAAAGCTCATATCCGTCACGCCCGACCATGTCCGCACCATGCGCAATCGGGACAAAGCGGGCACGAGCGCAAGGCCCTGCGCGATTGCGCCGTGCATGATCATCGGGTCACCGCGCTGCGCATAGCTTGGCCAATTATCCGGATCGCCGCCGAAGACAATGCCGCCCTTATCCGACTGGCTGATGTAGCAATGGAGCGATTGCGTCTGGATGACGCTGTTGATCATCGGCTTCACGCCTTCGGTCACCATCGCTTGCAATGTCTGAGATTCAATCGGCAGTTTGAGGCCAGCTAGCCCCGCGACATGGCCGCTGTGGCCCGCCACGCAAATGCCGACCCGGCCGGCGCCAATCCGTCCGCGTGTCGTCTCGACACCAACGACGCCGTCGCCATCTCGAACAAAGCCGGTCACTTCGCATTTCTGGATGATATCGACGCCCAGCGTATCCGCACCGCGCGCATAGCCCCAGGCGACCGCATCATGCCGGGCTGTGCCGCCACGCCGCTGGATCAATGCGCCTTGTATCGGGAAGCGCGCATTTCGCGACATATCGAGCAAGGGTTCAAATTTTGCGACCTGATCGCGCGTCATGAGGTCCGCGTCAATCCCGTCGCAGCGCATGGCATCGCCGCGCTGCGCCAGCATCGTCATGTCTGCGTCGCTATGGCCCAGAGTCAGCGAACCGCGCGGCGAAAACATGACGTTGTAATTCAGTTCATCGCTCAGATGCTCCCACATCTTCAGACCGAATTCGAATAGGTTATGGAGCGGCGCGAGACGATAGTTGGACCTTACGATCGTCGTGTTCCGTCCGGTATTGCCGCCGCCGATATAGCCCTTTTCAAGCACCGCGATATTTTTGAGGCCGTGGACCTTGGCCAAATAATAGGCGGTCGCCAGACCATGCCCGCCACCGCCGATGACGATAATGTCATAATGCTTCTTTGGTTCAGGGTCGCGCCACGCAGGCTGCCAATGCTTCTGCCCGTTAAGCGCCCCGCGCAGCAGCCCGAATGCCGAATATCGGCTCATGCAATTGCCATCCACCCGCGCTTTTCGCGCCAATCGGCTTCAAGCCCGTCAAAGCGCGACAGCTTCAGCATATCGATATCTGCGAACGAACATTGGCCGTCGATCACCAGATCGCGGATGGCGTGGCCCGACGCTGGTGACAGGCCAAAACCCACGCTCGACATTGATGCGACCACAACATTGTCTGGGCTGGTTAGACGGTCAATGATCGGGCGGCCATCGGGCGAGTTTTCGATCACACCCGCCCAGCTACGGATCACATTCAGATTTGCCGCCTTGGGGAACAGCTCTGCCAATCGCTTGGCAAGGCCGCGTGCCAGCGGAGTCGAGGGGCGCGCGGCAGGGCCGTTGGCTTCAGTCTCCAGCCACTCATGCGGACCGCCGCCATAGGCCAGATTGCCACGCATCGTTTGGCGGCCATACAGCTTGTGCCCATCGACGCCAGTCAGCGGCATCATCGGGGCTGGTTCGGTGATAATCATCTCCGCCCGTGCAGCCGCCAAGGGCACATCGACACCCAATTGCGCCATTAGGGCGGGGATTTGCGGGCCAGCCGCAACGACAACAGAATCGCAACTGTAATCGCCCTTAACGGTTTTCACTGCCGTCACCTTGCCGCCTGCTGTCTCAAATCCGGTCACCGGGCTGTGCTGAACAATCGTGCCGCCCAGATCCTGCAACGCCCAGGCATAGGCCTGCACCGTGCGATGCGGATTGGCATGGCCGCCAAATTTATAATGCACCCCGCCATAGCATTTCTCGCTGGCCAGCGGGACGGCGTCCAATACTTGTTTGGTATCAAGCAGTTCTACGGGATGCTTCAATCGCTTGTGGCGCTCTGCGACAAACCGATATTGTTCCCATTGTCGCTCCGTCATCGCAATGATGATGCGTTCTTTTTGATGCTCAGTAGGATAGCCAAGCAGCTCATCCATTTGCGGCCACATTCGCTGCTCTTCATCAAAGAGCGGGCTGGCGTAATGGGAGGCGCCGCCGCCATTGCGGCCCGATGCTTCCCAGCCGACGATGAACTTGTCGAGCACAGTCACCTTCACGCCCGAACGCGCCAGCCACCAGCCAGCACTCAGGCCCGTGACGCCGCCCCCAACGATGACAACTTCTGAACCGCTCATTCGTACATCCCGGTATAGAGCATTTGGCGGTGCTCATCTTCATGGGGTGTACCGATATCTTCGTGCGGAACCCATGCCGTTGGGATACCAAACCAGACATCCCATGCCGCATCCATTGCCGCAGGCTCGTCCCAATCAGCCATGATCTTTAGCGGCAAGGGGCGCACCGGCGCGCGGTGCGTAGCAAGTGGAATGCTGCCAAAGGGTTGGTCTGATTCCAGGGCAAGCAGCATCGCCACCTGATCGCGGCACCGGCGGCCCTGACACACGCCCATGCCTGCACGGGTCAGCCGCTTAATCTGGTCTTGGTTGGCGGGGCCGTCTTCGAGCAACGTCCCCAGCGACCGTGCGCACATGGGTGCAGGGCGAGTGAGGTAATTGGGCGGCTGGACCCCGATCAGGTCAGCACGAGTGACTTCTTCGCATTGACAAATGATCGTGTCATCGGTGCTGCTGTTGGACAGGGCACGCATCCAATCCATACGGTATTCGATATGGTCAAAGCCTGTGTTAATTAGGCCAGCGCAATCGCCGACGGCGGAGACAGTCGCTTCGCCAGTGGGGATATAGCCGCCGCGTGTCGGGTTGAGCGCGCGTGGCCCATGCATGGAATCGACTAGTTCGATGGACGGGATCAGGCCAATGGCAACGCAGATAGTATCGCAGGTAATGTCTTCGCCGGTGGAAAGCGTTGCGCCTTCTACGCCGTTGATTCCGCCTTTGGCTGAAGCAATGGCCTGGTCACAGCTTATGGCGATGCCCGCCGCCTCAACCTTGGCCAGCAGGTCAGCGCTGCCCTGCGGCGCACTCCGCACCTCAACCAGCCCCACTACTTCGATCCCGCAGTTATGCGCCAGCAACGCCGTTTCCAAAGCCAGATCATGCGATCCCAGCACCAGCACTCGTCGTCCGGCAAAAGCATCATAACGGGTCAGCAACATCTGCAATGCGGCCGCGCCCATCACTCCCGGCTGATTCCAACCCAGAAATGCCATCGCCAAATCGCGCGCGCCCGTTGCCAGCACAATTTTGTCGAAGCCGACCAGCCAAGACCGTTCTGAATCGGCCAGTCCCACGACTTGATCGGGCAGGCTCGCGACGCCCGGACCATTGCGATAAACGCCCCAAGCCGTGGTGCCGAGCAGCAGTTCGGCTCCAGCTTCCATAGCCTTTTCAAGCTCAGGCATGCTCATGAAAATCGCCTCAAGCATACGGTCGCTATTCTGGGTCGCGGCGGTCATCCGTCCACCGAAATAGAGCGGTATGTCATTTCCCATGAGCGCGCCTGAGACGGGATTCTCATCGACCAAAAGCACTTTTGATCCGGCGTTGGCGGCTTCAATTGCAGCGGCAATGCCGCTTGGTCCTGCGCCAACGACCACAACATCATAGCGCGTTTCAGGCGCAGTTTGTGTGCCATTGATGGCGCACAGATCGGTTCCGGTAAAATTCAGTTCCATCACACCGCCTCCAGCGCTTGGCGCAAATCAGCAATCAGATCGTCAACATGCTCCAGTCCCACCGACAGCCGGATCGTGCCATCGGTAATGCCGCCCGCCAGCCGTTGTTCGGGTGCGACTGCATAGTGCGTGGTGCTCACTGAATGGCAAATCAGCGTTTCTGAACCACCCAAGCTGACGGCCAACTTCAACAGCCGCAGTTTGTCGAGCATGCGAAATGCTTCGGCCTCGCCGCCTTGCAGATGGAAGGAAAAGGTCGATCCTGCTGCCTTGCATTGCCGGTCATAAACCCCACGTTGCCGCGTCCCCTCTTCCAGAAAGCCCAGATAGGTAACTCCCGCCACCTTGGGATGGTCACGCAGATATTCGGCAACCCCGCGTGCATTGCTCATCGCGCGTTCGGTGCGGACGGAGACCGATTCCAGCGAACGCAAAACGAGCCACGACGTAAAGGGATCGAGATGATTGCCCCATGTCGTGCGCTGCATCCGCAGATGATCGATCACTTCCTTCCGACCAGTGATCCCGCCTGCAAGCAGATCACTATGCCCACCGCAATATTTGGTAAGTGAGGTCATGCACAGGTCAACGCCGTGTTCGATAGGTCGCTGCGCAAAGGGACCGAGCAAAGTGTTATCGACCACGACAAGCGGCCTGTGCCCTTGCTTTGCGCCAACTTCATCAGCGATCCGCACCATCAGATCGAGATCAACAATGGCAGCTGTCGGGTTGGCTGGTGTTTCTGCAATGATCAATTTAAGTGTCCCTTGGACCATTGCCTGCTCGGCCGCTGCGCGCACGCCAGCCTCATCGCAGCCATCAAGATAGGCCGCTGCGTGTGATCCAAACTGCGGCATGATGCTGTTGTACAGCATATCGACACCGCCATAGATCGGTCGCCCGTGGATGACGCTGTCGCCGGGCCGCACATAGGCCAAAGCAATGCTCGAATGCGCCGCCATCCCGCTGCTATAGGCAACTGCTTCCTCTGCACCGTCAATCGCGGCCAAACGCTTTTCAAGAAAATCCAGCCCCGGATGGCCCAGCCGCGAATAGATGTGGTTGGTTTCGCCCACCAAAGGCCCAGAGCCATCGAAATAGGCCTCGTGAACATCCTTGGCATGCTGCGCCGACGGATAGACAAAGGTGGACGTCATGAAGATCGGCGGCTTCACCGACCCCATCCCCATTTGAGGATCGTAGCCGTATGAAACGGCAAGCGTTTCTGGGCGCAGGCCCACTGCGTTATCCATTGCGATGGCCATCAATATAGTCACGGGCCTTGTCGCAATACCAGTCGGTAAAACGCTGGGCGAGCATCTCCGCCTCTTGCGAATAGGGGCCGGGCATATAGCCAAGGCTGTTGACGCCTAACTGGTTGTTTTCGGCCAGTGCTTTGTCCTCCAAATTGGTTTTCGTCCACAAATCAGTAAGACTTTCGACGTCATAGTCGACGCCTTCAACCGCGCCTTTGTGGACATACCATTTGCCAGTGACATGAGTTTCATTCGGGCCAACTGGCATCGCGCTGAACATGAAGACATGATCCGCCGTCGCGTGAGCAAAACAGTGCGGATCAAGCGCCCAACGCATGGAACCGATGTCGCCATCATTGGCGCTGCACATCAGCTTTTTTGAGAGATGCTGGCCATCCCCAGAAATCGAGACACAACCTTCATTCAAGGCAAAGCGCGCGATTTGCCACCAATGCCCCTCAACTGGCGTCTGCGGCAGATCATGTGCTGTCATCGCGGCTTCAAAGGCCTGTGCATGCGCGTTATGACCGCTATCGAAATGCTTCGACATGCCAACTGGGAATGTCTTGGCCAGTTCGGGGTGGCTGGTGCCGCAATGATAGCATTCGCGGGCGTTTTCCATCACCAGCTTCCAGTTCGCGTTTTCCACAAGCACGCTCTCAACCGCCAATTTGCTGTCTTTTAGATGATGTGGTGCAGCATAAGCCGCCAGTTTCCCTTTGAAATCCTCAAAGGCAGGAGGATCATCGGCCAAGCAAATGAACAGCGCACCCTCCACATTTTCAAGCGCGACTGATTTGAGCCCGTGGTCGCTCTTTTCAAAATCATCGGGCATCCGACCTGCGGCAAAAAGAGACCCGTCCAGATCATAAGTCCAACGGTGATAGGGGCAGACCAGTTTGGGCGCAGTGCCGCTGCCCAGCGCGCAAACCATCGAGCCGCGGTGACGGCAGCTGTTGTGGAAGGCGCGAATAATACCTTCCCGGTCGCGGGTGATGATCACAGGCCATTTGCCGACCATCATGGAGATATAGCTGCCGGTCTTGGGCAATTCGCATTCCAGACCGACCATTAGCCAGCTCTTGCCGTATATCGCCATCATGTCGAAATCGAACGCGTCGGTTCCTGTGTAGAGCGCCTGCGGCAGCGTGTGGTCCGCCCGACGCTCCTTCAACAACGCATCTATTCGCCCCAAATTCATGCTGCCGCCTTTTCAATTTTGCGCTTAAAGGAATGGGGCATCGCGCGCGCGTAGCACAATCCTATTTTCGCATAGCCCCATGTCAAAATGTCGGGCATTGGGGGACGGGTGAACGCGGGATCGCAGTTGAAAGGGTCAGGTCATTACAAGTCGTAGCACGATCAATCGCCGGTGGTTGCCCTTGAACGCTTTGCGCGCATTTGAGGCGGTTGGCCAGCACTTGAGCTTTACGGGCGGGGCATCCGCTTTGTCAGTGTCGCAAAGCGCAATGAGTCGTCATGTCGGCGGCCTCGAAGAACTGCTTGGCAAGCAGCTTTTTGATCGTGATGCGTCGCGGCTTTCGCTGACAGCGGCGGGTGTGGAGCTTTTGCCTGTGGTCAGCAAATGCCTCGACCGGCTGGAACAGTCGATGAATATGATCCGCGATGATGATGTTATTGGCCGGTCGCTTCGGCTTCACGTGCCGCCGTCCCTGTTGCAGCAATTATTCCTGCCGATGCTGCGCGACTTTCACGCTGAGCATCCCGACATTCGCCTTGATGTCTCCAGCGCGCACGTCACCGGCTTGCCTGCGACGGATTTTGACATGGCCATTGCCTATGACCGGCCCAACGTTGACGATCGCATTACCGACCTGCTGTGGATGGTGCGCGTTGCCCCGCTTTGCTCGCCGCAAACGGCCGCAACCAGTGCCGGCCAGTCGCTGGAGGCTTTTCTAGAGAGCCAGGAACTCCTGCACTCGAAACTGGACGGGGAGCCACGCGATCTGCTGTGGACGGCCTACTTGCGGCAAAGCGGATTGACCGCGCCGATGCTTGGCGGTCTGGCATTTGATACTGCGATTGCAGCGGCGCAATATGCGATGACCGCTGGCGGGGTCTTCCTCGGTGATGTGGATATGTTCGCGCGCGAAATTGCTGATGGCAGCCTCGTAATGCCCTATGATGCCGTGATCGAGGATGGCTATGGCTATTATCTGAAACTCCACGCTGATGATCTCGCTGATCCTGTCATTTCCATGTTGCGCAGCTGGCTGATCAGTCGCTTCGGCGCCCTGCGTCAAGCGCGCCATCTGGGCGGGCAAGGCTGACCAAGCGGAGGCCGTGTTTGGCGGCCATGGTGATCGACAAATCAGTTGCTGCCGATATCGTGACCAGCAGCGGGCAATTGGCCAGAATCGCTTTCTGGGCGAGTTCGAAACTACAGCGCGCGGTGAGCAGGATGAAGCCAGTTGCGGGGGCAATGCCTGCCGTGGCCAGTGCGCCAATAAGCTTGTCGAGCGCATTGTGGCGGCCGACATCTTCGCGCGTCATCAGGATATGCCCGTCCGGCGCGCAAAAGGCAGCGCCGTGGGACGCTCCGGTGGCTGCGTTCAAAACCTGGTGGATGCGCAGTGCCTCCATCGCGGCGAAAATCGCGGGGTTAGCCACGTCGATTTGCGCGGTGACTAGCGGCAGTGGGCGCATCACTTCATCAAGATTGTCCATCCCGCATAGCCCGCAACTGCTTTCGGAGACCCGCTGACGGGCCCGGGTGAACACTTTTTCGGCCTTATCCGGGGGCAGTTGGATGCGCACGATCCACCCCAGTTCAGCTTTATAGGTGTCAATGGATAGAATCTGGCCCGGGTGATCGATCAACTGTTCGGATAAACAGAAGCCAGTGGCAAAATCGTTGAGGTCAGTCGGTGTTGCCATCATCACGGCATAGCCAATGCCGTTGACTTCAATTGCGATGGGGGCCTCTAGGATGATCGCCCGTTCAATGTCCTCGCTCACTTTGCTGTCAGGCGTAAGAACCGAGAAACGGTACCCCAGCGACCCCGGCTCAGGCGGCATTTTGCGGATCGGATAGCAGGCGGATAGCAGCAGCGGCGGCTGGTGACAGGCCTGCGTCGCCGTGATCGCGGATCATCTCCTTCATCCGCGGGTCCCAGAAGAGCTGCATATGATTGGCAATTGCCGCCACGGGATGAGGATCAGTCGCCAGATTTGTCGCAATCTGGTTGGCCATATGCACAAGGCGGTCGACGGTTTTCATTCAGCAGGCACAGCTTCGATCCGCCGCGCGCGCTTAGACAAGGCTTCATAATCCTCCTGCCAGTCAGTCGGGCCATTCGACGCACTGATTTGCACGGCGGTCACCTTATATTCCGGGCAATTTGTCGCCCAGTCGCTATAGTCGGTTGTGACGACATTGGCCTGGGTCACGGCGTGGTGAAACGTCGTGTAGACGACGCCCGGCGCCACCCGATCAGTGACAGTCGCGCGCAAAGTCGTTTCGCCTGCACGGCTGGCCAGTTTGATCCAGTCACCTGTTTTAACACCGCGATCTTCGGCATCAACGGGATGGATTTCCAGCAAATCTTCAGTGTGCCACGCGACATTTTCGGTCCGCCGCGTCTGCGCGCCGACGTTGTAGTGTGACAGGATCCGCCCGGTGGTCAGCAACAGCGGAAAGCGCGGGCCGGTCTTTTCGTCCGTCGGCACATAGTCCGTCACAACAAATTTGCCCTTGCCGCGCACAAAGCCGTCTACATGCATGATGGGGGAGCCGTCGGGCGCTTCGGCAGTCACGGGCCACTGCAATGACCCCATTTCGTCAAGCCGGTCGAACGAGACCCCTGCAAAACTGGGCGTTAGTCGCGCAATTTCATCCATGATTTCAGATGGATGGCTGTAATTCCAATCAAGCCCTATCGCCTGTGCCAAACGCTGCGTCACTTCCCAATCTTCCAGACCGCTGAGCGGCGTCATCACTTTGCGAACAGGCTGAATGCGCCGTTCGGCATTGGTGAAAGTGCCGTTCTTTTCGAGGAATGTCGATCCTGGCAGGAAAATATGCGCGTAATGGGCAGTTTCATTGAGGAAGAGATCATGGACAATCACACATTCCATCGCCGCTAGACCGGCCGACACATGTTTGGTGTTGGGGTCTGAATGGAGGATATCTTCGCCCTGCACATAAAGCGCCTTGAACACGCCGTCGACGGCTGCGTCCAGCATACTGGGAATACGCAAGCCCGGTTCAGGATCAATCGGCACGCCCCAGTCCGCCTCGAACAAGGCCCGCGCATCGCCGTCACTGATATGGCGGTAACCGGAAAGCTCATGAGGAAAACTGCCCATGTCGCACGCACCTTGGACGTTATTTTGACCGCGCAGTGGGTTAACGCCCACGCCGCGCCGCCCGATGTTGCCCGTGGCCATGGCGAGGTTGGCAATCGCCATCACAGTTGAACTGCCTTGGCTATGTTCAGTGACCCCGAGACCGTAATAGATCGCCCCGTTTTTCTCAGTGGCAAACAGCCGCGCCGCGCCGCGCAGATGATCGGCATCCACCAGAGTCACAGGTGCCAAATTTTCCGGGCTATTGCGCTCCAGCGACACAAATGCGGCCCAGTGGCTATATTCGTCCCAATCGCAGCGTTCGCGGATGAAGGCTTCGTCGGCCAGACCTTCAGTCACAATGACATGCGCCATAGCCGTGAGCACAGCGACATTGGTGCCGGGCCGCAACGGTAAATGGAACTGCGCTTCGATATGGGGGGAACGGACGATATCGGTTCGGCGCGGATCGATGACGATCAGCTTGGCCCCGGGCTTTCCGTCCTGCCCGCGCAGGCGGCGCTTCATGCGACTGGCAAAAACAGGATGGCCGTCCGTCGGATTCGCGCCAATGATCAGGATGACATCACTGTCCTCAACTGAGTCAAAATCCTGCGTTCCAGCACTCGTGCCAAAGGTTGTTTTCAACCCGTAACCCGTCGGCGAATGGCAGACGCGGGCGCAGGTATCGACATTATTATTACCAAAGCCTGCGCGAACCAACTTTTGTACAAGGAAAGTCTCTTCGTTGGTGCAACGGCTGGAGGTGATCCCGCCAAGCGCTTGGCGGCCATAAGTATCGCTGATCCGCTTCAACTCTGACGCGGTATAGGCGAAGGCTTCATCCCAGCTGACTTCGCGCCACGGATCGCTGATCGCTTTGCGGATCATCGGTTTGAGCATCCGGTCCTGATGCTGGGCATAGCCCCAGGCAAAGCGGCCCTTCACGCAAGAGTGCCCGCGATTGGCCTTGCCATCCTTGTATGGGACCATCCGCACCAATTGCTCGCCCCGCATTTCCGCACGGAACGTACAGCCGACGCCGCAATAAGCGCAGGTGGTAACAACGGCGCGTTCGGGAGTGCCGACTTCAACGACTTTCTTTTCCACCAGAGTGGCCGTCGGGCAGGCCTGCACACAGGCCCCGCAAGATACGCATTCGCTGCTGAGGAACGTGTCACTGGCAAGGCCAGCGGAAATCTTTGACGCAAAGCCGCGCCCGTCCATGGTCAGCGCCAGCGTGCCCTGCACTTCGTCGCACGCGCGGATGCAGCGCGAACAAGCAATACATTTGCTTGGGTCAAAATCAAAATAGGGGTTGGACTGATCCTTGGGTTGACCGAGGTGGCTCGCCTCCACTTCATAACGCACATCACGCAGGCCAACTGCCCCTGCCTGATCCTGCAATTCACAGTCACCGTTGGCAGCACAGGTCAGGCAATCGAGCGGATGATCGGAGATGTAAAGTTCCATCACCCCCTTACGCAGTTTGGCCAAATGAGGCGTTTGCGTGCGAACGACCATGCCGGGTTCAACTGGCGTCGTGCAGCTGGCCGGTGTCCCTTTGCGCCCGTCGATTTCAATGAGGCACAAGCGGCATGACCCGAAACTTTTCATATTGTCCGTGGCGCAGAGTTTGGGGATCGACGTGCCCTGTTCAGCCGCCGCCCGCATGACGCTGGTTCCGGCAGGGACAGTGACTTGGCGGCCATCGATGGTCAGCGTCACCGCCTCTTGTGATCGGCTTTCTGGCGTTCCGAAGTCCTGTTGTGGCCGGTATGTCATGGTCTTACCTTACACTAAATGGTCGGAAATGATCAGGCATTATTCGGCAACAGTCCCTCGGCAAGCGCGCGAATATGGTCCGGGCCAATGCCGCAGCATCCGCCAACCATCGTTGCGCCTGCCGCCACCCATTTCTGGGCCCAATTGAGATAAAGCGGCGGCCCCAGATCAGCGCGAATTTGCCGCAGCCCTGCATTGGCATCAATTTCCACTTCGGTGTGCGCAAACCCATTGGCATATACTCCGATCTCTACCGCTCCATTGCCAAGGGCTTGCTTGGCCAGCTGCACAGCATCCTCCATCACCTCAGGCGCGCTGCAATTGAACAGCAGCGCCTTTGCGCCCAATTTTAGCACCGTTGCTGCCGCTTCTTCAATGCTCTCGCCCGAACGCAGCACCGCTGGGCCTTCGTCTTTTAGCGTGAAGGACAGCCAGAGCGGCCGGTCATCGCCCGCCAGCATCTCAGCGATCAGTCTCGCCTCACCAAGCGTGCTGAGCGTTTCGGCAAGCCAGACATCAGCAAAAGGCGACAGCCCCTCGATCAGCACAGCAAGAATGGTTCGCGCGGCCTCCACCTCAAACAGGTCAGGGCGGTAAGACCCCAGCACAGGCGGCAAAGAGCCCGCAACTTTAAGGCCGCGCTTGTCAGCCACATCGCGCGCCAGCTTTCCAGCCACGCCTGCCAATTCGCCACCGCGCTCCGCAAATAATGCTTCGCCGATATGAAAGGGGACGACAGCATAGCTATTGGTGGAAATCACATCCGCCCCGGCCTGTGCAAATCCGTCATGCGCCTGTGTGACGAACTCTGGCCCGTCCATCAGCGCAAGGGCTGACCATTCTGGCTGCCGAAAAGGCGCACCAAGCCGCTGCAACTCGCGGCCCATGCCGCCGTCGAGGATTGTGATCATCGCTGAAAATCCTCTGGAAAATGGGTAATTGCGCTCATCACGGGATAAGGCGTGAAGCCACCCAGCGCACACAGCGACCCAAACTTCATCGTTTCGGATAGATCAGCGATCAGCGCCAGATTGGCCTCAACATTCTTGCCCGCGATAATCTGATCGATGGTTTCCAATCCGCGCGTGCTGCCCAACCGACACGGGGTGCATTTGCCGCAGCTTTCAACGGCGCAAAACTCCATCGCAAAACGTGCCATTTGCGCCATGTCAACGCTGTCATCAAAAACCGTGATGCCGCCGTGGCCAATGAGCGCATCAGCAGCCGCAAAGGCCTCATAATCAAAGGGCAAATCAAACTGGTCAGGCGGGATATAGGCGCCCAGCGGCCCGCCAACCTGCACGCAGCGCACGGGGCGGCCCGTGTCTGTGCCACCGCCAACATCATTGACCAGTTCGCCAAGTGTGATGCCAAAGGCCACTTCGAACAAGCCGCCGTGCTTGACATTGCCTGCAATTTGGACGGGCACTGTGCCTGTCGACCGCCCCATGCCGTAGGCGGCATAGGCTTCGCCGCCGTGCGTCAAGATCCATGGCACAGCGGCGAGAGTGAGGACATTGTTGACGACCGTGGGCTTGCCGAACAATCCTTCAAGGGCTGGCAGCGGCGGTTTGGCGCGCACTTCGCCGCGCTTGCCCTCCAGACTGTTGAGCAATGATGTTTCTTCGCCGCAGACGTAAGAGCCTGCACCAACCCGCACTTCAACCGCGAAAGGCGCTACCAGATGCGCGCTTGCTTTGATCGCCGCTTCCATTTTGGCAATGGCGTGAGGATATTCTGACCGGATATAGACGTAAGCTTTGTTGGCCCCGACAGCGAGGCCTGCAATCGCCATGCCTTCGATCAGCATGAAGGGATCGCCTTCCATCACCATCCGGTCAGCAAAGGTGGCGCTGTCGCCTTCGTCGGCATTGCAGACGATATATTTCTGATCAGCGGCGGCTCCAGCCACAGTCTTCCACTTGATGCCCGCCGGAAAGCCAGCGCCACCGCGCCCGCGCAGGCCCGATGCCAAGACGATCTCGATGGTTGCCTCGGCCCCAACCTCGCGTGCTTTAGCAAGGCCAAGCCAGCCGCCTGCGGCATAATAATCGTCAAGCGATGTGGGCCGCGTTTTGCCAGCACGAGCAAAGGTCAGCCGCTGCTGTCTCGCGATAAAGGGATGGTCCTTGATCCGGCCGACGGAAGGCGCTGTGCCAGCCATGATCGCGGCGACTTGATCGATTGAGGCAGGCCCATAACCAATACCGTCGATTTCAACCAGCGGCTCCAGCCAGTGCATACCCCAACTCGACACGCGGTGCACCTCAGCCCCTGCCTGCTCAAAGGCAGCGGCCACGACGTCGGCTCCGCACGCAATTGCGACGGCATCGTCTGATATCCGGACCTTCATACGCTGGCCATCAGGGCCGTAAATCGGTCCTCATTAAGCCGCGCGTAAACTTGATCCCCAACCAGTGCGGCTGGCCCTACCGCGCAGAGGCCAAGGCAGTAGACAGTTTCAACCTTCACGCGGCTCTGCGCCTCGGTCAGGGGGATCAGCGCCTCTACGCCGCGCGCTTTACAGGCTTCGGCGCGGCAGAGCTTGATGATTGCGCGCGGTTCGGCTTCCTTGCGGAAATCGTGATAGAAACTGACAACGCCGAAAACCTCTGCACGCGTCAGATTAAGCGACTTGGAAATTTCGCGGATAGCCTCTTCGCTGACATGGCCGAACGCCTTTTGCACATCGTGCAGGATGGGTAGCAGAGGCCCCTCCCGCCCGGCATGATCAGACAAAATGTCAGCGATTGTGGTCATCAGAAAACGACAACGCTGCGGATGCTTTCGCCTGCGTGCATCAGGTCAAAGCCTTTGTTGATTTCCTCCAGGCTCAGCACGTGGGTGATCATCGGATCAATTTCGATGGTGCCGTCCATGTAAAGATCGACAATTTTCGGAACGTCCGTGCGGCCCTTGGCGCCGCCAAACGCCGTGCCGCGCCAGTTACGGCCTGTGACCAGCTGGAACGGGCGGGTGGAGATTTCCTTGCCTGCCTCTGCCACGCCAATGATGATGCTTGTGCCCCAGCCGCGGTGGCAGGCTTCCAAGGCTTGGCGCATCACTGTCGTGTTGCCTGTGCAATCAAAGGTGTAATCCGCGCCCCCGTCCGTTAGCGCGACGAGATGCGCTACGAAGTCGCCGTCGATATCCTTTGGGTTCACGAAATGCGTCATCCCGAACCGCTTGCCCCACTCTTCGCGGTCCGGATTGATGTCAACGCCGACGATCATGTTCGCCCCTGCCATCCGTGCGCCTTGAAGCACGTTGAGGCCAATACCGCCTAGCCCGAAGATGATGACATTATCGCCCGGCTGGACCTTGGCTGTATTGACGACGGCGCCCACACCCGTCGTTACACCGCAGCCAACGTAGCAGGCACTGTTGAACGGCGCGTCTTCGCGGATTTTCGCCACGGCGATTTCTGGCAGAACTGTGAAATTGGAAAAGGTCGAACAGCCCATATAGTGGAATATCGTCTGGCCTTTATACGAAAACCGCGACGTCCCGTCCGGCATCAGCCCCTTGCCCTGCGTTGCGCGGATTGCGGTGCAGAGGTTGGTTTTGCCGGACAGGCATGACTTACACTGGCGGCATTCGGGGGTGTAAAGCGGGATGACATGATCGCCGGGCTTCACGCTCGTCACGCCTGCGCCCACTTCGCGCACAATGCCTGCGCCCTCATGGCCGAGCACGCTGGGGAACAGGCCTTCGCTGTCCAGCCCGTCGAGCGTGTAGGCATCTGTATGGCAGATGCCCGTCGCCATGATTTCAACGAGGACTTCGCCAGCCTTGGGGCCGTCCAAATCAAGCTCAACAATTTCCAGCGGTTTCTTGGCTTCAAAGGCAACAGCGGCGCGGGTCTTCATATTCGTCTCCTGGATTTCAGTCTATTTGAACACAATCGTGCGGTTGCCGTTCAGCATCACGCGCTGTTCAAGATGCAGCTTGACGGCGCGCGACAACACGCGGCTTTCAGTATCTTGGCCCTGCGCAATCAAATCATCAACGGTGTCAGCGTGATCCACGATAGAAACGTCCTGCGTGATAATAGGCCCTTCGTCCAGATCAGGCGTTACGTAATGCGCCGTCGCACCCACCATTTTGACGCCGCGATCATAGGCGCGGTGATAGGGTTTTGCGCCCTTGAAGCCGGGCAAGAAACTGTGGTGGATGTTAACAACGCGGCCATCAAGCTTGCGACACAGCTGATCAGACAAGACCTGCATGTATCGCGCAAGGATGATCAGATCGACTTGCTGTTCCTCAACCATGGCCAGCAGCTTGGCCTCTTGATCTAGCTTGGTCTCTGGCGTGATCGGCAAATGGTGGAACGCTATGCCTTCATGTTCGGCCCGGCGCTGCCACGTGAGATGGTTGGAAACGATGCTGGTTACGTTCATCGGCAAGCGGTTGGTGGCCGTGCGGTAGAGCAAGTCGTTCAAGCAATGGCCGCCTTGGCTGACCATGATCATGGCGCGCAGTTTTTTGCGCAAATCGTGGATACGCCATTCAAGCCGAAACGCTGTGGCAACGGGCATGAAGGCCTCTGAAAAGCTATCAGGCGTCATATTTTGCGGGCCAGTGATCGCAACACGCATGAAGAAGCGGCCGGTGATGCCATCGCCATATTGGGCGTTTTCAACAATGTTACAGTCTTGGCTGGCAATCGAATTGGCAACAGCCGCAACGATCCCCTTGCGATCCTCACAAGCGATTAGCAGAACAAAATCCGCTCCAACATGCATAAGCCACTCCGCCCCGTGTTAAATCCTGAAGCCGCGTAGCGTTGGAACGCCCCACACTCCATCACCTGCGCCGGTACATTAGGCCTTCTAATCGCAATATGTAGATGATGTGATTGGTCGACGAATTTATTTTACCAATGGCGAAAATTTGGTCAGTTGAGTGTATGTCACTGCAGTCTCAGTCTAATTGCGAACAAATTTATGCTCCTAAAAAATTAGGGGTCGAAAAAGGGGAAGAAAATTGAAAGCTCAACTGAAAATTTCGACAGCTGCATTCGTGCTTGCATCGCTTGGGGCGGGTGCTTCGCCAGTATGGGCCCAAGCCGCTGCCGAAGAGGCTGATCGCGGCATCGCTGATATCATTGTGACCGCGACGCGGCGTGAAGAGTCGCTCAATAAGATCCCCTTGGCGATTCAAGCACTCAGCGGCGATTCGCTCGCTGATTTGAACATCACCAAATTTGACAAGCTGATTGAGTATCTCCCCAACGTGCGATCCGCGTCACGCGGTCCTGGCGCGTCGTCAATTTTCATTCGCGGGCTTTCAACTGATTCCCCCGGCCTACAAGTTGCTGGCACAGCGGGGGCTCAGCCTACCGTTGCACTCTACATAAACGATGCGCCGGCTTCATTGGTCGGTCGCAACCTTGATCTTTACACAGTCGATCTTCAGCGTGTTGAAGTGCTGGCCGGCCCTCAAGGCACATTGTTCGGTGCCAGCGCGATGGGCGGCGCTGTCCGCTACATCACCAACAAGCCAGATGCGTCGGAATTTCATGCCGGGTTCAATGCCAGCTATGCCTTCACCAAAAGCGGTAAGGAAAGCGTGGCAGGTGATGCTTTCATCAACGTGCCCATCATTAAAGATAAGCTGGCTCTGCGCGCAGTCGTCTATACCGACCGCCAAGGCGGCTACATCGACAATGTTGCGGGCACTTTCCAGTTGCCGTTCAACGGCAATGTCGGCGTCGCTGGCAAACTTCCAGAAGGCAACCCGCTGCTGGTGATGCGTGCAATCCAATCGTGCCAAGCGACGGCGACAACCGTTGTACCGAACTGCACAGGCAGCCTTTACCGCGCACCAACGCGCCAGATCATCAACAATGATAAATTTGTTGAGAAGAATTACAACGACGCCACGTATCGCGGCGGTCGTTTGGCGCTCACATGGAATATCGCGGATGATTGGTCAGTTGATCTGATGCACCTGCGTCAAGAACTCGACACTGACGGCGTGTTCGATTTTGAACCCGATGTGGGTGATCTGAAGGTCACTAAGTTTAATGACAATTCGCTTCGTGATAAGGTGAATCTCTCCACATTGTCTATCAATGGTAAGCTTGGCGGACTTGATCTGATTTACACCGGATCGTTTCTAAAACATCGCGCGACGCAAATTGCAGACTATGCCGGATATTCGAATATTGGGCTTTATCTGCCTTATTATGAATGTGATCGCGGTGTGTATTACACGGCGGCTTATAACGGCAATATCGGCAACACTTGCTATACACCGAACAAAAGCTACCAAGTGCGCAACCAAACCAAGCGGTTCACGCAGGAATTCCGGGTAACGACGCCTGCTGACAAGCGCATTCGCGGCACGTTCGGGCTATTCTATGACAATAACAAGCTGAAGGACAATACTGACTGGTCCTACCTGCAAACAGCTGCGGGTTTTATCTATCCTCGCAAGCCCAACACCGTAGTGAACGCCAACGACACCAGCGTCCGCCCCGTCAATGTTGGCTTTTTCAACGATGTGCAGCGTCAGGATAAGCAGTTTGCGGCATACGGCGAAGCGTCATTTGACATCATCCCGGAAAAACTGATCATAACCGGTGGCCTGCGCTATTATAATGAAAAGGCGTCCATCAACGGGTCGTCTGCGACTAGCTTCGGTTCGAATGCGGATGAAAGGGACGCTCTTGGCAACAAGCTAAGCCCCCGGGGAGTTTATAACCCTGTAACCGGCACCTATTCTGCCGCAACAACGCGTCCTACACTCTATGAAATTGCAGCGAATCTTAACGATTTGTATAAAGACGCATCCCCTGCAAAATATACTGGCGTGCTGTACAAAGCCAATTTGACTTACAAATTTAATGAAGGCTCATTGGTCTACGCGACGTTCTCAGATGGTTACCGCCCGGGTGGCTTTAACAGGCGCCCTTGTACCGTCCCCAGCACGACTTGTCCGACGAACGCCGACTTTGTTCGTCTCGGTACATACGTGCCCGACAAGGTGCAGAATTACGAGATTGGCGGAAAATTCTCAATGCTTGATCGCACGCTCCAGCTAAATCTTGCGGCCTATATGATCGACTGGAAGAATATCCAGATCACAGTATTTGACCAGAATATCTCAAACCAGACCTTCACCACCAACTTGCTTGATGCCCGGATTAAGGGGATTGAAGGCGACCTGACGTGGCGCGCCACGCCGGAGTTTACGATCAACAGCGCTTTTTCCTTCAACGATTCTGAATTGAAGAAATACCGTAAGAACACGAAAGTGTTGCGTCCCCTTGGCGGGCCGCTGGCGTTGAGCCCCAAATTCCAGTTCAATGTGCGGCTGCACTGGGAAAAGGAAATGGCATCCGGTCTTACCCCGTTTGTAAATTTGGGTTTCCATCATGTTGGCAAAAGTATTTCCGACGTTATCGACAATGTCGACATTCGGTATCAGTCATCCAACCCGACGCTGGGCTATGCTGCATCGATTCCAGTCACCTATAACGGCGTGCTTGTGCGGCCGGGCGATGTAATCCGGCCGATCCCGGGCGCACAGCAACTCGATTCCTATAACACTGTTGCGGCGTCGTTCGGTGTATCGAAGGATGAATGGCGGATCGAGATTTTCGGTGACAATCTGACTGATGAGCGTCCTGAACTGTACAAGAATGGCAATGACGGTGAGCTTCGCACCACCACCTCCCGTCCGCGTTCGGTTGGCTTGCGCTTTTCTTACAAGATCTGATCGGCCAGGCTGAGATGAAGACCAGCGGGCGCTCCAGCATTGCCGGGGCGCCCGTTTTTTAGATTTGCGTTGCGGACAGCGCCTGTTCTGGCCCAAGATGCTGGGCGAAACGACGTGTCGCGCGGAGGAAAAATGGCAATGCAAATGACAGCGCAGGTTGAAAGCCCCGAAGAAGGGCTGGTCCGTGCGCGTCACTTGTTGAAAAATGGCCGCTTTGCAGATGCAGCGGAAACCTGCCGCGATGTCCTAGACACGCAAGCCGACCATCACGACGCGCTTTACACGCTGGCTGTCGCTCAGCGGTTTGGCAAAGATGCATTCGCCGCACTTGCAACGCTAGACCAGCTGATCGCGCTTGCTCCCAGCTACGGCCGTGCATGGCAGGAACGCGGGCATTGCCTCCGCGATACGGGGCGCGCCGAGGACGCCTTTGTCGCTTATCAGGCGGCAATCACCCATAACGGCGCGCTTGCCGCAAGCTGGCGCATGCTCTCTGAATTGCACCGCGCCGCCGGGCGGGATGCACAGGCCGACTTTGCCGACGGGCAGTTCACTTATCTCTCCGCGCTTCCCGCCGAACTTCAGACTGTGGCCAGCTTCATTCAGGAAGGGCGGATCGGCAAAGCTGAAACTCTGTGCCGTGCCTTCCTTCAGCGCGAAGGGCATCATGTGGAGGCGATGCGGCTGCTCGCTGAAATTGGCGCGCGGTTCAACGCCTATGACGATGCCGAATTTCTGCTGGAATCAGCTAAGGCGCTGGAGCCTGACAATGTCAGTGCCCATTATGATTATGCCAAACTTCTCAGGAAACGGCAGAAGTTTGAACAGGCTCTGGTAGAGGCCACAGAATTGCGCGCGAAGGAGCCGGGCAATCCCGAATTTGAAATGCTCTACGCCAATGAAAATCTGGCAGTGGGCAATTTTGATGAGGCAATGGACACATATCAGGCGCTATTGACGGCCATGCCAAATAACCCTGGCATCAACTTAACTTACGGCCATGCGCTCAAAACCGTGGGGCGGCAGGACGAAGCTGTGGCTGCCTATCGCCAAGCCTATCACGTGCGGCGCGACTGCGGCGATGCTTTCTGGAGCCTAGCCAATCTTAAAACTTACCGCTTTTCAGATGATGAACTGGCGCAGATGCGCGAGCAGGAAGCATCACCCTCTATTGCGCTCGCTGATCGCTATCATCTTTGCTTTGCGGCTGGAAAGGCACTTGAGGATCGCGGGGATTATCAGGCATCCTTTGCCTATTACGAACGCGGCAACAGGCTGAAGCGCGAAGAGCTGAAATATGATCCGCAGCGCCTGACCGATGAAATGCAGCGCCAGCGCGCGTCTGTGACGGCGGAATTGCTAGGGCAGTTCAAGGGGGCTGGCTGCCCAGCGCCTGACCCGATCTTCATCGTCGGCCTGCCGCGCGCAGGATCGACACTTCTGGAACAGATTCTCGCGTCGCACAGCCAAGTGGAAGGGACGATGGAACTGCCCAATATCCTTGCCCTGTCGCACAGGCTCGATCACCGCGAGATGCACAATGAGGAGCCGGAATACCCGGCCAATTTGGGCGAACTGACGCGCGAAGAATTTACGCAATTTGGTGAAGCCTTCATCCGAGATACGCAAATCTACAGGAAAGCAGGCACACAGTTTTTCATCGACAAGATGCCGAACAATTTCCGTCATATTGGCCTCATTCACCTTATCCTGCCGAACGCCAAGATCATTGACGCACGGCGCGGGGCGATGGGGTGCTGCTTTTCTGGCTTCAAGCAGCTGTTCGCCGAGGGTCAGGAATTCACTTACGGGCTTGAAGAGGTCGGCCGCTATTACCGCGACTATGTCGGCCTGATGGATCATTGGGATGCGGTGCTACCCGGCAAAATATTGCGTGTGCGGTATGAGGATGTGGTGGCAGACCTTGATACGCAGGTTCGCCGCCTCTTGGGTTTCTGCGGCTTGCCTTTCGAAGAGGCCTGCCTCAACTTTCACAAGAATGAGCGCGCTGTACGTACTGCGAGTTCTGAACAGGTGCGACAGCCGATTTTCAAAACTGGTGTGGACCAGTGGGAGCATTTCAGCACTCATCTTGATCCACTGCGCAGCATATTAGGGCCGGAACTGGCCGCAACTTGAGGGGAATATCTATGGCGAGTAGCGCACCGACCAAGCCGGTCACTGCCGATCAAGTCTCCACTTTGGGGCAGCGTTGGTATGTCCTCATCATCATGATGCTGGCATATACGATCAACATTGCTGATCGCTATGTCATGTCGACTGTGCTGGAACCGATCCGGCTGGAACTGAAACTGACTGACGGCGGTGTCGCCTTCCTTACCGGTGTTTCGCTTGCGCTTTTTTACGTGACGATGGGTATTCCGCTTTCGTGGATTGCCGACCGTTACAACCGCAAAAACCTGCTCGCCATTTCGATAACGATTTGGTCGGCGATGACGGCGCTGTGCGGCACGTCGCAAGGTTATATGCAATTACTGCTGGCGCGGATCGGAGTTGGCATCGGCGAAGCAGGCGGCACACCATCTTGCAACGCAATCGTGGGCGACTATTTCCCCGCAGATCGCCGCGCCATGGCGATGACTATATTTGCACTTGGTGCACCAATCGGGGCATGGCTTGGCGCAGACATGGCGGGCGCAGTTGCCGCCGCATATGGCTGGCGCGCTGCTTTCCTTGTCCTCGGCGTTCCTGGCATCATCCTTGCTCTGATCGTGTTTCTCACCATCAAGGAACCGGCGCGCGGGCGGCTTGATGCGGTTTCCGATGATGCACCGCCCAAGCTTATGGAAACGCTGCGATTCCTCTGGTCTCAGAAGGCGGCGGTCCATGTCATCATGGGCAGCGGCGTTTCGGCTTTATGGGGTTGGGGCCTGATGTGGTTCACCCCAACGTTCATCCAGCGGACATACGGCCTAGACGTCGGCGAAGCAGGCGGCGTTGTCGGGCCGATCCACCTTGTGATGGGGATTGCCGCGTCGCTGCTGACCGCATGGCTCGTTGCGCGGCCTTCTTACGTTGATCCACGCAAAATATTGCGGCTGCTTGGGGTTGTAACGGCATTGGCAACCATTCCGTCGATCATCGCATATTGGACCAACTCATTGTCGCTGGCGACGGTAATGTGGTGGTTGTTTATCCCGGCGATCTATTTCTACATCGGCCCGGCCTTTGCCCTTGGACAGAATCTTGCGCCACCCCGTATGCGGGCCATGGCCATTGCGGTTTCTTTGCTGGTTGCAAACGTGTTCAACCTCATCGTCGCGCCGCAGGGTGTGGGCTGGCTCAGTGATTATTTTGCGGGTCCAGCAGGGGCCGACGCAGCGTCACTTCGTTTGGCGCTGCTGGTGCTGGCCCCAACTGGTTTCTGGGCCGCTTGGCACTACTGGCGGGCAGAGAAATATGTAATCGAAGATCAGAAGCGCGCGTTGGGGACACTCTGAAATGGCGCCGCTTAGATCATACATCAACGGCGCGTGGGTCGCTCCGGCGACGTCGACTGACACAGTCAATGCTGTCAACCCGGCGACTGAGGAAGTTTGCGCGATTGTTGCGATGTGTGGCCCCGATGACGTTGACGGTGCAGTCAGCGCTGCACGTGCCGCGTTAGGTGGCTATGCAGCGACGTCGCTTGATGAAAGGATCACGTTGGTTGAAAAGCTGATCGCGATCTTTGAGCGGCGCTACGATGAAATGGTGCAGGCTATCTCGACCGAAATGGGCGCGCCCTATGATTTGTCGCATGACGCGCAGGCCGAAAGCGGCACAGGCCATTTGCGCGCTACGATAAAGGCCGTGCGCGAAATGACGTGGGAATATGACGTCGGCGAAGACGGCATCGTTGTCCATGAACCCATTGGTGTCTGCGTGCTAATCACCCCTTGGAATTGGCCGATAAACCAGATTGTCTGCAAAGTTGGCCCTGCGCTGATCACTGGATGCACTATGATCCTAAAGCCCAGCGAGATGGCGCCGCTTTCTGCGCAGCTTTTTGCCGAGATGGTGGATGAAGCAGGCTTCCCTAAAGGCGTGTTCAACATGGTTCACGGCACGGGTGCTTCCGTCGGCGATGCGCTGACCAGCCACCCCGAAGTCGATATGATCTCCTTTACCGGTTCGACGCGGGCGGGCATTCAGATCGCCAAGAACGCAGCGGATACCGTCAAGCGCGTCGCGCAGGAATTGGGGGGAAAGTCTGCCAATATCGTGTTTGCCGACAGCGATTTGGAAGCTGCGGTAAAGCGCGGTGTGCTGAGTTGTTTCAGCAATTCTGGCCAAAGCTGCAATGCGCCTACGCGCATGCTGATCGAAGCTTCCGTTTATGATGAGGCGGTGGCCATCGCCGCACGCGTTGCCAAGGATGCAAAACTCGGAGACCCGCGGGAAAAAGGGCCGCATTACGGCCCGGTGGTCAGCAAGGCGCATTATGACAAGATCCAGAGCCTCATTCAGGTTGGGATTGACGAGGGTGCAAAATTGGTCGCCGGAGGAACGGGCAGAGCCGATGGTTTCGGTCGCGGCTATTATGTGAAGCCTACAGTGTTTGCAGGTGTGCATAACAAGATGCGGATCGCGCAGGAGGAAGTGTTTGGTCCTGTCCTCGTCTTGATACCGTTTAAGGATGAAGCTGAGGCTATCTCCATCGCCAATGACTCGCCTTACGGCCTCTATGCTTATGTGCAAACGGGCGATCTTGAGCGGGCTCGGCGGATATCACGGCTCATGCGTGCAGGCGGGGTCAGTATCAATGGCACAAGCCAAGATTATATGGCACCGTTTGGCGGCTATAAACAATCTGGCAACGGCCGCGAATATGGCGAGTTTGGAGTGCGCGATTTCCTGGAGATCAAATCGATCAGCGGGTTCCGTGCGGGATGAAGTTAACCGACATCAAGACCTTCGTTGTTGGCAATCCCCCACCCCATTTTGGTGGCCGTTACTTCGTGTTCGTCAAGCTAACGACGAACACCGGCGTCTCCGGCATTGGTGAGGCGTATTGCGTTCCATTTGAACCGCATCTTGTCGCCGAAATGATTGAGGATGTATTTGCGCGATATGTCGCTGGTAACGATCCGCACGATATCGAAACGATGTGGCGCAGAGTGTATTCCAGCGGCTTTACACAGCATCCTGATCTGACGCTGATGGGTGTGCTTTCCGCGCTCGAAATGGCTTGCTGGGACATCATCGGCAAGGAAGCGAATAAGCCCATCTATAAGCTGCTCGGCGGACAAGTGCATGAGCGTCTGCGCGCCTATACCTATATCTATCCGCGCCCCGGCGATCAGAGCGACGTTTATCATGATCCTGATTTGGCGGCGGAGCGAGCGGGCGAGTATCTAGCCCAGGGGTTTACCGCGCTGAAATTTGATCCCGCTGGCCCCTACTCGGCATTTGACGGGCGACAGCTTTCGCTTGAGGCGCTTGACCTGTCAGAACGCTTTGCCAAAAAATTGCGTGAAGCTGTGGGCACCAAAGCGGATCTTCTGTTCGGCACCCACGGCCAGATGACAGCGGCCAGCGCGATCAGGCTAGCGAAGCGGCTGGAACCCTTTGATCCGCTTTGGCTGGAGGAGCCTGTTCCCCCCGATGCGCCGGATGAAATGGCCAAAGTAGCGCGCGCGACTAGCATCCCAATCGCGACGGGCGAACGGCTCACCACCAAATATGATTTTGCGCGTCTGTTGAAGGTTGGTGCCGCAGCGATCCTTCAGATGAACCTTGGGCGCGTTGGTGGCATATTGGAGGCCAAGAAAATCGCCGCCATGGCAGAGGTTGACCATGTTCAAATCGCGCCGCACCTTTACTGCGGGCCGATTGTCGGCGCAGCTAACATCCAGATCGCGACATGTTCGCCCAATTTTCTAATCCTTGAAAGCATCGAAACATGGGGCGGGTTCCATACTAAAATCCTGAAATCGCCTATCCAGTTTGAGGACGGCCATGTCATTCCATCCTCTAAACCCGGCCTTGGCGTTGAGCTGAATGAAGCGGTTGCGCTCGCCAACCCTTATACCGGCACCATGCTTCACCTTGAAATGCACCAGCATCCCGTTCGATGAGTGAGACGTTCGATTATGTGATTGTTGGCGCAGGCACGGCTGGCTGTGTTCTGGCCAATCGGCTGTCCGCAGATGGGAAAACGACTGTACTGCTGCTGGAGGCAGGAGGGTCAGACCGTACCGTCTGGATACAGCTTCCCATTGGCTATGGCCGCACTTTTTTCGACCCCCGCGTCAATTGGATGTATGATACTGAATCGGTGCCCGGACTGGGCGGACGCAAAAGTTACTGGCCGCGCGGCAAAGTGATTGGTGGGTCGGGATCCATCAACGCGATGGTCCATGTGCGCGGCCAACGCCGTGATTTTGACGATTGGGCAGCGGCAGGCAATCCGGGATGGGGATGGGACGACGTGTTGCCTTACTTCATCAAAGCCGAAGACCATGACCACGGGGCAAGCGACTGGCACGGCGCGGGCGGCCCTCAGCATGTGACGGATATATCCGCGCGCGCGCATCCGCTCTGCCAGACATTTATTGCGGCGGGTGAAGCGCTGGGCCTGCCCTTCACACCAGATCTCAACGGCCCCGGCAGTGAAGGTGTTGGCATTTACCAGATCAACACGCGAAACGGACGGCGGGCCTCGACGGCGAACGAGTATCTGCGGCCAGCCATCAAACGTCGCACGGTCTGCTTGCGCACCAACGCCCATGCCACGCGCATCCTGTTTGACGGAAAACGCGCGGTCGGCGTCAACTATCGTCGCGGCGGCAAAAGTCAGCAAGTGCGCGCGGCGCGCGAGGTCATCTTGGCGGGTGGTTCCGTTAATTCACCGCAACTCTTGCAATTGTCGGGCATTGGCAATGCGAGTTTGCTCAAATCACTGGGCATCGAACCGTTGGTTGATGCTAAGGCGGTCGGGCAGAATTTGCAGGATCATTTAGCGGTTAGTTATTTTTATAAAACGTCGGTGCCGACGCTCAATGATGAGCTGGGTCCGCTGATCGGCAAGATCAAGGCTAGTCTCCGTTATGGTCTGAACCGAACCGGCCCATTGTCAATGAGCGTTAATCAAGGCGGCGGTTTCGTGCGTAGCGCACCAGATCAGCCCCGGGTCAACTTGCAACTCTATTTCAGCCCCGTGAGCTATACCCAGTCGCCACTGTCTGAACGTAAGCTGCTTAATCCCGATCCTTTTTCCGCCTTCCTTCTATCTTTCAACAGTTGTCGCCCGACCAGCCGGGGGTATTTACATATCAAATCATCTGATCCGTTTTGCTATCCCTTGATACAGCCAAATTATCTATCGACCGATCTGGATATAGAGGAGGCACTGGCTGGCAACCGCATGCTACGCGCGCTTGCTGCCACTAAACCGCTCTCCGACATCATCATTGATGAGCTGCTTCCAGGCCGTGATTTGCAAAGCGATGACGATTTGCTTGATGATTTCCGAAAGCGTGCAGACACGGTTTATCATCCTTCATCAACGTGCATGATGGGTGTTGATCCTGTGGGATCGGTTGTTGATGCTCGGCTCAGGGTGCACGGCGTCAAAGGTCTGCGTGTTGTTGATGCGTCAGTTTTCCCAACGATCACCTCAGGTAATATCAATGCACCCACAGTGATGGTCGCGGAAAAAGGGGCAGCAATGATCCTCGAAGATTTGCGGAATAACCCGTTAAAATAATTTACCAGTCGGCTCAACATGTGCTAGTATCCGTACTTGGTCAAAGCGCGGGAGGGAGCGGCTATGCATAACAAGATCGATCTGCGGCAATTGCCTCCGCTTAAGGCCTTGAAGGGTTTTGAAGCCGCAACGCGTCACCAAAGTATCCGCGATGCTGCTGACGAACTTTGCCTTACACATCCTGCTGTTAGTCATCAGGTTCAATTGGTCGAAGACGCACTCGGCGTAACTCTTTTTGTACAAGAGGGTCGACACATTGTCTCCACTGAAGAAGGGAAGGTGCTCTACCCCTATGTACGTGCAGCGTTTGAGTCGCTGCTTGAGGGTGTGGAAGAAGTTCACCGCAACGCCCTCGATAAACCACTGCGGGTGCAGACTTATGTAACAGCATCAATCCGCTGGTTGGCCAAGCGCGTGCCGCAGTTTTTGGCAGACCACCCGGAAGTCAAGCTTTCGCTGAACACATGCGCGGTCGAATGGGAATTTGACGACGTCCACGCCGATGTGGGGCTAGTTTACTGTGAGACCGATCCCGATCCTGCTAAATTTCATTGGGTTCCGCTGTATGAATATGCCCTGTTCCCGGTATGCAGCCCAGCAGTGGCCAAGGGAATGGGAAAGCAGCCAGTGGCGCAAGACTTGATGAATAAGTCACTGGTCGCCATCTACACCGAAGTGCAGAATTGGGAGACATGGTTTGTTTCGGCAGGTGTCGTTTTTGAACCCTCGGTGCCTTACCTCATGGTTGATACTTTGGCGGTGGCGCTTGAGATGGCGTTGAACGGAGAGGGGATTGCGCTCGTCAATGGCCCCTTTGTTGAACAGGATTTGGAGTCCGGTCGCCTTGTTAAGGCCATAGATCATAAAGCCGTGTGTCCCGGTGCTTGGGGACTCATTTGCCGGAAAGACATGAAAGAAAATCTTCGTATACGTACCTTCATGGACTGGGTGGCGAAGAAGGTTGAAGCGGACCGCGTGCTGACCGGAGCCGGCTAGCGTTTCGGCACCACTTCATACCCCGGCTCTTCGGGCTCATCATCAATCATATCGGCAGGAAAGCCGGTGCCTAAAACCCTGATGCCAAGCGGCTCTTCATAACGTCGAATGATATTGGGCGAAAACTCTCGCGACCCGAACCGGGCTTCGCCATCCTTGAAGATGCTCACGATTAGAGGGGATAGTTCGACGGGCACACTGGCTGCGTGAGCAATATTGTTAAACAGTCCGACGTCTTTGCTCACCAAATCCATTGTGAAATTGATGTCGCGGCTGCCGTTGAGGATGACTTGACTTTCGGTTTCGTGCACAAAACTGTTACCTGATGAAATCCTGATCGCTTCGTAAGTCGTATTCATGTCAAGACCAATAGCTTTGCACGTGGTCAATGCTTCAGCAAGAGCGACCAAATGTACAGTGCAAAGATAGTTGGTCATGACCTTCAACTGCGATGCAGTACCCAGTTCTCCAGTATGAAGAATGCGGCGGCCCATTGTAGTCAACACGGGCAAAACGAATTCAAACGCTGCGCGCGGCCCGCCCGCAAAAATCGCGATATTGCCTGTGTCGGCGCGGTGGCATCCGCCAGACACGGGGCATTCCATAAACATCGCGCCGCACGCCTCAACTAGGCCACCCAGCCGAATGATTTCACTATGGTCAGTTGTGCTCATTTCCAGCCAGACCTGACCGGGGCGCATGATTTGCAAAAATCCATCTGCGCCCTCAGCGACTGCCGCACTGGCCGCAGGCGAAGGCAGGCAAGTGATGATCAGATCAACCGCTTCGCCTAGTGCCCTTGGCGACGCCGCGGCGACTGCGCCCCGCGCAACATATTCTGCGGCGAGGGCCTCATCAAGATCACGGACGACAACGTCATGTCCATTACGAATAAGGCTACCCGCAAGCTTCCCGCCGACATTGCCCAACCCAATAAAACCAATTTTCATACGCAAGGTTAAGCCGCTGGGTTGCCACTGCCACAATTGAATATTTTATGCGAAGGGGTGAAATTTTTTGCGGCATGCTGCCTATGAAGCCCAGCCTATCGAGTAATGTGCCTCCGAAGTTCTTGCTTTGCCAACAAAGCGTTCGTCAACCGTGTTCGGGCAAGCGCGCAAACCACTTTGCGATCGGGAAGAGCGCTAGGATCAAAGGGTTCTAGGAAATGGACGCCAACGTCATAACTGCCCGGCCGGGTAAAAGCACGCCATGCGCTTTCCCAGCCTGTCTCTTCACCAAGCCACGCGATGTTGGGCCCGACCTTGCCGAAATCGAGCAATACCGGTTGGATCATCATAGGTCTGGGGGGCGGGGCTAGCGTAGCAAACAGCGACTGCTTAAATGGCAAGAGTCCTCGTCCATCCGACGTAGTGCCTTCGGGGAACAGCGTTACAGACCAGTTCTCAGCAATTGCCTCTCGCAGCTGAGCAATTTGACCAGCGACATTTTGCTTGTCAGTTCGGCTGACAAAGATAGTGCGATTAAGTGTCGCGAGCCAACCAATGAGGGGCCATTTGCGCACGCCATCCTGTGCGACAAAAGCCGTACCGGTGATCCCAGCCAATATGGGGATATCGTGCCATGAAAGATGATTGGCAACAAAGAATACATCCTTGCGTAGCGGCTGACCGTATACCCTGACTTTGGCGCCCAGCGCACGGGCGGCGATACGGAGAAATAGCATTGCCCAAGGGGATGGCATTTTAAGCAAGAGCCAAATCAGGTGCAGCGGCAGCAGAAGGAGCAGCGGCACCGCTATCCATCCTGCCCGCACCGCGAAAAGGAGATACGCCTGCGGCTCAGCTTTAGGAATCGCGATGGAAAGAGTCGTCATTGCTATCTCCCCTAGTGTCGTTCTTTGACAGTAAGAGGTTTCCTTTGCAAAATTAGTGTGACGTGGCTGTTACGGACATTCAGCCGACATTCCCGGCTCCGAAAAGCTCAGCCTTTCAACCATAAAATTTTTTGAACCAATCGTTGCGAATTGCACATTTGTGCTTTGTCGCGGGTGCGCCCTAAGCCCAGTTTAAGAGAACCCTTGGGAAGAGACGGAATTTCAATGCAAACCAGTGCTCGGGTAGTTGTCATAGGCGGCGGGATTATGGGGGCGAGCTTGCTCTACCATCTCGCCGAACTCGGCTGGACGGATTGTCTGTTGATCGAGAAGGACGAGCTGACATCCGGTTCCACTTGGCATGCTGCCGGGCAATGCCCCAATATCACCGGCAGCTATAATCTGGCGAAGATGCACGCCTATTCGAACGATCTTTATCCAAAACTGGAGGAGCTGACCGGGCAGTATGTCAGCTGGCATAAATCAGGCGGCATAAGGCTGGCGACCAATTCGCGTGAGCTTGCGTGGATGCGTTACATTGAGGGCTTTTCGAAGATCATCGGCTTTGAGATGGAGATCATCCCGCCGGAGGAAATCCTGAAGCACAACCCGTTTATGACGCTTGATGGCGTGATCGCCGGCGCGCGGACGACTGAAGACGGTCATGCCGATCCGTCCGGAATCTGCAATGCGCTTGCCATCGGTGCCAAGAATATGGGCGCGAAGATTGTTCGCAAAACCCTGGTTACTGGCCTAACGCAACTGCCATCGGGTGAGTGGGATGTGGTCACTGATAACGGCGCAGTGCGCGCAGAGATCGTCGTCAATGCGGCGGGATGCTACGCGCGGCAGATCGCGCAGATGGTAGGCATCGACATTCCGGTGACCAATATGGAGCATCATTACGTCGTCACCGATCCTATCCCCGCGTTCAAGGATCGAGAGGAGGAAATTCCGGTTATGCGTTGCCCGCATGTCTCGGGCTATTTCCGGCAGGAGCAGAAGAGCGGGTTGATCGGTGTTTATGAAAGCACCGGCTTGGCCGAGGCATGGGCGCCGCGCGGCGGGCATCCCGAATGGGATTCGACCAGCGAGCTGTTCCCCGAAGATCTTGAGCGGATTGCTCCATGGCTTGAACGCGCGATAGAGCGCATGCCCATATTTGGCGAAGTGGGTTTGAGACGTTTCGTCAACGGTGCGATCCCGCATACGCCAGACGGTGGGCCGTTGCTTGGGCCAGCTGTTGGCCTCAAGAATTTCTGGCATTGTTGCGGCACTAGCTTTGGCATTGCGCAGGGCGGCGGCGCTGGCAAATATATGGCCCAGTGGATGGTCTTTGGCGATGCCGACATCAACATGACCGAATTCGATCCGCGTCGCTATGGCCCCTATGCCGACGAGCAGTATAGTCGCGACAAAGTGTTCCTGGATTACCGGATGACCTTCACCACGCGCCTTCCAGGTGAGGAAGAGCCCGATGGCCGCCCGCAAAAGATGAGCGGACTCTATGAAAAGCTGAGGGTGCAAGGCGCGGTCTATGGCGAAACTTATGGATGGGAGCGGCCTAAATATTTTGCGCTAGATGGTGCCGAGGAAGAAGGCGGATATCAACGCACCAACAGCTTTGACGCAGTCGCGGCTGAAGTCAAAGCGGTGGCGGAGCGGGTGGGTGTGCTCGATCTGTCGGGCTTTGCTAAATATGATGTGATGGGCCCGGATGCTGAGGCTTTCTTGAACCGTATTTGCGCCAATCGCATGCCCAAGAAATTGGACGGAATTGGCCTTGTCCATCCGCTATCGGTGCAGGGTCGGATTTATGGTGAGATGACCGTCACACGCTTTGCCGATGATCATTTCTATTGCCTCTCCGCTGCCGCCGCTGAGCAGCGCGACTGGGACCTTCTTATCCAGAGCAAATTGCCGAGCGAAGACGTGACCATTCGCAACTTGACCATGGACCTTGGCGTGCTGGTGATGAATGGGCCGCGTTCACGCGATGTGCTGGAAAAGCTGACCAATGGCGACCTCAGCAATGAGGGCTTTCGGTGGCTGAGCGGTCAGGAGATCACAATCGCCGGTATCAAGATGCGGGCGTTGCGGGTCTCCTATGCAGGCGAGCTTGGCTGGGAATTGCATCCAGCGATGGATGATCTTGCGGCGCTATATGACGCTGTGTGGGAAGCGGGCCAAGAATTTGGCATCATCAATTACGGACTTTACGCGGCCAATACGATGCGGGTGGAAAAGGGTTATAAGGCTTGGGGGTCAGAACTCACCAACGAGCTGACGATGATGGAGGCCGATATGCAGCGCTTCATCAACTTCAAGAAAGAGGATTTCATTGGCAAACAGGCGACTCTCGATGCACCCGATCGCTTCCGCATCGTTTACGGCGAAGTCGATGCGACCAACGTCGATGTGCGCGGCGCTGAGCCTTGTTTAGTGGGCGATTTATGCATCGGCTTGACCACATCTGGCGGATACGGCCACCGCGTTGGCAAGAGCCTGTTCTTTGCGTGTGTGCCGATTGAAAACTCCGCACCGGGATCGAACTTTGACATCATGCTGCAGGGGGAGCGGCGCGCGGGCACGGTGCTTGAACACCCCGTTTATGATCCTGACAATGCGAAGATGAAGGTTTGATCGGTGGCTGAACTTCCCAAAAAAGCAAAGGTCGTCATCGTCGGTGGCGGCGTCATCGGCTGTTCGATTGCTTACCACCTGACCAAGATTGGTTGGGATGATGTTGTTTTGCTCGAACGCAAGCAGCTGACCAGCGGGACGACATGGCATGCGGCAGGACTTGTTGGGCAACTCCGTCCTTCGATCAATATGACCAAGCTCGCCAAGTATACTGGCGAACTCTATCGCGGGCTTGAAGGTGAAACAGGCCAAGCGACCGGTTACCGGCAGTGCGGCTCGATCTCGATGGCGACCAATAAGGAGCGATTTGAGGAGCTGAAGCGGAGCGCCTCTATGGCCAAAGTCTTTGACCTGCCGGTCCACGTCGTAACGCCCGAAGAGATCAAAGCGCTGGCCAACATCGTCAATGTCGATGATATTGTCGGCGGTATACATATCCCGAGCGATGGCTATGCCAATGCGGTGGATATCACGCAGGCACTGGCCAAGGGTGCGCGCACCGGTGGCGCTAAGATATTTGAAAACACTAAAGTCACCAAAATTCGCCATAACGGCGACCGTGTGACGGGGGTTGATACCGACGAAGGCTGCATTGACGCCGACTATGTCGTCATTTGCGGTGGCATGTGGACACGCGATTTGGCCGCAAGCGTTGGCGTCGCCGCACCGCTTCATGCCTGCGAACATTATTATGTGCTGTTCGAAGGCGTGGAGGGAATTGACAACACGCTGCCCGTGCTGCGCGATTATGATTATTGCGGATATTATAAATATGACGCAGGCAAATTGCTCGTCGGTGCGTTTGAACCCAATGCACGGCCGTGGGGCATGGACGGCATTTCCGAAGATTTCTGCTTTGATGAAATCGCTGGAAGCTTTGAACATTTCGAGCCGTTACTGATGGACGCCATGCGCCGCGTGCCTTCACTGGAAAACGCGGGTATCCAAAAATTCTTCTGTGGCCCGGAGAGCTTCACGCCCGACGTGCGTTACCATTTGGGCGAAAGTGCGGAGTTGAAAGGGTGTTTTGTCGCTGCTGGCCTTAACTCCATCGGCCTGCAATCGGCAGGCGGCATTGGCAAGGTCATGGCCGACTGGATCCGAGACGGCATCCCGCCTGCGGATTTATGGAGCGTCGATATCCGTCGCAACATGCCGTTCCAGATCAACCGCAAATATCTGCGCGAACGGGTGACCGAGAGCCTCGGCCTGCTTTACGCGACTCACTATCCGTTCAAACAATATCAAACCGCGCGCGGCGTTCGTAAATCAGTGCTGCACGACCGGTTGGCGGCAGCAGGCGCCTGTTTCGGCGAAGCGTTCGGCTGGGAACGGGCTAACTGGTACGGCGAACCCGGCAGTACGCCAAAATATGAATATAGCTATGGCCGGCAGAATTGGTTTGAGGCCAATGCAGCGGAGTGCAACGCGGTGCGCGAATCTGTGGGTCTGTTCGACCAAAGCTCCTTTGCCAAATTCCGGTTGGAGGGCCGCGATGCCTGCGCAGTGCTGAACCGCGTTTGCGCCAATGATGTCGATGTTGAACCGGGCAAGCTGGTCTATACCCAGTGGCTGAATGACAAGGGCGGGATTGAGGCGGACCTGACCGTTACGCGCCTTTCCGAAACCGCATATCTGATCGTCACGGGTGCCGAGACCGAAGTAAAGGATTTCAACTGGCTGAAACGCAACACGCCGGGTGACGCGCATGCGGTGCTGACCAATGTGTCATCGGGGATGGGTGTCATCTCGATCATGGGACCCAACAGCCGCGCACTCCTCCAATCGATCTGTCCCAATGATCTGTCACACGAAGCCTTCCCCTTTGCGACGTCTCAAGAGATCGAACTCGGCTATGCCATCGTCCGCGCATCGCGCATCACTTATGTGGGGGAACTGGGTTGGGAGCTTTACATCCCCACCGAATTCATGACCGGCGTGTATGACGAGATCGTTGCGGCGGGCGCGGCGTTCGGCCTCAAACATTGCGGCTATCATGCGCTCAACGCACTGCGCATGGAAAAGGCCTATCGCCACTGGGGCCATGATATTACCGACGAGGATACGCCGCTGGAGGCGGGCCTTGGCTTTGCCGTGAAGATGGACAAACCCGCTGGCTTTATCGGGCGCGAGGCGCTGTTGAAGCAAAAGGAGGAAGGGCTGAAGCAACGCCTCGTCCAGTTCTTGCTCAAATCACCCGAACCAATGCTCTATCACAATGAGCCAATTTGGAAGGGCGATTTCATCGCAGGCTATATACGCTCCGGCATGTACACGCATGGCCTCGGCGGCGCGTGCGGACTTGGCTATGTGACCTCAGAAGATGGCGGCTTGGTCGGGCCAATCGGTGCGGATGATTATGAGATCGAAATCGCGGGCGTCCGCTATCCCGTCACCGCCTCGCTCAAACCCCTTTACGACCCAACAAACGCACGGATAAAAATCTGATGTCTCACGCTGATACAATGCACCGCCTGTCTGCCGATGTGCAGGTAGGATATAGTTTGCCCCAGGAATTCTACACGAGCGACGCTGTATTCGCCGCCGATATGGAAAAGGTCATCAGCCAGAAATGGATCATGGCAGGCCATGTCTCGCGCATCCCGAAAAAGGGCGATTATTTCCTGTTCAAAATCGGGGCGGAGCAAATCATCATCATCCGCGAAAATGCGGAAAGTGTATGCGCCTTTTTCAACGTGTGTCGCCACCGCGGTTCAACCATTTGCCAAGCCGAAAGCGGCAACGCGCCGCGGCTCGTGTGCCCCTATCACGCCTGGACATTCGGGCTGGATGGCAAGCTGATCTCTGCGCGGCTGATGCCGGAAGATTTCAACAAGGCTGAGAACAGCCTGCTCCCTTGCCATATCCGCGTCTTCCACGGACTGATCTTCATCAACATGAGCGAGGATGAGCCGGACGATTTCGACGCGACCTTTGGCGACATGGGCCCGATCCTCGACTATCATGGGATTGCTGACGCCCGCATTGCGCATGCGGGAAGCTATCCCACGACAGCGAATTGGAAGCTGGTGATCGAGAATTTCTTCGAATGCTATCACTGCGTGCCGTCGCATCCCGAATTCTGTTCGATACACGCCGCAGATAGCTTGATCGCCGTGGGCGCGGGACCAAGCTCGGGTCCGGCAGAGGCCATTTCCGCCTACGCACCTAAGGTTGCAGCATGGGAAGCCAGCGCCGCTGCCTTGGGCCGACCGATTGGCACGATCGACGATGCGCCCGATAGCAGCCATTTACGGTTGATGATGCAGCGCATGAACAAGGACGGCTGGGCCGCCGAAACGCAAGATGGCACAGCACCATCGCCGCTAATGGGCAAGCGCACCCAAGCGGATGGTGGGCGGATACATTTGAGCTTCAGCCCGTTCAGCCAGATTGTGGCGGACGACCATTTCGTGATCCTGTTCCAATTCACCCCGCGTTCGGCGCTTGTGTCCGATGTTGAGATGATCTGGCTTGTCGATGGCCGCGCCACTGAAACAGAGGTTGATATCGACAAGATGATCTGGGGTTATCACGCGACGACAACTCAGGATAAAGTCATCACGGAAAACAACCAGGCCGGGATCAGGTCCAGCCGCTATCGCCCCGGTCGCTATTCCGACCAAGAAGGCAGCGTGATGAATTTCCAGAAATGGTATCTGAACCAGTTTAGCCTAAGCCGCGCCGAGTGAACGCTACGGGGGTTTGGCCCGCCACCATGCGCGCGGTTCTGCTGACCGGTCACGGCGGCTATGACCGGCTTGAGTTGCGGGACGATGTACCCGTTCCTGTGCCGGGTCACGGAGATGTCGTGATCCGCATTGCTGCGGCGGCGGTCAACAATACCGATATCAACACGCGGATTGGATGGTATTCAAAGGCGGTGGCTGAGGCGACTGAAGTGGGCGCAGCAACCGGAATAGACGGTGCTGGCGACGATGGCTGGTCTGGGGCAGCGTTCCAATTCCCCCGCATTCAGGGCGCTGACGCCTGTGGGCGGATTGTGGCGATAGGTGATGGTGTTGACCCCGCGCGGATGGGCAAACGGGTTCTGGTTGAGCCGGTTTTTCGGGGCACGACCCATTTTGACGCACTCTATTTCGGCTCCGAAGTTGACGGGGCCTTTGCCGAATATGCCCGCGTTCCGGCAATCCACGCACATTGCATTGAATCCACCCTTAGTGATGCAGAGCTAGCCAGCTTCCCTTGTGCCTATTCAGCCGCCGAAAACATGCTGACCCGCATTGGCCTTCTGTCTGGTGAACGCATTCTGATCACGGGCGCGTCGGGTGGCGTAGGTTCGGCCGCTGTGCAACTCGCCAAACGGCGCGGCGCTGAAGTGACTGCGATCGCGGGAGGCGATAAAGCCGAAGCAATCCGGACATTGGGAGCGGATCAAGTCATCCCCCGCGATGCCGATCTGGAGGCTCTGTTTGGCAATGAACATTTCGACGCTGCAGTCGATATCGTCGGCGGTGCGCAATTCGGTGCAATCCTCAACACCCTCAAACCCGGCGGGCGATACGGCGTGGCGGGAGCAATATCGGGGCCCATCGTCGATCTTGACCTGCGCACGCTTTACCTCAAGGATTTGAAACTGATCGGCTGCACTGTGCTGGAACCGGAAGTCTTCCCGAACTTGATACGCTGCATCGAAAGCGGCGAAATCAAGCCGCTGATCGCCGCCACTTATTCACTCGCGGATATCGTTGCGGCGCAGGAGGCATTTCTGACCAAGCAGCATGTGGGGAAAATTGTTTTGGTCACCTAGAGTCAGAACCTAATTGTTTCCTCTCTGTTAGCATCATTCAATCCTGACCAATTTCAGTCTTCATCAGACGAAATAGAAAATCTTGAGTCCCAATTGAAAAGCCGACTTCGCCGATACGGATCCAGCCTTGCCGCTCATAGAAACTGATTGCCCGATCATTGGTGTTCAGCACGGTTAGCCAAACTGTTTTGACCTTCGCCACTGCGGCCGCGTCCATGGCTGCTGCCATTAATGCACGGCCGATTCGGTGCGTAATGAATTCCGACAGGACATAAATTTTCTGCAACTGCGCAGGTACGGGGTCATCGATGAACGCATTTGCCGACGGACATTTTAGCTTGGCATAGCCAACGGGCAGGTCATTGAATGAAGCCAACCAATATTGATTTTGCAACTTGGCCATGCTGCTCGCGATCTTTGCGACGGAAAATGTCTGGTTCAAATATGCCAGCAACTCATCTTCCCGCTCTTCAAACAAGCCCCCGAAAGTTTCCCTAAAGGTCAACCGCCCAAGCAATGCTATCATCTCTGCATCGCTACCCTGTGCTCTTCGAACTGTAATCGTCATGTCATGCCCTCAGTATCTCGGGCATAGATGATGGCTTGAAATGCATAGATAGCACGTCCCGTTGCTTGCGCTCAAAACCCCATGAACACCGCTGCTTCGTCAACCGTCTTCTGCTCTCACACTACAGCGTTCGCTGGAAAGCTCTCAGCCGGCCAGCCGAGCGCGATGGTTTTCATGATGATCTCCTAAATCAGCGCCCTTGGCACACGGCCCGGCTTGTAACCGCGGTGGCTCCCCCTCCCCGAGAGAACGCCGTCAAACTGCATATAAGATCCCTGACGTTGGCAAACCAAGGTTCAGCCGTTGGCGAATGTTATGGCAATTGGAGCCAAGTTTATCACTCAACCGTCTCCACCAACTCCGCAATCCGCCCGACCATCTCATCAATATGCGCTTTTTCCAAAATCAGCGGCGGAGACAGGGCAATGATGTCGGCTGTTGCGCGCACAAGAAGCCCATTGTCGAAGCATTTGTGGAACAACTCCATTGCGCGCTTGCCCGGCGCGCCTGGGCGGGAGGCAAGTTCGATCCCGGCCACGATCCCCATATTGCGGATGTCGATAATGTGGCGCCTGCCCTTCAGGCTGTGGACAGCGTCCGCCCAATAGCCGTGAAGATCAGCCGCGCTTTCAAAAATGCCTTCGTCACGGTAAAGATCAAGCGTTGCGATCCCCGCCGCAGCAGCGAGGGGATGGCCCGAGTAAGTGTAGCCGTGGAACAGTTCGATCCCGTCCGGGCCGCCTTCTACGACAGTGTCATGGACGTGACGACTGACTGCGACTGCGCCCATTGGCACAGCGGCGTTGGTTAATCCTTTGGCCATGCAAATCATATCCGGGATGACGCCCAACGTTTCCGCCGCCGTCGTGCCACCGATGCGGCCAAAGCCTGTAATCACTTCATCAAAGATCAGGACGATGCCGTATTTGGTGCAAATCTCGCGCAGCTTTTGGAGGTAGCCAACTGGCGGGATGAGCACGCCGGTGGAGCCAGCCATGGGCTCAACGATGACTGCCGCAATCGTCTCCGCCCCGTGCAGAGCAACGATGCGTTCGAGCTCTTCGGCCAGATGCCCGCCCCATACCGGTTGCCCGCGCGTGAAGGCGTTATGTTCTAAACTGTGGGTATGCGGCAGATGATCGACGCCCGCCAGAAGCGTGCCGAACTGCCGCCGATTGTTGACGATGCCGCCCACCGAAATTCCTCCAAAACCAACGCCGTGATAGCCCCGTTCTCGCCCGATCAGCCGCGTCCGCGTGCCTTCCCCGCGCGCGCGTTGATAGGCAATGGCGATCTTGAGCGCGGTATCGACCGATTCCGACCCTGAATTGGTGAAGAAAATCCGGTCAAGCGGGTCCGGCATCAGGGCTGCCACGCGAGAGGCCAGTTCAAACACGAGGGGGTGGCCCAACTGAAATGTCGGCCCGAAATCCATCTCTCCAGCCGTCTTGCGGATGGCCTCAACAATCGGCGTGCGGCAATGCCCCGCGTTTACGCACCAAAGCCCCGCTGTGCCATCCAGCACCTGCCGTCCGTCGCTGCTGGTATAGTGCATATCCTTCGCGCTGCTCAGCAGGCGCGGCGTTTCCTTGAAGGCGCGGTTGGCGGTGAAGGGCATCCAAAGGGCGGCCAGCGGATCATTTTCAAGCTTCATCATTCTGCTCCTGCAGCTCGCATCCAAAGCTTATGCAGTGTAGGCCCTATGGTCTTCGACTGAAAAGATTGTTGTGATCGGAAAATTTTGCTCAAAGTTTAGTAAAGTTGTGCCAGTCGTGCGTTTACAGTTGGGGTGCGTTTGGTGGGTATCGCCATTGATCCGGCAGGCCCAGCGCATCTTATTCCAGATGCTGACGCTAGGTTTTTTGCCTCCAAAGTTGACACATGGTTGACACCTGAAACATCTTTGGGCGACTTCGCTTTTCCAACCTGAACAAGGGCACAGCGCGTCACCCCTTTGTATGCCTCCTTACAATGATCAGACGCAACAATGCAGTGCGTTATCCGCAGGATAAATCATTCACAATCTGCTGCACTGGGGCGGCAGGGTTTCAAAGAGCACTTGGAACATTAGATGAACAAATTGATAAGTCAATAGCTGCCGATCATTTCCTCTGAGCCTCGCTGAATCAGAGGTCGTTTGGCATCTCACCTACAGCTAGAATTTGATCTTTAGGTTGAAGAAATCCGTTCAAATATCTCGTTATAATGGCCCTCGTGCTTGCCGATTTTTGGTTCCAGCCCGGCATGTTTCATAACGGCGTAGATATCAGAAGACGAAGTTCCAAAACGAGCCAGATAGTCATTGTCGATCTCGACAATGACCGTCTTTACCCACGGAGTGCCAACAAAATCTGCGATTGCGGTGACAATGAGGGCCTCTGCACCCTCTACGTCAATTTTGATCATGATGTCTCGTTGATCAAGCAAGGGCGCAATAATCTTCAGGAACTGTTGGCCTTGCACACATAGTACTTTACCCGTTCCAGTGGCTGAAAGATGGGCCACGCCGCTGTGGTTTGCTGTGCCTTCTTCGAAAGAGGCAACTGCTGTTTCATGGCTGAGAGCAAGTCTGAACGGGAATACATCTGGCGATTGATTCAATCCGATATTTGCCAATAATGTTGTGAATGTTGAAAGCGACGGTTCCACTGAGATCACTGGCCCACTGCCCTTCAGCCTCTCTGCTGCAACCAAAGAGAACAATCCGGCATTTGCGCCAATATCTATAAAAGCCATTCCAGGCTGCAAATCTGTCACACATTTATAGACATCCTCATATCCCATGCCCTGTTGGCCAGTTAGGCAAAAGAAATTTGTCAAATCCATTGGCTGACAAAGCATTAAAACTCCGAATTTGCAGCGGACTGGCCTGTTCTTTTGAAAGAACATTAAGTATCGAACGACACGATATTTGCCCTTAAAATCAGGCTTGGATATTAAAAATTCAATCAGGCTTTTGATCATTCACCATCCTGAATGCCGTTGAATTGAAAGACGAATTAATGTCATAAGAATGAATTAGCTATCAGTCCATCGTAACCGAACAAGACCTTGCCTCAATAATTTGGCAATGATAGATCGTCCCGGATCAATCAGGCCTGCCCGCACTTGATTTAAGAAGGAACCTATTCCGGTGACAAGCTTGAAGGCCTCGGTGGCCAAGGCTGCTTTTTGGTCTTCGTTCAGAGTTGGCTGGTCTCAAATATTTGGCCTCATCGTTTTTTCTCTGTTGGTTCGGATGCTTGGGCCCAAAGAGTTTGGGCTCTTTGCGCTTTCGGTCACAATGATTGAACTTCTTCGTCCGATTTGTTCTGCGGGGCTTGCAGAAGCCATTCAGCGCGAAGATCGGCCAGATGAAGAATTGAGAGATACTGCATTCTGGATCAGTTTGGGTTCTAGTCTGTTCGTTGGCCTGATCATCATTTTTCTGGCTCAAGCCTATGCTCAGATTATCGGCGATGACAGCGTCGTTTTGCCGATGATCGCCTTAACGTCAACATTGGTCATTTCCGCCTTGGGCCGCGTCCACATCGCTTTTCAACTGAAGAATTTTGAACATAAATCTGTTACATTCCAGTCATTATGTGCGTCGAGTATCGCAGGCGTAATCGCTGTGATTTTAGCGTTTAATGGCGCTGGGATATGGGCGTTGGTCGCTCAATCGATTATCAGTGAAGCTTTGATGGTGATCTTTGCTTGGTCGATAAACAAGTGGATGCCCAAATTTCAGTTTGACAGAATTCTGGCGAAACGAATTCTAAATTTCAGCAGCGGCATGGTGTTTACGCAGATCATCTGGAGCGGTTTGGCAAGAGTGCCAGATTTGGTGATCGGGCGAGCAGTTGGGGTCGAGGCCGTTGGGATTTATAGAATTGCATGGAGAGTGGTTGATCTTCTCGGGCAAGCGATCCTGACTCCGCTGTCCAGCGTTACATATATTGCGCTGGCCAAATCTCAATTTGATGCGGAGAAATTTGAAGCGGTTTATATTCGGGTTATTAGCCTTTCTGTCATGTTGGGAGTGCCAGTAATCGTCGGGTTTGGCCTGATCGCGCCGGAATTGCTACCTTTGCTGTTCGGCCAAAAGGCTGTTGATAGTATCTTAATTGCTCAGATACTTTCACTATCTGCCCCCGCATTCGTCATGAATTATTTTATTGCATCGGCACTTGGGGCCAAGGGGTTCAGCCACGTTATGACCCGCATTGCTCTTGTGCAGCTTGTAAGTACGTTGCTCATTTCCGTGTTGGCGGCACCTTACGGCCTTGCAGCGATTACCGCAGCTTATGTTATTCGTGGCTATCTCACGCTTCCGTTCCAGCAGTTCATGCTTCAAAAATATGCAGGAATATCATATCGTAAGATATTGCGTTGTACGTTCCCTTCGATAATTGCTGCAATCATCATGGTGATGGTCATGATATTTTTCCGGACAACAAATATTGTTAGCAATCTTAATGTTGGAACTATTATTGGAAGTTACATTTTCATAGGCGCAACAATTTATATCGGCACCCTCTTTGTCACCAGTCGATCAACGATGAATGCCCAATATGATTTTATTCGTTCTCTGATATTGGATTTGAAGGGGCAGCAGCGGTGAACATTCCTAAGCAGATTCATTATGTGTGGGTGGGCCCCAATTCACTATCTAAAGAAACCAAAGATACTCTCAATTCGTGGGCGCGGGTTATGCCAGACTATAGCATTACCGAATGGAACGAGACCAACATTGACTTTTCCAGCCCATTCATTCGAGGCGGTTATGCTGTTAAAGCCTATAATCGGGTATCAAACTACGCACGGCTTCAAGCACTTTATGAGCATGGGGGCATCTATTTTGACCATGACGTTGAGGTTTTATTGCCTTTTGATCCGCTCCTTGAAAAGCAGTGCTTCTTCGGCTTTCAGACACTCCGTGCAGAAGAAAAACACATTATAAATAACGCCGTCATCGGCGCGACAGCGCGCCACCCGTTTGTAAAGCGTCTTTTAGAAGAGCTTGATAAGTTGGATGGCACAAAAGAGGTTGGCGCTGACACTGGGCCGGGGCTTGTATCAAACCTAATGCGAAGCGCGGGCGTAACCACTCCAACATCTATTGAACAGGTTGTTGATGGCGTGACGCTGTTCCCGCCTGCCTATTTTTATCCTTACGATTGGACGGAAACTTACACGCCCGACTGCGTGACAGATGAAACTTATGCAATCCACCACTGGGCCCATACCTGGAAGGCCGCACCATCGCTCCGTCAGAAGATTAGTAAGAAGATTGTTCGTATAGTCGCGCATATATCCACACCAATCGCATTTCATATTCAGCGGATTGTGAATTTACGCAGCCGGGGCTTTCACAAAGCTGCCCAGTGACGTCGGCTGCTGTCTGACCGACCTTGCTGTCGCTGCTGTGGCCTGATAGCAAAACGCGACATGGATGTTTCGATCATTATTTGCACGCGAGACCGAGGGGCGACTCTGAGTGGCACGTTAAGGTCTCTCGCGGCAATCCGCAGTGCGTTGGATTGGGAGGTCATCCTGCTCGACAATGGATCGAGCGACAACACAGCGTCAGTGATTGCAGCGGCAGATGATTGTGGCGGTCGGTTACACTATGCCTTTTACGGGGAACCTGGTTTGGGCGGCGCCAGAGACTTTGCGTGGCGGCTCGCAAAGGGGCGCATATGTTCGTTCAGCGACGACGACTGTTACCTTGATCCCGGATTTGTCGATGCAATCGCTGCGGCTTTTGCAGATCACCCCGATGCCGGATGTATTGGCGGAAGAATATTGCTTTTTGATCCCGATGACGCGCGTTTGGCCTTTGATGAGCGCGAACACCCCTCGCGGTATGAGCCCTATAGCTATTTTCCAGGTGGCGCTCTGCAAGGCGCGAACATGAGCTTTCGAACATCTGTTTTAGAGCGGATTGGCGGGTTTGATCGCGAGCTGGGTGCTGGAACGCTGTTCCCCTGCGAGGATGTTGACGTCATTACGGCCTCTCTTTGGGCGGGTTTTGCAGCTTGGTTCGATCCCCGGCCATTGGTATACCATCACCACGGTCGCCGTGGCGACGCAGCGGACCGTGCTGTGGCCGGTTATGATCGTGGCCGAGGGGTTTATCACGCAAAATATGTTCTTCGCCAAGACACTCGCTGGCACTTTATGAGGAAATGGTTGGCACAAGGCCGTTGGAACCGCTTTTTAACTCAAGCTGCGCTAACGCGGGAGTTTGCAGGATCGAGGGCGTATTTCCGCCATCGCAGTGCCACTCTTGCTGGGCTAGCGATGGAACCATTTTATCTATTAGTGAGAATCGTCAAGATGATTTGGGATGTTCGCGCTTTGAAGAAAACCGCCAGCTAAGAGTATCCCGACATGCGATTGCTGCCATTATTGAATATCTTTCGCAGGAAGTCGTTCCACGAGTTCTTGGACTGTGCCGACGAATGCCGGGAACTGTCGCCTGCGATTACCCTGCCTCAAAATGCGGCAGTTAGCTTACCTGACGAATTTTCAAGAGCCCGTCGCTGCTACCGCGATGAGGTTCAGCACGAATTGGGTCGTCTACAAGGTAAACCGCGGTTGCACGGTGCCACTCTGGCGTATCGCTTCGACAATGCCGTTGTTGGGAATGGCGCAATATATGCAAGCGGCCAAGCGCTGAAATATGCTCCCGATGCGTCGAACTTTTTCTTGAAAGGAGCACAAGACCAATTCGACGAAGCGGTGTTGACGACCAGCCACTGTGCAGAAGTTTTTTTTGGGGACTGGTTGGTTGAGGCCCTAAGCTTGGAACTGCTCGCCAGCGAACAGCGCTGGCAGCCAGTGCGATTTAAGAAGAAGGCTTGGACGCATGAGCCGGGTTACCGTGCCCTTACGGGTCTCGATTGTCTGGGTACCAGTTACGCTACCGTAAACCGACTGTGGCTCGTGGATGATCGAGGATTAAATCTCGGGCGCCGCAATCGCTTCAATATGTTGCGGAGCAAAGTCCGAGCCTCTGCACTGGTGCCAAAAGAAGAAAACGCGGGAAAAGAACGCATCTATCTTGGTCGGGGGACCAGCGGCAAGCCTAGGCATTTGGCCAATACGGACGCTGTAATATCAAAGCTGGAACTTGAAGGCTTTCAATATATCGAACCAGAACAAGAAACGCCGTTATCGTTGGTGCGAAAGCTGGCAGAAGCAGAGATTGTGGTGGCCCAAGAAGGGTCGGCGCATGTTCACGCTCTCTTAGCAATGCCGAAATCGGGCGGATTGATTAATATACAACCGCCCTTCCGCTTCACGGCACCCGGCAAGGATATGGCTGATATGGCGGGCATCGGATATGGTTTTGCTGTTGCAGATCCGGTAGAACAAGGGTTCTCTATGGACCCTGACCACCTGCTAAAAACTATTGACCTGATGATCAAACAGCTCCGCCTAAATGAGGCTGGTCAGCAGCGGCAACTCTGAATGGCGCTCACAAGAGCGGCAGTGAGTCCTTGGTTGCGATCATAAAACTGAACAGCGGCGTCTTTAGTCGCGGCCTGCAGGCGTGAATATGTGCTTTGGTCCGTTGCAAGCCGAACAACCGCATCAGCATATCCGGCGATGTCATTGGTCGGCACCTCAATTGCGGCTTCCCTGACAAATTCAAGGGCCGGCACGACAGGATTGGTGATAAGGGGACGTCCCGCCAGCACCGCCTCAATCGCGGTCATTGCCAAACCTTCGGAAAATTCGCTTCTGGTCGGTACGATGCAGGCATGAATCTTGTCATAAAGTAATTTTAGGGTGGCTGGCTGAACCCGCCCTTTGACTTCAAAGATGGATGCAAGTTCCTGGTGACCGACGGCATCGCGGAGAGCCTGAAGGTCAGGCCCATCACCGCAGACAGTCCAGCGGACGCGCCCCGGATGACTATGTTCAACCAATGCAGCGATCTTTACCAAGTCCAGCGCACCCTTGTCCTGCGTCACCCGTCCGACAAACATCAATTCAAAAGGCGCGTTCTCTGACCAGACAGGCTCTGCAATGTTGGTGAAAAATGATCGACGGAACTGTGCCCGAATCGGAAAGATCGGATATTTTTTTGTGTGAGTGACCGCCATTATCTGGCGCTCAATGATCGGTGAGACGACCAAGATGAAGCACGGACCATAGCGCAAAAAAAGCCCGTCTAAATAAGAAACAATGCGGCGTCGAAGTGTTTTCGGTGCGAAACCATTGGGCCATAAGCTATTATGCAAGATCAGAGCTACTTGCATGCGATTCATCCAAAAGATGAACATCATGAATGTTTGGGTTACCCCAGAATCGATTATAACAATGTCAGAATTAAAGGATTTTGAAAATCGCAGCAATTTCCAGCAATATCTGAAATCTTCCCAATAATAGCTCAAGCCCGTTTTTTCATTTTTCTTCAAATGCCTGATTTCAGTATCGGCTTCCTGGAGAAATCCATTGTCGCCCCTGTCCGATATCATCATGAGTTTAGCGCCCAAAATAGAGGCTGATTCTTCCACTTGACCGGAAAAAGTAAGCGAGACTTGACTTGGGTCGTCAGAGCCCGCTTTCCACCAATGGTGAGCTTCTATTAAGTTGGCACGGCCAGCCGAAACATAGCAAATCTTTAACGGTTTTTCTTGCTTCAATTCTCTTTTATATTGGGTGATCGGCATATTGCACTTTCTGCAGTTCCAATATTTAGCGGTCCGCATAGCCTTGCTCGGTTAAGACTTGAGTGGCCATTGTGCAATCAGAGAAACACCATCTAGCAGGCCGAGCATGTCTTCTAACGGGAGGCATAAACGCCGATGACCTGCATTCAAGCTAAAGACAGAATTCGGCACTAAGCATATGATTGCACTGACGGGCGAAATGGCTAAATCCTTTGTGTAAGGATGAGAAGGAATTGATTTCATGAGTAAGATGACTGCACGCCTCACTGGCACTGATCTGATCGAAGAGATCATGCGCCTCAAAAAGGAACGCAATGCCGTCATCCTTGCGCATTATTATCAGCGGTCTGAATTGCAGGATATTGCGGATTATGTCGGGGACAGTCTGGAGCTTTCCAAAAAAGCCGCCGCGACGGGTGCGGATGTGATTGCCTTTTGCGGGGTGAAATTCATGGCCGACACGGCAAAAATCCTATCGCCGGACAAGATCGTGGTGCTGCCAGATCTCGACGCTGGATGCAGCCTTGAGGACAGTTGCCCGCCCGCCAAGTTCAAGGCATTTCGCGATGCCCATCCTGATCATATCGCAATTACCTACATCAATTGTTCCACTGAAGTGAAAGCGCTCAGTGATATCATCGTGACGTCCTCTTCAGCTGAAACCATCTTGGCGCAAATTCCAATGGATCAGAAAATCATCTTTGGCCCCGACAAGCATCTTGGCGGTTACATCGCCCGCAAGACCGGGCGGGATATGTTGCTATGGCCCGGCGTCTGCATCGTGCATGAGGCGTTTAGCGAAACGGAGCTGATCAAACTGAAAGCCCAACATCCCGGTGCGCCTGTGGCGGCTCACCCCGAATGCCCGCCGCACATCATCGATCATGCAGACTATGTGGGCAGCACAAGCGGCATCCTCAATTTCGCCAAAACATTCCCCGGCGACACGCTCATCGTCGCGACTGAACCGCATATCATTCACCAGATGGAAAAGGCGATCCCCGAAAAAACCTTCATCGGCGCGCCAGGTGCGGACGGCAACTGCAACTGCAACATCTGCCCCTATATGGCGCTCAACACGATGGAAAAGCTCTATGTGGCGTTGCGGGATTTGTCGCCGCGGATCGAGATTGAGGAAGGGCTGCGCCTGGCGGCGAAGAAGTCGCTGGATCGGATGCTGGAGATGGCGGGGAAGTAACGGCAGGCTGAAGCTAGTCAGATTCGCTGTTGTTTTACGCAAGGCTTAAACATATTTTTGGGATTGGGGGCGGCCCGCCGGCCACCCCTCCCATTGTCTGCCGCTGTTTCACCGCACCTGCGCATCATGCTTCTGGCGATAGATGTTGGCGCTGGCCCGGTCTTGCTTTGCCTCGATCCGTGCGCGTTCTATTGGCGTGAGGCCGCCACCATCGGCGCGGTTGCGGGCTTCGAAGCGGGCGATGCCGACTTGCTGGCGTTCGAGGCGCACTGTCTCGCGCGCAGTTAGGCTGCCGCTTTTCAGGCCACCAACTATGCGGTGCTGCTGATGGTTTTGGCGCTGATTGATCCGCGCGTCGGCAGGCACAGCAACGGTAAGAGCAGCGACAGCGCAAGTCGCAGCGGCGAGGGACAGTCGGATAGTCATATCAAATCTCCTTTGTGGACGGGGGATCATCCACTGTGCCTAACGCGCCGGACAGGAATAACCTTCGCGCAGGGTTCAGCCATTCAATATGTCCTCAACGCCAGCAATCGCCTTACCCCCCGCTATCCACAGCTTCACTCGCGGCCACCCAGCGTGCTTCGGCAGCGGCCAGTGCGTCGCTGATTTTGGCGCGGCGTTGCATCAATTCGGTCATAGTGAGGTTGGCGTGATCAGGATCTGCTGTGCGCGGATCAAACATGGCTTGATCAATGGCGGATCGGACTGCACTTAGCTTGGCCATATCGGCTTCGGCATCATGCACGGCTTTGCGCATTGCTTGTTGCTGTTCGCGGAAGAGAGCTGCGGCTTTGCGATCTTCTTTCTTGTTGCCGCTGCCTTTGCCGTCGGCGCCCTTATTCTGGTTCTTGCCAAGGATCATATCGGTATAATCATCAAGGCTGCCGACGAAATCCTTCGCCGTACCATTGTCGACCAGCACGAGACGGTCTGCGGTCAGTTCGAGCATGTGGCGGTCATGGCTGACGAGAACGACAGCGCCTTCATATTCATTGAGCGCCTGCACCAGCGCCTCACGCGCATCGACGTCGAGATGGTTTGTTGGTTCGTCAAGGATCAGCATATGCGGGGCTTCACGCGTGATCAGCGCCAGCGCGAGCCGCGCACGTTCGCCGCCGGATAGTTTGCCCACTTGCGTAGTGGCTTTCTGGCCGGAGAACCCAAAGCGCCCCAATTGTCCGCGGACAGCACCCGGTGACGCGCCTTTCATGGCGCGCGTCATATGTTCGAGCGGCGTATCTGCGCCATCCAGTTCCTCAACCTGATACTGGGTGAAATAGCCCACGCGCATTTTGCCCGATGCATTTACCTCGCCAGACATGGGGGCGAGTTGAGCGGCGAGTAGCCGTGCCAGTGTCGTCTTGCCATTGCCGTTGCGGCCCAGCAACGCCACGCGGTCGTCTGGGTCTAGCCGCAGGTTCAATCGCTCGAGGATCGGCTTATCCTCAGTGTACCCGACACTTGCCAGATCAAGCGTGACGAGCGGCGGCTTCAATTCTTCCGGGCTTGGAAAATCAAAGCTGAGCGAGGGATCATCGGCCATTGCGGCAATGGGTTGCATCCGCGCCAGCGCCTTCGCGCGCGATTGGGCTTGTTTGGCGGTCGAAGCACGGGCGCTGTTGCGGGCAATATAATCTTGCAGCTTAGCACGCTGCGCATCCTGTGATGCTTTGGCAGCGGCGAGTTGCGCAGCCCGTTCGGCGCGCTGGCGTTCAAAACTGTCATAGCCGCCAGTGTAAAGTGTGGTCTGCCCGCCCTCCAGATGAAGAATATGATCGACGACACTGTTCAGCAGATCGCGTTCATGGCTGATGACAATCATCGTCGCGGGATAGGATTTGAGGAAGTTTTCCAGCCATAGCGTCGCTTCCAGATCGAGATGGTTTGACGGTTCATCGAGCAGCAGTAAATCTGGCGCGGAGAACAGCAAAGCCGCCAGCGCCACTCGCATTTTCCAGCCGCCTGAAAAGCTATCCAGCGCGCGGTGCTGATCATCTTCAGGAAAGCCCAGCCCAACGAGAATGCGTGCAGCGCGGGCGGGCGCTGCATGAGCATCAATGGCGTTCAGCCGCTCATGGATTTCGCCCATCCGGTCAAGGTCTTCAACAGTTTCGGATTCGAGGAGAAGTGCTTCGCGTTCAGTATCCGCAGCCAGCACGGCTTGGATCGGCGTTGTAATGCCTGATGGGGCTTCTTGCGCGATATAGCCGATACGCGCAGCCTTGGGCATATCGATGCTGCCGTCATCTGCTTCGATTTCACCAATGATGGTTTTCATCAGCGTCGATTTGCCTGCGCCATTGCGGCCAATCAGCCCTACTTTGGCTTTGGACGGCAACGAAGCATTGGCGCGGTCAAGGATAGGGCGTCCGCCCAGACGAACGGTGAGGGAGTTGATGGTGATCATGATGGGCGAGGCCCTAGCGCGGGCGGCTCATAAAGTCACTTGGGAATGAGAGGGAGAGGAAAGACCGGGGGCGCTGCAATAAAGGGGGAGGGACAGCGCCCCCGACCTAGCTCTTTATGGCATCAACACAGAGTTGATGACATGAACAACGCCATTTGATTGCATGACATTGGCTTGAGTGACTGTTGATTTGCCACCCTTCGCGTCTGTCAGCACAAGCTGCTTGCCGACCATGCGCGCGGTGAGCTTGCCACCCTGAACAGTCGTGAGCGAGGCTTGGCCCTTACCGGCACGGATTGCGGCCATCACGTTCTGCGCGGTCACTTTGCCGGGCACAACATGATAGGTGAGGATCGTCGTCAGCGTGCCCTTGTTTTCAGGCTTTACCAGCGTGTCGACTGTGCCGGCGGGAAGCTTGGCAAAGGCTGCGTCAGTTGGCGCAAACACGGTGAACGGCCCAGGGCTGGCAAGCGTATCGACCAGGCCAGCGGCCTGCACAGCGGCAACCAAAGTCTTCAGGTTGTTGGCCTTTGATGCGTTGGTGACGATATTGTCTGACGGCATCATGGCAGCACCGCCAACCATGGGCGCTTTGTGACCCATGGACTCGTGGTGAGCTGCGAACGCCGCGCCGCTAAGCGCAACAGCAGATAGGGCAAATATAATGGTTTTCTTCATGGGAATGCTGGTCCTTATCTCTTGTGCCCGGGGGATGGGCACGGAAGAGATACGAATGGGAACGCGGCGCGGATGCACCGGGGATCGAAAAAAAGAAGCAGCCCGATTTGCGGCGGTATATTGAGGCGCGGGCTGATGGCGCCAATTGGGCCGAAGGCGAATGTCCCGTTCAGAGTTGACACTTGGTTCACACCCAAACGCTTTTTCGCCAAACATATGTTCAATCTTCCCTGCCCCCTCACGCGGCAGGCACGCGAAGGTCACAAAGGTCACACGAAAACGCAGTTTTGATGAACGGATGTTCATATTTCCTCGCTTGGCAACAACCCATGACGGGCTAGGCAGCGAATCGAAATGCGAGTCAGTGGTCATCCCGAAGGTCAACCAAAAAATCTCCTACATTGCAAGAACATTATGTGAACATAGACCGTGGGGCATATGATGACAGGAGTATAGCTTCGGGCACAAGAGTCACAATGGCTGGTATGTTGGGGGGAGCTGACTGTCAGGTTTTCTTGAAATCAGACCCTAAACGGACATTCCCAACCACGTCACCCCGTGCTTGACTTAGTTTATCCTGAGCTACGCCGAAGGGGGGTTCGGCTTGGGTGTCCATCGGGAAAAGCTTGGCGCTTCCGCTCGCATTGCAAAGGCAGCCTTGGCCCGCATCAAGTGCGGGCTGACGATAAAGGCTAATGTCTGCTTTGTGTGATGATGACGAGCAGCACGAACGACCGCAATCTTGTCGAAAGCCACCGCCCTATCCGCCGTCTCCCCGCACTTGATGCGGGGCTTGGCTTTGGGGCGTGCTGTGATTGAAGCAAACAGCTTTGGACCGGTGCGATCTTTGGAGTGACTTGTTTCATGACACGGAGCGGACAAAAGCCTAACCCCCTTCGGCGTAGCTCAGGATAAACTAAGTCAAGCATGGGGAGACGGTGTGTTGAACGTCCGGTACTGGAAAGCTGGATGGTACAACCGTTTGACCCGAATCTTAGCGGCAACCGTCGCTAAGTTTCGTCGTGAGTGGTACGATACGCTGATCACAGCGTCTGAGGGGACATTGCCTAATCCCTCCGATCATCATTCCAACCGTGAATCGAGTTCAAGATGGCGGATTTGGACTTCGGCGAATTAAAGACGAGGCAGCGTCTTGCCGGGGACAAGATACCGGACTGGTTTTGAGTTGGGTTGGCAGGCACTCTCAGTGCCCCGGGCCCCGCGAAATGCAGCTTGTTTCGACCAACGGCCTTCGCGAGGCGGCCAACGTCTGCTAGCGATACTCAACGACATTATTGAAGAGGATGAAAAATGCGTCTGCTGTTTACCGCCGCCCTGATGGCCGCCACGTGCCTTGTCGCCCCTGCAATTGCGGCTGACCCTGCGCCCGTCGCTTCGCTCGTTAAGCAAGTGAACATTCCGCATCAGCAATTCGTGCTGAAAAACGGCCTGCGCGTCATTGTTCACACGGACCGTAAAGCGCCGATTGTGGCCGTCTCCGTGTGGTATGACGTCGGGTCCAAGCATGAGCCGAAGGGCAAGACCGGCTTTGCGCATTTGTTTGAACATTTGATGTTCAATGGATCAGAAAATTCCCCCGGGGATTTCTTTGAACCCCTCCAATCCATCGGTGCGACTGATTTTAACGGGACGACCTGGTTTGATAGGACCAACTATTTCCAGACCGTGCCCAAGGCCGCGCTCGAAAAGACGCTCTGGCTGGAAAGTGACCGGATGGGCTATCTCCTTGGCGCTGTAACGCAGGAAAAGCTGGATAATCAGCGCGGCGTTGTGCAAAATGAAAAACGCCAAGGCGACACGCAACCCTTTGGCCTTGTGGAATATGCGCAGATCAAGGCACTGGTGCCTGAGGGTCATCCTTATGGCCATTCCACCATCGGCTCCATGGCAGACCTTGACGCGGCGAGCATGGAGGATGTGCGCGGCTGGTTTCGCCAGCATTATGGCCCCAACAATGCCGTGATCGTGCTGGCCGGTGACATTGACGTGAAAACCGCGCGACCAATGATGGACAAATGGTTCGGCAGCATCGCGCGCGGGCCCCAGCAAGCGGCAGTCGCAGCGCCCGTTCCGACGCTTGCGGCCGCGAAGGTCGAAGTGATGAAAGACCGGGTCGCCAATACGCGGCTTTATCGCACATGGGCGGTGCCGGGCATCGACAGCGCGGATTCCGTGCCGCTTGATGTGGCGGCAGCAGTGCTCGGCGGGCTTGCCAGTTCGCGGCTCGACAATATCCTTGTCCGCGATGAAAAGCTGGCTGTGAATGTGACCGCCAGCAATCAAAGCTTTGCCCAGCTTGGCCAATTTGAAGTGACAATGGATGTGCGCCCCGGCGTTGACGTGGCAACCGCGGCAAAACGGCTGGATGAAATCATCGCAGACTTCATCAAGGCCGGCCCCAATGCTGACGAAGTGAAACGCTCCGTCATGCGCTCTGTCTCCGGGCGGATTTCCGGGTTGGAACAAGTGGGCGGGTTTACCGGCAAAGCCGTCGCGCTGGCCGAAGGGGCGCTTTACCGCGGCGATAGTGACTTTTACAAAAAACAGATGGTGGCCACAGCGGCTGTAACGCCTGCGCAAGTGAAGACGGTCATGGGCCGCTGGCTGACGCGCCCTGTCTATGCGCTCACGGTCGAACCGGGCGAACGCGCGGCTTATGAAGAGGCCAAAGGCGCCCCTAAGGTCGCGGCAGCAGCAGCGGCCATCACGCCCGTTGCGCGTCCTGCGTCGCCTGAAATCGCAGCCATCGCAGACCTTGATTTCCCCGATGTGACGCGCGCAAAGCTCAGCAACGGGATTGAGCTGATCTACGCCCAGCGCACAGCCGTTCCGATGACGCAAATCGCGATCAGCCTTGACGCGGGCCATGCGGCTGACCCGCGCGCGAAGCTCGGCACGCAGGCGCTTGCGATGGGCCTGCTGGATGAAGGAGCAGCTGGACTGTCTTCGCGTGAAATTGCCGAAGCCCAAGAACGCCTTGGCGCAAGCATTGGCAATGGCATCAGCATGGACCGAACGACGCTCAACTTGACGGCCCTGTCCGCCAACCTTGCGCCATCGCTTGATCTATTCGCCAATGTCGTGCTGAAGCCTGATTTCGCCGCCGCAGAGGTGGACCGTCTGCGCAATCAGCAATTGGCGCGCATTGCGGCAGAGCTGAAACAGCCTGAGGGGCTTGGTCAGCGTGTGATGCCCGCCGTTCTATTCGGCCCCGGCCACCCCTACGGCGTGTCCCGCAGCGGCACCGGCAACGCAGACGTTGTTGCCAACTTGAGCCGGGATGATGTCGTTGCATTCCACAAGGCGTGGGTGCGGCCAGAAAAGGCGAAGATCTTCGTTGTCAGCGACCGGCCTCTTGCCGAAGTGAAGACAGCAATTGAAGCGCGTTTTGGCACTTGGAAAGCCGAAGGCACAGCAGGCGCGAAACCCGCGGCGTCCGCAATTCCAACGCCAAAGCCGCGCATCATATTGGTCAACCGTCCGGATTCGCCGCAATCGCTGATCCTGGGCGGCCAAGTGTTGCCTCTGAAAGGCACGGATGATCTTGACACGCTAATTGCATCAAACGAAAACCTTGGCTCCAACTTTCTGTCCCGCATGAATATGGATTTGCGGGAGACGAAAGGCTGGTCTTACGGGGTGCGCGGCGGTGTCAGCCGTCCGGCAGGCAGCGTGAATTACAGCATCTCCGCCCCTGTGCAGGCTGACAAGACCGGCGACTCGATTGCTGCGCTGATGAGCAATATGAAAGAATTTGTGGGCAGCAAAGGCACGACGGAAAATGAATTTCAGCGCACTGTTGATGGCAGCATCCGCGAACTGCCCGGCAGTTTTGAACAAGCAGGCGACGTACTGGGCGCGATGCAGCGCAACGATCTGTTCGGGCGGATGGACAATTATTACGATAGTGCGGCCAGCCGCTTCCGCGCAATGACCCGCGCAGGCATGGACAGCGCCATGCGCGCGGTTCTGAAACCTGATCAGTTTATCTGGGTTGTCGTGGGTGATGAAAAAATTGTGAAACCACAGCTTGAAAAACTTGGCCTTCCAGTGGAACAGGGCCAAGTGGCGGGCAGCAATTGAGACTCGCAACGCCGATCAGAGTTTAGAGGAGAAGAATATGTCTGTAGCTGGTTCATACGAATGCACCGTCAAATCGCCACTGGGCGATCAAAAGTCCGTCCTGACCGTCACAGTTGACGGCGACACTTGGACTGGCACCAACGCCGGCGCGCAAGGATCGTTTGAATGCAAAGACGGAAAAGTTGATGGCAACACGATCACGTGGAAAATGGATATGACTGTCCCCATGCCCATGACATTAGACGGCACCGCGACCGTAGACGGTGATTCACTAACGGGAGCGGTAAAAGCCGGAGCCTTCGGCAGCTTCCCGATGACAGGTACACGCGTCAGCTAATCCCAAGTCGCTGCAGCGATAAGGAAGGCGCGGTCAGCGATGGCTGCGCCTTTTTTGTTTTGAACCGAAGTAGCGGCGCAGCGCTCTAACCGCGTTCCACAGTGCCAATCATCTTGGCCATCACCTTGATAATCGCATCTTCCTTGCGCTGAATACGCGCGCTGAGGCCAGCGACGGCAACGATGAGGGTTTCGCCGGTAGCCCCCATTTTAAGAGGCATCGCAATGGCACCTGTATCCGTCAGCACTGCATCATAGGCCGCAGAATGGCCTGTGGTGCGAGCCTGTTGGATAGGATCGCTTAAGTCAGCAAAGGATCTGCGTGCGGCACCCTGCACTTGAGTTGCCCAGCGGTCATAAAGCATGCGAACGGCAGCAGGCTCAAGACCCGCGAGATACATGGTGCCAATAGCCGAACCCATCATGGGGAACGCCACGCCTTCCTCCACTTGCAAGGCAATGGGATGGGTGCCGATCAGGGCATGGAGGCACTGCATGTGCAAGTCCGACGCCATGGTGAGCGTAACGGTTTCCTCTGTCTTATCCCGCAATTGCGTCAGCATTGGTAACAGCGATTCCGATCCAAGGAGCGCCGCCGGGATCCAATCACCAAGCCGCGCGAGTTTGAGCGTCGGGAAATAATCTTGATCACCATTGCCGGTGCTGAGATAGCCTTGGGACAGGAGACTGCGCAGCAGCAAGCTGAGACTGGATTTGGGATAGCCTAGCGCCGCAGCAATTTGCGCGCTGTTCATTCGTTTGCGCGCATTGGCGAACAGTTCAAGAATTTCGATGGCCCGCGCGGCGGATTTGACAAGGTCTTGAGACATGGCGACGTCCTAAGCACTCAAACAGTCAAAGGGAAGTCACCACAAAATCTGTCGCCAACTACCCGGCCAGCCCTTCCAAAATTTGTACGTCAAAGCGCCCCACACCAGTTCGGATCGGGATGGCTTCGTTCTGGTACCGCTCGCTAAACCAAAATCCGTCCGCCGCTGCGCGCGATGGCCAGCGGGAAACGGCGAAAATACCTTCGTCCCATGCTCCTGCCAACACTCGTACATCACCACCCAGTTCAAAGACGGTGTAATAGGCCCCGCGATCGCGCATCATCGGGAGGATCATATCGCGGTATCGGTCCATCCGGTCTTGATCGGTCCCAGTACCTTCAATCAGCATATAGGTGCGTGGTTCGCCCGCATCAGGTACATCGACCGTCGCGATCGTTGGCACGAAATTACCGGGCCAGCCCTCATAGGGGATGCCCGTGCAGGCCAGCGCGGTAAGGCCAGAGTCTGCCGCAACCAGCGCCTTGGTTGCATCATTTGCCCAGAACGCATCACGATCCTCAACAAAGGCGAAACGGACCAGAATGATGCCGGTGTGGTTTGTGCCGGGCTCGAGGATTTTTACATTGGTCGCTGGTGAAGCTGCCATGATGGCCCCGCGCGCGGCAGTTGCAGCATCGGCCCAATGCTGGACATGCGATTCTGGTTCAGACGCCGAGGGTTTGAGGATCAGATAATGGGGGTTCATTGTTGCTCTCTCAATGCCGAGCTGCAAAGTCACAGAGCGCGGCGTTAAACGGCTCTGGGTCTTCCCAGAAAATGCTGTGTCCGCCGCCCATCAATTCCACCAGCTCAGCCCTCGGTATCCGTTCCGCCATCCATGCGCCAACAGCACCGGGCATGACGGGATTATTCTTGCGACCATAGATTAGCAAAGTGGGTAAAGTGATCTGGGGAAGAAAATCCCTATAATCCGGCTTCACCATGTCATCAATGATTGCGGCGACTGTTTCCGTTGGCGTCAGATACATATGCGCCTTCATTTCAGCCATGACTTTGGGGTCAAGCGGTTCAGCAAACGCCGCGAACAGAAACCCGTCCAGCATAGATCGGTCCGCACGGACGCTGTCGCCATAAGCTGCCGCAGTTTCCTCAGGAAAATCACCAAAGGTCGGATGTTCCCACCCCGGCGCGGACATGACGCGGGGGGACATTTCGCACAGACCGAGTGCGCGCAGGCGAGACGTATCTTGTTCCTGCATGTATTTAAGCGCGACAATTCCGCCAAACGCGACGCCGAACAGCAGGGCGTCGCGGATATCTAGCGCAGTCAGAAACTCCGCCAAGTCCGCCGCATTTTTGGAAACGCCATGATCGCCCACGGGCTTGCCGGACAAGCCCTGCCCGCGCAGATCGGCCATGATCACCCGGTTGTGGGCGGCCAGTGCATCAATATTCTTTTGCCAGAAATGGCCAGCGGGAAATTGCAGGCCTTGAAGAAGGACCAGTGGCTTGCCGCTCCCCCGCTCTTGATACCAAAGCGGCACTCCGTCAGAAAGGAAATGATAAGGCATCAGAATTTGGCCGACGCTGATAAGCCATATGTGCGCGGTGGTGCGACATAGGCTTGAGCTACCAGTTGAGGGTTGAAAGCGCCTGATTCAAGAACTTCGCTGAAATAGGTCTTATCGAAGATATTATTCACATAGGCCCCAATCGTGAAGCGCTCACTTTCCGATGTCCATGTGACGCGTCCATTGACGAGCGCATAGGCTTTCTGGCTGATTTCGGGGCGATTAAACTGGGTGAAGAATGTCTTCGACTGATAACGTGCATCGGTGCGGAAACCGAGGCTGCCGCTGCCGCCCAAGTCCGCTGTGTAACCGATTGTGCCTGAAAAGGTGAGTTCAGGCGCACGGGGAAAGCGGTTGCCGCCTAAGTCGATAGGATTGGCCGCTGTACATCCGGTGGTGACAGGCGCGGTGGGATTGGTCGGATCACCGGTGCAGAATTTGTCATATTTGGCGTCAAGATAAGCAAGCGTTGCGCCGATATCGAGGCCATCGGTGGGGCGGTAGTTCAGTTCAACTTCAGCGCCTTTCAAAGTTGCAGCAGCGGCGTTGGTCAACACGGAAGAAAGGTTGACGATCTGACCGACCTGAATGTCCTTATAATCCGCATAGAAGATGTTGGCACTAAATGTGCCACGCCCGCCTTCGAATTTGGATTTGAAGCCTAGTTCGTAAGACCAGACTTTTTCCGGATTGAAGCCCGGTTGCACGGCAAGCAGGTTGAACCCGCCTGACTTGAACCCGCGTGTGGCTGATGCATAAATGTTAACGTCATCGTGCGCTTCGTAATTTACCACCAGGCGCGGTGTGAAGGCGTTGAAGGACGCGCGGGCATTGGGGGACTGGCGGAATAGCGAACCAAAATTAATATCATAGGTATAAGCGGCGGCCCGCTTTTCATCGGCATAGCGTGCGCCCAACGTTACTTTCAGGCGATTAGTGGCTTTCCAGCGCATTTCACCAAGCCCGGCAAGTGCCCTCGTCTTGGCAGTACCGTCAATAGAGATGTAGAATGGCAAGCCTGCACCAAAGGTAAAGGGCAAAGCAATGAAGCTCGAGCCCGTTTCCTTGAAATAGAAGCCACCAATCAGCCATTCGACGCTGTCCCCACCACCGTTCAATTGGATTTCCTGGCTATATTGTTTGGAAGAGTCTTGCTGGATGTAATTGACGTAAAATGTGTCGGACCCGTCACCGTCATTCAGCCAGTTGAATTTGGTTTTGCGATAGCCGCTGATTGACGAGAGGGCCACGTTACCAAAATCGTAACTCATATGCAGCGCTAGGCTAGATTGGGTCGTCTTGAACACATTCTCATCACCACCGACTGTGCGTCCGGATCCGGGAATATCTAGCTCAAACGCCTGGTTGATTGTGCGCAGGAACCTTTTGTCAAACGCGTTTGCGCTGCCGCCAAAGTCGGATGTTGGCAAAGCTGTGGGCCGGTTGAGATATTTATAGGCGGGCAAGTTACTATTATCATTCATATATTCATAGGAGAGCCGCGCCTGGAACGGGCCACTGCCGAGTGATCCTACTTGGCCGCGAATGGCGAAGACATCTTTGCTATTGAGACGACCGAACCCTCGCGCCGCTGCACCCGCATTGGTGTTGAGGGTAAATCCTTTGCGGCTGTTACTCAGCGCAGAGATGCGAATGCCAACGGTCGGAGAAACCGCCGCATTGACCATGCCTGTAATGCGGAAGGCGTTGTAATTGCCATAATCGGCGGAAGCGCCGCCTTCATATTCATCGCTAGGCGTGTTCGGGATCACGTTGATCACGCCGCCGGTTGCGTTGCGACCATAAAGCGTTCCCTGCGGCCCGCGCAGCACTTCAACACGGTTCACATCATAAAGATCGAACAGGCCTGCCGCTGCCCGTGCCACGTAAACCCCGTCTGAATGAACCGCGACTCCGGGGTCGCCTGCGATGGTGTAATTTTCATTACCGACACCGCGAATGCTGATTTTGCCAACGACTGAGCGCTGGACAAGGAGGCCCGGCGTCAACGTCATCAAATTTTCGGTGTCCTGAATGCCCGCCGCTGCTAGCGTCTCACCCGTCAGCGCCGTTATGGAAATCGGCACATCCTGCACTGATTCTGACTTGCGCTGCGCGGTAACAATGATGTCTCCGCTGCCAGCTTCATCAGCCGCAGCATCCTGCGCCACAGCAGGCCCGCCTGCCATCAGAGCCAAAGTTGAAACCGCTGCAAATGCCGCCCGATAGTTTCGCATAACGTCCTCCCAGACATAGTGCGGCGTCAGCGCCGCTCTTTCAGGATCAGCAGAAGACCACATCCCTTCTTCGGTGTCAAGTTTCGTTCATATAGATGTTTGTAATGTTCATACTTGTGAACTAGTGCTAAACTTGATAGGAGGCTCGCATGACAAAAGTGATCGATATTGTGGTGAACCTATTTGGGCCAGATGAAATAGCGGCTGGCCAAACCGGCTTTGACGCGCGGTTCATGGATCAAGTACGTATGCCAGTCGCCATGCGCAAAGGCGTGGGCCCCGATGATTATGTGCGGATCATGGATGAGGCGGGTGTTGAGCATAGTCTGCTGATTGCGGTGCGTGCAGGAGATCGCAATTGGAAGGGATCGTTTGAAATTCCGTATGATCAAGTCGCGCGCTGGGTGGATAAACATCCGACGCGCTTCTCTGGACTGGCTGGCGCTGACCCGATGCGCGGGATGGAGCAACTGCGCGATTTGGAACGGGCGGCGTCGCTTGGCTTTGTTGGCGTTCATGCTTATCCGCACTGGTTCCGTATGGCCCCGAATGCGGCACTCTGGTATCCGATCTACGCCAAATGTTGCGAGCTGGACCTGCCCTATATGCTCCAAGTTGGACAGAATCTAATCTATCAAAACGACGTTCGCCTGCCCTCCGTCGCGCGCCCTATTTTGCTGGACCAAGTGGCCATTGATTTCCCAGAACTGACCATCATTGGCATTCATGTTGGGACGCCGTGGTCCGATGAGATGATTGCCATGGCGTGGAAGCATGAACGGATATTTATTGGCATTGACGCTTATGCGCCCAAGCATCTCTCACCTAACTTGATCCATTATATGAACAGTTACGGTAGCCAGAAAGTGTTATTCGGAACGGACTGGCCTGTTATTGATCCCCGCCGAGGGGTGAACGAAATGCAGGATCATGCGCTTCGGCCAGAGGCTTATGATGATGTGATGCGCAATAATGCCATTCGCGTCTTTCCAAAGATGGCCGCACGGATGGGATGCGCATGACGCGACCTGCTGGCTATCGCCCGATGACCCTGGGCAATGGCATCCGCGCAGCGGCGGCGCGTGCGCCGGAGAAAGCCGCACTCGAAGTGGCCGATCAGTCGCGCAGCTATGCCGAGCTTACCACTCGCATGGCCCAAGTCGCCAATATGGGACGGTATAAATACGGCCTTGGTGCTGGAGACCGTGTGGCGCTGATCGCGCCCAATTGCCTCGACTATGTGGAGCTGGTTGCTGGTCTTTCAGACGTTGGCGCGATTGTCGCTACACTCAGCCCGCGCCTTACGACCGCAGAGTTGCGGGGCATTCTTGACGACTGTACCCCCAAGCTTATCATCGTTCACCCCAGTTGTGCGGCTCAGATTGACCCTCACTGGGCGCGGGATACTCCCATCCTTATGCTTGGCGTGCCTTATGAAGCGATGTTGTCAGATGCGCGCGATGCTGTTGCTCTCCCGTTCGTAGATGAAACATCCTCTTTTGCGCTAGCCTATACATCGGGGACGACAGGTTCGCCCAAAGGGGTGCTTCTCTCCCACCGATCCCGCGCAATTACCTTTCAATCAATGGCAGCTGAATATCGCTGTTTTGGAGCGGTTGACCGGTTTCTGGAACTGGCGCCCATGTGTCACGGTGCAGGCTTCGTCTTCGCATGTGCAGCGCTCTTTTACGGTGGCACCACGATCCTGTTCGACAGTGCTGACCCCGAAGCCATTCTCACTCAGATCAGCGTGCAGGACGTGACCGGGATTTTCATGGTCCCAACTCATTTTGCACGGCTCTTTGATTTGCCTCAAGCCAAGTTGGACATGCACCGTGACCATAAGTTGCGGACAATTATCTCCAACGCAGCGGCCCTTCCGCAGGTAATGAAAGAGCGCACAATTGACCAGTTCGGGGCAGGTCTGCTGAATGAAACCTACGGGTCAACAGAAGGCGGCATAGTCACCAACATTCGACCCGGAGATTTGCTCCGCAAGCCCGGCAGTGTCGGCCAGCCCTTCCCGTTGATGGATATTGAGCTTCGGCGAGTGGACGGCAGCATCGCCGACCCTTGCGAAACGGGGGAATTATTCTGCCGTGGCCCCACAAGCTTCAATGGCTATTGGGAGCGACCAGCCGAAACGGAGGAAACACTGATCGACGGATGGGTGACAGTCGGTGATATGGCCAAGCGCGATGAAGACGGTTTCATTACAATTGTGGACCGAAAAAAGGATATGCTCGTCACTGGCGGGATCAACGTCTATCCCCGCGAGATTGAAAATGTGATCGCTGGTTTGCCCGGCATACGTGATGTGGCTGTTGTCGGGCAACCTAGCGCCGAATGGGGGGAAAGCCTTCACGCCTATGTCGTGACTGAGCCCGGCATATCTGTCGATGAAGCCAGCTTGATCGCTGCTTGCCGAGATAGGTTGGCCAGTTACAAAGTGCCGCGAATAATATCCTTCATTGACGAACTGCCTCGTAATGCGGGCGGAAAAATACTCAAGAACGTGCTTCGCGAACGGGAACAGGTGTGACCGGAGAAAAGGATCTTGCACTCGCGTTTATGCGGGCACTGTGGGCTGCAGATTTTGAAGCGACTGAAGCACTGCTCAGTCCCGATGCCACTTGGGTTTTTCAACTAGGGATGCCTCAATCCCAGCAGGGGCCAGGCCGCATTTGGCCCGCTCGAGCCGCATTACAGCGGATCGTCCATGACCTATTTGGCAAGTTTGATCCTGAAGGATTTTCTGTTTCTCCCGCGCGGTTGATTGCGGAGGGTGATGCGGTTTCCATTGAATATGAGGCGCGCGGTCGGACGGCGCAGGGGCAGGAATATCAGAATTACTATGTGACCATTTTGACCATTCGCAATGGCAAAGTAGTGGAGGTAAGGCCCCATAACGATACTGCCCATATGCTGTAGATGCTCGGCTAACTCCAGATCCAGCTCAGCGCCTGTTAGTGAAGGATGTCACTTGGCGGCAGCAGGTTTTAGCACCCAACTGAACGCATAAAGCCCCGGGCCAACGCGGTAGGCGGGCAGAGCGTCGGGTCCGCAAGCGCCGGTGCCGACGCCGCGCATGGCTGCATCAATATGCACTTCAATCGTCTCCTGCCGCACCAAATCAGCCAATGTGCGGGAACGGTCAATATCCGCGTCATATTCATGGCGTGCAGAAAAGCTAACCGGGCGAGGTAATGTGATTTCAAATCCAGTACCGCCAGCCTTTGTGAGCATGAAAGAGCGCGTTTCCTGATGTGCGCCGGTCTCTTGGGGAAGGGCATAGTGATGGAATTGATCCGACACAGTTGATTGCCAGATACCAACGGTTTGGGCTTTGCACCGATCTGAATAGGATTCGTCGGGGCCAAGGCCAAACCATGTCAGCGTTTCATATCCGGCCGGCACCTCAAAACGCACGCCCACGCGCGGCATATCGGCCCAAGCATCAGGAATAGTAATCTCCTCATCAATGCGAATGCCCCCATCACCCCGGTGCCAACGCGAGCGGTGCAAAGCCCTTTCGCCACTTTCGGATCGCCATTCGCGTTCCATGAAAAGCTGGCCGTCCTCAATCTGCACCTTGGAGCGCGACTGTGAAAGGCGGTCAAGGCCAAGAGCTATCCACTCCGCGCGGCGGTTGGGCAGTCCAATACTTTCCATTGTTTTTACGCCGTCATTATCCACTGGCGCACGCCACAGGCAGGCCGTTACGTCGCCGTTAATCACGGACACGCCGTCCAGCTTAACGCCTGCAATACTGCCATGCTTTGTCAGTTTTACGACAGTGTTCCTCCACTCAATCTGACTGGGCAAGTTGAGTGGTGTCGCCGCCATCGCGACTATCGGCTGCACAATTGGGTTGGGGCTGGGCTTTGAGATCGTCAGTTGATCCCAGCCAACAAGGTGCCCACATGGGCCCCAATCCGTCTCGGCCTTAAGGCGCCACTCAATCGTCAGGTGGCACTCAACTTCGGATGGCTCGACCGTGTAGGGTATAGGGATTGTCTCAACTGCGCTTGGATGTAGGATGATATCCAGCAGACCCGCTTCAACTGTGATACCGCATTTCTGCACGGACCAGTGGCAGATCAGATCATCGCTTCGCCGGAAATTCCGTCTGCTGACAACCTCTACCAATTTGTCAGAAATCAACCCAGTGACAATCGGCCGAGCCGCCCATTTATACTCGATCAGCCCGGGATGCGGCGTTCCGTCAGATCCAACCAGCCCGTCGCAGCAGAAATTGCCATCATGCTGATCTTCATCAAAATGGCCACCATAAGCCCAATAGGGACGGCCATTTTCGGCAATTTCGCTCAGACCATGGTCACGCCATTCCCAAATGAAGCCCCCGCCCAGCGCAGGCTCTGCATAAAAGGCGTCAACATAATCGCTGAGTGATCCGTTGGAATTGCCCATGGCGTGGGAATATTCGCACATGATAAGAGGACGATCATCAAGCTTGGTCTCCTCTGCCCAGCGTGCCCAGTTGACGATGAAATCGATCGGCGGATACATGGGGCAAATAATATCCGTGGTCGCTCGTTCGGACGTGCCCGGCACCCTTTGCGATAAAGCGGTAGGATCCCCCCAGAAGGTCACAAACCGGTCCATCACTGCGCCTTCATATTGGACAAAGCGGGTAGGATCGAGACGCCTGGCGAGGGCCGCAGCACCGTCATGCGCTGGGCCGTGACCAGATTCATTGCCAAGCGACCAGCCAATAATGCAAACATGATTGCGGTCACGCAGAATCATCCGGTGTGCGCGTTCTATGATCGCCTTGTGATAGCGGACATCGTTGGACACAGACTTGGCGCGGGCGTGGCATTCCACATTGGCTTCATCCAATACATAAAGCCCAAGCTCATCCGCGAGATCCAACAGACGGTGATCGTTGGGATAATGGGCTGTGCGGACAGCATTAATGTTATGCTGCTTCATCATCACCAGATCGGCCCGCATATCCTCCACAGTTGGTGATTTTCCAGTGATAGGGTGATGATCGTGGCGGTTTACGCCTATTATTATGATTGGATGGCCATTGAGCAGAAGCGCACGGTCGCGGATTTCGACGCGGCGAAAGCCGATCCACGTCGCGCAGCTTTCCGTGACGCCCCCTGATGGATCGACCAGTTCCGTGATCAGCCGGTACCGCGTCGGAATTTCAGAAGACCATGGCTCCACCGCGTCAAGATCAGCGCAGAGCAGCGCCACAGGCCCCGCATATTCAAATGAAGCCTTGATTTCAGTGAGCAAGCCCTCTCCAGCCGGAAACTGCGCCACCGCACAGGCAGGAAGCCGCACAACCACAGCCCCCGCCGCATCCTCAATCCACCCCCGCACGGCCCAGCCCGCACTTGGCCCTTTGATGAAGCAAGTCGCGCTGAACATCCCCTGGCCCGTCGCCGCCTCATAATCCGCCACCACGGCGATATCATCAATCCGGGTTTTGCCCCGCGCCTCCAGATAAACAGTGCGGTGAATGCCCCCGTGCCGCCAATGATCCTGATCCTCAATCCACGTCGCGTCAGACCATTTGATCACCATCACCGCAAGCTGGTTTGCGCCCGGCACAAGATAAGGCGTCAGATCAAATTCACTGGGCAGGCGGCTATCCTTGCCCATGCCCACAAAGCCCCCGTTGCACCACACAAGCGCCACGCTTTCAAAACCGCCAATATGCAGGATCAGGTCACGCCCCGCCCACTGAGCATCCACCAGAAAATCGGTGCGATAAAGCCCCGTCGGGTTCTTATCCGGCACCATCCCCGGCTCCGTCGGCGACGTGAACGGCATCCGCACATTGGTATAAATGGGCTTGTCCCACGTGTTCTGCCGCGTCCAGACGCCCGGCACATTGATATCGCGCCAACCGTCCTCGCCCTCGGCCCCCTCCGCGACCGCGGCCGCGTCCGTGCCGGCCGTCACCCAATCCAGCGGCGCCGCGTCTGGCGCCGTCACCAACTGAAACCGCCACACCCCATCTAAGGACCGCCGCCACGGGCTCTCCACCCCGTCTGCGGGAAGGGGAATCAAAGGCGCACGCGAAGGCAAGCGGTTAAGTTCCGTCAGGCCAGGCTGCAAAATCATGGAAAGAGGTAAAGGCAACATGGGAATCTGGGGCAAAAGCCTGTTCAATACGCGTGGATGTTACGCCGTTATCGGGATGAGCGAAGAGGAGAGCAAGCAAAACTGCTAAGCCCCCTGTTTTTTGCTTGGGCAGTCCAGTGCTGGCGGTCGCTGTCTCTTCTGATTGTTTATCATATCGTTATCAAACAGGGCAGCGCTCGAACAGAGTTGTGATAATGAACATGACCATCCACCGGGTCAGAGGCGCGCTATGTCATCGGCTAAGCCATCTTCGTTCGATATCAATGTCTTGAAAGCGGGGCCGTGGTTTGCGTCACTGCCCGCTGCTGTGCAGCACTCACTTGCGAACTCGGGGGTGCTGCGTACGCTTTCTCCATCACAGATGCTGTTTGCGCAAGGCTCTGATCCAAGTGGGCTTCATGCAGTCATCACCGGAGAGCTTCATGTTACGGGCACAAGTGTGAACGGCAATGACGTGATCATGGCCATCATTCGCCCCGGCGAATGGACTGGATTTCTGACTTGTCTGGATCACGGCCCCCACGCTTATTCCGCAACGGCGGCCACCGAAGCGACGATCATGTCGCTGCGCCCCGCCGCCGTTGCCGCCATCTTTGAAACTGACGTTGCCACTTACCGTCTGCTGCAATCCCCTGAACTGAGTGCGGCGCGCAAGCTCGCGCATTTTGTGATCGAGGATCTGGGGTTGCCACTGGCGCAGCGGGTTGCCGCGCGCCTCGCTGATCTCGGGCGTTGGGCATACGGTCCTGCGTCTGGGCCCGTCGCTGAACTGGATCATGTCAGTCAGGAAGAATTGGCCATGTCTGTCCATGCGTCACGCCAGAAAGTGAACATGATCTTGCGTGATCTTGCCGAACGGGGCCTGATCGAAATTGGCTATGGCCGCATCCGTGTGCTTGATCTCGGTGGCCTTGAAGGCTTTGCGCACGAAGTTTAATTGCGGCAATTGTCCGCCGGATGACACTTTTTGTGGTTTGACGCGTTTAGCTTGGTTGCCGGTCATCAAGGAAACGCCATGTCATTCATCGCCAGAACCATCCTCTCATCGTCCCTTTTCGCGGCAGTGATAATGTCCACACCCGCGCACGCTCAGCAAGTGTCGATGGCGCGCGGTGTTCTTCTGTCGTCCTCTCCGCTCTCTGGCGCTCCGGCAGGGGCATCGGCTTACCGGATCCGGTACCAATCGCGCGCGGTTGGTGGCGGGAGAAACGAAGTGACGGGCGTGATCATTGTGCCGAACGGTCGTGCGCCGCGCGGCGGCAGAGACGTTGTGGCATGGGCGCACGGCACATCCGGCGTTGCAGAAAGCTGCGCCCCGTCTCAAAGCAAAGACTTGTTTGGCAGCATTGCGGGCCTGAACGACATGCTGGCGGCTGGCTATGCCGTTGTTGCCACTGATTATGCCGGGCTCGGCACGCCGGGGCCGCATCCTTATCTGGTGGGCGATGGCAGTGCTTATTCCGTGCTCGATTCAGTCCGCGCCGCGCGGGAATTTGGTCGTGGCAGTATCGGCAGTCGCTATGTCGTCTGGGGGGAATCGCAGGGCGGGCATGCGGCCCTTTGGACCGGGCAATTTGCACGCAATTATGCCCCGGAATTGCAATTGGCCGGAGTTGCAGCAGCTGCACCGCCGACGGATCTGAAGGAAAATCTAACCGGTGGCACAAACCCGCTGATCAAGGCATTGTTGACTGCTTATACCAGTGCCAGCTGGTCTCAAACTTACGGCATACCGCTCTCCACCATATTGAAACCGGTCGGGCAGGACTTGGCACGGCGGCTGGCGCGCAACTGTGTGTCGACTGACCCTGTGGCGCTCAAAACCAAAATCGGACTATTCCGCTTTTCACGGTCCCTTGCCAAAGTGGATTTGAGCCAGTCACCAAGATGGGCCGAACAATTGCGCCGCAATTCAGTGTCGGCAAACGGGTTTTCAGTGCCGGTGTTCATCGCCCAGGGGTCTGCTGACCCCATTGTCGCGCCGGGCGTCACCCTGAATTTTGCGCAGTCGCTTTGCCGCAGCCGCTCCGTTCCCGTGCAATATTACGGCGTTGAAGGCGGTGACCATTTCTCAATCGGCAAACGCAGCGCGGACGCAACGGTGCGCTGGATATCAGACCGCTTTGCCGGGCAGGCCGCTCCCAATGACTGCGGCCGTTTTTAATCAATCAATAAGGAATTTATTTATGACACGTACCCTCGCCCTCTCAAGCGTTTTGGCCGCAACGCTCGCTGTACCGTCCTACGCGGCAACGCCTGCCTCTTACATCGCCCTCGACCGGCAAACATCGACGGCTTGCATTGCGGCTTCGGGCTTAAAGGATGCCACAGTCGGTGCACCCTTACGCTTTTCCGACCGCTTTTTGATGGATGCGCGCACGGTGACGGGCACTTATCCGCAGGCGCATATGAAAGGCGCCACTGGCACGATGCTGTGCCTGTATAACCGCCGCACCAAACGCGCCGAAACACAGGAAATGGTGTTGGCGGCAGAGCCCGTGGCCAGCACCGAACTGAAAGACATCCGGTGGCGCGCCACTGACATGGGCGGCGTTTCGGTTGGGCAAAGCAATATCACTTTGATGTTTGGGTCTGACGGGAAAATCACGGGCAAATCCGCCTGCAATAATTATTCGGCGAATTACGCCCTGAGCGGCAATGACTTGCGCGTTTATCCCGGAATGATCGGCACGCGCATGGCCTGCCCGCCGGGTGTGATGGCGCAGGAAAATCAGTTTCGCAAAATGCTGGCCGCCGCGACATCAGCCATGATCCAGACGGACGGGATGATGACAATCGCGGGGCCGGGCGGTCAGGCGATGACATTCATGCGCGCGCCTGAAGCCGCAAATTGATCCGCATCGCAGCGCTGGGATTTGCGCTGATGGCCACTGCTGCCAATGCCCAACTGCCCAGACTGGACGCTGCCGTCTTTGCCACAACGCCAATTGCACTGTCTGACACCATCAGCGGCGCGACAGTCATAGTGCCGAGCCGCAACCCAGTCGATTATGGCCCGGCGATGCGCGGTGAGCTGGGCAATAGTGTCGCTCTCACCGCGCAATTATTCCTTCCCAGCACGCCCCTCGCCCGGCATCCAGCGGTCATCATTGTGCCGGGCAGCGGCGGCATAGGCCCCCACCATATCGAACAGGCCAGTGCGCTTGTGGCTGCGGGATTTGCAGTGCTCATCATCGATCCGTTCCACGCACGCAGCATTGGCGACACTATTGCTGATCAAGGGCGGATGACATGGGCGACCGGCGCCTATGATGTCCTCGCTGCCCTTGCCTATCTGCGCGCGCGCCCTGATATTGATGGCAAGCGCATTGGCGCTGTGGGCAGCAGTCGCGGCGGAACAGCGGTGATGATGGCCGCCGCTGCACCCTTTAGCCGCGCCGTCACTGGCCGGGATCAGGGCCTGCGCGCAATCGTTGCCGGTTACCCGTGGTGCGGCACTCAGTTTCGGTCCGCACGGATGGTCAAGGGTGCAGCTCTGCTGGTGCTTCAGGGGGACCGTGATGACTGGGTATCTGTGCAGCAATGTCAGGATGCCGTACACGCACTCTCCGTTGCGGGCGGCAATGCCACAATGAAGATATTCCCCGGCGGCCTCCACGCGCTGGATCGCAGCGGCGTCGCCCCGACGCGCATCGAAAGCGCCGTCACATCCACCATCTATCCCACGGTCTATATGGATGATGCAGGCCGCTACTATGACCTGCGATCTGGTGCCGTCGACCCCGCATTAGCCCCAAGCGATTTCGTCACTCAGTCCGTCTCTGGCGGTTTCCTGCGCAAAGGCGTCACGGTGGGGACCAGCGGCACCCAAGCCGCCGATTACATCCGCGAAATGGTCGAATTCATCAAACTTCACCTCAAATAATCAAAAACTGTCGCCCACGAGACAGTGTTTACCGCCCGCGTGGTCCATCCCCAGCACAACAAAGGACATCCACAATGACAAAACAGTTCATCCGATCCGTAACTGTCGCTGCACTGGTTATCGCACAGATTGCCCCTGCACTGGCGCAGCGCGCGCCCGGTCCGCAACCAGTACCTGTTCCACAACCAGTGTCGCCTCCGCGTCCCGATCTTCCTCAAATTCAGCCACCCCGCCCCGGCAACGGCGGCCCACAAATTCAGCCGCCCCGTCCTGTTGGCCCTCAACCTGTCAGGCCACCCGTTCGGCCCCTGCCGCCAACCCCGCCCATTGGTAACATCGGCAGTTATGCGGGCGTCATCAGGTGCGAATCCATCGGCAACCGCTGGCGTCAGTGCAACGTCCGCACGGGTAATCGGGTAGATCTGGTCCGCAGATTATCAGGCACGTGTCAGCGGGGCCGCACCTGGGGCTTTACCCGCAATTATGTGTGGGTGGAGCAGGGATGCCGCGCCGATTTCGGTTATGGCTATGCCAGCACAAGCAACCCTTATCCGCAACCGCAACCGCAACCACAGCCTATTCGCAACCCTGACCGGGGACCAAGCACTGGCGCTGTCATCGCTGGCGTTGTTGTGGCGGGCGGCCTGATCGCACTGCTGGCCAGCCGCAAGAAATCTTCAACGCCCAACGCACCAGCATCAACGGCCCCTGAAACTTACCCAGCAGGCCCGCCTGCCACGCTCAGTGCTGATCTCTCCTCACTCCCCAGTGCGGCGCGCGCATCCGTGCAAAATTGCCTGTTTGACGCCGCGCGCCAGATTGGTGTTACTGGCGGAACTAAGCTGAGCTATGATCGCACAACATCGCTTGAACCCGGCAATGGCGGTTGGCGGTTTGGCGCGGCTGTAACAGCCTCCTACCCCGACGGTGACCGCGCCTTGACCCTATACTGCCGCGCGACGCCAACGCAGGTTATTCAGCTCGATTTCTCTTAAGGGGCCAGCTGTTTGGGGTGCTGATATGGGAACGGAATAAGGGGCAGAGGGCAGAGTCACGGTTTTGGTAATCGAGCGCAACCGCAACTCTGTCCCTTGCCCCTATGATTTTCCATCCGACTGTGAGACATGAAGCGGCATGACCATGACTGCGCCTCCAGATAGACAGTGCGGTGAATGCCCCCGTGCCGCCAAGGGCTCTCTACCCCGTCCGCGGGAAGCGGGATGAGCGAAGAGGAGAGCAAGTAAAACTGCTAAGCCCCCTGTTTTTTGCTTGGGCAAGCCAGTGGGCGCAACGCGGCGGAGAATTTCGGAGACGAAATAATGTGGCGTTGGGGACAACGAGTGCGGCCTAGAGCAAATAGGGCCAGATCGCCGTTGCTGCTGCTGTTAAGCTGGCCATCATGACCCCGCCTGCCAGCAATCTTGACCCATGCAATCGCGTCCAGAGCAGAAAGCCTGTCAGACTCATGGCGATGAGCGCGCCTGCAATACTATCCATAAATAAAACCCATGCGACGCCTACACCTGTGCCTTTGTGCAGATGCTTGATGAAGCCGAGTGCATTGGTGGCTTCCTGACGGACAGCAACACTGGTTGAACCGGGGATGTAATCGACTGTGACGCGGCCATTACTGTGGGTGAATTGCTGGCTCCATTTGAGGGCTTCCGTGCGCGGCTTCCCTAGGAAGGCTTTCTTGCCGCTTTCCTCTTTCTTGGGCGTGCGGGGTTCGGTGGGGAGGTTGAATTCTCGCTTCGCCCAAAGCCCTAACGCCTTTTCGTCAGCAATGACGCCGGGTGCCACAGCGACGTTCATGGCACTGACTTCGGTGGGTTCACCAGTTTCAATCTTCAGGATATTTCGGTGGTTAAGCAGAACGCCACTGATCCCCAGCATCAGGAACAAGAGCGCGCCCCACAAGCCCGTCCAAGCATGAATGCGTTTGAGCCAGCGGACGGCACCTGCCCGTTGCCACTGGGCGGGCGCGAACAACAGCCCGGATTGGTTCAATTTCATCCCCCCTACGGCGCGCTTATTCATAATGCGTCCCACTCGTGTTCGGCAGCTGCGCACAAGCGATACCGGATTTCAGCGTCACATTTTGGCTTTCAAGGTCAGCAGGACAGTGCGCGGATCGCCGGGCAAGCCGCCTGCAAAAGTTGGATTTTCAAAGTAGCGCTTATTGGTGATATTCTTCACATTCAGCGTAATTTCATATCGGGGCTGACGCCAATACAGTGCGGCGTTGCCGATTGTGTAACCTGGAATACGGATTGCATTGACTGTGTCTGCAAAGCTGCGGCCCTTGGCCGTTATACCCGCGCCGAGGCTCAGCCCCTCTACACCGACAGGCAAATCATAGGTCAGCCAGACCGAACCCGAATGGCGCGCTGCCGCTGCAGGCTCCAGCCCGAAGATTGAGCCGGTTCGCACAAAGGGCGTTCCACCAAAGGTTGTCGCAATTTCCCGGCTGACGTTAGTGGCATCAAGATAGGCATAGTTGGCAAGGACGCGCAGGCCAGCTGTGACTTCGCCGTTCAAGTCAATCTCAAAACCCTTAGCATCTTGAGCCCCGAGTGGAACTGGAGCCGCGCCGGGTGTTAGCGTGATGTTGTAATTGCGCCGCTTGATTTTGAAGGCTGCGACGTTGAGATTGAGCTTGCTGGGA
>JANMDQ010000011.1:0-26942 GCA_031376385.1 Sphingomonadales bacterium
GTTGGAGGGCGAGGGGAAAGTTCAGCTGGTGGCAGAAGGAATACTGGCTACTCTTGATTTCTTTGGAAGTATCGACGTCGTCGCCGAACGTGATCGGATCTCCAAGGCCATCACTGCCATCTCCAAAGAACGCGATTCTGTCGCCAGTCGCCTCAACAACCCCGCCTTCGTCGAAAAGGCCAAGCCCGAAGCCGTCGAAAAGGCGCGTGCTGATCACGCTGAAAAGGCCGCTGAAGTAGAACGCCTCGAAGCAGCCTTGGCGCGGCTCGGTTAGGAGATGCGGACGCTCATCATCGCTGCGGCTTTGGCAGTTAGCGCGTCCAGTTTGCACGCCGCGCCGCGTGGTCCGACTACGCCTCAGCCAGGCTCGGCGGAGCGCACGGCCATTCTTGATGCGCTGCGTGTGGACATCACCTATCCATACAAAATCAAATTCAGGGTCGATACGCTTCGGACATTCCGATCTAAAAAGGGCGCGATCGCCTATGTTATTGCCGAGCCATCAAAAAGGGAATTTGATGCAGGTACTTATTTCCTGACGCAATCCGGCACTGCACCTTGGAAACAAGTCTGGGCTGACACGGGCGGTGGCAGTGATAGCTGCGCGCAGGGTGCGCTTCATTATGCGTGGGCCATGGAGCTGATCCGTTCATATGGCATCGCGCCAGATGCCCTCGTTCCCGGTATCACGGCGCAGACCAAATCCTTTGCAGCCCAAGCCAAATCTGATCCTGATCTGCATTGCACCGGCGATTTAGAAGGTGGCCCCGAACGACTTTGAGGGCTTAGCGCTAACCGGCCAGACCCAACCGCCGCACAACGCGGTAAGCGAATGACTTTACTTTATTCCCGCGCGGGTATCGCTTGGGACGGCGGGGTTTTATTCCCGCCCGGCGCATCAAATGATTAAGCCCCCTCGCATCGGCCTCTTCATAGCTCCATACAGACCGCCAGGTGATAGACAGGGAAATCGAGACTTCCGCGCCGTTCTTTACCCAATGGGGGGCTTTCACGGGCACGTAGATGGCCTCACCGGGATGAAGTGACACAGCGTCACCCTTCGCTGATAATTCATCGCGCCACGGCTGATTGCGGTGATGCTGGCCGAGGTGGAACGCCTCGTGCGCTTCGGGCCGCACAATATCCTCATCATCATTGGGGAAGACGGTCATCACCTTTTCCCCGCGCACTTGAAGCAAAATATTATGTTCCGGGTCAAAGTGAAACGGCGTGACAGAGCTTGGGGAGGAGACGAAGATAAACCCTTCGGTGCCCAGCATTCCGCCAGTGCGCTGCCGCACCAATGGCTCGATTTCAGCCAGAGTGTTAGCAAGGAGCGCGGCATAGTCGGGGTGCTGTTCGATCCGTTTGATCACCATCCACGATCCATTTTCCTCAATCGACCGGATCGTTTCGGCGATGCTGAGGCGCGGGGAGGGGACGTCTTCGGGGGCAATGCCAATCGGCAGGTTCCCCGGATTATATTCGACGCTGCTTTCTGGAAGGCCACTCGCCAAGGCCACAAGCGCGTCGAGCGACAGCAGTGGATGATGCGTCAGACGATGCGTTAGTTTAGCATGGTCCTCTGGATAGGCCGCATTGAGGGCGATATGGGCAGCAGGCGTAAAAATTGGATCAGCCATGGCGGTTTGACTTCACGAAAGATTTGAGGTTTGCCGATGCGGTCTCCGCAGCGCGACAGAGGTGATAAGTTGTCATCCGTCGCAATCCAGTGAGAGGAACGCTGACTTGCACGATGCTGCGGCGCTCTGCCCAGATGCTGTCGATCATCGGGTGGTTTTCCACTGCGCAACTGTCCATCCAGCCAACATCTGGGTTGCCGAGTGTGCGCTCCAAATTGCGGAGTTCAATCATGACGCCAGGGGAAAAACGGGCAAGCCCCTCATCATAGGCAATTTTGAAGGACCAACTGCCCGGCGGCGTCACGAAGTTAATGAGCATTGCGATTGGGCGACCGTCCAGCGAAAGTCTCTGAAAATCAAGCTTTCCGGCATCATATGCCCCCTTGACGGTGGCGAGGAAGAAACTGCGTGTTGCAGCGCTATTGCTAAGAGCAGCGCCGCCTTTGCCTTTCCAGCCTGCTGATTCGAGCGCGAGGAACTCTGCGCCCCAAGTATCCAAATCCTCTCTACGGTTCAGCGCGGTGAACGATACTTCGCCCAATTCGGCCAAGCGATTATCCAACCGCCGCCACTCCTTGCGCTTTTTGGCGCGTGTGTGGGTTTCGAGATAGGCAGAGGGGGTGAGGCAGGATTTAAGCATAGCCCTTGCTTGGCGGTGCACAACGGGACAGGGACGATCAAGTAGCTTCGCAGCGTCGATCAGGCCAAGATGCGCGGGGCCGTTTTCTTCAAGACCGGCAACGCTTAGAAAACCAGCTGCCCATTCCGCGGCGTCAAGCGCCTGCAACAGATGCTGCCAGAACGTTGTTTCAAAGCCTGAACGGATGAGCGGATTGCCAATGAAACACTGATAATGCGCCCAATTTCCAACGTGGCGGGCAGGGGAGCGGCCATACATGGTGCGCACGGCCATCGGAAACAGGCCACTCAGCGTGCCGCCGTCGCGATATTCAGCAACCCAAATCTCGCGCCCATCCGACAGATGTTGAAGTGCGGGTAAAAAGAACCAGTGTTCGAAAAAGGGGTTGGGTTCACTCGCGCCGTTTGCAAGTGTTTCCCACTCCTCTATGTTAGGCAGGCAAGATGCGTCTGCGCGCAAAATGCGCATGTTGGCCGTGTTGGTATGGCCTTTAGTTCGATCTAGTCCCTTCAGCATAAAAGCTTCGATAGCGGCAAACCGCTAAGATCAGGCTAATTTTCGGCAACATAAGAGAAGTTTGGCGTCATACACCGGCTTGGGCTAGGGCAAGAGAATGACGACGCCTCACTATCCCGCCACACGCCTTCGCCGCACCCGTGCCACAGCCTGGAGCCGCGCGCTTCATGCTGAGACTGTCTTGACGCCAACTGACCTCATCTGGCCGCTGTTCATCACGGCAGGTGACGCGGAGGAGCCGATTGCATCACTTCCCGGCGTATCTCGCTGGTCTGTCGCGCAAATTGTGGACCGCGCGCGCGATGCGAAGGCGCTTGGAATCCCCTGCGTTGCCCTGTTCCCGAATACTCCAAGTGAGCTGAGAACAGATGATGGGCGGGAGGCCCTTAATCCAGATAATCTGATGTGCCGCGCGACGCGTGCGATCAAGGATGCGGTGCCTGATATCGGCATTCTCACTGATGTCGCGCTCGATCCCTACACGGCGCATGGCCATGACGGGATTGTTGATGATGGCGGATATGTGCTGAATGATGCCACAATCGATGTTCTGGCTCACCAATCGCTGAACCAAGCAGCAGCGGGCGCTGACGTGATCGCGCCATCGGACATGATGGACGGACGAATTGGGGCCATTCGCGCAGCTTTGGAAGGTGCAGGCCATGCCAATGTGCAAATCATGTCTTACGCTGCCAAATATGCGAGTGCCTTCTACGGTCCGTTCCGCGATGCAGTGGGGGCGGCGGGTCTGCTGAAAGGCGATAAGAAGACTTATCAAATAGACCCTGCCAATGCACAGGAAGCATTGCGCGAGGTCGCGATGGATTTAGCGGAAGGCGCAGACAGCGTGATGGTTAAGCCAGGATTGCCTTATCTTGATATCATCCGCCGCGTGAAGGATAAGTTTCAAGTGCCTGTATTTGCTTATCAAGTATCTGGTGAATATGCGATGATTGAAGCGGCTGTTGCGGCGGGTGCAGGCGACCGTGACCGGCTGGTCTTGGAAACCTTGATGAGTTTCAAGCGCGCGGGTTGTTCCGGCGTCCTGACCTACCACGCGGTCCACGCGGCTAGGTTGCTAGGTGGCTGAATTTGCACTTGAGACTGAGCGTTTGATCCTGACCGAATGGCAAGACAGCGATGTAATCGCGCTGATGGCCATTTGTCGCGACCCGAAGGTCATGGAATATATTGGACCCTTGCAGAATGAGGGCGAAGTGCGCGATGCGATCGATATCCAGCGGCGGTATCAGGATGAACGGGGCTATTGCTATTGGGCTATGCGCGCGAAGGCGAATGGCGCGCTTCTGGGGTTTTGCGGGATGCAGCCGGGCACAGTAGGTGTTCCAAAGCCAGGTTTGCCGGATATTGGCTGGCGCTTGGCCTCAGCGCACTGGGGCTTGGGATACGCAACCGAAGCGGCTACGGCATCGCTGAACTGGGGATTTCAGAATATCAAATCCGACCGGATTTGGGCCATTACAGTCCCTGGCAATCAGCGATCGTGGGGCCTGATGGAACGGATCGGTATGATGCGTCACCATGATATGGATTTCGATCACCCGCGTGTGCCCAACGGTAGCCCGCTGAAACGGCACATCACTTACAGCATTGATCGCAAAATGTGGCTAACGCACAGTTAACTATATGATAACGCATTCCCACTAGCCGGAGCATAGGATCAGTCCGGAGGTCATGGTGGTTGCTCTCGCAATGCTGGATAACAAACAAAAGACTGGAAATCGTACGCTATTTTTGGCGACGATATGTTTAGGATCACTGTTACTATTTCTGGTGCAACCGATGATTGCGCGGATGGCTCTACCAAGGTTGGGGGGCTCTCCGTCGGTCTGGAACTCGGCGATGCTCGTTTACCAATCGCTACTGCTCGCTGGTTATGCCTACGCCCACTGGCTCAGTCGCTTTGCAGCAAAAAAACAGGCGTATATTCATCTGTCATTGTTCGCAGCCGCAGCGGTAATGCTGCCGATTGGTCTCAGCAGCGCCAATCCGCCAGTTGATGGTAGCCCCTATTTTTGGGTTCCTTGGTTATTTATCTCTTCAATTGGGCCGCTTTTCTTCGTGGTCGCAGCTCAAGCGCCACTTATGCAGCGGTGGTTTGCATTGTCGGGGGGAGGCGACCCCTATCCACTTTATGCCGCGTCCAATTTGGGCAGTTTTGGCGGGCTTGTGGCTTATCCCCTCATTGTTGAGCCGTTGCTCGCCGTGACACAGCAGAGCCTGTTGTGGTCGGCAGGCTATATTACGCTGATCGTCTTCGTTGCCCTTTGTGCATTGCGTTTGCCAAAATATGAACTTGTCGTCGAAAGTGCTGCCATTCACACCGCTCAGCCTAGCCGAACTCTTTTTTGGCGGTGGGCGCTGCTCGCAGCCATTCCATCAGGACTGATGCTGTCTACCAGCCTCCATTTAACGACAGATATTGTTGCGATGCCCCTCATCTGGGTGCTGCCGCTTGGACTCTATCTGTTGAGTTTTAGCGTTGCATTTGCAGAGCGGCGCGGCTTGGCCGCAGCACTGACCCGAGTGTCACCGTTCTTTATCGTTTTCGCAGCCTGCGCCACGTTCGTAGATGCGACCGCTTTTCCCTTCGCATTGGCGGGGGTCACTCTGGTGAGCTTATTTGTCATTGCTGTGGCCATTCACAGCCGCATGTTTGATTTGCGCCCTGAGCCAGCTCATCTGACACGCTTTTATTTAGCGATGTCTGTCGGCGGAATGCTTGGCGGGTTGTTTTGCGCCCTTATCGCGCCGCTCATTTTTGATTGGACGTATGAACATCCTATTCTGTTAATGGTGGCAGCGTTGCTCGTGGCGCATCAACCCATTTTCGATTTTACTGCAAAGTTCTGGAATGGGTCGAAGGCGGCAGTGCGCGCGACGCGTTTGGGCACCATCGCGCTGCTCTTAATCGCAGTTGCTTCGGTGGACATTTTTCAGATTCCGGTGGGCCTGTCCATGACGATGCTGAGTGGCCTTATCCTTGTTAGCCTTGCGCCGCTTACGTTCGGTAACCGTGTGCTCTTTCCAGTACTGGTTGGGGCGGTGCTGTTAAGCATGAACGGCTGGGATCGACTGGCGATGTCGATTGCTGATGGCAAAATGACGCGAAGTTTCTTTGGAATTTACTCGATTGGCATGCAGGCGGGAAAAGCAAGGACATTGGTACACGGCACTACGGTTCATGGCATTCAAATGCTGGATACTGTTAAAAGTACAATGCCGACGACTTACTATGCGCCGAGATCCGGCGTTGGTCTTGCAATGACGGCTGCGCCTGCCTTGTTCGGCGAAAAGGCGCGTATCGGCGTCGTTGGATTGGGTGCAGGAACTCTATCCTGTTATTCTCAGCCAGGGCAGGACTGGCGCTACTATGAAATCGACCCAGTCATTGTCGATATCGCCCGCAACCCCAAGAATTTTACCTTCATTTCTCAGTGCTTGCCGGGCGTGACTGTGGCAACAGGGGATGCGCGGCTGGTTCTGGCACAAGAAGCCAATCGTAAGGCTGATTTGCTGGTCATCGACGCCTTCTCCTCAGACAGCGTGCCCATGCATTTGTTGACGTTGGAAGCTTTTGAGACTTACCGAAAACATATGTCCAATGATGGCCTTTTGATGGTTCACATCTCCAATCGCTATCTTGATTTGCGCCCCGTTCTGGCGGGCGCAGCATCGCACGGGTGGACTGCCCGTATCCGTCGTTACGCTGTTACAGAGGAAGAGCGGAAGAATTTTTATACACCGTCACTGTGGGTAGCGCTTTCTCCGAACAAGGAGACGATTGCCAAGTTGGAAGCATCATCGGGTGCAGAAGGCTGGTCTGAATTGAAAGCCCGCGCGGACTTTGCGCCGTGGACAGATGACTATGGCTCCATCCTGCCGCTTTTGATGATCGGCAAATAGTTGATGCTGCGGCTTAGTTGGGCCATGTGACGGCGATGAAAGACATTAGCATCATTACGTTGAACGGCAAAACTCCTGTCATTCATCCAAGCGCATTCATTGCCCCCGGCTGCCGGATTATGGGTGATGTGGAAATTGGCGCTGAAGCAAGCATTTGGTATAACTGTGTCTTGCGCGGAGATGTGAATGCCATTCGCATCGGGGCGCGCTCCAATATTCAGGATGGCACCGTAATCCACTGCGATTCGGACAACGGGCGTAGGGTCGGCTTCCCCACGATTATCGCGGAAGGCGCATTGATCGGCCACATGGCAATGCTGCACGGCTGCACCATAGGCGAAAATGCTTTGGTCGGCCTCGGCTCGATCGTGATGGATGGGTGCATTGTTGAGGATCATGCAATGTTGGCCGCCGGGGCGATGCTTACGCCAGGAAAACGAATCGAAACTGGCCAGATGTGGGGCGGTCGCCCAGCCAAATTCATGCGAGAATTAGACGAGAATTGGCAGCTGGGTAACAAGCTGGCGGTAGCCCATTATGTCCACAATGGCAGCGTTCATAAGGCGGCGATTAACGACGGTTAGCTGCTGCGGCTACAGCTTGAGTGGCCTCCATCTGGCTTTGATAGATTTCCTGAACCCTAGCCCAAGCAACCTCGACAGCCGCAACATCGGCAGAGGGCGCACCCATCAGCAAAGTACGCCGGGCATCATCCAAATTAGCCATCGCCGTTGCAGCGGGAGCCCGGGTGCGTTCCAATTGAGATAAGGCCATTTGTGCCGCCACCCATCGTTCACTGCCGCGCGTGCCATCACTGGCATTGGAGGCCGCACGCGCAGCCGCAAGAGCAGAATCAAAAGCAGAAATTCCCGATTCCGCCAGCTTTACAGAGCTGTTCGCGCTGCCCAACAGTTGCGGACTGGACGGCAGAGGTTGCGCTGGTGCTGCAGCGCTGGTCGGCTGACTGTTGCCAAGTTCGATCGGTCGAGGGGCCAAGGAGGGAAAGTCCCCCTGCGCGGAGCAGCCTGCAATCAAGAGAGCGGCAAGAGTGCCAACCGAAGCGTAGACGAAGTCATTTTTCATGCCCGCAACTCTAGAGGAACGAAATATGCCGCGCAACGGGCTTGCGTTTTTATACCTTGGAGCCTAATTGCACACATATTGCGCGCCCGTAGCTCAGCTGGATAGAGCATCAGACTACGAATCTGAGGGCCGGACGTTCGAATCGTTCCGGGCGCGCCAATTTATCAAATTTTTAATACCGTCGGTACTGCAGCGTTATAGGCTGCGACTGCCTCAGCGAGTATCGACAACGCCAGCGTTTCGGGGTCTCGCGAAGATGGGATGAGGCCAATCGGGGCTTTGATGCGTGCAATTGTCTCTTCGCTTGCGCCACGTTTGCGCAACTGTTCCAATCGTGATGCATGGGTTCTATTGCTGCCCATGGCCCCAATCATCAACGCTGGCCGTTCCAAAGCTCTGCCCAACAACTCTGTTTCCCAATCATGATCGTGGAACAGAAAAACGACGGCGGTCCAAGGATCAGTTGGAATATCGACGTCTTGATAAACGGACTGAATCAAAGTTGCAGCCCCGCCAGCGCGCGAAGCAATTTCGGCGTCTGGCGTGATGATTGAGATAATCGCGCCATATGACAATGCCAAAGCAGACAGAGCCTCAACCGTTGCGCCGTGGCCCAATATGGCGAGCCTTAGCGGAGGGGCGTGCGTGACGCGGACGACACGGTTGTCGGGCATGACCAAATCCAGTTGCGCCGGCACACGGGATTCAAAGCTCCCGATGACGGCAAAACCGTCGCTTATGGGGGAGAATAGCAGCTCCACCGCCCCTCCGCAGGGTAAGCGGATATCAATCAAGGGCGATCCTGCGCCATAGATCTGAGTTCGGGGGACGCCTGAGCGAATGGTTTCCAAGGCCTCCGCAACAACCGCCGCCTCAATGCAACCGCCAGATAATGATCCCCGAGCTTCGCCATTTTCTGCTACCGCCATATGCGCGCCAGGATTGCGCACCGATGCGCCGGAAACGTTGATCACCGTTACCAGGGCCACGCGGCATCCCGCTTGCAACTGGGTTTCAATAAATCGGAAGATATAAGCGGGGCTATTCACGCAAATCGCTTAGCAGCATGAAAGTGGCTGTTGCCAGTCCAAGCTGATAACGATCGTGTTATGACGATCTTGCCCGAGAATTCTGTTTGCATATTGCTAGCTGCAGGCCAGTCGCGGCGCTTTGGTGCTGACGATAAATTGTTGAGCAGTTGGAAAGGCATCCCGCTGATTTCTCATAGCGCGCGCATGCTTGGGGATGTGCCGTTCGCGCGGCGGATCGTCGTTGGCACCCCAGCACTTTGCAGCTTAGGGCTTGAGGGTTTTGAAACAGTTGAAACGGACGATCAAAACGCACCGCAGTCTCATACAATCCGTTTAGGCGTCGAAACCGTTTTGACGACACGCCCCGATGCCATTGTTATTGTCCTCGCCGATATGCCTCTGGTTCCTGCCGCACATATTCTCGCGCTATTTGAGGAGGCAAGTGGCCCATCCGCTCTTGTCGTGTCGTCGAATGGCACGTCGTCGATGCCACCGGCGCTTTTTGGCGGCAACCATTTCGGAGCCCTTCAAAGCCTCACTGGCGATCACGGGGCACGGCACTTGTTGGCGATGGGAAAGCAAGTCATGCTGCGGCCAGACCAATTGATAGACATTGATACGATTCAAGATTTTGAAGAGTTGGGGAGAGTTGTGCGATGAATTTGAGCGGGAGAGTAGCGCTGGTAACAGGCGGATCGCGCGGCATTGGCCGGGGTGTTGCGCTCGCTTTGGCAAGAGCCGGTGCGGATGTGGCGATCAATTACCGCAGTGACGGTGATGCTGCTGGCAAAGTTGTCGATCAGATCAAAGCCATGGGTCGCAGGTCTATGGCCTATCAGGCCTCAGTCGCTGATTATGATGCCTGCGCGGCTATGATGGCCCAAATTGAAGCTGATTTTGGTGGACTGTCCATCCTGATTAACAACGCGGGCATTGCCAGTCGCGGACTTCCCGTCGCGGATACTGATCCGTTGGAATTTGAACGGGTGATGCGCACCCATGCGTTCGGCCCCCATTATCTGTCCAAACTCGCGCTTCCCATGCTGCGCGCTCATGATCGATCAGACATTATCATGATCTCCAGCACGGCGACCTTGCAAATGGCGCCTTATGGCGCGCCCTATAATATGGGCAAAGCCGCAACAGAGGCGCTTGCGCTTACGCTGGCGAAAGAAGAGCGAGGACACGGCGTCCGCGTTAACATTGTCGCACCGAGCCTTACCGTGTCTGACATGGGGTCGCGTCTGGCCAAGGCGATTGCGGGAGTGGATGATATCCATGCGCTAGACGCCCAGTCTCCCTTTGGCCGCGTATCCACGCCCGATGACGTAGCAGCGGCCGTGCTTTGGCTTGTGTCAGATGCGAATACTTATGTGACGGGGCAAAAGATCAACATTGATGGCGGCGGTCCGACGGGGCTTTAGGGCGCAGGCTTCAATGCCGAATCCAGAAACGCCTTCATATCCTTGGCCGATTGATCTGGTACTTCTTCCATGGGAATATGACCGACTCCGGGATAAATTACTGATTTTGCTTGCGGTATCGCCGCTGCGAACCATTTGGCGGAGCTGAGCGGGATAAGGCCGTCCTCTGCGCCCCACATGATGAGGGTTGGGACTTTGATCGCAGCAAGCGTTTCCTTGCTCGCTGGCTCTACATTGTGAGCCAAAGCAAAGCGGTCGATTGAGGCTTGGCGGTTGCCAGGGAACAGCAGCAATTCCCAATAGCGATCAACCATCGCTTCGTTGACAATCTCTTTCTTGCTCACTGACGATTTAAGGCTGCTTTCGATGACAAATCGAGGAGTGACCGAGCGCATGATGTCACGAATGACTGGGGTTCGGGCCAGCCTGAACCCAAGCGGAGTTGTTTTGGCCTGCCAAGCAGGGGCGCCTGCCGCGTCAATCAGGCCCACAGCCGTAACGCGGTTTGGATGAGCCAGCGCATAATGCCACGCGACGGCACCACCCATTGAATTGCCCGCAATAGCGAATTTCTGAACCTTCAGCTGTGTCATCACGCGGTCAACAACATCCACAAAGGAAGCGTAATGATAATCGCGCGTTGGATTGGCGCCGGTTAGACCGTGCCCAGGCAGATCAATGCTGATGATGCGGTAGTCCGCCCCCAATCGCTTGACCCACGGCTCCCACGTCTGGAGCGATGAATTGGACCCGTGGATCAGTACGAGCGTGGGAGCATCCCCATTGCCTTCGTCGCGCGCGTGTACAGAAAGCCCACCACCAAGGTTCACAAATTGCGAAGATGCGTTGCTATATTTGGCTTTCATATCAGTGGCATCAAGGTCAGTTTTCCAACCGAAAATTAACAGAAGCGCGACAAGGGTCGCAAAGGCAATTGCTAGCCATTTCAATATCTTAAGCATCTCAGTCCCCGCCTGTTACTTTCAAGACCGTCGCCCTGACTGGTGCACATGTCAAGTCATAGTGGCGGTGCCTTGCCCCGAATTGGGAATTGGTGCATTCTCTGCATATGAAAGCATCGTATTTTGCATTTTTGGCAAGTTTTTCGCTGCTGGCGATCAAACCTGCCGTCGCTGAAGATGTGAGTCGGGTGTTTCTGATCGGTTCAGAGGCCTTTGCGGAAAAAGACGTTGTTGACGCTCGCGCACAGCCTGACATCGACGGCATGGTGTCAGTATTGGTGACATTGGAGCCTGCAGCAGGCGCGCGACTTGGCGCGATCACTAGGGCGCATATCGGCAAAACCCTTGCCATTTCGCTCAATGGAAAGATCCTGACAGAGCCTACCGTTCTAGAGTCAATCACTGGTGGCGCGTTTCAAATCTCGGGGCGGTTCAACGTGCAAGAGGCAGAGCGCCTGGCTCTGCAAATTTCTGGCAAGCCGCCATTGCGGGATAGCTTGGAAGATTAGAGTTGCAGTGCTCCGGACGCGCCCGGAGCACGTCAAAGCGCCAGTCGCCGTTCCTCGGCCACCCGCAGCACGTCATAGGCGGCCTGCGCCTGTTGAAACTTTTTTGCCGCGTCAGCATTATCAGGGTTTACGTCAGGATGATTTTCTTTGGCCATCCGCCGCCACGCTGTCTTGATCGCCTCAAATTCAGCGTCTGTCTCAAGCCCTAAGGCATCAAGCGCGCGCATTTCATCGCGGCTGCGTGACCCGTCACCGGAGCCCGCCCAACCGTAATGCTTGGCTTCCTGAAAGCCAGATGCGTCGCGGCGTTCATCGGCTTCACGTTCGGCGGCTTCTTCGGCGGAGAGCCCCTCAAAATAATTCCAGCCGCTGTTATATTCAGCGGCATGGGTCTGGCAGAAATACCAGCGATCCGGGCTATTCGGGGCTTTGGGGGCAGGGCAATTACCTGGTTGATCGCAGCGGTGGCGGTCACACATGCGCACCTTTACGGCTTCACTTGTGGAACCATAGTCGCGCCAGCGGGGAAAGCCCCAATCATCAGATCGTAGTTTTTTTGCCATAGGTGAGAGCGCCATAGTCTAAAGTGACGGCGACTGCCAGTAAGGCTTGCACTCGCGACTCTCGCCCCCGTATAGCGTCGCTATGTCTGATCTGTTTGCCACCCAAAATGCCGCATCCAACGCCTATTCCGCTTCTGATATTGAGGTTTTGGAGGGGCTGGAGCCCGTCCGCCGCCGACCCGGCATGTATGTGGGCGGCACAGATGAGCGAGCGCTGCATCATTTGGCGGCGGAAGTCATTGATAATGCGATGGATGAGGCCGTTGCGGGCCATGCGACCCGCATCGAAATTACGCTTGAGCCTGGTAACCGACTGACCGTTACGGATAATGGGCGCGGTATTCCCGTTGATCCACATCCCAAATTTCCAGACAAGTCCGCGTTAGAAGTGATCCTTTCGACGCTTCATTCCGGTGGGAAATTTGCGGGCAAGGCCTATGCAACGTCCGGCGGCCTGCACGGCGTCGGCGTATCAGTGGTCAACGCTCTATCATCGGAAACCATCGTAGAAGTCGCGCGCAACCGAGAGCTGTATCGTCAGAGCTTCTCGCGCGGGATTACGCAGGGGCCAATTGAAAAGCTGGGGCCAGTCAACAACCGGCGCGGTACATCAGTCACCTTCGTTCCCGATCATGAGATTTTCGGCGAAATGCTGTTCAAGCCGCAGCGCCTGTTTCGCATGGCCCGATCCAAAGCCTATCTGTTTGCCGGTGTTGAGATCCGCTGGAAATGCGCAGCCGAACTCATCTCGGATGATACGCAAGAAGAGGGCGTCTTCCAGTTTCCAGGCGGATTGTCAGACCATTTGCGCGAACAAATTGGCGAACGCGAATGCGCGACGGCAGATTTCTTCTCAGGCTCTCAAGATTTTCCGGACGAACAGGGCCGCGTCGAATGGGCGATGGCATGGCCGCTGTGGAGTGAAGGCAGCTATAGCTGGTATTGCAACACCATCCCCACACCCGATGGCGGCACACATGAGGCCGGGCTGCGCACAACGATTGTGAAGGGCATGCGGGCGTTCGGCGCGCTGATTGGCCAGAAAAAAGCGGAGCAGATCGCGGCGGAAGATATCGTGATCGGGTCTGAAATCATGCTGTCGGTCTTCATTCGCGAGCCGCAATTTCAAAGCCAGACGAAGGACCGGCTGACGTCGCCGGAAGCCGCGAAGTTGGTTGAGAACGCAGTGCGGGATCATTTCGATCATTATCTGACGGCGAATATGGACCGTGGCAAGGCGCTGCTCGGGTTCGTGCTTGAGCGGCTGGATGAGCGGTTGCGGCGGCGGGCAGAGAAAGAGATCAAGCGCAAAACCGCGACTTCGGGCCGTAAGCTCCGACTGCCGGGCAAACTCACCGATTGTTCCAACCAAGGCCCAGAGGGCACTGAATTGTTCATCGTTGAAGGGGACAGCGCAGGCGGCTCTGCCAAGCAAGCACGCAATCGTAAGACCCAAGCGATCCTGCCCATTCGTGGTAAAATCCTGAATGTTGCGTCGGCCACAATGGATAAAATTCGGGCCAATCAGGAAATTGCTGATCTATCGCAGGCGATTGGCTGCGGTACGCGCAAAGACTGTAACGCTGACAATCTCCGCTACGAACGCATTATCATCATGACGGATGCTGACGTTGATGGCGCTCACATCGCAACCCTGCTGATGACATTCTTCTTTCAGGAAATGCCTGATCTGGTGCGAAAGGGACATTTATTCCTCGCCCAGCCGCCGCTCTACCGCCTGACCGTTGGCGCGAAATCCATCTATGCGCGCGATGACGCGCACCGGGCGGAAATTGAAGCAAACGAGTTCAAAGGCAAAAAGGTAGATGTGGGCCGATTCAAAGGCTTGGGTGAAATGAACCCCAATCAATTGAAAGAAACCACGATGGCCCCCGAAACACGCGGGATGCTGCGCGTCACACTGCCGCAGGAATATGAGGAACGCGCGTTGGTGAAGGACCTGGTTGACCGTCTGATGGGTCGTCATCCTGAACACCGTTTCACCTTCATTCAGGAAAATGCCGCTCGCATTGATGAAGAAGTGATCGACGCTTGAGGATCATTGCCGCTTTTTTGATGCTCATTGGACTGACAGTGCCGGCTAGCGCACGCGAAAGTCCAACGCCTTTTGAAATGCGCGCGGTGCAATTGCCGGATGTGCTCAGCGGCAAGATAAAGGCTGAGGCTTTTTTCTCGCCCACATTCCTGAATGAAATACCGGCGGCGCAAATTCGCCAGATTGCGGATCAACTCGTTGCTCAACATGGTGCCGTTCGGGGGGTGGAGGCCGTTCGCGCGGAGACGCGTGTCAACGGCGAAGTCGATATTGGCTATGACCGTGCCACCGTCACGATGCAGCTTGTTACAGCGAAAGACGCGCCCAATTTTGTAATTGGTTTGCAGGTTACAGGCGTTCGGGCGCGCGACGACTCGCTTGCCAAATTGTCGGCTGAGTTTGCCAGCCTGCCTGGAAAGGCTGGATTCCTAATTGCTAGGCACGGCCGCGCTAATGCTTTTGAGGCGCTTGCAGCGGTCAATTCTGACGATCAATTGGCTGTTGGCTCGACGTTCAAGCTTTGGGTGCTGGCAGAAGCCGTGGCTCAGGTGAAAGCTGGCACGCGGAAATGGTCTGACGTTGTGCCGCTTGGTCCGCCGTCTCTGCCGTCAGGGATCACGCAAGATTGGCCGGTGGGTTCGCCGATGACGCTCCACAGCCTTGCAACTCTGATGATCTCGGTCAGTGATAACAGCGCCACCGATACATTGATGACGGCTCTGGGGCGCGAGAATTTGGATAACCGCTATGTCGCGGTTGGCCGCTCCGACGCCCGAAATGCCGTTCCAATCTTAACGACGCTTGAGGCTTTTGTCCTCAAAATGCCGATGAGAGCAAAAGAGCGAGCAATTTGGGAGGCTGGCCCGCTCAAAGCGCGCCGGGCTCTGCTCAAATCACTACGCCCTAAACTCGCTATGATCGACCGCACAGCTTTTGGGGATCGTCCTGCCCATATCGATAGCATCGAATGGTTTGCGTCGCCGTCAGATATTGCAGAGTCGTTCAGTGCACTGCGGCTGTCAGACAGCAAGGAGGCACTAGACATTCTGGCGATTAATCGTCCCTTGCCACCCAATGAGATAAACCGCTTCGCCTATGTGGGATATAAGGGCGGGTCAGAAGTCGGCGTCATGTCGATGTCGTACCTTATTAAGACGAAAGCTGGGGACTGGTTCACTGTGACCGGTACTTGGAACAACCCCACCGCAGCGGTCGATGAGCGCCAGTTTGAGGCGCTGCTACAGCGCGGGATCAACTTGATACGCTAGATAGCACGCATCCTTTGGCGTTGCTGGCCCTTATGGGCTGTGTTACGCGCGAGGCAGTGAGGCGCGTGTAGGGAATGTTATGCTCCATAGCTTAGTAAGATTGACACGTTTGTGAGTGAAACAGCCACAGCGGCAGCCGATGATGAAGCGCATGGGCATACGAGCGGGCCAATGGGGAAACTCATTTTAGGATCTATTGGCGTAGTGTTCGGTGATATCGGGACGAGCCCGATCTATGCCTTTCGTGAGACATTTGCTGGTCATCATCCGATCAATCCTGATCCTGTCCACATTCACGGTGTTCTGAGCCTCGTGTTTTGGTCGATGATGATTGTCGTGACATTCAAATATGTTCTGACAATCATGAAAGCCGACAATAAGGGCGAGGGCGGCAGCTTGGCTCTGCTCGCGCTGATAAACAGCAAGTCGCAAGGGGCCAAATGGTCGGCGCCGATTGTGATGCTTGGCGTCTTCGCGACTGCGCTTTTTTACGGCGATTCAATGATTACGCCTGCCATGTCCGTTCTTTCTGCAACCGAAGGTCTGAAATATGTCCATCCCGGTTTCAGCGATTGGATTATCGGGATCGCAGTGTTGATTTTGGTCGGACTGTTCTGGATTCAAGCCCGTGGAACCGCAAAAGTAGGGGCGCTCTTTGGCCCGATCATGCTAGTTTATTTCGCTATTTTGGCTGCGCTTGGCATTCTTTATCTTGGTCAAAATCCAGGCATCATTCTTGAGACCCTCAACCCGTTGAACGCGCTCTATTTTTTCTATGTGGATGGATTTACGGCCTTTGTTGCGATGGGAACAGTGGTTCTCGCGGTGACGGGCGCAGAGGCGCTTTATGCCGATATGGGCCATTTTGGGCGCAAACCCATAGCGTACGGCTGGATGGGATTCGTATTGCCTGCATTGATGCTCAATTACATGGGGCAGGGCGCGATGATCCTTTCTATGGACGAAACGCAGGCGTTGGCGACGATCAAGGATCCCTTCTTCCTCATGATTCCCGATGCCGTGCGGATGCCAGTGGTTTTCGTTGCCTTGCTCGCGACGATCATCGCCAGCCAAGCGGTCATTTCGGGTGCTTTTTCGCTCACCCAACAAGCAATCCAGCTTGGCTTTATTCCGCGCTTACGTATCTTGCACACCAGCGAGAACGCAGCTGGGCAAATCTACATCCCCACAATCAACTGGGGGCTGATGATTATGGTCATCGTCCTTGTTCTTTATTTTAAGTCATCCAGCAATTTGGCCGCAGCTTACGGCATAGCGGTTACAGGTGCGATGTTCATTGATACCTGTTTGCTTTCGGTGGTGCTGTTCAGCCTCTGGAAATGGCCGAAATGGAAGGCACTTCCTCTGCTCGGCCTCTTCTTCATTGTCGACATTGCCTATTTGGGTGCAAACCTTTTGAAAGTGCCAGATGGCGGCTATTTTCCGCTCCTGATTGGCCTCGTCATCTTCACGTTGCTAACAACATGGGCGCGTGGGCGACAGTTGATGATGGAGCGCATGCGCGAATCTGCCATGCCGATTAAAGTATTCGTCAGTTCAGCCGCCACTTCGGCGACGCGCGTTTCTGGTACGGCTGTCTTTATGACGTCAACGCCTGACGGAGTTCCCCACGCGTTGCTACACAATTTGAAACATAACAAAGTGCTGCATGAACGGATTATCCTGCTCACGGTGAAGATTGCTAACTCACCCTATGTTGATCCTGACCACCGCTGCTCAATGGATGATCTGGGGCAGGGGTTCCACCGGATGATCCTGAAATTCGGGTTCATGGAGGAGGCTGACGTTCCCGCGACGCTCAGCCGCGTTACAACCTGTGGCCCTGCATTCAAGATGATGGACACCAGCTTCTTCCTAGCCCGTCAGACGTTGCTCGCTTCAGCCCGGCCCGGGATGGCGATCTGGCGAGAAAAACTTTTTGCGTGGATGTTGCGGAATGCGGAAAGTGCAATGGAGTTTTTTCGCCTTCCCACAAACCGTGTCGTGGAACTGGGAAGTCAGGTCGAGATTTGAGCGGGCCTGTTATTGTTGCGGCATTATTCAGTCGCGATGATTTTACCTGGCTAAACGCGCAAAGAACGCGGCACTATCCGCCGGAGCGAAACCGCGTTCCCGCGCATTTGACGTTGTTTCATCACTTGCCTCCGTCGGCGCTAAGTGACATTTGTGCGCGGCTAAAATCGGAGTGCAAAGAGCGCACTCCTGCTGCGTGGGTGAGTGGGATCATGGGACTTGGCACTGGCAACGCTTACCGTATCGATTCGCCGGACCTCAATGACACGCGGTGGCGGTTGGCAGAGGCGTTTGAGCCTCTTCTTATCCCTCAAGACCGTGCAGATTGGGTTGCGCATGTGACCTTCCAGAATAAGGTCAAACCAAGTGTGGCTAAGGCGACCAAAGATATGGTCGCTGCTGAATTCGGGCCCCGCAGAATCGCGATTATTGGCCTTGCTGCTTATCATTATCGCGACGGCCCATGGCAGGAGATTGCGGGATATGCTTATGGCTCCGGTCATAAGATGAAGGCGACTGCGATGGGCAGTTGACCGGCTGCGCAGCCCGTCCTAAAGGCGCTGTTCCCGAACCGGGGCGGAGTAGCTCAGCTGGTTAGAGCAGCGGAATCATAATCCGCGTGTCGGGGGTTCGAGTCCCTCCTCCGCTACCATTCATAAATCGAACTTTAGTACTTCCGAGAGTGGGGCATGCAATCGTTGATCTAGGCTAGAGCGGATTCGGTAAAATCTGCACCACCGTCATGCTGAACTAGTTTCAGCATCCATGCCTCAATGTCGCTGCCAAAGTTGATAGATCCAGTCTTGCATGAAAATTGAGGCATGGACCCTGAAACAAGTTCAGGGTGGCTGTCGCGAATCACATTTCGAGCAATCCGCTCTAACCCCACGCTACCCTTTGACGACGCGAAAGTTTCTTTCTCTTTTTAGCCGAGTCAGTGCGGATTAGGTGATCCGCCTTAACAAGAGTTACAGTTCTCAATAGCACTACAGCTTGTTCAGCAGCATGCGCGCGGCCTGCTCGGATGATGCCGGGTTCTGGCCGGTTATCAAAAAACCATCCTCCACGGTGTAAGGCTGAAAATCAGGGCCCTTGCTGTAGAGGCCGCCATTCTCTTTCAACATATCCTCAAGCAGAAAGGGCACTATGTCAGTCAAACCGACAGCGGCTTCCTCGCCATTCGTAAACCCAGTAACGCGACGTCCCTTCACCAGCGGCGATCCATCTGGCTCGTGAACATTCTTTAACGCAGCCGGTGCGTGGCAGACCAAGGCAACTGGCTTGTCCGTAGCCAGCGCCTGTTCGATTATTGCAATAGAGTCGGTATCGATAACCAAATCCCACATCGGGCCGTGGCCACCCGGATAGAAAACAGCATCATAATCCGCAATCCTCAGGTCATTGAGAATATGTGTGTCGGCCAGTAAACCCTGGGCTTTCTTGTCCCCGCGATAGCGCTTTGTCGCCTCAGTTTGCGCATCAGGGGCGTCACTTTTGGGGTCAAGCGGCGGTTGCCCGCCCTTTGGTGAAGCCAGCGTGATATCTGCACTCGCATCTTCAAAAACATAATAGGGCCCGGCGAACTCCTCCAGCCAAAACCCAGTCTTTTCGCCAGTGTTACCCAGCTTGTCATGTGAAGTGAGGATCATGAGGATTTTCACGTCTGTATCTCCGTCAGCGTGCCGAATGAGAATGAGCACAGCGAAGGAACCCGCAGTTATGCGCTTTGTTCCGTCCGTCGAGCACTAGCAAAACGTCATATCTCGTGGGTGACCATCACTACTACGACGCCCTCAACGCCGAACCCGGATGTTCGCGATCAACCCGCTTTCCGCAAGCCATCCCAATAGGCCAGCCGTTCCGCCACTTTCGCTTCAAACCCGCGATTGACCGGCTTATAAAAAACCTCTCGCGCCATCCCTTCCGGCCAATAATTATCGCCGCTAAAACCGCCGACGGAATCGTGATCATAGGCATAGTCTTTACCGTATCCGATATCCTTCATCAGTTTTGTTGGTGCATTCAGAATATTTTGTGGTGGCATCAGCGAGCCCGTTTCGCGCGCAGATTTCCAAGCCGCCTTTTGCGCCTTGTAGGCAGCATTCGATTTGGGTGCCGTTGCCAAATAAAGGCAGGCCTGAACAATCGCCAGTTCGCCTTCCGGGCTGCCGAGGAAATCATAAGCATCTTTGGCAGCAAGGCATTGAATGAGGGCCTGCGGGTCAGCCAACCCAACATCTTCGCTGGCAAAACGCACCAAGCGGCGCAGCACGTAAAGGGGTTGCTCGCCCGCAACCAACATCCGCGCAAGATAATAGAGCGCGGCTTGAGGGTCTGAGCCGCGCAGGCTTTTGTGCAGGGCAGAGATAAGATTATAATGTCCGTCTCCATCCTTATCATAGACTGGCATACGGCGGTGAAGGAGAGCCGCCAGCGCGGGGGGATCAAGTGGTTCTGCAATCTCCACTGAGAAGAGCGTTTCAGCTTGATTGAGTAGAAAGCGGCCATCACCATCGGCACTTGTGATGAGGGCGGCGCGAGCATCAGTTGTGAGCGGCAGCGTTCGCCCCTCCAGCATCTCGCCGCGCTTCAAAAGTGTATCCAGCGCCTCTTCATTCAATCGGTTGAGCACCAGCACCTGAGCGCGGCTAAGCAGAGCAGCATTCAATTCAAAACTAGGATTTTCAGTTGTCGCGCCCACTAACGTAACAGTGCCATTTTCCACAAACGGCAAAAACCCATCCTGCTGCGCGCGGTTAAAGCGGTGAATTTCATCCACGAAAAGGAGCGTGCGCTGGCCAAGTTCCGCCTCAGCCTTTGCCTCTGCAAAGATTTTCTTGAGATCGGCGACGCCGGAAAACACGGCAGAGATCATGGAAAAGCGCAAGCCGACTGCCTCGGCGAGCAGTTTTGCAATGGTTGTCTTGCCGGTGCCGGGCGGTCCCCAGAGGATGATCGATGATAGCTTACCGGCCGCAACCATTCGTCCTATGGCACCGTCTTCGCCTGTCAGATGATCCTGCCCAACGACCTGATCCAGACTTAGGGGACGCAACCTATCTGCCAGTGGCGCTGCATTGGCGGCTTGGGATGAAAAAAGGCTGCTCATCGTGCCAATCGCAAATAGACATCAAGCACCTTCTGATTGATTTTGTCCCAATCATAGTGGCTGCTTTCTAACTCGCCCGCGCGGCCGTGGGCCTCGCGCAATGCGGGGTCAGTGCAATAGGCTTGAAGCGCATCGGCAAAGGCGTCCGTATCGCCCGGCGTCACCAATTGCCCAGTGATGCCATTCTTGACCAAGTTTTCGCTGCCGGTGGCTCGCGCGGCCAACACGGGCAAGCGGCAGGCCATCACTTCCAATGTCACATTGCCGAAGGTTTCTGTGATCGAAGGATTGAAAAGTATGTCGAGGCTCGCCACTGCCCGGCCAAGATCTTCGCCGTTTTGAAAGCCGACAAATACAGCCTCTGGCAGACGCTTCTCAAACCAATCGCGCGCAGGACCGTCACCGATCACAAGGATCCGGTGGGGAACGCCGCGCGCCTTCAGGATGTCTATACTATAGGCAAAAACATCAAGGCCTTTTTCCATCACTAGCCGACCCAAAAAGCCGATCGTGACGTCAGTGTCTGCGACACCCAGACTCCGTCGCCACGCGAGGTCACGCCGCCCAGCGTTGAAGATGCCGGTGTCAATCCCGCGTGCCCAGATGCTAATATCTCCGTTCATCCGCTGATCCCGCATGATCTGCGCCATCGATTCGGACGGTGCGACAACGGCATTGCAGCGGCGATAGAAACGGCGCTGCATTATTTCTACGACAGGGACGACCCAGCCGAGTCCATAATATTGGAAGTAGGTCTCAAACCGGGTGTGCATCGACGCAATGATTGGAATAAGCCTTCGCCGCGCAAAGCTGACCACGCGGTGATTCATAACATCAGGCGCAGAGACATGGACGATATTGGGCGCGAAAGTCTCCAAGTCTCGGCGTGTTGCGCTCGGCAGACCCAGCGCAACACGATATTCGCCGCGTCCTGGGATTGGCATCGAACGAACGCTGACAAGATCTCCCGCCGGGGGGAAAGCTGGCGTATCACTTGTCGCGGAATAGACGCGGACGTGGCAACCTTGGCGCAGTAAATAACCTACCAGCCGGTTCAGCGCCTGATTGGCCCCGTCACGAACATAGTTATAGTTTCCGCTAAACAGGGCGATGCGAAGGTCAGTGGGGCGGATGGTTTGCTGGATATCCACCCCTACCCCTTCCCTGAGCTTGTCGAAGGGCCGCTCTTCCCGAGGCACCGAGCTCGCGGAAAAGGACGGCCCTTCGACAAGCTCAGGGAAGCGAGGATTTTGAAGATCATTGTTGAGGTTCCGTCAAACGAGGCTTTTCGAAGCCTGCTCAAACACATCCTTGCTTAACCCTGGCTTGCCGAGGATGCGGCTCAGTTCTGCTTTCATCATGTCACCGCGTGCTTCATCAAAGCGCCGCCAACGGCCGAGCGGGGGGAGGAGCTTCGATGCTGTCTGCGGGTTGATCGGATCAAGCGCGATAATGATATCGGCAAGAAAAGCATATCCAGCACCGTCTGACCGGTGGAACTGCTGCTGATTGACTGAGAATGCGCTGGCCAGCGCGCGAACGCGATTGGGGTTAGTCAGGGCAAAATCGGGATGTGTTTGAAGCGCCCGCACCGCTTCAACTGTATCGTTGCGCGTTGCCATGGCTTGGGCAGAAAACCATTTGTCGATGACAAGTGGATTGCTGCGATAGCGATCATAAAAAGCGCTGAGTGCAGTGGCGCGCTGAGGCGCGTTTCCGTTCGCCAACGTTTGCATGGCTGCCATGCGATCTGTCATATTGTCGCAACGCTCAAACTGATTAAGGGCAAGCGGCCCAACGTCTGCTGCACCTGTCGCAGCAATATAGCCAAGTGAGACATTGCGCATCCGACGCCCGCCCTTTGCTTCCGGCGTATACGCAAACGCCCCCTGACCCTGCGTCGCAAAGGCTGCGCGCCAATGATCGGACAGATTTGTCGCCAACTCCCGCCGCAACGCCTCTCGTGCTTCATGGACCGCATCGGGGTCCACAATCAGCATTTGATCGCCAATAAAGGCCTCAGACGGCAGCAACACCGCCTCCGCAATGAAGGCAGGGTCCAGCGCATTGTTGGTGAGCGTATTGCGCACAGCCTCAATGACGTGCGTGTGATCCGCCGTTCCGCGCGAAACAGCGGCGACGAGCGTATCCACCATCAGTTGCTGCATCGCCTCATAGCGGCCAAAAGGATCATCGTCATGGGCGGCAAGAAATGCGAGTTCGTCGGCATCGCGATCCGTTTCAACGGTGATTGGCGCTGAAAAACTGCGGTTGATCGACAAAGCTGGCTTGCGTGTAAATCCGGGGAACCGAAACGCTTGTTCCGCTGATGTCAGCAGTTCAAGTGTTTCGCCTTTGCTCTCTCCTGTATCGCGGTCAAAGAAGGCCACTTTCAGCGGTACCGCCATCGGTGGTTTATCTGTCTGCCCCGGTGTGTCTGGAACGCTTTGTGTAAGAGTGAGGACAGCGTCATTGCCTTCGTGGCTCAGGCTCGCCTTGACGCGCGGTGTTCCTGCGAAGCTATACCAGAGCCGGAACTGGGTAAGATCAACTCCGCTACTGTCCTCCATTGCCTTGACGAAATCTTCGCACGTGGCTGCATGTCCGTCATGCCGATCAAAATAGAGATCGGATCCCGCACGGAAAGCGTCTGCACCAAGCAAAGTGTGCAGCATTCGAATAATCTCTGCGCCTTTGTTGTAAACGGTCGCGGTGTAGAAGTTGCCGATCTCAATATAGGATTCCGGGCGGATCGGGTGGGCAAGGGGGCTGGCATCCTCCTGAAACTGTGATGCGCGCAGCATCCGAACATCTTCGATGCGTTTGACCGCAGCTGAACCTTGGTCAGCCGAGAACTGCTGATCGCGAAAGACAGTGAAACCTTCTTTCAGGCTCAACTGAAACCAATCACGACAGGTGACGCGATTGCCGGACCAGTTATGAAAATATTCATGCGCCACCACGCCCAGAACGCCGTCATAATCAATATCAGTGGCGGTTTCAGGATCGGCCAGGATGTAGCGAGAGTTAAAGATATTCAGCGACTTATTTTCCATCGCACCGAAATTGAAATCGGCAACCGCGACGATGTTGAATTCTCCCAGATCATATTCGCGGCCATAAACTTGCTCATCCCATGCCATGCTGGTTTTGAGTGCTTCCATCGCGTGGTGGGTTTTTGGCAGGTCAGCAGCTTCAACCCAAATATTAAGGTCAACATGCCTGCCGCTCATCGTTGTAAATGTGTCTCGGTTGGCCTGAAGATCGCCAGCGACCAGTGCAAAGAGATAAGAGGGCTTTGGAAATGGGTCAGTCCACTCAGCCCAGTGCAGGCCTTCATCAGCATCGCCGGAACCGGTCAGGTCACCATTGGATAGCAGAATGGGATATTTGGTCTTATCCGCCTCCAATCTGACTGTGTAGCGCGACAATATATCTGGCCTGTCGGGGAAGAAGGTGATCCGCCGAAATCCTTCCGCTTCACACTGAGAGCACAGCATTCCACTGCTCGCATATAGCCCCATGAGTTTGGTGTTAGCGGCGGGATCAATTTCAACTTCGGTTTCAATGACAGCAGTTTCGCCTGATATGGCAATCACCAAGGTGCCGTCAGATAATCTCCAGTCCGAAACCTTCATGCCATTAACACTAACCGACACTGGCGTTAGGCCGTCGCCGTCCAGTCGAAGAGGCCTGTTGTGATTGCCGTTACGGACAACGGTCAGCGTCGCGCGAACGCGGGTGCAAGTTGCTGCCAAATTGAAGTCAAGCTGGATGGTGGGAACTTGCCAATCAGGAACAGCATAGTCCCCGCGATATATAGTGGCAGGCGTGATCGGTGCGTTTTGGGAGTCAAGCATGACGCAACTCTATGGTGTGTTGCCTATTCGATCAACTTCTATGGTGTGTTATTCTGCGGCGCTCAGTGCCCGCGCCAGGCGGTCACGAATGGCCATGAGAGCCGCCCTGACATCGTGATCGACGGTGTGGACGGAAACAGCGGCATCGCTTGTCACGGCATCCGTCTTCGTTCCGCCATTTAGGATCTTTTGAACCCCCTTTACCGTGTAGCCCTCAACATTGAGCCACTGGTTGATCTGGCGCGCGAGAGCACAATCCTCTGGGCGGTAGTAACGACGGTTGCCTGCGCGTTGCAGAGGCTTCAATTGAGTAAACCGTGTCTCCCAATAACGCAGGATATGTTGCGGCAGGCCAAGGTCATCGGCTAATTCGCTGATCGACAGAAATGCGGAGGGTGATTTCGAAAGTTGCACCATCCGGGGAACTTACCCCGCAGCGATAATCTTGTCTCGCATTTTCTGGCTGGGCCGGAATGTGAGAACGCGGCGCGGCGCAATTTCAACTTCAACGCCAGTTTTGGGGTTGCGCCCGACACGCGCATTTTTCTGTTTGATCTGGAATGTGCCAAAGCCTGATATCTTCACATCATCTCCGCAGGTCATCGCTTCTGATAGAGTGTCGATTACCGCATCGACAATGTCATAGCATTCCGACCGCGACAGACCAATCCCGTCGTGGATCGCTTCTGACAGATCCGCTCTGGTCAAAGTGCCATTACCACTCATTCTAGTCCCCCTCTTACGCTACTGGCCCTATGGTTGGCTGCCCTTATACTTAATGGACTAATCCGACGCGTCAACAGATGTAAATTACATCCGAATGACAGACGCTCCCCATGTAAATCCACCGCCCATGGCTTCTAACACGGCAATGTCGCCCTGTTTGATGCGCCCGTCACGAACGGCCTGATCCAGTGCCAACGGCACGGAGGCCGCAGAAGTGTTGGCATGTTTATCAACGGTGACAATGACTTGCTCCGATGCAAGGCCAAGCTTGCGTGCCGTAGCGTCAAGTATGCGCAGGTTTGCCTGATGCGGCACAACCCAATCAATATCCTCGGCAGAAAGGTCTGCTTTTGCGACAACCTCCTTCAGAACTGCGGCCAAATTAGTGACTGCGTGCCGAAAAACCTCTGATCCCTTCATGCGGACCTTGCCGACCGTGCCAGTGGTGGACGGGCCACCATCAACATACAGCAGGCCATTGTAACGGCCATCGGCGTGAAGGGCGGATGCGAGGATACCGCGTTCACCCTCCTGCGCCTCAAGGACGACCGCCCCGGCTCCGTCCCCAAATAAAACGCAGGTCGTGCGGTCTTCCCAGTCAAGGATCCGGCTAAAGGTCTCGGCTCCAATGACGAGAGCACGATTGGCGGCGCCAGTGGTCAGCATCGCATCCGCCACGCTCAGGGCATAAAGAAAGCCAGAGCAGACGGCGGCAACGTCGAACGCGACGCAGTCATTGATGCCAAGGGCTGCCTGAACCTTAGTTGCGCTTGCCGGAAAGGTCTGATCCGGGGTCGCTGTGGCAAGGATGATCAGATCAATGTCACTCGCATCTAAATCACTGGCGATGAGAGCCTCGCGAGCGGCGAGGGTGGCAAGCGACGCCGTGGTCTCATCAGGCCCGGCAATATGGCGGAACTTAATACCCGTGCGTTCGACTATCCATTCGTCACTTGTATCGACACGTTCGGAAAGCTCAGCATTGGAAACCCGGTTTGCAGGCAGTGCTGATCCTGTTCCGATGATGACGGAGCGGCGAGTCATTCGCCTGCCTTCATGCTCACCTGCGCCAGATCGTCGGTAATCCGCTGTGTGATATTATCGGCGACAAGCCGCGCCGCGACACTGATCGCATTGGCGACCCCAATCGCACTGGCCGAGCCGTGGCTTTTCACCACGACACCGTTCAGGCCCAAGAACACAGCGCCATTGTGGATATTGGGATCGAGATGATGGCGGAGCAGTTCAGTTGCAGGCCGCGAAACCAGAAATCCGAATTTGGACCGGATCGAGCTTGTGAAAGCCCGCTTCAGCAAATCCGTCACAAAGCGCGCAGTGCCTTCAATTGTTTTGAGGGCAATATTACCCGAAAATCCGTCACAGACGATAACATCGCTCTCGCCGCGCGACAGTTTGTCACCTTCGACAAAACCCAGAAACTCCATCGGCAAATGCGGCGCAGCGCGCAGGACAGCGGCGGCATCGCGGATTTCGTCAGTGCCCTTCATCGCTTCGGTGCCAATGTTGAGGAGCGACACACGTGGCCGTTCAACACCCAGCGCGGTTCGCGAATAAGCCGCGCCCATGATCG
>JANMDQ010000015.1:0-498024 GCA_031376385.1 Sphingomonadales bacterium
GCAATGATGGTGTAGATGTAAAGGCCGCGCACAAAGAAGAGCGATTTGCCGCTGCGTGCAAGTTCGTGTTGGTACATGAATGACTTTCTGGGTGGATAAGGGGTCAGGCAGGCCGCGGTTGGCGGCCCAGTTGTTTCATACGATCTGCAATCGCCTTTCGCGCAGAGGCGACCACCGCGTCAAGCGGCAGGTTACTGTCAATGTCGTGGATTAGCGCACCGCCAAAACTCAATTTCGGCGTGGCTTCAATCTTTTGGCGGAGCATATCAATTTCATGATCGGGCTTGCGGGCAAAGGCGGTGTCTAAGTCAACATTCAACCTTATGACTAGGTCTGGTTGATGCGATGCCATCCACAGATATTTCTTATACTCCCGCTGCGCGAGCCATGTGACGATCCGCCCCTCTGCCTTGGCAGCAGACAGGCCGGGGCCGTCATAAAATCCCGGTACTTCGACTTGAGGGTAACGGTCCGTTACGATGATCACGCCGTCGCGCCGCCGCCCTAGCATCCGTTTGAAGCGGCCAAGGCGGAACAGGGAAAAAACGTAAATCACGATGGCCGTAAATGGCCCTGGTATCCGGCCCTTGCGGTTGCGCGCTTGCGATGCCTTGCGGGACAAATAGCCCTCAGCAAAGGCACCGACGAGCGGAAGTTCCTTGATCGCGCGGCCAATATCGCCGGATTTCAGGCCCAAATGCGCAGTTTCAGCTGGGCCATAGCTGCGCACGAAATCGAGCACTTCTGAACTGACGGTGGTTTTTCCTGCGCCGTCCGAACCAACAACGGAGATCAGCGGTGCCATGCTTTCTTGGCGGGCCAGTTCAACTGGTTTGTCTATTTCGGCCGCCATGATCACGTTGCTTTGGGGACCTTTCCGGTTGAACCCTGCCCCACTTGGGCTATCTGATCTTTGTACTTGAACAACTTTGGGGCCAAATAATGTCAAAGGGCGGTTGGACGGCCATTGTATTGGCGGGGCAGCGGCCCGGGCCTGACAGGCTGGCGACGCATTTTGGCGAAGAGTATAAGGCTTTGGTGCGCGTTGACGGGGAAGCGATGGTGACGCGCGTCGTTCGCTGTCTGCACGCTACGCCCGATATCGCGCGGATCATCATCCTATCCCAAGCGCCTGAAAAACTGCGGGCAGCAGTGGAGGCCGGCGGCGGCGCGACTCTGATAGAAAGTGGCGGTGGCATTTCATCCAGCATCAAGGCCGTTGCGGGCACGGCGGCGGCGCCGTGGCCGATCTTGGTCACTACTGCAGACCACCCCTTGCTTGATCCCGCTATGATCAGCCAGTTTCTGTTGGGCAGCGGCGCCAATGATCTGGCGGTTGCGATGGTGGAAAAGAAGGTCATGTTCGCCGTTTTTCCGGGTGCTCAGCGAACGTGGCTGAAGTTTCGTGACGGCCATTGGTCTGGCGCAAATCTGTTTGCACTGCGGACTGAGCGAGTGCGCAGGGCACTTGATGTCTGGGCGGAGGCCGAACAGGACCGCAAGACAGCGTGGAAGCTTTTCCTCCACTTTGGGCCGTGGCTTGCGTTTCGTGCCCTCACCCGCACGATAGGATTGGCTGACGCGCTGCGCCAAGCGGGCCTGCGTTTTGGCCTGTCCATTCGGCTGGTGCCCATGGATGATCCGATTGCGGCAATTGATGTCGATAAGCCACTGGACCATGCACAGGCCGAAGAGATATTGGTTCAGCGTAAGACGGCGAGGAGGACGTGATGGGCGGTATGGTAGGTATGGTAGGATTGGTCACATGGACCGCATTATTTGTGGGGACGCATTTCCTTATGTCTCATCCCCTACGCGCAAAACTGGTGGCCGGGATTGGGGCCAACGGATTTTCGATTGTCTATTCGCTCATTTCGCTCGCCACGTTCATGGTCATGCTCAGTGCCTATCGCAGCATCCCTGACGCTGCGTCTTATTGGGGCGCAGGCGACGGGCTATGGTGGATCGCGACTGTGCTCGTCCTACTGGGCAGTATCTTATTCGTAGGATCATTTTTCGGCAATCCGGCCATGCCTTCGCCGGGCGCCGCCGCTGCCGCCAAGGCACCCGCACGCGGCGTGTTTGGCATTACGCGGCACCCGATGATGTGGGGCTTCGCTTTGTGGGCAATCTCCCACGTACTTGTAAGCCCGCAGCCTAAGCTGATTGTGCTGGCAACGGGCATCGCATTTCTGGCTTTGGTTGGGTCTGCGGGTCAGGACCGGAAGAAAGCGGTGCTAATGGGGGAAAGCTGGACGGATTGGTCTGGGCGAACCAGCTATTTTCCCTTTGGCAATCAACTATCGGGTGCGGTTTCTTGGCGCGCCGCCTGGCCGGGGCGCACGCCGGTGCTGGTCGGCACAGTCGTCTGGCTGCTCGCTACTTATGGCCACGGCTGGTTCGGGATTTACGGCGCGGGGATCTGGCGCTGGGTTTGGAGTTAAAGCCGGACCATCCGCATACCAGATTCCCCGTAACGCGGTCCTGCTGTGCCGCCGCGTGGGGCAATGGCCTCTATCGCGGATAGATCATCGGCTGTCAGCGTAAGATCAGCGGCCGCAACGCTATCCTCCATCGTGAGCCGCCGTTTGAAACCGGGGATCGGCACAATATCCTCGCCCTGCGCCAGCAACCAAGCCAGCGCGACTTGAGCGGCACTAACGCCGTGCGCCTCAGCAATCCCCTCCATCACGGCCACAATTTTCAGGTTCTCCGCAAAATTATCACCTTGATAACGGGGGTCGTTCCGCCGCCAATCGCCTTCGCTCAGGTCATCAAGGCTTTTGATCTGGCCGGTCAGGAACCCGCGACCCAGCGGCGAATAAGGCACAAAGCCAATCCCATTTTCGCGGCAGGCCGGCAGGATATCTTCTTCGATATCGCGTTCCCATAGGGAATATTCGGATTGCAGCGCAGTGATCGGCGCAACTTTGGCGGCGCGGCGGATGGTGTCGGGGCCAGCCTCTGACAGGCCGATATGCTTGATTTTGCCTTCCTTGATCAGGTCCGACATGGCACCAACAGTCTCTTCAATCGGCACTGTCGGATCAACCCTATGCTGATAGAATAGATCGATGCAATCAATGCCAAGGCGTGTGAGGCAGCCCTCAACAGAGGCCTTCGCGTTCGCAGCAGACCCATCCACTCCGACAATTTTGGTGCCGTCAAAGCGAAAACCGAATTTGGTGGCAATGACCAGTCCGTCGCGCTTGCCTTTGATCGCTTCGCCGACCAGTTCCTCATTTTGAAACGGGCCATAGATTTGGGCGGTGTCGAAAAAGGTCACACCCAGATCTATCGCGCGGTGGATCGTCTTGATCGCTTCGTCCGGGTCAGCGTCCGCGCCGTAGGTGATATTGCCGCCGCGGATCATTGGCATACAGCCGACGCCAAGTGCGGATACTTTAAGGCCTTGGCCAAGCGTGCGATATTTCATGCGGATTCTCCTTGAAGGGCTGGACTTGGCGCAGGGCCATCATTCTGGCGCGCAATGGCACTGGTGACAGCCACATCCATAGACACATTGCCGACGGTGCGGAAGATATCGGGAATGGTTTCCACCGCAACAAGAATGGCAAGCGGCTCAATCGGTAGGCCCATGGCGAGCGAGATAGGTGCGATGGATGAAATGAAGCTGATCTGGCCGGGCAAGCTGACCGCGCCAATGGTTGTCGTTGCGGCGACGGCGACGCCTGCGGCAAGCTGAAACACGCTCAACTCTATCCCAAACCAATGCGCAACGTAGATGGCCACGCCAAGGTTCATGGCTGGCCCCGTGGCCCGGAACAGAGCGACTGCCAATGGCAGCGTCATATCTGCCGTGGCGGGCTTCACGCCGAGGAGCGAAACGCCCTTCAGCATGGCAGGCAAAGAGGCGAGCGAGGATTGGGTGCTAATCGCGACGGCTTGGGCGGGAAGGGCGGCTTGCTGATAGGTGCGAAGCGAGAGACCACCAGCGAATTTGGCAACGCCGTAAGCGCATATCCAAATGACCACCCCAAGCGAAGAGAGCATGATCACATAATGAACCAGCGCGCCCAGGGCGGCAAAACCCGACTGGGTGCCGATCAATATGGCAAGCGCAAACACGCCCAACGGGGCCAGCCACAACACCCAGCCAATCACGATCAGCATCGCCTCTGCCACAGCCTCAAAAAAGCCGGTTAGGACCGCGCGTTGAGCGTGGGGCAGTTTCAGCATCGCAAAGGCAAAGAGCGTGGTGAATACAGTCAGCGGCAAAATCGCATTCTCTGCCGCCGCTGCGATTGGGTTGCTTGGCACGATTGAAAGCAGGAAGTCAGCGATACCTGGAGGTGCCCCAACATCGGCCTGTGTTTTGAGACCCGCTTTCAATGCCGTTCCGGCGTCTGCCGCGAGTGGCCAGATTTCAAGGAGCAATGGCAACACAAGCGCTGCCATAATTGACGAACACCAGAGGATACCGAGGAACCAGAATACTGACCGCCGGGCCAAGGCTCCTGCTTGCGCAGCCTCTGCGGTCTTGGTGATGCCTGTGATGAGCAGTGCAACAACAAGCGGCACGACAGTCATCTTCAGCCCATTGAGCCATAGTCCACCGATGGGCTGCGCGATGCTGGTCAGTGTATCCCCCCAACCTGTTCCCGCGCCGAGCATGCCAATGGTGAGTCCAAGGACAAGGGCGATGAGAATGAGAAGAGCAGCCATTCGGCTTATCTGGCGTTAATCCTCAGGCTTGTCACTCTTCTTCTTGCGCGCATGATTAGCATAAAGAAGAGCGGCCATTACCGCTGCTGATCCAATGCCAATGCCAATGCCAGCCTTCAGTCTGGCGGCACGCCTTTCTTCCTCTGACTGATCGTCATCTGGATTTTCGGATTTTGAAACCATGAAAATACCCCGCAAAACTGTTATGGGAACGCGTTTATTAACCCGCCTGACCTGTCAATAGTTCCCTTCACGATTACGCCAAGGTGAATCGAAATAACGGTAGGCGGAGGCAGGTGCCGAAATGCCTTAGTCACGCGGCGTGAGACATGCTTGATTATTTAGAGCTTTGATGTCATTTCATTCTGGGGTATTCACCCCTTGTGAAAGACACAATGATGCAAGCCGCATCTTATGATGCTCCGTTAACGACGCTGATCATGTACAGCCCGATTGCGTCTGTTGTTTCCAATCCGCGTCTGCATGACAACCCTATCGTTGCGTGCAATCAAGCGTTTATGGATCTGACGGGTTATGCGGAAGACGAAATTGTCGGTCGCAATTGCCGTTTCCTTTCTGGCCCTGAAACGGAGCCATGGTTGACGGAACGGATCACAGTTTCAGTCAAAGAACATAAGCCTGTGCTTGTCGAAATTCTGAATTATAAGAAAGACGGTACTGCGTTTCGCAATGCCGTGCTTGTCGCGCCGACGTTTGACAATAACGGTGAGCTTGAGTTTTTCCTTGGGTCACAAGTTGAACTGGATGACAACGCGATTGGCGCAACATCTATTCGCCGCCGGGAATCTTCTCGGTTGGTCCAATCCTTGTCACCCCGGCAACGTGATGTGCTGGTCGAAATGGCGCACGGCCAGCTGAACAAACAAATCGCGCACAAGCTGGGCTTGAGCGAAAAGACCGTGAAAATGCACCGGTCTCTGCTCATTCAAAAGCTTGGAGTGCCGACGTCTGCGGACGCGGTGCGGATTGCAGTTGAGGCTGGGCTTTAAACGCGACCTGCCTAAACTGCTACTTCGCGATCCACTGCCCTGAATTGCGGAACTCTGGCCTTATATCAGATTCTGGCAAAGCCCCAGATACATAGCGATTATCTTGAGCAATGGGCCGTTCTGCGACGGCGCGTTGCTGAGCGGCGCGGCCAAGCGCTGCTTGTTGTGTAAGGAGGCTTTCGTTCGCCTTAGCCTGGATCGCGGAGAGGCTGTCATCAGTGCCAAAACCTTGCGGGAAGGGCAGTGCGCTGCCCGCAATCACCGTGGGCGCACCAAGGGAAGGTGTCAGAGGACGGACCGGATGCGCGCGTGGTCCCGGAGTGGGTTCCCGGCCAGTATAGCGCGCGTAGAATGCTCCCGGTTCGCCTGCACGCGTTCCCCAACGGTAGAAGATGTGCGCGCCGATAATGGCAGTCGCGGTCAGGCTTTTGTTCCAATAAGGGTTTACGGCCAGAGTATGATAATGGGTCGCAGTGCCAACCTGCGGAAACACATATCCAGCCAGCGCGACGCGGGCGATGCGGCTCGCCTGCGCCCAGACGTTGCGATTGGGAACGCGCGACATGGATCCATCGCAGGCAAAGGAAAATTGGCACAGCCGATCACCGCGCTCCGTCCCCTGATACACAACATCGCAGACGGTGTTGGGATAGGCGGGGTGACGAACGCGGTTGAGGACGACTTGCGCGACGGCGCGCTGGCCATCCTCTGACTCGCTGGCCGCTTCATAATAAATGGCGGCTGTGAGGCAGAGTTGCGAACGGAGCGAATCCACACCGGTCAAGCCGCGAAAGGCGTAAGCCGAAGCCGCTGGGCCGGGAAGCAGCGCACTGTTCATCAGCGCTGGCAAGGGCGCGGTGGGGACCGCAGGCATCACGCCATCAATGGGGGCAGGAAGCCCGGCGAGCGTGGGATCGTAGGGTGCCAGCGCGGCAGGGTTGGTCACAGCGTCAAGCGCAGGCAAGTCAGCCAGATCAAACTCCACAGGTACCAGCGGCGTGGTGGTGAGGCGCGGGGCCAAGACACCATCCGGCATCGGATCAATCGCCACGGTCACTTCAGGGCCACGAAAGCCCGCAACAATGCCCATCGAAGAGGCCGCCGGAACGCAGGATGCAACGAAGAGCATCAGATAAACTGAAGCCAATCGCTTGATGGCCCCCACAGGGAGCGCAACGCGCGGTGTCATCCGCATGGCTGCCATAGCTGCCCAATATCCTGTTTTGCCCACCCGAATCGGGATGAATTTGGCCCTTATGCGCTGATTCATGCCCCTGTCGTCCCTTGAATTACGACTGTTCCGGCACGGGACAGTAAGGCGCATAGAGGTTAACTGCTTATGGCTGGTGCATGATCAGGCTTAATGACCTGTGATTAAATGTGGCTGCATGGTCGGCTCGATAGTGCTCCGGGCTTGACCCGGAGTCAAAGGGTCACACACTCTACCGCCCCCCTCTGGGCTGCGGGTCAAGCCCGGAGCACTGCTATTACTTGAGCCCCCGCTGCGCCGCGCTGAATGATTTGGAGCGGTTGAGGTAATAGTTTGGAGCCCAGCGGGCGTAAAACCAAGCGCGGTGCGCGGTCTTGCCGACGCGGGTGTGGACGGCCTTGCCTTGGATGGCATCCCAAGCGGCCTCAGCCACCATCGACACGGGCGAAATTTCCAGCCCTGCATCTGCCACAATGTCGCGCGTGCTCCGGTTGCTGTCGAGAGAAATGCTGTCAAGGATCGGTGTGTCAATGAAACTGGGCATCAGCGAACGGACCTTGATGCCATAAGGATGCCATTCCTGATCGAGCGATTCCGTCAACCCGCGCACCGCAAATTTGCTGGCGCAATAGACTGACATACCCGCCGACCCCATGATTCCGGCCGCAGACGCGGTGTTGAGCAGGCAAGACCCCGGTGTCTGTTTGAGATAGGCAAAGCCTGCTTTCGCGCCGTAAAGTACGCCTTTGATATTCACATCAACGACCAGATCATCATCCTCAATCGCTGTTTCAGCAAGCGGCCCGCCGCGACCCACACCTGCATTGTTGAACAGCACATCCATCCGTTCGCCCGCCGCTGACCAAAATTCGGCCAGAGCCCGGTCCCAATCCGCGCGGCTGCGCACATCGAGCTGGTGAGATGAGCTTTGCCCAGCAGGGATCGCCGCCGCCGTCTCAGTCATGCCCGCTTCGTCCACATCTGCCAGCCCAACGAACCAGCCCTTGTTCGCGAAAAACACAGCGACGGCGCGGCCAATGCCAGACGCACCGCCAGTAATGAATATCGACTTACGCGCTGCCATTGTGTTTATCCTTGAGTCTTTGGTGCGCCTTAGCCAATGGATTGCCGCATGACGTTGCGCAAGACCTTCCTCACCCTGGCACTTTTCATGGCCGCCTGTTTCCCCCGTATTGCTTTGGCAGAAGTGACAGTCAGTTTCTATTCCCATGACTTTGGATCTAGTTTTCCCCACGCTTTTTTCACGATCAAGGGCACACTGAATAGCGGCGGCGAAGTCGATACCAATTACGGGTTCACTGCGAAATCGGTAACGCCTGCGATCTTGATGGGATCGGTTGTGGGCGTCGTTGAAAGCAGCAAGCCAAGTTATGTCGTGTCGAGCGACCGCCAGTTCGGGGTGAAAGTCAGCGACGCTCAATATGATGCTTTGATCGCATTGGTCGCGAGATGGCGCGCGCTGCCGGGCAAAAGCTATAGTTTGAACAAGCGCAATTGCATCCACTTTGCCGGTGCAGCGGCGGAATTGCTGGGGCTGAAAGTTGTCTATGATCCTAAGCTGATGAAAAAGCCCAAAAGCTTCATGCTGTCTATAGTCGCGCTCAATCCTCAGTTGAAAGGAACTTAGCATGTCTGACCTTGTCCTAACACAGCGCGATGGCGGCATCATGACCGTGACGCTCAACCAGCCCGAAAAGCGCAATCCCATATCTGCGCTGGATATGGTGGATGCACTATGCGCCTCCATGGAGGCGGCGGACGCGGATATGTCCGTCCGCGTGGTCATCCTCACTGGTGCCGGCACAGCCTTTTCCAGTGGTGGTGATGTGAAGGGCATGAAGGCAGGCGGCGGCGGTACGCGCGCAGCCAACCCGGCGGACACGCGCCGCAATTACAAATGGGGTATCCAGCGGCTCCCCCTCATGTTTCAAGCGCTGGAAGTGCCTGTAATCGCTGCGATAAACGGCCCTGCGATTGGCGCGGGCTGTGATCTCACTTGCATGTGCGACATCCGCATTGCTGGCGAGAGTGCGAGATTTGCCGAAAGCTTTGTAAAGCTTGGTATCATCCCGGGTGATGGCGGCGCGTGGCTGCTGCCCCGCATCATTGGTTTTTCCAAGGCGACTGAACTCGCGCTCACAGGCGAAATGATCGACGCTGCCGAAGCATTGGCGATTGGTCTTGTCTCACGCGTCGTGCCCGATGCTGATCTGATGGCGACGGCGCGCATGGTCGCTGACAAAATCGCTGCCAACCCGCCCCACGCCGTGCGCATGACCAAGCGCTTGCTCCGCGAAGGGCAAACGGCTGGCCTTGCCAACATTCTGGAAATGTCAGCCGCTATGCAAAGCGTCGCACACACAACTGCCGATCATGATGAAGCGATTGACGCGTTTATTGAGCGGCGGACGCCAGTGTTTAAGGGCGAGTGATCTTCAATAATGATACCGGCACTGGGCAATCTCAAGCGCCTGCGCATCGCCTTTCCCCATGACGCGGTAGACCAGCCGCTGTTCCCAATTGATCCGGCGGGACCACCACTCGGTCATGTTTCCACCCAGAGGCTCGGGCTTACCCGTGCCCTTGAAAGGATGACGTCGACATTCTTCGATCAGGCTGTTGAGTTTGTCGCCAAGTTTAGAGTCGACATTCTGCCAGTGGAGATAGTCATCCCACGCCGTCGGCCAAAATGTGATTTTCACGGATAAATGAGCTCGCGTTCGATTCCTTCGCCTGCTTCCAACCCTCGAATGGCATCCAACAATCGTCCAGCATTCTTTGGCGAACGCAACAGGTAAAGCGTCTCTTCAATTGATGCCCATTCGCTTTCTGAAACCAGCACGGCTCCCTCCCCCCGTTGGCGCGTGATGGCCACGGGGGCGCGATCAGCGACGACTTTATCAATCACTGATTTAAGATTTTCGCGGGCTTCGGAATAGCTGATTGCATGCATGGATGCGAGTTGGACAATCTTCTGTCCAACGTCAAGCGACGCGTGTTGCAATTGTTGTGACTTTCGTCGATCAGAAACCATGGATAGCCGCACGATCACAGAACAGGGCCAAGCCGCTTTGCCCGGCATCATCACTACGCTGGCGCAGGCGTTTCAAGATGACCCGTCCTTCATATGGATGTTGCCCGATCCCGCGGTTCGTCGCGCGCGGTTGCAGGCCTTTTTCAAACTTGTGGCCAGTGAAGATTTGGCAGCGGGTAAAGCGCTCCATTCGCCGGATGTGGAAGTCGTCACATTATGGCGCGCGCCGGGGCGGCAGAAGGATATGCCACTTGGCACGCTGCGCACGAACCTGACGTTCCTGTCCATTTTCAGGAGCACTACCCCGCGCGCCGCTGCCTTGGGCAAATCGCTGGCGGCTCACCATCCCAGCGGCAGGCACTGGCATCTCCGCTACGCCGGGGTGAGCCCAGAGGCGCAGGGCAAAGGCTGGGGCGGTCTGGCCCTTCGCGCAGGAATTGACATGGCTGCGGTTGACGGCCTGCCGATCTATCTGGAGACCGCGAAAGACAGCAATGTTCAGCTTTATCGACGCTTTGGTTTTGAGGTGACTGAGGAATGGGATGTGCCCGGCGGCGGGCCGCATTTCTGGTCTATGATGCGAAACGGGTAGGGGGTGGGCCGTAGCAATGCTACACGATGAACTGATTTACGCGAGCGGTACGATATTGTAAGGTCTTGACAAGTTGGAAATGTTCTTGTATTGTTTCGCAAGATTTTTATAGGTGAGCTTGCGGGTTAACCCCACCGTCTGGTTGCCGAGCAGATTCCATCACGCCATGACAGCCTGGGTTTTGCCCAAGGTTAAATTTGGCAAAAAACTAAACGTGCGACTGGCACAACTTTACTAAACTTTGGAAATGGGTTTCTCTAAAAATGAGGCGAAACCGTTTGTCCGAGCTATACTTGGCCTCACAACCGCCCCAGCACATCCCGTGCGAACTGGCTGAGCGTATCATCGCGTGCACCCATGATGACGATGCGGTCATCCGGGCGGGCAAGGGCGACAAGGCGGCTGCCGCAATCTTCGCGAGAGGCGAAATATTGGGCGCGGTCACCGATAACATCGACAATCATTTCACTGCCCACGGATTGATCAACAGTGCCGCCGAAATAGACCGGATCACAAATGATCAGCCGGTCATCCTCTGCCATCTTATCACGCAGCATCCGGCCCAGATCAGCGCCCATCATGCGCAGGGGGCCGTACCCGTGGGGTTGGAAGAAGAGCAGCAAGCGCCCCGGAAAAGCATGGAGGGCATTGAGCGTCGCGGCTATTTTGTCAGGATTATGGCCGAAATCATCGATCACCGTGATGCCATTCGTTTTTCCGACCACTTCCAATCGCCGCCGCAGGCCAATGAAACCGCCCAGAGCGCGCGCTGCGTCCTCTAGGCTAATGCCCGCCGCCACTGCCGCACCAAGCGCCGCGAGTGCGTTGGAGACATTATGCCGCCCCGGCGCTTGCAACGAGACGGCCACATCATTCACTGTGAAATCGACGCCGTCTGGCCGCTCCGATATGTCCTGCGCCATTAAGTCGGCTGTGGTGCCATTGAGCGAGTATGTGACGGAGTTGCCGCGCGGCAGGGCCATCACTTCTTCGCTATCCGCGTTGAGCACCGCGACGCGGGCATGGCTGAGGAAACCCGTGAACAGCTCGCGCAGTTCGTCCATCGATTTATGGTCAAGCGCGATGTTATTAAGCACCGCAATGTCAGGCCGGTAAAGGGCAATGGAGCCATCGCTTTCATCGACTTCACTGATGAACGCCGCCCCTTTGCCAACAAGCGCACTGGCAAAGGGCGCTTCATCGCTGACGAAATTCTTCATCACCGCGCCGTTCATGACCATTGGGTCTTTGCCCAGCGCGTGGAAGATCCAGCCAATCATACCCGTAACCGTTGATTTGCCGCTGGTGCCTGCCACAGCAATGCCTTGGCTGCCGGCATTGAACAGCTGTGCCAGCAAGTCCGCGCGCGACAAGCGTTCGCAACCTAAGCGGATTGCGGCGGCAATGTCTGGCACGCTGTCTTCAACGGCGGTGGACGCCACGACGATCTGGTTTGCAGACGTCACGCCGCTGCCGTCCTGCGGGAATAGAGCAATGCCCTGATCGGTCAGCCAGTTGAATTTGCTGGCGATCCGCCCCTGATCCAATGACCTGTCAGACCCAGTCACTCGGTGGCCTTCGGCGCGAACGATCAGCGAAAGCGGCATCATGCCTGATCCGCCGATGCCGCAGAAAAAATAATCTTTGATACTCATTGCCGCGCGGTTAGCCGCAAACGCGGTTCATGGGAACCTCGCTCTATCGCTTATTCCGCAAGCGGCAAACGGAGACGTGCCAGCAGCCCGCCCATGTCCTCACTTTCCTCCAGCGTGACTGTGCCGCCGTAAATTTCCGCAACATCGCGGACGATGGCAAGGCCAAGGCCAGTGCCCGGCTTGCTCGAATCAAGCCGCGCGCCGCGATTGAAGAGTTTGGCGCGGTCGGCTTCACTGATCCCGGCACCGTCATCTTCAATCTCAATATCGGCCATCGCGCCATCCGCCTGCACCGTAATGAACACGCTGCCACCGCCATATTTGGCAGCATTTTCGATTAAGTTGCCCAGCATTTCATCCAAATCTTGACGTTCTACGCGGACCGCAAGCGATTTGGCTCCGTCCACATCCAAACGCACTTTGGGATAAAGCCGCGCCACGGCGCGCTCTACAGATTCGACGCTAGGCCATACATCACTGCGGCTATGCGCATGGCCGCGCCGCCCCACTGCACGTGCACGGGCCAAGTGATGGTCCACTTGCCGCCGCATTGTCGTCGCTTCGCGGATCACGGTTTCATCCAAGTCTTCGGATTTGGCGGTTGCGGCATTCATGACGACAGTCAGCGGCGTTTTCAGCGCATGGGCCAAATTGCCAGCATGTTCGCGGGCTTCCTCTGCTTGGCGTTCGTTGTGATTGAGCAGCCCGTTCAATTCCTCCACTAAGGGCGCCACTTCGCTGGGCAAATCGCTCGCGGTGATCCGCTGTGACCGTCCGGCACGCATATCCACAATGGCTTGGCGCAGCGATCTGAGCGGCCACAGGCCGTACACTGTCTGCACCGCTGCCATACCAATCAGACCAAAGCCTAATGCCAGAAAGCTCCAGATGATGATCGACCGGATCGTGCCAATCTGCGCGTCCAGCTCCGTCCGATCCTGCGCCACTTGGAACCGCCAGACGATGGTTGACATGGGCAGCTTGATATCGCGTTCGGCAATGCGGATGGTTTCGTCGGTGAATTCTGCACTGTCATAGACATGGACCGCCTCGTCCTTGTGCGGCGCTGCCAATTTGAGCGATCGGTCCCAGAGTGAGCGGGAGCGGAAGGGTTCAAACCCCGCGCCAGTGATTTGCCAATAAATGCCAGAATAGGGCTCCAGAAATCGCTGATCCCCCAATTGACGGATCAGGCGGACTTCACCGAAATCATCGATTTCAGCCGATGCCGCCATCGATGTTAGGACATATTCCAGGCCTTCATCGAAGTTGCGGGTGATCGCGTTGGTCAGGATCCTGTCGAGTGCGAAGCCGCCAGCGGATAGCAGCACTGTAATCCACAGTGCCGCAATCCCGATCATCCGGCGATTGAGGGAGCCCGCTTTGGCCCGTTTGTCTCCTTCGCTCACCTTATGCGGTGGGATCTTCAAGGCTGTAGCCAAGGCCGCGAATAGTCGTAATCACGTCCTGGCCCAGCTTCTTGCGAATGCGCGTGACGAAGACTTCGATGGTGTTGGAATCGCGGTCAAAATCCTGATCGTAAATATGTTCGATAAGCTCGGTACGGCTGACGACTTTGCCTTTGTGATGAATCAGATAAGACAGTAGCTTATATTCCTGAGCCGTCATTTTAACGGGTTCTCCGGCCAACGTCACACGACCAGAGCGGGTATCGAGCCGGACATCACCGGCGATCAATTCCGATGAGGCATTGCCCGAAGCACGGCGGATCAACGCACGCAACCGCGCAATCAATTCCTGAGTCTGAAACGGTTTAGCAAGATAATCATCCGCCCCTGCATCAAGCCCAGCGACTTTATCTGACCAGCTGTCGCGCGCCGTCAGCACGAGGACCGGCATCACCTTGCCTTCCTTGCGCCACCGGTCCAGCACCGTCAGCCCGTCCACCTCTGGCAAACCAAGGTCAAGAATGACTGCGTCATAATTTTCGGTGGAGCCCAGAAAGTGCCCATCTTCACCATCAGTGGCCAGATCAACGGCGTAACCGGCCCCTTCAAGGGTATTTTTCAATTGCCGCCCCAGCGTTGGTTCATCTTCGACGATTAACAGCCGCACAGGCTTCTCCCCGTAAAATCAATTGCGGATGGGATCATCCGCCTGCTTGACCGATGATTGCACCAGTCCGGCCATCAACATCAACCCATATAACAGAATTTCCGCGCATGAATTTCAACCGATACCGATTGCGCTCCCCATCAAATTCCTGCCCGATGTAGTTTGCACCTTTTGCACGCATGCTTGGAACAATGCCATTTTCGATACTGCGAAGTGGACGAACATCACCGCGTTGGGCCGCATCGCGGGCACGGTCTTGCTCTTCACGCCTTTGTTCGCGCTGTTGCGGGTCACGCGCTTCTGCCGTTATCGCGGTCAGCGAAAGGGCGGCGACCGAGAGGCCAAGAAGAGTTTTGGACAGCATCATCATCCTTGTGCCATAGGCCAGCCGCATTGAATAGGTGATGAACAGGGTTTTTCGGCGTTATGGCAGCTCCATTGTTAGGTTATGAGGGGCTTGGCCTTGTGCAAGGCAGCGGTTGGCTGTTCCGCGGGCTGGATGTGTTCATTCAGGACAGAGACCGGCTGGCGCTGGTTGGCCGCAATGGGGCGGGCAAAACCACGCTCTTGAAACTCATCGCAGGCACAATCGATGCCGACGAAGGCAGGCGGTCAATTGTCGCCAGCAAGCGAGTGGTGATCCTGGAGCAGGAACCTCGGCTTGACGGTTTTGCGACTTTGCGCGATTTTGTGCTGTCCGGCGATGACGCACCTGAAGTGCATGAGGCGGAAGCCATTGCCGATCAGATGGGGGTCGATCTGGACCGCGAGGCCGCCAGTGCCAGTGGCGGGGAGCGCCGCCGCGCCGCCATTACCCGGGCGCTGGCGCAAGACCCAGACCTGTTGCTGCTGGACGAGCCGACAAACCATCTTGATCTGTCCGCCATCTCTTGGCTGGAGGACTGGCTATCACGCTATAAAGGCGCATTCATTGTGATCAGCCATGACCGGACGTTCCTGACCCGGCTGACCCGGTCCACCCTCTGGATTGATCGCGGCAAGCTAAGGCGCACAGATATTGGCTTTGGCGGCTTTGAGGAATGGCAGGAGCGTGCCTATGCAGAAGAAGCGCGAGCCGCCGACCGGCTGGATGCCAAGCTGAAAATTGAAAACCACTGGCTTGAACGCGGCGTGACCGCACGGCGCAAGCGCAATCAGGGGCGGCTTGCTAAACTGGTTGAATTGCGTGCCACGCGCGCCGCAATCATCGGGCCAGCAGGTGCAGCTAAACTCGCGTCTGTGCAAGATGATGCGCGGTCAAAATCGGTGATTGAGGCAGACGGGGTTTCCAAAACCTATGGCAACCGCACGATCATCAAGGATTTCTCGCTCCGCATTCAACGCGGTGACCGGATTGGGATTGTTGGCGCAAACGGCGCAGGCAAATCAACTTTGCTCAAAATGCTGACGGGTGAAATTGCACCAGACAGTGGCAAAGTAATCCGTGCCAAGACGCTGAACGGCATCATCATCGATCAGCAGCGCAAATTGCTGCGACCGGAAAAGAGCGTCCGCGATATCCTAGCCGAAGGCGGCGACTGGATCGAAGTGCGCGGCATTAAGAAGCATATTCAGGGCTATTTGAAGGATTTTCTGTTTGAGCCCGGCCTGGCCGACGCCAAAGTCGGCACATTATCTGGCGGGGAACAATCGCGGCTGTTGCTGGCGCGTGAATTTGCCCGGCCGTCCAACTTGCTGGTGCTGGATGAGCCGACCAATGATCTTGATCTTGAAACGCTTGACCTGTTGCAGGAAGTAATTTCGGATTATGAAGGCACTGTGTTGCTGGTCAGCCACGATCGTGATTTTCTGGATCGCACTGTCAACCTGACGCTTGGTCTTGATGGGTCGGGCAAGGTCGACATTGTTGCAGGTGGCTATGCTGAATGGGAAAAGCAGCGCAGCGTGTCGAAGGTCACGACCACAAAGGCCAAACCAAATCCTGCTGCAAGACCCAAGGCGCAAACGAAGTTAAGTTTCAAGGATCAGCGCGACTATGATTTGCTGCCAGCCAGAGTCGAGGAATTGACAGCTCAAATTGCGCGTGACGAGGCGGCGATGGGGGCAGGGGACCTTTACACGCGCGACCCTGCACGCTTCGCCGCGTTGATGAAGGCAGTCGAAGCTGCCCGCGCGGAACGCGACCATGCGGAGGAGCGATGGCTGACATTGGCCGAACAGGTCGAAGCATTGGTCGCTTAGCATCATCCCCCTAGACTCATCCGGCCACAGTGGTAGCGTAGATGCAACGAGAGGAACGCCCTGAAATATGGCCAGTCGCGCAGAGATTCCGTCACCCCCCACGTTGCCGCTGGTTGGCAATTTGCATCAAATTCCCAAGGCTGGGCTGATCCAGCATCTGATGGATGTCGCGCGTGATTTTGCCGATCCTGGCATTTTCAAGCTCTATTTCGGGTCCTACGTCTCGATGTGGGTGTCGCATCCCGATCTGGTGGCGGAACTGTGCGATGAAAAGCGATTTCGCAAGATTCCAGGGCCGGGCCTGCGGTCCGTGCGCGCCTTTGCTGGCGACGGGCTGTTCACATCGTTTAGCGAAGAGCCCAACTGGGCCAAGGCCCACAACATTCTGCTGCCGGCGTTCAGCCAGCGATCCATGCGCGGCTATTTCGACATGATGGTCGAAGTGGCTGATGCGCTGATCGCAAAGTGGGACAGGCGCGTGGGCGGCGAAGTGCATGTTGCCGATGATATGACCCGCTTTACGCTGGATAGCATTGCCATTGCTGGCTTTGGTTACCGGTTCAATTCGTTCGAAAAGGATGAGCTGGACCCGTTTCTTGAATCGCTCGCCACTGCGCTGATCGAAAGCATGAACAAGACCACGCGCCTGCCTATCCAGCAGCGCTTTGCCGCCAAATCAAAGGAGCGTCTGGCCGCCGCCATTGCCACCATGAACACGCTGGTTGACGATGTGATCGCAGAGCGGCGCGCGAACCCGAGTGACAGCGGTGATTTGCTCAACCTGATGTTGACCGCCAAAGACCCTGAAACCGGGGAGCGCCTCGATGATCTCAATATCCGTTACCAGATCCTCACGTTCCTCATCGCGGGTCATGAAACTACATCGGGGATGCTGAGCTTTGCCTTCTATCATTTGCTCCGCAACCCTGCGATTTTGGCGCAAGCCTACGGCGAAGTGGACCGCGTCCTGCCCGGAGACAAACGCCCCGACTATGCCGACATCGCGAAGCTGGATGTGATCGAACGCATCCTGAAGGAAACACTGCGGTTCTGGCCCACCGCGCCGTCCTTTTCGGTGGGGCCATTTGAGGATGAGGTGATTGGTGGGCGCTGGACCATGCGCAAGGACCGTCCGATCAATGTGATGACGCCTGCGCTGCACCGGCATCCGGCGGTATGGGACCGTCCGCTCGATTTCGATATCGACCGCTGGCTGCCCGAAGCAGAAGCCAAACATCATCCCCACGCCTATAAGCCGTTCGGCAACGGCGTGCGCGCCTGCATTGGGCGCCAGTTCGCGATGGTCGAGGCGAAGCTTGCACTGGCGATGATGCTCCAGAAATTCGCGATATCTGACAGGCGCGATTACCGGCTGTCGATCAAGGAATCGCTGTCGATCAAGCCCGATGATTTCACGATGCGGATTGATGCGCGCTTGCCTCACACGCGCATGGTCGCCGCTGCTCCTGTGGCTGCGAATGATGATAGCGACGCCCCGGCCCAAGTGGCAGGCGCTGGCCAGCGGCTCTCCGTCATCTGGGGCACTTCGCTTGGCACCGCGCGTGACATTGCCGAAGAAATAGCGGAGCGGGCCGAGGCGGACGGATTTGAAGTGCGCGTCCGGTCTATGGACGAAGCGCTGGGCACATTGCCGGAAGACCGCGTCGTTGTCATCGTCACAGCGACCTATAATGGCAAAGCACCGGACAGCAGCGTGAAGGCAGAAGCGGCCCTCGACGCTGGCTATTTTGCCGACGCGCGCTGGGAAACGACGAAATTTGCGGTGTTGGGCATCGGATCATCCAGCTGGCCCAATTATCAGGCTTTTCCCCGGCGCGTGGATGCAGCCTTTGAAGCAACTGGCGCCGAGCGGCTCGTTCCACGCGCAGAGGCCGATACTGAAGGTGATTTTGACGGGGTTGTCGCAGGGTTCTTGAAAGAACTCTGGTCCGCCCTTGGCGCAAAAGGTGATGCGGCTAAAGCGTCCAGCCTTGGGCTTACATTCGTCGATAACCGCGATGCCCGGGCGGCGGTTCTGCCCGATCAAGCTCAGCCGCTAGAAATCCTGAGTAATCAGGAGCTGGTTCAGATTGCCGACGGCCTGTTTGACGTCAGCCGCACCACGCCGCGCGCGTCAACGCGGCTTATTCGTGTCAAACTGGCAGACGGTATGACCTATCAGACGGGCGATCACATCGCCATCTACGCCAAAAACCCCAAGCATCAGGTCGATCTGGCGATTGAGCGACTGGGGATTCCCGGCGCAGCGCAATTGGTGCTGTCAGGCTCGTCAAGCCGGTTCCGCCATTTGCCCGTCGGTCGCACTGTAACTGTTCGCCAATTGCTAACGGATTTTGTCGAGATTCAAGACCCGCTGCCACGGCGGGCCTTGGACGCTGCACTTGCGGCCACGCGCTGCCCGAATACGAAGCCAACATTGGAACGGCTTGCAGGCGAAGGCTGGCATGAAGTGGCCGAAGCGCGATTGTCTCTGTTGGGTCTTTTGATCAAATATCCCGCAATTGAAATGGAATTGGAGGCATTTGTGGAATTGTCCGCCGCCATATCTCCGCGCTTTTACTCAATCGCTTCGAGCTCGCTGGCGTCTCCGGATGTGGCGGACATGATCGTCGGCACCATGCGCGCGCCCGCTTGGTCCGGCGTGGGCGAGCATCAGGGTTTTGCTTCATCGCACATGCGCGATCTCGAAACAGGCGACGCCGTCTTCGGCTATGTCCGCGCGCCCAATCCGCCGTTTGCCCCGCCTGCTGATCCGTCCGTTCCCATGATCCTGATTGGGCCTGGCACCGGCTTTGCGCCGTTCAGGGGTTTCTTGCAGGATCGGGCGGCGCAGCGGACAAGCGGCACTGCGACGGGGCCGATTCACCTTTTCTTTGGCTGCAAACATCCCGAACATGACTGGCTGTGCCGGGAAGAAATGGAGGGCTGGGAAACGCCGGGCCTGGCAACTCTTCACCTCGCTCATTCTGGTGTGAGCGACCATCCTTACGCTTATGTTCAACACGCGCTGACAGGGGCAGGGGACGCGCTTTGGCCTTTGATCGAATATGGTGCGCACATCTTTGTGTGCGGCGATGGCAAGCGGATGGCCCCGGCTGTGCGCGATGCCTTCATTGTTCTTCACCAATCCAAAACCGGGAGCGACCGTGACGGCGCTTCACTATGGTTGGAGGAGCTGATTGACTGCGACCGCTACCATCAGGATGTCTATGGCTTCGGCAAGTAACAGTCCTCCACATATCCTTCGTCAAATATCCACTTGATCCCGACTCCCTCTCCCGCCATTATCGCGACAAAGAAAACAGGGGAGCATCAGATGAAACGGTTAGTGGCGGCGCTTGCCGCAGTGGCACTTGTTCTGCCTAGCATCGCACCGACAGTCGCGGTGGCAAAGACTAAGGCGGATCAGACATTCGTTTTTCCCAAAGACAAGCCCATTAAAATCATATTATTCCGGCCCGATATTGAGGTTGCGTCGCTCGGCACCAGTGGCGTGCCGACACCCAACCCGGACTGGACGAAGGATGCGCGGGCCTTTACATTGGAAGCCGTACAGAAAAATCAGGCCGCAAAGCGAACCGAAATCGTGGCCATGCCAGAACTTACTGGTGATGATGCGGCTTACGCGGCGGAATATCAGTCGCTTTACCGCGCCGTAAGCAATTCGGTCATGCTTCACAGCTACGCGCTGAAACTGCCAACCAAGAAAATGGCAAACGGGAAATATAAGTTCGACTGGACGCTCGGCTCGGGGGCGAAGCGCTTGGGGGAACTAGGCGGCGGAAATTACGGCCTCTTCATTTTCGGTTATGACGCCTACGCAACGTCGGGGCGGAAAGCGATGCAGATTTTTATGCTGATCGCCAGCAGCGCCATGGGCGCAGGCTTCTTCCCGGCGGGTGGCCAGCATTTCTCCTATGCGTCGCTCGTTGATCTGGACACCGGCAATATCGTCTGGTTCAATTTCTACGCCAGCAAAAAAGGCGATATTCGCACCCGCGAAGGCGCTCAGGAGCGGGCCGACACGCTCCTCGCCAGCCTGCCGCTTCGCGAAGGCGAAAAGCCTGTGAAGGCGGCAGTGCGCCGGTGATCCTGATCCGTCGTCTTGCCCTTGCCCTCGCAGTATTTGCCAGTGTCGCTGCGACTGCCCCTGCACAGCAGGCCAGCATTGGCTATGTCCCGCAAGATAAGGACGAACGCGGCCTCTGGATGCAAATGGAGGAATATGAGCGGGATCTGAAGAACTCCAACTTCGTGATGCGCGATGCAGGCTTGAATGCCTATGTCCGCCGTGTGTTCTGCCGGACGGTCGGCGATGCCGAGTGTAAAGATGTCAGGATTTACATCATGCGCACGCCGTATTTCAACGCGACCATGGCGCCCAACGGAATGATGCAAGTCTATTCCGGCCTGATGCTGCGCGCCCGTGATGAGGCGCAACTGGCTGCGATTTTGGGCCATGAATATACCCATTACCGAAATCGCCATTCAATTCAGGCGTTCCGCGACATTAAGAAAAAGCTCGGCGCAGCTGTGTTCCTTAGCATTCTTGACGGCGGCTTGATCACAGGCACCGCGTTGATCGGGGCGATCTATCAGAACAGCCGTGAGATGGAGGCAGAGGCCGATGCCGGGTCAATCCCGATGCTTGTGCGGGCCGGATATGATCCGCACGCCGCATCGCTGGTGTGGGAGCAGCTGCGCGCAGAAATGGACGCTACGGCCCTCGCCCGCAATAAGAAAAGCCGCAAAGATAAGGATCGCGGCATGTTTGCGTCACACCCGCCAACCGCTGAACGCATGACCACGTTGCGCGACTTGGCAGGCAAAGCGATGCCAGCCACATCGACGGATAATCGGCGTGGTGATTATATGAAAGCGCTTGCGCCGTTTTGGGCTGACTTTGTTGACGACCAAGTGAAGCTCAATGATTTTGGCGCGACCGAATTTCTGCTCGAGAGCTTGGCGAAAGAAGGCTGGACGTCATCGCTCCATTATGCGCGGGGAGAGCTTTACCGGTCACGCGGCCACCCGGAGGATCTGTTGAAAGCCGCTGAATTTTACAAGCTAGCAGTTGGTGGGACTGACGCACCGGTAGAGGCCTATCGCGGGCTTGGCCTGTCATTACTGCGCAGCGGCTCGGTCGATGAAGGCAAAATAGCCCTCAAAAATTATCTCGCACGCAAACCAGATGCCAAGGACAAGGCGATGGTTGCGATGCTGGCAGGAGGATAAAGATATGACGTCGTTAAAGGGGAAATTCTGGCTGAGTCTGGCTTTGGCTGCTGCCGTTGCTGCACCGGTTTACGCCGCTGGGCGACTGAAGTCGGCTGGTGTTGCAACTGTGGTCGCCAAATCGACACTGACAGTGACGCCAGATCGCGCGTGGAACAAGGGCGTGCGGATGGGCCGGTTATCAGAAAGCTGGACCCTTGATGGCCTGTCGATCAACGAATTGACGTTTTACGGCGGGATCATGGACGGCAAGACGCTGTTCCGCGAAGTCGACAAAATCAATGCGCCGCTTCCCCGGTTTAACGCCACGATGCTCGCGCCTGACATCGCGACGCTTTTGGAAAGCAGCTACCGTGTCGCCCTGGGCACGTCGCTGATGCAAATCGATTCGGTTGAGCCTTCGACATTGGCGGGCGCGCCCGGGTTCAAGTTTACTTATAGCTTCGCCGTGCAAGATGAAGTGAAACGACGCGGCGTGGCGCGCGGGGCGGTGATTGGTGGCAAGCTTTACCTCATCACTTATGAAGCGCCGCGCATCCATTATTTTGACCGCGACGTAGAGTCGTTCAACAAGATATCCGACAGCGCGCGCTTTCCGACAGCAGGCAAGAGATAGGCGCTTAGCCCCGAACCAAGTCTAAAAACTGAGCCGCTGCCAGAAAGTCTTTCCGGTGCGCGGCGCGGGCCTCCAGCGCGAAATCATCTTCGCCCCATTGTTCGGCCTGCCAAAGCTCATCGAGATGGGCTGCGTCAAACGCTGCCTCGGCAGGCATCGCATCGTCTAGCATAGCGAGGGGGATCAGAAGAGAACCTGAGATTGTCACCAACGGGGAAAGCGGGGCCAGTTCCCAAGGATCGCGCTCAGCAATGGCTTGCGACAGGCGCGCCAGCGCTTCGGTGGGCTGCTGTTGGTGCATGATCCCAGTGACGCAGGTAAATGTCACGCCGTAGCGATGCTCCGCCCATGTCAGGATCGGGTTCCACACAGCATCCTGCCGCGCGACCAGTTCCGGCGGATCGCCCGCACGGTAGCAGATGAGCTCCGTCTCTGCATAAGTCGCGATGCCGGCCGCAAAGTCCAGCGGGTCTGCGCTCACCCGGTCAATCGCCGCATTGGCAAGGCCGGTAAAGGGCATCGAAAAGGGATTGATGTCGGTCCCTTGTGCACGCCATTCTTCCGCCACGGCCTCAGCCAGTGCAACATTTAGCAGAGTCAGTGTCGTTTTCGCGGGCGTTTTGACTGGCCGGCTATCGAGGAAAATACCAAGTTCCGGCGTAACCGATACCTGCTCGTAAAATCGCTTCATTCTGCTTGTGCCTGCCAGACCTTTTTCAGCCACCAAGGAATGACAAAAAAGTTGATCGCGCCGATCACTAGGAAAGCATAGCCAACCGTCTCATCCGCCCGCGTTTCGCCGGCGATAATGGCGACGCCGAACATCACTATGGCAATCGCAACGGCACGCATCAGGCTGAGCAGCAGAAAGCGGCGTTTGGCTTGATCGTCGGTCATGCCATCGCAGCTTTCAAATCGCGTGGGTGTGTTGCGACATGATAGGCCCCGGCAGCCAGCAAGTCCGAGTGGTCATGATAGCCCCAATCGACGCCAAGTGAGCGGGCACCCGCCGCGACACCCATGGCCATATCGAAACTCGTATCGCCAATCATGATAGTGGTTTGGGGCGAGGCTCCGGCCTCTGTGACCGCTTTATGGACCATCGATGGATGCGGTTTGGACGGATGACGATCTGCGGTTTGCAACGTCACAAAACAGTCCGAAAGCCCGTGGGCCTTGAGGCACAGCGCAAGCCCGCGATCAGATTTTCCAGTGGCGACGCCGAGCATCCAGCCGTCTGTTGCCAAGGTGTCGAGCGCAGCGACTATTCCATCGTATAGCGGTTCTTCAACCAGCCCCCGCCCGCGCAGGCGCTGGAACGCAGTCTTATAATCCTCGGCCAATTGCATATGCAGATCATGTTCAGCATCAGGCGCAAGAACTTGCATCGCGGGAAGAAGGCTTAGGCCAACAATCCGCTTCGTCTCGCTGCGCGGTGGCGGCGTCAGCCCGGCGCGCGTGAAGGCGTCATCCATGCACAGGATGATGTTGTGCTGGCTATCGACCAGCGTCCCATCACAATCGAATAAGGCAAGCCGGTTCATTGCTGCAGCGTCCGCATCAAATGCGCCATGGCCTTCTGGCCCGCAGCGTCAAGTGCATCTGCGGCACTCGCCCGCGCGGCCTCTGGCTTATTCTGGCCCAGCTTGGCCGTCCCGCGCCATGCCGTAACCCGCATTTCAAACCCGACTATGGCGCCGAGCATTTTGGGGAAGATACCTGCGTCCATCTTGTCGTGCGTCCATGCTGGCTTTGGAGCAAGCCGCGCTTCTTGAAGCGCTGTGACGGCCTCAACTTGTGCGTTCAAGCCGTCATTGTCGAGCTTGCGCACCGGGCCTTGCAGCTCAAGCGCCAGATAATTCCACGTCGGCACTTGGTTCTGGTCAAGGCGATACCAATCGGGGCTGATGTAAGCATCGGGGCCAGTCACAACGAACAAAGCCTCCGCCCCGTCCAGATGCTTGGTCAGTCCGTTGCCACGCGCGAGGTGAAAGCCGATCTGGTCTTCGTTTAGAAACACAAAGGGCACATGCGCGACGCGCGGGCCGTCAGGAGTTGCGGAAAAAAGGGTGCCGAACCCAATTTCGGAGGCAAAGGCACGCAAGGAGTCGCGGTCCTCCCAACGGAAAGCAGAGTTTGGATGCACGGCTTAAACTCCCTCGCGGCGCCGGCCTGTTGGCTTTGGCGGGCCTTTGGGTTTTGAGCGTACAGGCTTGGCGGCATCTGTTTTTCCGCGAGGCGTTTTGGCGCGATCTGGCTTTCCTGCATCCGGCTTTGGCCCGGCCCGTGACCGGGTTGGTTTTTCAACCGCAGCCTTATCACCGCGAGACCGCCGTTCGCCCTTACGTTCTTTGCGTGCGGATTTAGCCTTGTTGGCAATGACTCGTTTTTTGCCTTCAGCAGTATCCTTAAACTTCACTTGATCCAGCACCAGCGCGTCACCAAGCTCAGCATCAAAACCAAGATCAATCAGGCTATCGGCAAAATGTGGCGGCAGGTCTGCGCGGATATCTATTTGGTCCCCGTCAGGATGATCAATGCGCAGGCGGCGCGCGTGAAGATGCATTTTGCGGCTGATCGTGCCGGTTAAAAATGCGTCGCGACCACCGTATTTGCCGTCGCCAACAATTGGGTGGCCAATGGCTGCCATATGCACGCGTAACTGATGCGTGCGGCCAGTGTAAGGCTGGAGTTCTACCCACGCCGTAGTGTTACCTGCCCGCTCGATCACGCGGTAACGTGTGCGCGCCGATAAGCCGCCTTTTTCGTCAACGTGCATTTTTTCACCACCGCTGCCCGGTTGTTTGGCGATAGGCAGATCAATGAAGCCGTCTTCGATGCTCGGCACACCGACAATCAGCGCCCAATAGACTTTGCGGACGGTGCGGCTGGAAAAGGCTTTGGCGAAATGGCCGGCGGCTTTGGATGATCGCGCCAGCAGCAGCACGCCGGACGTATCCTTGTCCAGCCGGTGAACCAGCTTGGGCCGCCCGTCTGCATCGAACCATAATCCGTCGAGATAACCGTCAACATGTTCTGTCGTCTTGGTGCCGCCTTGAGTCGCCAAACCCGGAGGCTTGTTGATGACAATAGCTGCCGCGTCGCGGTGAATGACCATGCTCTGCGCAAACCGCTCATCCGCTTCGGACAGTTCGGGACGTTTGCGTGCCGGTTTGCCCGCCGCCACGGCAAGGGGATCGGCAGGCGGTACCCGGATTTGCTGGCCAGCTTCGATCCTGTCGCCGGGGTCAGCGCGTTTCCCATCAACACGGATTTGTCCGGTGCGGGCCCAGCGAGAGACAATGTTGAAAGTCGCATCCGGCACATGACGTTTGAACCAGCGGTCCAGCCTGATGCCATCATCGTCGGGCTTTACCGTGAAGCTGCGCACGGCTTCAGGTTTGGTTACACTCATGCCCGCATCATCCCATATCCTGCCGCTACTGCAGCAATAGAGCCGATGACGGACACTGCCGCGTATCCGGCGGCTATCCCCCACTGCCCTTGTTCAATCATTCGAAAGCCTTCGAGGCTGAAGGCCGAAAAAGTTGTAAATCCGCCAAGAACGCCAACGCCGAGGAACAACCGAGCGGTTTCGCCAGCGTTTCCCTTCATCAGGCTTGCGGCGAGTAAACCCATCGCCAGCCCGCCAACGATATTGACCGCAAAGGTCGCCCATGGCCAACCGTTCCTTGCGGGCAGAGCAAGGCCAACGCCGAAGCGCAAGCCTGCGCCTAAGGCACCGCCTGCCATAACTGATAGAAGAGACTGCATGTTTGTCCCCTAGCCGAGGGAGGGCCGCGGGGGAAGGGCGGTGGTCTAAATCTCCACCGTCCCATCCACACAGGTCACACTATTGCCACCGATATGAATGCCATCCTCCGCGATAAGCACCTTAATGATGCCGTCGCGGCCAATTTCTCGTCCCTGGCTCGCCATGTAGCTCTGACTACGCGCCACCGACCCCATTTCCAAACGGTATGCGGCGACGGAGCCATTGCCACTGCCGCATACCGGATCCTCGGCAATCCCATCGGTTGGCGCGAAGGAGCGTACGATGATCCCGCCTGCGCCGTCGCCTGTTTCGGCAAAGATGGTGAGACCTGTAGTGCCGTGCTTGCGGTCATAATCGCCGAGCGCAGGCAGGCTAGGCGTGAAGACCGACACATCGGCGGCGCGTAAAAACTCTGCAATGACCCAGTGCGGGCCGACGTCGATCACTGAAGGATTTGCCTTCAGTTTTCCGTGCGAACCCATGGCATCCAGCAGTGTGTCCGGCTCCGCTGCCGCCCACATCTTATGATCAGGCAGGAGGAACGAGAGGCCCTCGGCGCGCCAATCGTCAGGCACAGCGATATCAACGAGTCCGACGCCGCACTGCATGGTTAGCCTGCCATTTCTGGGTGTGGCAATACCGGCCTCAAGAGCTGCATGGGCAGACCCCAACGTCGGGTGCCCGGCAAACTTCAGTTCAACCTTTGGCGTGAAAATGCGCAAATGATAGTCCGCCGCCGGGTTGGTCGCGGGCAGGATGAAGGTCGTTTCAGACAGATTGGTCCAGTTGGCAAATTGCTGCATCTCAACGTCAGTAAGGCCCGCACCGTTCAGCACGACCGCAAGCGGATTGCCCTTCATTGGCACCTGAGTGAAAACATCAACTTGCTTGAACGGGCGTTGCACCATCGATTCTCCTTGATCCGATGGTGCGCCTATCATAATATCTTCATATTGCAATATAACAATGTGAAATGAAAATGCTTGACCGGTTGGATCAACAACTCCGCGCCCTTGCCAACCCGCATCGCATGGCGATCCTCGGTTGGCTCAAATCCCCTAGGGCCCATTTCCCCGAGCAGGTCGACGGCGATCTGGTGAGTGACGGCGTCTGCGCGCTGAACATTGCTGATAAACTTGGCCTGTCCCAACCGACCACTGCACAGCATTTGAAAATCCTAGTGGATGCGGGGCTTCTGGTGCCAAAACGGACTAAGAAATGGACATTCTACAGGCGGGACGAAGGGGCGTTAGGGGCATTTGTGCAAATGGTGGGAGAACGAGTTTAGCGCTGGACTCGAGCCGGCACGATGCTGACGTCATTCAGTAAAAACGCCCTGCCCAAATCCAAAATCCGATCAATCCTAACGCGGCTAACCATACTGCTCCGATCGCGATTGCGCCTGCCATGCTGACCGGTCGGGCGCTGGCCTCTTCTGCTGCCGCGCGGTGCTTTTCAAACACGCCGTCTGGCAGCATTTTCAGGAACAGCCACAATCCGACCGGAAGGATAATCGCGTCATCCAGCAGGCCAATGATGGGTATGAAGTCAGGGATCAAATCAATCGGAGACAAGGCATAGGCGGCAAGCGCCATGCCAAATAAACGGATAGGCAGTGGCACCGCGTGGTCGCGAGCGGCAAGCCATACGGCATGGGTTTCGACGCGGATTTTATGGGCTAGGTCGCTCAATTTGTTCATGCTAGCACCATCGCATGACTTTCACGTTGAACGCTAGCATAGAAATCTGGCCGGTTGCTGGGGCCTTCACCATCGCACGCGGCGCAAAGACGGAAGTCGCCGTGGTGAGGGTTGATCTTGAACAGGATGGCTTCATAGGCCGGGGGGAAGCGACGCCGATTTATTATCACGGCGAAACGGCTAAGGGGTGCGTGGAGGACCTGAACGATATTCAGTTTGAAATCAGTTTTGATGCGATCCAATCTGGGCTGCCTCGCGGGGCTGCGCGCAATGCGCTGGATGCAGCGCTCTGGGATTGGACGTCGAAAGCGACAGGTGCGACTGCCGCCGCGCGGGCCGGGGTGGCCATACCTGCGATAATCAACAGCGCGATCACAATCTCCGTCGCTTCGCCTGACATCATGCAGGCCGACGCAAAGCGACTGGCCGGTCTTGGGCACGGCCTCATCAAGCTCAAGCTGGCAGGCGAGGGTGATCTGGACCGGGTCGCCGCCGTTCGGTCTGGTGCCCCGCAGGCGCGGCTGATCGTGGATGCGAATGAGGCTTGGACCGGGCTTGATGTCGCAGCGATGGCGGCATCGTTCCTTCCCTACGGGATTGAACTCATTGAACAGCCGGTCGCGGCTGGGCAGGACCATTTGCTGGACGGGGTGGGATCCCCCATTCCCCTTGGTGCCGATGAAAGCTGCCAGGACAGAGCAGACCTTCCGCGTTGCTTGGGACGGTATGACGCGATCAATATAAAGCTGGATAAAGCTGGCGGGCTGACGGAGGCCCTTGCCTTGGCCGCCGATGCGCGCGCCGCGGGCTTGAAGATCATGGTCGGATGCATGCTCTCAACGTCACTCGGCATAGCGCCCGCGCTTCTGCTGGCGGAGCAAGCGCAGTGGGTTGATCTGGACGGACCCGTTTTGCTTGCGCGTGACCGGGAGGGTGGAGTGAGGATGGAGCGGGGACGGCTGGTGCCGCCAGACGCCGGGTTCTGGGGATGAGGTGGCTCCACCGTTCGTGTCGAGCGAAGTCCAAGTCATTGCACTCTAACTCTTAGGCTCCATCCTAAAAATCGATCGCAAGCCCTTTCAGCTCCCAATCGCCGTAGCGCACGGGGTCCGGCCGGTCGGGGTCAGGCTCTGGCTCGCGCACCATCGGTTCGGGTTTGGGCACGGGCGGGCTTTTCGACAGATGAGCCGGGGCTTTTACATGAGCTGGGCGCTGGCCCATATCAATCTCCTCACCTTTTCAAAATGCGCGCGCGCGAAGCCAAACGCAAGGGGACTGGCCTAAAGCCTGTGAACCGGGCTAGGGCACGGCTATGACAATGACCACAGACATTCCCGGCCTTCCAGCCCGCCGCGCCGCGCTCATTCTACTTGATGCTGTGCTGCGACGGGGGCAGGCGTTGGAAAATGCCCTGAATGCGGCAACGCGCGGCATCGACAATCCGGCGGACAGGGCTCTGGCTCACGCGATTGCATCAGAAACATTGCGGCGCTTGCCAGACCTTGACGATCTGATCGACGGTGCCACACAGCAGCGCCTGCCCGATGATAGCAAGGCGCGAATGGTGATCCGCATCGCCCTCGTCCAGGCGCTCATCCTCAAAACGCCTGAACATGCAGCAGTTGCGACTGCATTACCGCTTGTCGAGGGCGGGGCGCGCCGTCTGGTGCATGGGGTGCTGGGCACGCTCCTTCGCCAAAAGGCCCAGTTACGCGCCATTCCGATGCTGCCGCCCAAGGTGGAGGCCCGTTGGGAGGCTGCCTGGGGGTCTGGCATGGTCGGGCGCGCGGCGGCTGCGCTGGCCGATTTGCCGCCGCTTGATCTGACGCTGAAAGACCCTGCAACGACGGCGCATTGGGTTGAACAACTTGAGGGCACCAGCCTGGCCCCCGGCCATGTCCGGATTGCCCGGGATCGCGCCGTGACAGAGCTTCCGGGATTTACCGAAGGGGCATGGTGGGTGCAGAATATCGCAGCGTCGGTTCCAGTCCGTCTGATCGGAGACGGGGGTGGCCGGACTGTCCTAGACCTTTGCGCGGCGCCCGGCGGCAAAACGATGCAACTGGCCGCGCGTGGCTGGGCCGTGACTGCGGTTGACCGCGACGCCAACCGGCAAGAGCGCGTCGCTGAAAATCTGGCACGCACCGGTCTGGCTGCTGATCTTGTGATCGCAGACCTGATGACGTGGGAGCCTGATGCCGCTGTTGACGCCATATTGCTTGACGCGCCGTGCAGTGCGACGGGCATATTCGGGCGCCATCCAGACGTTCTCCACCGTATCCGCCCGCGCGATATTGAAGGGCTGGCGCAAACCCAGGGCCGGATGCTCGCGCGCGCCGCAAATTGGCTCAAACCTGATGCCGCGATGATCTACGCGACCTGTTCGCTGGAGCGCGAAGAAGGCGAAGACATTGCCGCGAAGGCAAAAGGTCTGGGGCTGCAAATCCTGCCCGTGGCGCAAAGCGAACTCCCCGCGGCCTTAAAACCCGACGCTGGCGGCACGGTGCGCATTCTGCCAGAGCCTGGCTTGGACGGATTCTATATCGCCCGATTTATCAAAGACTGAGCCGGTTTCTTGCAATGGTCAGAACCGGTGTGCCATGCCTTGCCCGCGCGAGGTTCGGAAGCTAAGGCCTAATACAATGTCACAATCGGTTCTCATCGCTCCGTCAATCCTATCGGCTGACTTCGCACGGCTTGGTGAAGAAGTGCGCGCAATAGACGCGGCAGGGGCCGACTGGATCCACGTTGATGTCATGGACGGGCATTTCGTGCCCAACCTCACGATTGGCCCTATGGTGGTAAAGGCCCTGCGCCCGCACACGGCCAAAGTGATGGATGTTCATCTGATGATTTCACCCGTTGACCCCATGCTGGATGCCTTTGCCGAAGCAGGATCAGATATAATCACGGTTCACCAAGAGGCAGGCCCGCATCTTCACCGCACCGTGCAGCGGATCAAAGCGCTTGGCAAAAAGGCTGGCGTGTCGCTCAATCCGGCAACTCCGGCAAAGATGCTTGATTATATCCTCGAGGAAATTGATCTTGTCCTCGTCATGAGTGTGAACCCTGGGTTTGGCGGGCAGAGCTTTATTGAAAGCCAGTTGCGCAAGATCGAAGCCATCCGCAAAAGCATCGACAAGCTTGGCAAGGAAATTCACCTGCAAGTGGATGGCGGCGTTGATGCGACAACGGCACCGCGTGTCATTGCCGCAGGAGCGAACGTGTTGGTGGCGGGCACCGCAACTTTCAGGGGTGGTCCAGATGCTTATGCCGCAAACATCGCGGGTCTGCGCTGCCAATGACGCAAGACGTCTCGCCCGAAACCGAAGGCGACGACGGGATTCCGCCCGGTAAACGATTGGTGCGTGCGGGTGGTGGTGCTGGGCTGTCGCTGGGTGAACGGCTTGCGGCCCACATTTACCGGTTAACGTGGCGGACGCCGCTTCACGCCTTTCGATTGAAAGGGCGTCACCCGCTCAAGCTGCTTGCCGCAACGGTGGACCCTGTTGCGGGGGACGCCGTTCTTGGTCAGGCGTTGATCGAAGGACGCTTCATTTACGAAGGTGAAAGCGTTGCGATGGGCGACGGTGTGCCTGATTTCATCAGTGCTAGCCCCACGCTGGTTGCGCATTATCACAGCTTTGCATGGCTCCGTGATGTGGCGGCAGCCGCTGAATTCGAAACAACTGCCCCGATGATGCGGGCTTGGGTTGCGGCTTGGCTGAAGACAAACGGCGATCATGTTCTTGAACCAGCCTGGTCGACAGGAGTGGCGGCGCGGCGGTTGCTCCACTGGCCATCCCACGCACCCGCTTTGCTTGGCGCGAACGATCTCATATTCCGGTCGTCCTTGCTCAATGGCTTGGCAAGGACGGCTCGACATGTTGACCGCGCAGCGGATCGCACGCCACCAGGTCTGGAGCGGATTGCGGCATGGTGCGGCATTGTTGCTGCCGGTTTGGTCATAGCAGGCGGAGAGGCGCGGCGCGCGTTCGGAGAAGCCGGACTGGCCAAGGCCTTGGTGTCTGGCTTGTCCGCAGATGGAGGAATGCTCTCTCGGTCGCCGCGTGAACAGTGTGAACTTGTAGGTCTGCTCTCACATCTTGCGGCCTTCTACGATGCCCGCTCCATTGCAATGCCACAAGGACTGTCAGATATTCTGGCGCGTGCCGTGCCGCCTCTGCTTGGGGTGGTGATGGGCGATGGGGCGATTGGCAGTTGGCAGGGGACACCGCCCTTTTCAGCTCATCATGTCAATGCCATTGTCAAAGCGAGCGGAGAGCGGGCGCGTCCGCTGCGACAGGCACGCGAATGGGGATATCAGCGACTGGTGGGCGGACAGACGATCGTGCTGTTTGACGCAGCCCCGCCGCCGCACACGCGCACAACGCGAACGGGCTGTGCCTCAACTCTGGCGCTCGAGATTTCTGACGGGCCTAACCGTTTGATTGTGAATTGCGGGGGGGCTTCGGCTGCGGGAGTGGTGTCCGTTCCGGGTCTTGCCGAAGGGCTGCGAACAACGGCGGCGCACAGCACAATGACGCTTGCAGATACGAACTCCACGGCCGTTTTGAATAACGGATCGCTGGGCAAAGGGGTTGATGCGGTTGAAGTGGATCGCCGAGAGACTGAGGTTGGCAGCCGTGTTGAGGCCAGCCATGACGGCTACGGTCGCCGCTTTGGGTTTACCCATGGGCGCAGTCTTGCGCTTTCAGTGGACGGGCGCGAAGTGCGCGGCGAAGATACTCTTATCCCCGTGCCCAATCGGCGTAAGGCGGCTGAGGCCAGTTTTGCCATTCGTTTTCATCTGGCCCCAGACGTTGATCTGTCGCCAACAGCCGACGCGATGGGCGCTCTGCTGCGGATAGACGGCGGCGCACTATGGCAGTTTCGCAGCCGGGGCGGGGCACTGTCGATTGAACCGAGCCTGTGGGTGGACGGCGACGGTGCGTGGCACCAAAGTAAGCAATTGGTGATTGCCGGAGACGCAGCGGCAGGCGGCGCGACCATTGGCTGGGTATTCAAACGCGCGGGCTAGCTGTGCTTTTCAAGAGGGTGATATGACGACTGTAACGATAAAGCGGGCGCTGCTTTCAGTGTCCGACAAAACGGGTTTGGTGGAGTTGGGCAAGGCGCTTGCAGCGCGCGGCGTCGATCTGGTGTCGACCGGCGGCACAGCCAAGGCGCTGCGCGATGCGGGACTGGCCGTGCGTGATATCTCTGACCTCACTGGCTTTCCTGAAATGATGGATGGGCGGGTGAAAACGCTTCATCCCAAGGTCCACGGCGGCTTGCTTGCGGTGCGGGATAATTCAGACCATCTGGCGTCGATGGTCGACCACGCGATTGAACCCATCGATCTGGTTGTCGTCAATCTTTACCCTTTCGCTGCGACCGTCGCCAAAGGCGCAGATAGGGATGAGATTATAGAGAATATCGATATTGGCGGCCCCAGCATGGTGCGCTCAGCGGCGAAGAACCACGCCAGCGTGGCTGTTGTGACGGACCCTGTCGACTATGCGTTGGTGGCGGGCGGAACGACAGACTATGATCAGCGTCGCATGCTGGCAGCAAAGGCTTATGCCGCCACCGCCGCTTATGACGCGATGATCAGCAGCTGGTTTGCGGCTGTCGATCAGGGCGAGTTGTTCCCCGCATCCGTGACGACGGGCGGCACTTTGGCCACGACTTTGCGGTACGGAGAAAATCCGCATCAGCAAGCCGCACTTTATCTTTCCGGCGCGCCTACTGACTGCGGGATTGCACAGGGCATTCAAGTGCAGGGTAAGGAACTCAGCTACAATAATTATAACGACGCTGATGCCGCGCTGGAACTGGTCAGTGAATTCCGGGATGGCCCGCCGACAGTAGTCATCGTCAAACATGCCAATCCCTGCGGCGTCGCGAGTGGCGCGACACTGGTTGAAGCGTATGAAGCGGCTTTTGCCTGCGATACGGTATCAGCTTTTGGTGGGATCATAGCCATAAACCGTCCGCTGGATGGCCTTCTAGCAGAAGCGATCAGCGGCATCTTTACCGAGGTTGTCTGCGCGCCGGATGCCGATGAAGATGCGCTTGCCGTTTTTGCCAAAAAGAAAAACCTTCGCCTCATTCTCACCGGCGATCTGCCAGATCCTGCGCGTGTTGGCATGATGATGAAAACCATCGCTGGCGGGATGCTGCTTCAAACGCGCGACAATGGCAGGATTACAGCAGCAGACTTGAAGGTCGTCACCAAACGCGCACCCACAGAAGAAGAGCTTGCCGATTGCCTGTTCGCATGGACCGTCGCAAAACACACCAAATCCAACGCTATCGTCTATGCCAAAGGCGGAAGCACAGCGGGCATCGGCGCTGGCCAAATGAACCGCCTAGAATCCGCGCGGATTGCCGCGTGGAAAGCCAAGGACGCTGCGGCAAAGGCAGGATGGGCAACACCGCGCACCATCGGTTCTGCGGTTGCGTCAGACGCCTTCTTCCCCTTTGCTGACGGCCTGATGGCCGCAGTAGAGGCCGGAGCCACCGCAGTGATCCAACCCGGCGGGTCGATCCGCGATGATGAAGTGATCGCAGCGGCGGACGCGGCTGGATTGGCGATGGTCTTTACCGGCATGCGACACTTCAGGCACTGATGGTTCGCGTTTCGCCTCCAATCCCGCTATAGCTGCGTCATGCTTGACCTTTTCCAGCTTGATGGCCCGCCAAAGGCCCGCCGCATCGTCGTTGCCATGTCTGGCGGCGTCGACAGCTCTGTGGTAGCCGCACTTGCCGCACGCACGGGGGCAGAGGTTATTGGCATCACCCTTCAGCTTTACGATCACGGCGCGGCGGTCAACCGAGTGGGAAGCTGCTGCGCAGGCCAAGACATTCGTGATGCGCGCGCCGTCGCTGATAAGCTGGGCATAGCTCATTATGTGTTCGATCATGAAAGCCAGTTTCGGGACGGCGTGATCGACCATTTTGCTGACGAATATATGCGCGGCCGCACGCCGATTCCGTGCGTGCGTTGCAATATGGGGGTAAAGTTCACTGATCTGTTCCGCCTCGCGAAAGATCTAGGCGCGGACTGCCTCGCCACAGGCCATTATGTGCGCCGCGTGGTCGGGCCGAACGGATCAGAGCTTCACCGTTCCGTCGATCCGGCGCGCGATCAAAGCTATTTCCTGTTCGCAACCACACAAGATCAGTTGAATTATCTGCGCTTTCCACTGGGCGGCATGCCGAAGCCGGAGGTGCGTGCCATTGCCGCCGAGATGGGGCTTGGCGTGGCAATGAAGCCGGACAGTCAGGATATCTGCTTCGTCCCGAACGGTGATTATGCCAGCGTTGTGCGCAAGGTGCGGCCGGAGGCGGAAACGGACGGTGCGATTGTCGACATGGCGGGGCGCGAACTGGGACGGCACAAAGGGCTGATCCACTATACCGTCGGCCAAAGGCGTGGGCTTGAATTGGGCGGGCTGGCAGAGCCGCTTTATGTCGTGCGGTTAGAACCCGAAACGCAGCAAGTGGTCGTCGGGCCGAAGCGTGCGCTCGCTGTCAGTGCGGCGCGGCTGAGTGATCCGAACTGGCTCGCGCCGGTTGACGGGCGATCGGTGCTGGCCAAAGTCCGTTCGCTTTCTCGCCCTGTACATGCACAGTTATTGGGCGATTGGCTGCATTTTGACGGCGATGAATATGGTGTCGCGCCGGGGCAAGCCGCAGTGCTGTACGACGGCGACCGTGTGTTGGGCGGGGCCTGGATTGAGGAAACTCAGGGCGCAGAATTGGCGCTTGAGACTGTCTAAGCGGGGGAGACTATCATGGGTGAAATGATCCAAATGATGATGAGCGACGGCGCAAATATTGCCGTCTATCACGCGCAGCCAGAAGGCGAACGGCGTGGCGGGCTGTTACTGATCCAGGAGATTTTCGGCGTGACTGATCATATCCGCGAATTATGCGATGACTATGCCGCTGACGGCTATGAAGTCCTCAGCCCCGCGCTGTTTGACCGCGAACATCCCGGATTTGAGGCCAGTTATAGCGGCCCGGATTTTGACCGCGCTGTCGAACTTGCGCGTAAACTTCATCCGTTCGACCTGTCACTGGCCGACGCGCAGACTTGCGTTGATGCGCTGAAATCCAAAGGGCCAGTGTTCATGACCGGATATTGCTACGGTGGCTCAGTCACTTGGGCACTTGCCGGGCAAAGTGATGATTTGGCAGCGGCCTCGGCCTATTATGGCAGCCTCGTCCCCACGACATTTGCAGAGCAAGCCCCCAAATGCGCCACCATCGCCCATTTCGGACGGTTCGATGCCGGCATCCCAATGGAAGGCGTCGATGACTTGATCGCAAAAGCGCATCCAACTGCACAGATTTTTGTTTACGAAGCCAATCACGGTTTCAACTCCGACCGCCGCAAGGATTATCACGAAGACAGTGCAGACCTGGCGCGGGAGCGGACATTGGGGCTGTTTCGCGCTTGTGGGGGGTAACCCTCAGGCCCACATTCGCTGCCCTAGCCTGTGACACTTAAGCCACGGTTTACTGCAATTCTAGTGAAGACGCCGGACTCCGCTTGCATCGTTTTATGCACCTCACCATAGCAGACGAGGAAATATGCCTGAGCATGTTGCGTATAGGAGAGACTATGAGAAATTCCATGAAATCCGCCCTGTTGGCGTCCGTCGCGGTGACGACGATCCTCGCGGCCTTTCCCGCGATGGCGCAAGTGGCCGCCACGCCAGCAGATGAAGCCGTCGACGATGGCACCGAAATCATCGTGACCGCTGCCAAGCGCGAACAAACGCTGCAAGATATTCCCATTTCAGTTTCCGTTACTGGTGCCCAAACCGTTGAGCGCGCGCAGATCCGCGATCTCATCGATTTGCAGAGCGTCGTGCCGTCACTGAAAGTGCCTCAGTTTCAGACCTCCACCCAAACCAACTTCGTGATCCGCGGCTTTGGTAACGGCGCGAACAACCCAGGTATCGAAAGCTCCGTCGGCGTTTTTATCGATGGCGTTTACCGTTCACGCTCAGCGTCAGCCATTGCCGATTTGCCCGAAATTGAACGGGTGGAAGTGTTGCGCGGGCCGCAATCGACTCTGTTCGGCAAGAATGTGTCTGCCGGCGCGATCAGCATCATCACCAAAAAGCCTCAGTTCACATTTGGCCTGAAAGCCGAAGGCACAGCCGGAAATTACGGCACGATTGGCGGCAAGCTCTCGGTCACTGGCCCCCTTGGTGAATCGCTTGCAGTCCGCTTGTCGGGAAGCTTCGACACAGCCGAAGGGTATTTCAAGAACATCAACATTGGCGGCAAGGTCAACAACCGTAACCGTTACTCGCTTCGTGCTGATTTCCTGTTTGAACCCACCGATGCTCTCTCTTTCCGGTTGATTGGTGATTATAACCATATCAACGAAGTGTGCTGTGGTGCCGTTCCAATTCAGAATGGAGCGGCTACAGCATTCATCGGGCGGTCAAGGACAGCCACTGCAGCTGAAGGCGGCCCCGGCCTTGGCGCAGCGATCGGTGACCCTGCGCGCATTTTCAATTATGAGCTGGTCTATAATGAAAACCCGCTCAACACGCTCACAGGTAAAGGCGTTTCGCTGCAAGGTGATTATGACATTGGCGGCGCTAAGCTGACGTCAATCACGGCCTACCGTGAACAGACAGTGCAGAATAACCTCGACGTTGATTTCACTGGCGCTGCCATTGTGAACCAGCAGAACGGCCTTGGCATCAAGTCATTCTCGCAAGAAGTGCGTCTTGCTTCGCAAGGTGAAGGCAAGCTCAGCTGGTTGCTGGGCGGTTTCTTGAGCAAGGAAACGATCAACACCAGCGAGGATATTCGCTGGGGCGTTGATGGACGGCCGTTCGTCAACTTCCTGACGAGCAATCTTTCGAGCTTAATCGAGGGTTTGCAAGCCGCCATCAGCCCACCGGGCAGCATCATTCCCGGGCGCACCTATATTGCGCCAGGAACAGGCGTGATTGCCAATGACCGCCTGAAGAACACATCTTATTCGCTGTTCGCTCAGGCCGACTACGAACTGACTGACGGCCTGACCATTTCCGGTGGCCTGGCTTATTTGAATGATGTGAAGCGCGTGCGCACAGTGTCGCTTTCGAACGACGTCTTTGCGCGGCTGGACCTGAAAAACTTGTCATTCGGACCCATTCCAATTGGCGCTCTGCCAGCCCCACTGCAAGGGCTGGCAACAATTCTTCGTCCCGATGGCACGCTGAACATCGTTGGCGGCGTTCCAACCCCACTGCGTGGCCTCGGCGCGCCCATCCCCGTTAACATGTTCTCAAATTCACAGATTAACCTGCAACCGCTGCAATTCCTCAGCCAGCCGTTTGACATTCCAACGGCCAATGAAAGCGGCGTCTTCAAGGGCAATAAGGTCGTTTATATGGGCCGAGTTGCTTACGACTTTTCGCGTCGTCTGAATGCCTACGTGACCTACTCAAAGGGCTGGAAGGCGTCAGCGGTTAACCTCTCACGCGATTCGCGGCCACCAGATCAGAACGGGGTGGGTCGTTCGGCCAGCCCGGAAGATGTGACGGTTTACGAATTGGGCATCAAAGGCAGCTTCCAAGGCGGGTTCGTAAACCTTGCCGTGTTTAAGCAGTCGATCAAGGGTTTCCAGTCCAACGCCTTTACTGGCACAGGCTTTAACTTGGTCAATGCGGGTAAGCAATCAGTCAAAGGTTTTGAAATCGACGCGTCATACCGGCCCGTCACAGGCCTGACTTTGGGCCTTGGTGTCACTTACCTTGATCCAAAATATGACTCCTTCACTCGCGCTGCTTGTGTGCTGGTCTCTATTGATCCGCGCTGCACCACAGGCGTGCAGTTCCGCGATCTATCCGGAACAACGCCTCCGGGCATTTCCAAATGGAGTGTCAACCTGAACGGTAACTATGACTTCCCAATTGGTGGCGGCTGGAAAGGCTTTGTTCGCGGCGATTACTCATATTCAAGTAAAGCTAACGTCGGGGCGTCCGCGCCTCCCGCAATTGCAACCTTTGATTTCAACAATGTCAACGCAGCCATCGGGATTGGCAATGAAGACAAGTTTGAAATGCAATTGTGGGTCCGTAACCTGACCAAAGACAAATATCTGCAAACAGTCTTTTCGTCTGTGGCTCAGTCAGGCAGCTTTGCGGGTTATCCTAACGCCCCGCGCACTTACGGTCTGACTTTGCGCAAGACCTTCTAAGCTTATAACCAGAGCTACATTCGGCGGCGGGCGGTCAACAGACTGCCCGCCGTTTTTTTGGCGGCGAAGTCTCGCGAAATTAGATGTGGACCCATTGCGCCAGCCTCCCTATGTCAAATGCCTGAGGGGCAGCTTCTTGCGCTAGATTTAGGTAGAGTTTGTAGACACCTTGTCCATGATTTCGGCAATCTCAATCAGTGCATCACTTTTTTCTGGGGCTCTCACGCTTCTACTCTGTCTTTATTCCAAACAAATTTGCCACGTTCTGGGGATCATGGACGTTCCGGATGCCCGCAAACAGCATAGGTCGGCGACGCCGCTCATGGGCGGAGTCGCGCTGGAACTGGCTTTGATGCCAGTCGCCGCATTTCTGATCCTCTTTGTGACCCCGCCCGCTTGGCAGCAGCCACTGTTGATTTGGCTGGTCTGCACAGTCACGATGACTCTGGTCGGCTTGGCTGATGACAGGCATACGCTATCGGCCCGCGACCGGCTGATGATATCCTTCCTGGTCTTCGGATCGGCGGCGATTGTATCGCCATTGTTCAACATACGCGTGCTGACGTTTGAACTTTTGAATTTTCAGATCGGCCTCGGCACGGGTTGGATCGCTGTGATTTTTACAACTATATGCTGCGTCGGTTTGGTCAATGCGGTCAATATGGCCGACGGGAAGAACGGCCTTGTTATTGGCCTTTGCATCGGATGGCTCAGTCTGCTCGCGCTTCGAGCGCCGCCTGCGTTCATTCCGATGATTGCAGTCTTGTTGGCGATCCTGATCATTTTGTTGCTGTTCAATCTGCGTGGCCGCCTCTTCCTCGGTGATGGTGGGGCTTACGGTTTGGCGAGCGCTATAGGATTGATTGCAGTAATGATGTATAATAGCCCCGGTAGTCATGCCGGACGCGCAATTGCCGCCGATGAACTGATGCTGCTCTTTGCCGTGCCAGTGATCGACTCATTCCGCCTGACCATCGTCCGCATGCGCCGCGGACAATCCCCGATGGCCGCTGACAGAGACCATTTGCACCATCATCTGCAGGAGCGGTTCGGATGGCCCGGGGGGCTGGTGGTTTACCTGGTCATGGCTTTGGCACCTGCTGCGGCGGTTTTCTTGTCTTGGCTTTGACCTTGCCCCATTGCGCAACGGCCTGCGTTAAGTTCTGATATCGTTTCCGCACAATGTCTTCATCACCATATGGCCAAACATGAGGTGGATGTCTTCGCATAATTGCATGTCAAATGAAGGCACCCAGACCGACATTGTCGCATAGGCTCAGGCCGCGGAATTTCTTTCCTGTCGCAAGATTGATCATCTTGTTCCAGTCAGTGATGTAATGAGATGCGGTAGACGCACTACCTCCATTCCCGCAGGTGATGATTTTCTTACCTTCATGGAATTTGCTTTTGATAAGATCCACGCCCGCTTGAAATGCAGCCGTGTCACATTGGCTATGGAGAGCAGCATGAGCCGAAAAATAATTCTCTATCGAAAAGGCTGTCATTTTTTACCTACTTTCTGGCTGGTAATATGTAATCTGCGCGCCGACGCGATCAAACCCAAACTTTACGGGTTCCAGCATCGATAGGGCTTTCGTAATAGCAGTATGATGTTCTGGCGCTGCGTAAAACATTATAAATCCGCCGTTGCCCGCGCCGAGCAGCTTTCCTCCAGTCGCGCCATTTGCAATTCCGGTTTGATACCAGCCGTCAATTTGACTGTCTGAAATCCCATCCGCCAGCTGCACCTTAAGCTGCCAATTTTCGTCCAATAATGCACCGATAGCATCCAATGCTCCCGCCTCCAACTCTCGCTTCAGTTCAAACGCGAGTTCAACCATACGCTGCATTAGTTTGCGATGTGATCCCTCACCCAACGCCTGAGATTGCCTTGCCAGTACTTGTGATGCGCTCCTAGTTCTTCCTGTAAAAAAGACCAAAATATGAGCCTCTAACCGTCTCAACATGTGCCCAGTGCATAGAACCGGGTCAACTGACACGGATTCATCAGGATGGAATTGAATAAGGTTCAGCCCACCAAAAGCCCCAGCATATTGATCTTGCTTGCCAATCGGTTCGCCGCATCTTTGGATTTCGATCTCGCACGCCTGTTGAGCTAGTTGCTGTTTCGAAACCGTTTGCCCCCGATAGGCGTAAAGGGCATTTAACAGACCAACGGTGAAACTACTTGATGAGCCCAATCCTGAACCCTTCGAAGGAATGTCGGCTAGTAAGGGGATGGAGTTTCACGTCACAGAGCTAAACGGAAATCAGGATATCTGGGTCACCTAAAGTTTGGGATTTAGTTTATGAATTCATGCCCTGAAAGCATCGAAAATCCGATCTGAGAGCGCCGTCAGAGGAAAGCTGTCTGGCATCTCGGCCTTTGCAAGGCCACTATCGGAAAAATACCCAATTCCATTGTGTTGGCCATTCTTTATGGCAACGAAAGCAACCTCATGCGATAGTTTTTCATATCGAACATTGTTTGCAACGTACCCGTCCAGCTTGTTTACATCATGTGGATACGTAAGCATGACGAATAAATCCTCTCCTCGGTTATCAACGTCGAATAATGTTACTCCATCAACTCCATGTGCCGATTTAAGAATGTTGGCGCCCCGAATGGCTGCGCTTTTGTCGGAAAAATGGACGACAAAGTCGCGTGACATGCGTGGCTCAACGCTGGAAAATTCTACGCCGATTTTGTTTAGAAATTTATCGTGATTCTTCAGACGCCAATAATAAGCTAACTCAGGGTAGGGGTCTTGATGTAAACCTGTAGCGAGCATGATACGTGCGTCGGGAAATCGAGCTTTCAACGTGCCTAGCACGCGATCATACGCCGTATAAACGTCGAGCAAAGGATCGGATTTTGAATCGATGTACCAACCAGGATTTTGCATAGTCCCTTCGTAAACAGAAGACGAAAACATGTAATGATGCTGAATATGCGCTGCGCCATTTAGAAATAAGGTCGCAAAATTGGTCTTATGTTCTGCGATGTTATTAACAAATAAATCTGAAAGTAATTGATCGAGAAATATGGCCTTGTACCATGGCTTTCTGCGAGCCTCAATTATGTAGCGCATGTAATGTCGGTAGCTCGAAAGATTAGCGGTTTTCATTCCACCAAGTGCCAAATTGAAAAGAGACAGAGGAGAAATTTTAGCCTGGGCGTTGTCATTAACAACTTGTGCAATCGCATCGTACATACGTCGTATGAGCGGCGACGCTATAACATTCGTCTTTGTCCAAGGATCCGGCAGAAAAAAATCCCAGTCATTAGTGCGACATTTCGCATTCATGGGGCTGATTGCCCCTACCTTCACTCCCTGTCGGGACAGTTTGTCCCAAATTTGATCGATGTCTTTATGTACGATATCGCCAAGTCGAAAAACACCATGTTCGCTAAATTCCAATCCTGTGTGCGCTGTTACCCATTGGATCCATGGTTCTAATACGTCATGCCTACTTTCGGAAGTTGTGTAAGAATATCCATGGCGAGCAAAAAATTCAGAAAAATTAGGCAAAAGGCCGATTTTAATGTATTCTTCAATAAATGAAAAATTAACTTCATTCAATTCAAGAACAAACATATTCTTTTTCATATTATATTTTCCTGGAACGAGCCGGGCCATTAGCAAAATTTAAATCAATTGTTCGTTAAAATCGAAAAATATGGACTGATTCCGCTCACTATTGAAGGTGGGTATTTCTGTTTGTTCTGAAACTCGATGCATAACCCCATTTCTGCAAACTGACCGGACCTAGCCGATACAAAAACCGCATTAAAGGAAATGCAAGTCGCCAATTCAGACCATAAATCCCCCAAACCCCCTTTGTCCATAGAAGAAATTCAGCCCTCGCGCGCAATACCCCGCGCCTCTTCCAGAAATTGTCACTCACTCTAAAGAAAAGAAGTGGTTCCGGAATGTTTGCGAACCGAAGGCCTGCCGCGATGCAAGCGAACCACAATGCGACATCTTCGCACAGATGGGTATGAGGATAGCCGCTCTTTAGCACTCGGAAGACATTGCGCCGGAAACAGACCGTGGGGTGCGCAAAGGGGCTTCGCTTATGAATTTCGGCGACGGCATCCTCATGACGCATAGGGTAGCGTATGATCCGCTGCGCATCATCGGGTTGCATTTCCATTATGTAAGTACCGACTATATCAATTTCTGGATTATTTTCCATATAACGCAATTGGCTGGAAAATCGCGCATGGTGACAAATGTCGTCAGCGTCCATGCGAAAAACAAAAGCCTCATCTTCAAGAACGTTTATTAGATCGTTCAAAACATAAGATAGGCCCCTGTTGTTCTCAAATACCGATAATCTATATATCTGATCAGCATATGAATCGACGGTCTGCTTTAGTTCATGAGATAGCGGGCCATCGACGCCCAAATAGATACGAAGCTTAAATTCATCTAATCCGCTCTGATTCAAAATAGAATCAATAGAACTAGAAAACTGGGACACTTTGTCTCCAGCATAAACAGACATGATTACTGCGATTGACATCGCTCTATCGGAATTAGGCTCAATAGTTCCTACCTCCAAACAAATCATGATATGTTCCCTTTAGGTCATCAAATGCCACGCTACAATTTAACCCTCTTAGCAGTAACGTGATATCCCATGCACAACGAATTTATTGACAGATCCGTTTTTGGCTTCCTAGCATACCAGGCAAATGCCGGTAAAAGAGCAACTTTCGCCAAAATTCCGTGATTTTTCATTGTTCGCGCCATTTCGACTGCGAGCCACGAATAATAATCACCAACTGTCTCCAAAGTTTCGATTTCAAATCCCACTTCTGTCAAAAGTTGTTCGAGATAGCGATTTGAAAACCCGGAGTAGAAGAAATAGGGATCCATATGACGTAAGCAATTCGAAGGCAGTGTCAAAATCAACTTCCCCCCAAATTTCGTAACTCGCGCAAATTCCTTCAGGGTCTCATTAGGATAAGGAATGTGCTCAAACACTTCCGTGCACAGAATTACATCAAAATGCTCTGATTGCTCTTGAATGTCCCATATGTCTCCGACGTAGTCCAGCTCCCCGTACTGATAACCCTGCTCCCCCCCTAATCCTGCTGCAAAGCCCTCTGTTTCATCAGCCACGTATTGACCAAAGTCTTGGCTCTTGTAATCAAGGTGAACACAAAAATCTCGATACTGCTGACTTCCACACCCTGCATCAAGCAGCACAGCTCCTTTCGGCAGTGCTTGCAGCTGACGTTTTACCCAATCAATCCTGACATTCTCATTGTTAAGTTTCTCTTTTATTCTTTTAAATAAAAAGTTCATCTTTTTCACCATAGTTCAAGATACTGATAATTTTTGATTTTTCTTTATGCATAAATTTGCATCTTTGTAGAGCAACCCAGGTCTGAGAGAATAATAACTATACATCCAAATAGCGGGATACGCTACTGCTAAATATCGAAAATGATAATACGGCGAAGCGTAGCCAATCGATATCACATATGGAACGGAAGAAATAACAAATTTTGTTAAGAGATTTTGTTTCAATATGAGAAATGAAAAAGTAATCACGCACAATGCATCAAACAAAAGGTATAATTCACCTGAATTGTAAAATTTCACAAATCCAAGAAACGGTTGAAACAAGATTGAAAATAAAAGTAGAGAGATCCGAGACATTACCGCATTGAATTCGTAACCAAACGTGTATTGTCGTAGAATAGCAGTCTCAGCTCCCGTCTCGTAACTCGTGACAGCGCTCGCGAGGATGTTCGTTATTTGATAAAAGTCCGAGATGACCATAAATGTAAAAGCGAGTCCGACTGACAGTAATATCGCATACAACGTGCCGTATCTAAACTGTACGAAAGCTATTGGAAGGAACAGCAAGATCGCAGGGCGCACATAATATGCAAGTCCGATCATCAGCCCAACAAATACGACATTCTTGACTTGGATTTTGCCGGTAGAGATCGTTGCTACAGCCAACATGCTTAAAATGGCTATGCCGTCCTTTCCGGTTTGAGCAAAATAGTAAAAGGATATTGGCGAAAACATGGCAAATCTTGTAATTTTCGCACTATCACAGCATGATAAAATAAATGACAAAAGGCCTATAAAAAATATGTAGCCCCAGTAGTATGGCGTATATTTGTATAAATTCTCCAAGAGCGAGACCATTCTATACGATGAAGAGTCTGAAAATACTTCTGGAAGGCCGTTTCTAGCGAAATATTCATACCTTACCGCATCAAAGCCTTCCGGTGATGCAATTAAAAATCGATTAAAGATTAGCCAGCACGCTGCCGAAGCGATCATAAAAATAGAAATGCGTGCCAATGCCGCAGTCAATTGCAAGCTAAATATCTCGGTTTGTTCTCTGGTGTCAGACATTATCACAAAATTCTAATTTGGCGGTAAAAATAGACTATCATCAATCGGTGCGACGCAACTCTAAAATGAGTGACGAAATTATTATCGATAATCCGCATTGTAGCCGTATTCAGTTCGTGCTTCCCGTCCATTTATGTGTCCAAACTATACTTAATTGGTTTGGATGAGGTCGTCCGTCGCCGCCCAAGTGCAAGAACTGTTACAACTAGAAACTGCAGAGCAAACAGTGCCATCAGCGCACTAGCAATATTCGAAGTTGAATATACCACAACCGCTGCAAAAGTGAAGATGACCGCTGCTGAGCCTGTGGCTTTCTGGAAATCAGTCCCAGACGACAGATACACAGCCCTGCTGAATGAAATTACAATCGTCCCCATCAGATTGAGGCTGACGAGTATTAAGGCGGCATAGGATTGCTGCCAACTGGCGATGGCATCGCGCAACACTGTGCTGCCGATACCAATCGCGATCAACAGCGACGCCATCACCAACAATATGATGTGGCGCAGGCCGGGCCGGTTTGTGCCGATCTGTGTTTCGAAGCTGCGCGCCTCCGGCATATCAGGGCCAGGGGCGACCTGGCGCAAAATCAGGATTTGTACGATCGCCGGCAAGATGCCCGCCGCCAACAACAAATTCGGCGTGCCAGCCAATGCCGCCAGCACAAAGACACCCAATGTGGTCAGGCCCGGCGCTATGCCGACATAGATTGCAGCCCGGTGGCCAACCTTGCCCGACATAATCCCAGCATAATATCGCAATGATATCCGGTAAGACAGCCAGATTGATGCCGTCGTAAGCACAGCGAGCAAGGGATAGGCCATTGCAAAGGGGCTGCCGCCGTGAACCTCGTTTGATGCTAACAGCGCAAACCAGATGGCAGCAAAGGTTGCCGCAAGCACGCCTGCAACCTGTACGGGCCTAGCAACAAAGCTGCCCGCGATGGCGCCGGGCGCGACAAATTCGTTCAATAGCAACTGCACCGGGGCCCCAGCGCTCAACGCCAGTAACAAGGCGATCAGGACCGGGCTGTCGCCCCATCCCCAAAAATGTAGGAACAGCACACCTGCTGGACCGACGATCCACGACGACATCAGCGTCAGCAGAAATTTGCCGAACAATAACTTCAATTCTGGCGATTGGTGACGGGGCGGCGTATTACGAAGCTGCTCATGACTGGCGATATTTGCCTCAACCGGCGCGCGTTCGGTTTGGCCGGTTGTTTGTGGCATCATATTTTCCGGAATGCGAAACATCCGCAGCCGTAATGCATCTGTGCGACAACGTGCGGCTCTGCTTGTACGACGAATTCGCCAGTGTCATCAACCGCAGAAAAGCTGACAAGTTCTAACCCGAGGGCTTGAGCGGCGTCCAATATAGTTTGCGGATGAAATACGCGGTGGGCATCGAACTCGATTCTTTGTTGTCCGACTGGGACCGCCAGCAAAAGCGTGCCATCCTTGGCCAATATCTTCGCCAGACCAGCCAGACCTCTGCTCCACCCCTCAAGATCAAGAGGATCTCCGTAGCGGCCAAGACCGAAATGTTCGAGTGCATGGAGGCAGCTGACGCAGTCGGCGTAGCCTTCGGGAAGACTTACCGGGTTCATCATATCGGCTTGAGTAAACGTCATGCCCTGAACGCTACTTGCCATCGGGCGGACATCGAACACTTCTATTTCGCGAAAGGACAGAATGTGTGCGACATACCCATCGACGCGAGACCCGACATCAACAACTTTGCGGAAGTTCCCCGCAAAAACATTGCGCGCTGCCCATAAATCCATGTGAAAGTAATGACCCTTGGCCGAACCGGCGGATTCGCCACGGTCGCCCAAGGCTGGCATCAGCTTTATTGGCCACGTCGGAGATCCTATCCGGCGCGCCTTTGTGTAGGATTTGACGAAGGGCAGCACCGACGCAGCAGACGCACCAAAACGGCGAGGGTCAAAACCAAAGCTCTGAATTAGAAAGCCCACTTTACGGAGGGAAGATGACATAGGTCGTTTTAGTCCCGATTTTTTTAAGCCGCTGAGATACTCTTGAACGCAACGGCTGGGTTGGATGCAATGCTAGACAATAGGCGCAGTTTGCGTGAGAAAGATGTCCGGTTGTCTTGATAGAAACCCCTCGGGCTGAAATCCATCTCCAGACCTTCATTTTCAAAAAGGGCAGGGACGAACTGACTCCACTGGCCCTTTACGATTCCTGTGTGCTGATAATTGATCGCTGGCACAGTTGTGGCTCGATTAAGTGTGAGGAACAAATCAGTTCGCTTCCACGATCGAATTGTTCCGAACAGTTCAAACATCCAACCACTCTCCCACGGCAGCAGATAAGATCGCAGGGCGTCCTTCCGCCAGAGCCCAGCTTGGGTCGATATGCGATAAGAAGCACGCGGGCCGATTAGCGATAGGTCTGGCCGTGCGTCGGGTAAGATCGGGGATCCTGCACCAAAATGAGTCAGGCCGATATGTTTGATCGTGGGATCGTCGAGCATCTGCCGCGCGCAGGTTGCGATCATGGTTAGATCAACTGGGCTTTCAATGAAATAATCCTCTTGCATGTACAGGACCAGCGGTGTTTCGACTTTCGCCAATGCGTGGTTTAGACACTCGCTCCAACTAAGACGTTTATCATTGCCGGCCTGCACTTGAGAACATTGCACGCTTATATGAGGACGAGTGAATGTCTTGTGTTCGGTGTTCAATAGTATCGGTGGAAGCGGTTCGGCCCAATACCGTTCGAGCAATGTGAAAAACGGAGTCCAGCAATCTTCAAATCCGTCACAGGAATTGACAAGCAGAGTGAAGGGAAAGCTATTCTCATTCATTGTAATCAAACGCCTTAAACCCCGCACCTTTAACCAACGCATCGCGGCGGGCCGATTCATAATCGGCATTCACCATTTCTGACACAAGTGTTTCGAAACTGGTGGTTGGCGTCCAACCCAGTTTTTCGCGGGCCTTTGTTGGATCTCCAAGCAGGGTTTCGACTTCGGTGGGTCTGAAATAGCGCGGGTCCACGCGGACAATGGTTTGGCCGACGGTCAGATGTGCATTATCCCCTATCACCGCAGCTACGGTCGCAAATTCGTCCACGCCCTCCCGTTCGAATTGCAGAATGATTCCCAATTCCTGAGCTGCGCGGATAACAAACTCACGCACACTATATTGCACACCAGTGGCAATCACATAATCCTCAGGAACCTGTTGTTGCAGCATCCGCCACTGCATTTCGACATAGTCACGAGCGTGGCCCCAATCACGCAGCGCGTCCATATTGCCAAGGTAGAGGCAATCCTGAAGACCAAGGGCTATCCGTGCTATCGCTCGCGTGATCTTACGAGTGACAAAAGTTTCTCCGCGTAAGGGGGACTCATGGTTGAACAGGATGCCGTTGCACGCGTAGAGACCATAAGCCTCACGATAATTGATCGTAATCCAGTAAGCGTAGAGCTTTGCGACGGCGTATGGGCTTCGTGGATAAAACGGCGTGGTCTCCTTTTGCGGCGATTCTTGGACGAGACCATAAAGCTCACTTGTCGAGGCTTGGTAGAATCGCGTCTTTTTTTCTAAGCCGAGGATACGTATCGCTTCGAGCAGGCGCAACGTACCGATACCATCCGCGTTTGCTGTGTACTCTGGTGTTTCGAAACTTACCGCAACATGGCTCATCGCAGCCAAGTTATAAATCTCATCGGGCTGAACTTGCTGCACGATCCTGATCAGGTTTGTACTGTCCGTGAGGTCGCCATAGTGCAGTTTGAATTGAGGATTTTTCTCATGCGGATCTTGATAGAGGTGATCAATCCTATCAGTATTAAACAAGCTAGATCTGCGCTTCAGTCCATGAACTTCATACCCCTTTTCCAGCAGTAACTCCGCCAGATAGGCACCATCCTGACCCGTAACGCCAGTGATCAGAGCAGTTTTTCGAATATCAGGCATGAACGGCAAGACTCTTGAATTTAAGCGTTGAAAGGAGCAGCAGCATAGGCGATTTTGATACCATCGCGCAACGATGTTCGCGCTTCCCAGCCCAAGTCGCGGACTCTGCTAACGTCGAGAAGCTTGCGCGGGGTGCCGTCAGGTTTGCTTGCATCAAAAATTATATCTCCTTCAAAACCAACAACATCCATTACCGTTTCCGCCAGTTCACGGATGGTTACATCCTCACCCGTACCAATGTTGACCAAGGGACCGTCATAGCCCGTCTCCATAAGGTGAACACAAGCGTCGGCTAGGTCATCGACGTACAGGAATTCACGCCGCGGTGTCCCTGTTCCCCACACGGTTATATTTGGGGCACTGCGCAGTTTCGCCTCATGAGCCTTACGGATCAATGCAGGTAAAACATGGCTATTTTCCAGGTCATAATTGTCTTTGGGACCATACAAGTTAGTTGGCATGACACTGACATACTGCCGATTATACTGAGAATTGTAAGCTTCTACGAGTTTAATTCCAGCAATCTTGGCGATGGCATATGGCTCGTTTGTTGGTTCAAGGGGGCCAGTTAAAAGATAGTCTTCGCGTATGGGTTGGGGGCAGTCGCGGGGGTAAATGCAACTCGATCCTAGAAACATCAGGCACTGTACATTGTTCGTATGCGCCGCATGGATGAGGTTCGCCTCAATCATCAAATTTTGGTAGAGAAACTCAGCCCGGTAAAGGTTGTTCGCATGAATGCCGCCTACCTTTGCTGCGGCGATGAAAACATAGTCTGGCTGGTTAGCCTCGAACCAATTTGCGACCCCTTTGCCGTCGAGAAGATTTAGGCTCTGCCTTGACGGCGCGATTACATTCTCATAGCCGAGCGCGGTCAGCTGACGAACGAGCGCACTGCCAACCATGCCGCCACCACCGGCAACGAATAGTTTTGCCGTTTTATCCACCAATGCCGCCTGCGGTTGAGGGGTTGTTAGCAGGGAAGTGTAGTTCCATTGCGTCCTCGATACGAATATCTTTCACCAAAAATTCCAAGCCTTGCTGCCCCAGCCCGCCGACAACGGACAGCTGAATTCCGATCGCATCACATTCCTTTGGAACGTCAAATGCGCCATCGATGGTGTCAAGTCGTGAGCCCCGCATTGGCCCACTGGTCCAGATCGTTGATGCAGGGACGCCGGTGCGGAGACAGTTGATATCCCAAACATGCTCGGCCCCGCGATTGTCCAAAACTGATTGCTCGGTAATGTTGATCTTCTGGCGACCTGATTTCAGGTAAGTAAAGCGCCGTAGGGCGACTGTGCGTTGACCAGAATCCGCAGATATTCTGGCTACACTGTTTTCGTCCTCAAACGAGATTGAGATGCCCGGAACAGCGATTGGCTCCCATGTAAAAGGCCAGAACCACTTGTTTGTTGTAGTCCGATCAATGCCAGAATTTGAAAATAGCCCGTCATCAGACTTTCTGATCCAATTGACATATCGTTTTGCGGATACCCAATTTTCTTTAGCGGCAAGAGCATAAAGCAGTCTGCGTTGCAGTTCTCTTTGGGTGTCACTGCTCGCATGAAGTTTAGCCTGTATCAACAGGTCTGAAACTGCGTCTGGGACTGGGCTTAAGGCAATAGCGTAATTCATGAAGCTATCTAACCAATATGGCCGCCGCTTTAACCTGTCCGCAAATTCACGGCGGATGGCATCATCTTCAATCGCAGCAGTCAGAATGGGAAACAACGTCGCTTCGCTCTCCGTAAATGCCCTTAGTGCCGTGTCATGATGCAATAGAGCAGATTTCAAATCATCCTTGCTGGTAGCTGCTTCAATCAACCACAATTGTGCCAACAAATCTCGTCGCGACGTAGCCGCAGATATGTTCATCAAAGCGTCAACTTTGTTGCCAACACCGAGTTTCTCATCCGCCAGCCCAAGGTTGCGCAGAGCGGCAGGGTTGATAGGGTCAATCATCAATGATCGTCGAGAAAGCACAGCAATTTGCCGGAAGTCGGGGTCTTTCTTGCCTGATAGAACAAGCTCATCGGCGCTGGCGATAAGGGCTTGAGAATTAAGAGGAGCAACTTGTTTGACAAGCCCCGGATTGTTCCACCGCACGGACGATGCGAACGCATTAACCGTCGTCAAATAGGCTAAGGCACCAGTCCCTATTAAAAGGAGGCCTTTAAGTGCGGCCTGGAACGTTAGCCATTTGGTGGGGGCTGTTGCGGCGATACGGTTTGTCACGATTTGCCAGACTCGCCATATCCGTATCCATAGCCATAACCGTAGCCATATCCTGCTTGACGCTGTTTCAACTTGGTTAAAACGACGCCAAACACATGGGCGTGAACGGACTGCAGTCGCCCAATGGAGGCCTTTACTCCTCTCACGGCAACACCCTCGGCCTCAGCGACGAAGACACATCCTTCAACCGCACGAGAGAGCAGCGGCGCGTCTGCAAGCCCTAAGATTGGTGGTGAATCCACAACAATGTGATCGAAATGTTCTAGCATCTGTCGCACCAGCAACAGCATGCGATCACTGCTGAGAAGTTCTGCGGCGCTCGGTGGCATCGGCCCTGCCGGCATTAAGCTGAGCCCTTTAACGCTAGTTGGCAGGATCATTTGGATCCATTCATTCTCTCCGGCGAGAAAGTTGCTGAGGCCTAACCTGTTCGCCAGCCCCAAAAAGCTGTGCATCGATGGCGAACGCATGTCAGCATCCATTAGCAATACTTTCTTGCCTGTCCTCCCCAAGACAGTGGCAAGCGCTAAACTGGTGGTGCTTTTCCCCTCGGCAGGTCGAGTGCTGGTCACCATGAAGGCTCTTGGCACTCCGTGATCGGTTGAGAAAGCGAGATTAGATCGGATACTGAGGTAGGCCTCGGAAATCATCGATTTGGCGTCATTGAGCATAGCCAATGCATCATCTTCATCGACATCGGGCACGCTGCCAAGCAAAGGAACTTGAAGTAACCGGTTGACTTGGCCTGGATCACGCAAGCCTTCGTCAATTTGATCAAGGGCGAAGGTCGCAAGGGCGGCCAGCCCTAGGCCACCGAGCAGCGCCAGTGCCATATTAAGCAGCAAGTTCGGCGATGACGGTTTGTCTGGAATTTTTGCCGCGTCGACAATCGCAATATTGTTTGTGCCGACCCCTGCAACACCAATTTCCTTATACCGTTGCAACAGGGCATCGTAGAGCTGGCGATTGGTATCGGCTTCGCGCTGGAATATATTATACTGGATGCTGTCTCTCTGCTGCAGATCCAACCGGGATTTCAAAGATTCGACCTTTTCTGCGAGCTGCCTTTCTCGCTGAAAAGCCTCGCGATATTGAGAATTTCGGCTGCTTGTCACTCGGCTTTCTTCGCGCGCAATGCTGGAATCCAAGACTCGCAACTGTTCGCTAAGCGCGCGCGCTGTTGGATAGCCAGGTTCAAATTGGACCATTAGTTTTGCATATTCAGATGCAATTTCAGCACGCTTTTGCCGCAGTTGAGATATGGCCACATTGGATAGCGCCTCAGCGCTGTCGCCACGACCACCGCCCGCCCGTATTTTGCTTTCCGCTGCAACGCGGTCCGCTGTAGCTGTTGAAAGAGCAGTGTTGAGCGCCTCAACATCGGCGGCCACCAAAGTGCGCTCACTTTGCGTTTTACCGTCAGCTCCCTGTGTCCGTCCAAGTGAGACAATCCCTTTTTGAGAGGCATAGTTCACTAACTCCCGTTCGGACTGTTCAAGGCGAGCGCGCAAATCTGCAAGACGTTCCTCAAGAAATTTCCTCGCGTCAGCTGTTGACGCAAACCGCCTGTCCATGCTGGATTCGATAAACTGCTGCGTCCAAGCGTTCGCGATTTGCGAAGAGAGTTGAGGGGAGGCGCTGGTGTAGCTGACGTCGATAAGGGACGAGCCGCGAACAGGCACAACATTGATATTCTTCAGCAATAGCTCAAGTACGCGCTTGTCTCGCTTGCTGCGATTGGCAGATGAAACTGGGCCGCCTTGTTTTTCAAAAAGCGTTCCACCTTCATCGGCACTTACGCCGTGCGCATCGAAGAACGCGTCACTGCCGCCCAGGCGCAATTGACGCGCCACTCTTTCAGCAAGCGTGCGCGCTTCAAGAAGGGCATATTGCGTCTGGTAAAATTCCAAATCCCGGCCTGCATCCGCTGATTCCAAGCCTTCGACTTTAGTCACATTTTTTTGATCGCGGCTGATCTCAATGCGTGCCTTGGCGGTATATTTGGGCGTCATCAACAAAGTCGCGACCAAGCCTATGATCAACGAGGAGGCAATGATGCCTGCAATCACCCATTTCCACCGCAGAACGACCTGCCAATATTGCAGCAGGATGGGGGGGGCGAGGGTTCGTGTATCGTCAGCCTCCAAAGCTGAAGCCCCGGGGCCAAAGACCGACTGTTCTTGGATTGCATTATTGGATTGCAGCATCAAAAATCTCTACACATCAAATGGGATGGAGCGTCAGTTATTCTGAAGCGCAATGATAAGCGGCGTTGTTAGAAGTGGCACGACCTGCAGTGCGTCCTTGAACAGACGTCGCGCTGTTGAATCCCCTACAACGACAACATCATTCGCGAAAACTTCAGGATCATCATATGATCCCCGGCGAATGGCCTTCAAATTATAGAGCGCAGCAAGCTTTTGGCCTTTGACAGTGCGGAAAATTACCACATCATCTAATTTGGCAAATTCCGATGTGCCTTTTGCGGTGGCGACGGCCCGCATCAAAGTCATGCGTCCAATAACGGGGTAAAGGCCTGGCTCTTTCACCTGACCGTCGACAGTGATCACTTGGCTCACCGTTTCTTTCAAATTGACAGTCACTTGAGGGTCACGGACAAAGCGACCGCGCAGACGTTCTTCAATGACATCTTCGACCTCCGCAGGCGTTTTTCCAGCGGCCTCAATGATGCCAGCGAGAGGAAAGGAAATTCGTCCTCCTGCATCGGTTTGGACCTCTTTTTCGCTCAATTCTTCGATGCCAAAAACATCGATGATCAGCTTATCAAACGGGCCGATCAGATAAGCGCGGTTTAACTCAAAAAGGTCCATTCGTTCAGGCGGCGGCAACTGACCACTTTCCGCCACTTGGACATTGGATGGGGCCGATGAAGACTTTGGTGCCTTCCCAAGCTGACCGGAGCCAGCGCATGCAGCAAGCATTATGCAGGAGCATAACGTCAAAACTCGACGGATCATCATCTACCTTTTTAACAACTTAAGCCTGAACTAGCCGAGATTCGGTTTGGCTTCCATCCCTTTTCTCCCGCCCGCCGCGATCAACCGACACAGCATCGCGTTTCTCGGCAAACCAGAGGAGTGCTATCACAAAGAGCGCGGCATGTGCTGGCGTCCGCAAAGGATAATCAGCAATGCTGCCAAGGGCTTGCATCAAAACCACGAAGACGCCGAGGCGCGCGAAAACAATGTCTCTTCCCTCAGACAGAGGGGTTCTGAAGACATAAAATGCCATTCTTGCGAGGGCAATTGCAGCGATCAGGAGGAGAATAAGGCCCGGTAGACCCACAGTCATATAGATTTCGAGAAATTCATTATGCGCTTGGTTGGTGTAGGCGGGGGTCAAAAGATCAAACGGCTCATCAATTTGGTAAACTGGAACGAAGGACCCGATCCCCGATCCGATCGGAAAATATTTCCAGGCCATATCCACCATGGGTGCCCAGATTTGCAACCGGACGTCAGTCTGTTCGTCAGTGGCAAACAGCCTTTGCAGCGCCTCTGCGCGGGAGGCCAATATCGTCACAGATCCCAAGCAGAGCACAGCGAAAAGGCCCACCAGCCAGCGCAAGTCCAACTTATTCCCTTTTCGCTTTTTAGGGGCTGATATGTTGGGCTTTCGGTAGAGCAACAGGATGGAAACCAGCCCCACCAATCCGATAATGAGGCCCGCCCGCGATCCCGTGACAAGGATCAGCGGCACAAGCACTGTGCCCGCAGCGGCTGCCATCCCGACCTTGACCCTTGATTGCTCAATCGTCCGAACGCCGGAGGAAGCGTAAACCGCCAGCATGGGAAACAGCATCGTTAGCAATACCGCCTGATGATTACGATTGGCAAACAGGCCCACAGCAGAGCCGTTGTTCGTAACGCGGTAGACGTAAAGCGGCCCTTGCGGATCGCCAATCACCTGGAGAAGCCCCCAAAACCCACTCAACAGCCCAAAGCCGATCATGATGGGCAACAGCCGAAACCGCTCCTCACGCGTCAACTGCACCCCGAGCACCAACATAGCAAGCGGCACAAACAGGCTGTAAAAGGCGTTCCATGTTGCAGAAGGCACAAGGCTGATCGGTCGCCACACGGCCCCGAGGCCAGCCACCTTATCAATTTCTGTCACAATCTCCCGCCCCGGAAGCGCACCCCAGACAGAAGGGGGCAGGGGGATGAGATGGAGGATGGTAAGGCCAAACAACGCCGCAGCCATGCCAAACAGGAATTTATAGGCCTGAATATGCTCCATCTTCAGCGTCCAAAGCGCGATCCCGCAAAAGATGACCGCCGCTGGCCGCAGGATGATGAGCGACTGAATATCCGCGCGGGAGCCGCCACCAGTGAAGAAGACAAGGGTCAGAAAAAGGATGAGCGCCACGAACGGCAGGCGAAGGGCCCCAAATTTGCGCTGTAAAACTGCCATGACCCGTCAATGTTATAAGAGTGAGGGCGCGCGTTAGCCTTAATCGCTGGCGATGCAAAGGCCCTGCTCCGCATCTCATCCGTCTTGAGGTGGCATCGGGGGGTCATGGTCTTGCTAAAACGGGTTTCGCTCTCGCTCCGTCACTCCAACATGGTGGTGCGGCCCCTGCAAGCGGTCAACAGGCTCCACCAGAAAATGGAGGAGATGCTCGCGGCGATGAAGGGCAAGGAGCCAAGTGCCGCGTAGGGAAAAAATGGCGGATTCCTCAACAAGTGGAGTGAGTTTAGCCCCTTTTTCCAACTCCAATTTGCCCGCGATCAAGCGCCAGTTGGTAGCCTCTGCTCCCATCGCCGAAATTCCAAAGTTGAGTAAAGTTGTGCCAGTCGCACGTTTGAAACAGAGGCGGATATTGGGGGCAATCTCTCCGCTTACATGGCATCCCCAGTGGGCTTCACGCTACGCAGCTTGTTTCCAAAGTTGACACATGGTTGACACCTGAAACGCTTTTGGAAGACGCTCACGTCCCCGCAACGATCACGCGCAAAACCCCCTCGCGCGCAGCGGCGCATATCAATTATTCACGATCTGCTGCGTGAGGCGGCAGGATGTCAAAGAACTGATGAAACATTAGATGAACATGGTCATAATGTCAAGAGCAACAGAGTGCGTCGTCGCCTGCGGATCATCGTATCGGGGCTGCAGTGACAGGTGCGATAACCCCCAAATACGCTAGCAATTCCGGGGGAACTTTACTCAATAGAGCCTGAGAGATTTTCATAGTCAGCAACGCTATCGCTTGCGTCACCAGATGCAACTGCAAAATTGCAATTCGCATTGTGTCCGCCGACTCGCAGCGAAATTCACACTCACTGCGTCACGCGCCGTCCCAACGCCTGCATTGCGTCTGGCTCTGATCCTGCCATAGGCGAATACTATTCAGCTGAGGACGACGGGCCAATGGCAGACAGACAAGGGGCATCACCCCCCGCGCGCCTTCCGCTTTCGATGCGGCTGGGTTACGGCGTTGGTGATTTCGGGTTCAATCTGTTTTTCACCACGGCCAGCCTTTATCTGCTATTCTATTATACCGATGTGCTGGGGCTGTCCCCGGCAACGGCGGGGTGGGTGTTTGCGGTCGCGCTGATCTGGGATGCGCTGTTTGATCCGGCGATGGGCTACGTCGCCAATCGCACGCGGACGCGGTGGGGCAGTTACCGGCCCTATCTGTTGTTTGGCGGCATTCCCTTGGCGCTCAGCTGGGCATTGATGTTCCTGCCGGTTTCGCTGGAAGGCACTGCGCTGGTCGTGTTTGCGGCGGCGACGCACATGCTGTTCCGCACGCTTTATGCCGTCGTATCAATGCCGTTTCTGGCGCTGTCAGCCGTGATGACCAATGACAGTGTGGAGCGCGGCGTGCTGGCCAGTTACCGGATGATTGCGGCGGCCACCTGTGGATTGCTGGTTGCGGTGTTTACGTTGAAGCTGGTCGGCTGGCTTGGTGGCGGACGCGAGGGCTTTTTCTGGGTGGCCCTGATTTACGGCGCTGTTGCCGCCGTAATCTTCGTCGTCACGTTCCTGAGCGTGCGTGAAGCCGAGCGGCCAGCGGGCGAAGTGCTGCCCACTCTGCCTGATATGACGCGCATGTTGCGGTCCAACACAGCCTTCTGGATCGTCTGCGCGGCCATGCTGCTCGGTGGGGTTGGCGGCACGATCGTGAACAAGGTCATCCCTTATTATTTCAAATATACGCTGGGGCGTGAGGATCTGATTGGCCCGGCGCTTGGGGCTTCGGCGGCGGCGATCATGCTGTCGATGCCACTGTGGACGCTGGTGATGAAGCGGACATCAAAGCGGGTGATGTGGATGTCTGGCACCGTTATTGGCGTGCTTGCTTACGGCGCATTCTGGTTCGCGCCTGCTGATCCCAAGTTCGTCATTCCGATCATGATGCTGCTGGGCTTGGGCGGAGGCGCTGGCTATCTCGGATTCTGGTCGATGATGCCAGACACTGTTGAATATGGTCAGTGGCGGTCTGGCGTGCGCAGCGAAGGGGCGATTTTCGGGATTGTCTCGCTCATTCAAAAGGCAGCGCTTGGCCTTGCGGCGGCGGGACTTGGGGAGATGCTGGAAATCATTGGCTATACCGCCAATGTCGCGCAGACACCGCAAACACTGGCAAGTCTTAAGATCATCATGATCCTGGTGCCTGCGGGATTTGCTGCTGCTGCTGCAACTGCAATCTCATTCTATCCCATTACGCCCAAACTGCATCAGCGGCTGGTGCGCGGATTGGGGCGGCGTGGCGCGTTATCCCCGTCGTCCTGAACTTGATTCAGGACCCATGCCCCACATTTCATGCCAGACTGGAACCATCAAGCTTGCCCCGAACTGTGAGGCATGGAGCCTGAAATAAATTCAGGGTGACGGCCACGGTGGCGACTACGCAAACACTGCGACGCTCTGACGCGCGGTCATGATGGCTTGGCCCTCCTCATCCCACATCGCCATGACCTGGCCGGAATAGCCGTGGCCCAGCGCATCGTCGGTGCTGCGGATCAGGACATAACGGCTGGGGTCGAACCGGGCCGGGTCGATGAGATCAAATTGCCAGGTCATCGTACTGATCGCCGCAGGGCTGTGCAGTCGGGGCAACGAAGCGGGCGGCAGCGCATCGCCCAACGCCACCAGTGACGTGAGCGATTGCGGTGGATGAGGATCAAGATGCTTGACCCAGACCATCAAATCGCCGTCTGGCGCGCCGCTGACGGGCCGGTGCCCGCCTGCAATGCGCTGATCAAGATGCTGAGTGAATGTCGGGCCTATTCCCCCGAACAGGGACGTGCACTCCTGCGCGCGGGGCACGTCCGGGGCAATGGCGGCGGCCTTCGCATAAGCTGATTCCCGTTCGGCACCGAAACAAAACAGCGCGCGCGTGGCGATGGCCCCATCCGCGATCAAATCACAGGCCATGAAGGTGACTGATTTGCCGCGCCGCAAGACGCTGGGCCGCAGCGTGGCTTCGCCTGTTGACGGGCCGACATAGGCGATTTGCGCAGACCGAAGTTGCGGCAGATCAAGCACAAGGGCTTCGCAGGCCGAAAAGCACAGTGCTGCGGAAAGACCCCCGAACAAGGTGCGCCCTTGCCGCCAATCCTCGGTCGGGTTGCTGGTCCAGGCGTCGCCGTTGCGGACCATTTCGGAGATCAGTGTGCTGAATTCTGTCATGGCGCGTGCCTTCCCCTTTTTCCGGCTTTGACGCAAGCGGCACAGCGGCTAGGGCAGGGACGTGACTTCAGCTGATCCGATCCAGTGCGATATTGCCATTGCAGGCGGCGGGCTTGCCGGGTGCCTGATTGCGCTCATGCTCGCCGAAAAACGGCCAGAACTGGATGTGCGGGTGATCGAAGGCTCAGGGAGCTTTGGCGGCAATCACCTCTGGTCCTTTTTCGATAGCGATATTGCGGCCAAGGATCGCTGGCTGGTGGAGCCGCTGATCTGCCACCGCTGGGTCGGCTATGACATTGCGTTTCCGGCGCTGACCCGCACACTGGATGCCGTCTATAATACCATTGAGTCCGAACGGCTGGATGCTGTTGTGCAAGGGGTATTGCGGGCTGACCAAATTATCGCGGGCAAGGTCGATATGCTCACGCCGGATCGCATCACCCTGAAGGACGGTCGCACTGTTACTGCCGCTAAAGTCATTGATGCACGCGGGCCAGGCGATCTCTCGACGCTGGAAGTCGGCTGGCAGAAATTTGTCGGCCAGACGCTTAAAGTCAAAGGCGGCCACGGCCTGACGCGGCCGATTGTGATGGACGCGAGCGTAGAACAGATTGACGGCTACCGTTTCGTCTATTGCCTGCCCTTTGATGCTGAGACGGTGTTTGTTGAGGACACTTATTATAGCGACAGTCCCGATCTGGATGTGGAGGCTGTGCGTGCAAGGATTGCGGGCTATGCAGCCGCCAAAGGCTGGACTGTCACACCGTCAAACCAACGCGAGGAAACCGGCGTGTTGCCTGTCGTCATTGGCGGGGATTTTGAGGCTTACTGGAATTCGACCGGCGTCGGCCTGGCCAAGGCGGGGCTGAGGACTGGCATGTTTCACGCCACAACCGGATATTCCCTGCCCGATGCCGTGCGACTGGCGAGCCAGATGCCGGAGCTTGTGGATCTGCCTCAAGCTCAGTTCGCGGATGCCGTCCAAGCGACAGCGCGCACCCATTGGAGCCAGCGGGGCTTTTACCGGATGCTCGATACGATGCTGTTCCACGGGGCCGATCCGCCGCTGCGTTACAAGATGCTGGAACGGTTCTACCGCTTGTCGCCCGATCTCATCCGCCGATTTTACGCTGGGCAGACGACGCTGTTCGACAAGATCCGCGTGCTTTCGGGCAAGCCGCCTATTTCGGTTCTTCGTGCGGTCCATGTGCTGCTCGGTGGTCGCCCGTGACCAAAAGCGCCATCATCATTGGCGCAGGCTTTGGCGGGCTGGCACTCGCCATCCGCTTGCAAGCCGCCGGGATTGAGACGACCATCGTTGAAGCACGGGACAAGCCCGGTGGGCGGGCCTATTATTGGGAAAAGGACGGCTTCACTTTTGACGGCGGGCCGACAGTCATCACTGACCCGCCCTGCCTTGAGCAGCTTTGGGCGCTGTCTGGCCACAGAATGAGCGATGATATTGAGCTGATGCCTGTCACGCCCTTTTACCGGCTCAGCTGGCCTGATGGCACGCAGTTTGATTATTCCAACGATGAAGCCCATTTGCGCGGCGAAATTGCCAAAATCAGCGCGGAGGATTTGCCAGGCTACGAACGGTTCCTCGATTACTCTGCTGGCGTTCATCATGAGGGGTATGAAAAACTCGGCTCCGTCGCGTTTCAAGATATAAGCTCAATGATCAAAGCCGCGCCCTCGCTTGCGAAATATCAGGCGTGGCGTTCAGTCTATTCGATGGTGTCGTCGTTCATCAAGAATGAAAAACTCCGCGAAGCCCTGTCGTTTCACACGCTCTTGGTCGGCGGTAATCCGATGACAACCAGCGCTATTTATGCGCTTATTCATACCATTGAAAAGAAAGGCGGGGTCTGGTTCGCGCGCGGAGGCACAAACCGGCTGATTGCAGCAATGGTCACGCAGTTTGAACGGCTGGGCGGCACGCTGAGGCTCGGCGATCCGGTGGTAGAGATTGAAACTCTGGGCGACCAGGTAACAGGCGTGCAGACCAAGTCCGGCTGGCAGCAGGATTGCGACGCTGTCGCGTCCAATGGTGACATCATGCACAGCTATCGTGATCTGCTCACCAGCAACCGGCGGGGGCAGCGCGTGGCCAGTTCGCTCATGGGCAAAAGCTGGTCCCCTTCGCTGTTCGTGCTGCATCTGGGCATCAAAGGCACATGGCCGGGCATTCCGCATCATTCGATCATTTTTGGCCCGCGCTATAAGGGCCTGATGGATGACATTTTCAACTATGGCGTCCTGCCGCAAGATTTTGCAATGTATTTGCATCATCCGACTGTGACAGACCCAAGCCTTGCGCCCGAAGGTTGTTCCACTTTCTATGTGCTTGTCCCGGTTGCGCATCTCGGCAAATCACCGCTGGATTGGGATGGGCATGTCGGCGAAGTAATGAAGGAGCGGATATTGGACGCGCTGGGCCACCGGCTGATCCATGATATCCGTGACCGGGTGATGACCAGTTTCCACTATACGCCGCGCGATTTCGGGCGCGATCTTTCTGCGCATCTGGGCAGTGCTTTCAGTCTGGAGCCTTTGCTCACCCAGTCGGCCTATCTGCGCACGCACAACCGGGATGATGCGATACCGAACCTCTATTTCGTTGGGGCTGGCACGCATCCCGGCGCTGGCATTCCGGGTGTGGTGGGGAGTGCCAAGGCGACGGCGGCGCTTATGATTGAGAACATGCGATGATGGCGTTAAACACCGTTCGGGCTGAGCTTGTCGAAGCCTTCCCTTTCTTACTATGGGTGGACTGAAAAAGAAGGGAGGGCTTCGACAGGCTCAGCCCGAACGGGAATTGAACGATAGTGAAAAGAATAGCCGTCTATTGCGGATCAGCCACGCCTGCTGATCCCATTTACATCGAAACCGCCCGCATGGTGGGCCGGACGCTTGCTGAGCGCGGCATAGGCGTGGTTTACGGCGGCGGTCGTTTGGGCCTGATGGGGGCCATTGCTGACGCGGCGCTCGCTGCTGGCGGCGAAGTGATTGGCGTCATCCCTGAGGCGCTTCGTGATGCTGAAGTCGCGCATCTTGGATGCACGGAACTCATAATCGTTCCGGGAATGCACGAACGCAAAAAACTGTTCACCGATTTGTCCGATGGGTTTCTGACGATACCCGGCGGTGTCGGCACGATGGATGAGCTGTGGGAGGCGATCAGCTGGGCACAGCTCGGCTATCATGACAAGCCTTGCGGCGTCCTCAATGTCGCTGGCTTCTATGACAAGCTGATCGAATTTAACGCCCATATGATTGAGGTCGGCTTTGTCCGCGCGCAGCACGCCGGGATCATGATCGCGGACGCGGATTTGAACGCGCTGCTGCGGCGGATGGCGGATTATGTGCCCCACAAGAGCATCTTTGCGATGAAGGCAGAGGATCTTTGACCGACCGCGCGGCCCTTGTCATTCACGCACGGGACGCCATTGCCAAAGGGTCGCGATCATTCGCGCTGGCGTCCAGATTGTTCGACACTGTAACCCGCGAACGGGCGTGGTTGCTGTATAGCTGGTGCCGCAAATGTGATGATATTGCAGACGGGCAGGATCACGGCGGGGCTCTGACGGCAGTTGATAATCCGCTTGAGCGCTTGACCTATCTGCGATCCATGACGGAGCGCGCGTTGGCAGGTCAGGTGACGGGAGAGCCTGCTTTCGATGCGTTGGGATTGGTCGTGCAGGAATGCGCCATTCCCCACGCATGGCCGCGCGATTTGATCCAGGGTTTTGCGATGGACGCCGATGCCTTCTCGCCCAACACGACTGAGGATCTGCTGACTTACTGCTATCATGTCGCGGGTGTCGTTGGCCTGATGATGGCCGTGATCATGGGCGTTTCGCCGGACGATGAAGAAACGCTGGGTCACGCCAATGATCTGGGGCTGGCATTTCAGCTGGCCAATATCGCGCGCGACGTGCGGGAGGATGCAGACGGCGGACGCTGTTATATTCCTGCGGATTGGCTGGCGGAGTTTGAGATCACAAAACCGTTCGTGTCGAGCCTAGTCGAGACGCCGGGGAGCACGCGCCTGTGTCTCGACTGGGCTCAACACGAACGGATGGGTTTGGTCGGCGCGCGCCTCGCCAAAATGGCAGGCGAATATGAAGCCAGCGCCCGGATCGGGGCTGAGCGGCTGCCATTCCGATCCCGCTGGGCCGTGCTGGCAGCGGCGGGCATTTACGGGGATATCGCGCGTAAAGTCGGAAAGCGCGGGGCAGGAGCCTGGGACAGCCGCGTTTTCACCAGCAGTGCTGGCAAGGCAGGTTGGGTCGCCAAGGCACTGATGCAGGCATTTTAGCTGCATCCTTCCCTGAGCTTGTCGAAGGGTCGTTTTTGCTACGGACCAGAAGTCAAAGACGGCCCTTCGACAAGCTCAGGGAAGGGTAGTTTTAGCTCGACCGCTACGCATCAATCCCATCGCCAATCGAAGCATGGGCAACGCCGCCATCGACTGTGATCGTATCGCCCACCACATAATTGCCAGCATTGCTCGCCAGATAAATGGCTGCCGCTGCCATATCTTCGGGAACACCGATGCGGCGCGAAGGAATGCGCTTGGCCACAGCATCGCCGTGATCGCGGGCGGCACGGTTCATGTCGGACGCAAAGGCACCCGGCGCAATGGACGTGACGTTAATTCCGTCTTTGACCAGTTCCGCCGCCATCCGTTTGGTCAAATAGATGAGGCCGGATTTGGACGCGTGGTAGCTATATGTATCCCAAGGGTTGAGCCGGATACCGTCTATTGACGTGATCATGATGACCTTAGCTGGCTGAGCCGCAGACGCAGCAGCCTTCAACTGGGGGTGCAGGGCTTGGGTGAGGAAGAAGGGGGATTTGATGTTCAAATCCATCACCTTGTCCCAACCCACTTCAGGGAATTCGGTAAATGGCGCGCCCCACGCGGCTCCTGCATTGTTCACAAGAATATCAAGCTTTTCTTCGCGCTCGGCAAAAGCGGCGGCCAGCGCCTTGCAGCCTTCGACGCTGGAGACATCCATGGGGAGCGGGATGCAGTTTGGTCCCAGTTCGGCGGCCGTTTCCGCGCAAGCGTCAGCCTTACGTGACGAAATATAGACTTTGGCACCTTGAGCGATGAAGCCTTGGGCAATCATCTTGCCGATATTCTTGGAACCGCCCGTGATGAGGGCAACGCGCCCTTCGAGGCTGAAAAGTTTGGTAACGTCCATGATCATTTTCTCCCAGTATTCTCGGACGTCATTGCGAGCGCAGCGCGGCAATCCAGAATGCGTGCCGCTGACTCTGGATTGCCGCGCTGCGCTCGCAATGACGCGCGAAGTTCAATATCCGTTCATTGTCGCCACGCGGTCGGCGTGGAAATAGGCATCACCGAAAAATTCGTTTAAAGACCGATCACGCTTCATATAAAGCCCGATGTCATAGGCATCGGTCATGCCCATGCCGCCGTGCATTTGCACCCCTTCGCGCACCGCCAAGTTGCAAGCCAATCCGGCCTTCGCCTTCGCTGCCGCCACAAAGACATCAGCCCGCGCTTCGCCGTCATCCATCATATTCTGGGCCTTCAGGACAATCGATCGCGCTGCCTCCATCTCCCCATAAAGATGCGCCGCGCGGTGTTGAAGCGCCTGAAATTCGCCAATCAACTGGCCGAATTGCTTGCGCTGTTTCAAATAAGCAAAGGTCATATCCATTGCGCCTGTGCCCACGCCTACCATTTCCGCCGCTGCGCCTGCGCGCCCCGCATCAAGCAGCTTGGTGAGCACGGCCCAGCCGCCATCAACGTCACCAATGACAGCGTCCGCCGTCACTTCCACGCCGTCAAACTTTACATGCGCGGCCATGCTGGAATCGACCAAACGCGCCGCGTCAAGTGTCATGCCAACCGCATCCTTATCAACGGCAAACAGCGTCAGCCCATCCGTTTCCCCCGCAGCCCCCGCCGTGCGCGCCGCGACGATGATCATATCGGCAGACGCGCCCTGCACGACAAATTGCTTGGTTCCAGAGATTTTGAACCCATTGCCGCTGCGTTCGGCGCGCGCATTGATTTTTTCGGGCCTGTGCTTCGCGCCTTCATCAATCGCGACGCTAATGACAGTTTCGCCCGCAATAATGCCGGGAAACCAGCGGTCACGCATGTCTTTGCCAGATGATTTAAGCGCCTCGACAGCGATGACAGCCGTTGTCAAAAACGGCGAAGGCGTCAAATTCCGGCCCACTTCCTCCAAGACAATCCCTGCCTCAACATGGCCCATACCCAAGCCGCCGTCGGCTTCGGGGATGAGGATGCCCGTAAAGCCCATTTCGGCAAATTGTTTCCAAAGCGCATGGGCAAAGCCGTCTTTGCAGCCCATGTCGCGATATTTGCGGAAATGAGCCGGCGGCGCTTCGCTCAGCATGAAATCCCGCGCACTGTCGCGCAGCATGGATTGGTCGTCGTTAAGGGTCATGGCCATGTTTATCGTCCTAATTGTCCCTCCCCATTGGCGGGGGAGGATAGAGTTGGCTTGGCAGCTTGCTGCCTAGCAACTCTTGGAGAGGGGGAAGTCGCAGATGCTGAAGTGGTTGGTTGTGCCCCCTCTCCCGCTGCGACTAGGTTCGCCAAAAAGCTTACCAAGTCTCGCTCCCTCCCCCGCGAAGGGGGGAGGGGTATTTTTACCCCCCCGGCATTTCCAATATACGCTTCGACACCACGTTCAGCATCACTTCGCTCGTCCCGCCTTCAATGCTATTCGCTTTGGTGCGCAGCCAGGCGCGGGCCTTTGCCCCGCCCTTTGTGCGCGCACTGTCCCATTCCAGCGCGTCTGATCCGCCAAGCGACATGACCAGTTCATTGCGGCGCTTATTGAGTTCGGTGCCCGCATATTTCATCAGGTTGGAATAAGCAGGATGCGCTTTGCCAGTTTTCCATTCATCCATGAACCGTTCGCTGTGCGCGCGGAAGGCGAGGTTATCGACATCGAACAGCGCCATTTGCGCGCGCAGCACTGGCTCTTCATCCAAGACTGCCTTGAACGCGCCGCCAAGCGAAGTTGCGCCGCCGTCGCCGCCCATGCCGGAAATCATTTCGCGTTCATGGCCCAGCAGATATTTGGCAACGTCCCAACCCCGGTTCACCTCGCCAACGATTTGATGCTTTGGCACAACAACATCATCAAAGAATGTTTCGCAAAAGGGTGAACTGCCACTGATCAGCAGGATCGGCTTGGTGGTCACGCCCGGCGTTTTCATATCAAACAGCAGAAAAGATATGCCCTGATATTTATTGGTTTTATCCGTGCGGACCAGGCAGAAAATCCAGTCGGCCTTGTCGGCATAACTCGTCCAGATTTTCTGACCATTGACGACCCAATGATCCCCTTTGTCTTCGCCATAGGTTTGCATCGACACCAGATCGCTGCCGGAGCCAGGTTCGGAATAACCCTGACACCAGCGGATTTCGCCGCGCGCGATTTGGCCGAGATAATGGACCTTTTGGTCTTCAGTGCCGAATTTCAGCAGCGCTGGGCCAAGCATCCAGATGCCAAAGCTATTGAGCGGCGAACGACAACCAAGCTTTGCCATTTCAGACCGGAGAATTTTCGTTTCAGCCGCCGATAGCCCTGCGCCGCCATAAGCTTTGGGCCAATCGGGAACAGTATAGCCCTTGGCCGCGCACCGGTTCATCCAGTCCTTCTGGGCCTGCGATTGAAACTTAAAATCGCGACCGCCCCAGCAGGTGTCCTCTTCACTGCGCGCTGGCGTGCGCATTTCGGGCGGGCAATTTTCTTCGAGCCAGCTGCGGGCTTCGGCGCGGAAAGCTTCAAGATCGCTCATTTGATCCTCCTCCAAATTACATTTCTATTATGAGGATCGGTCTGCTTTACGCAAGCGTCAACTTGTCCGCCCGCCTTGCCGTAGCGGCAAAGTGCAGGCCGTTGACCGCAAGCAATACAAGGCACAGGATAAGTACATAATCATAAGGAGAGAGATGATGAGATTCGCAGGCAAGACCGCAGTCATCACAGGCGCAGCATCCGGCATTGGCAAGGCGACATGCCTGCTGTTCGCCCGCGAAGGCGCGACGGTGATCGCAGCGGATATTGATGAGGAAGGCGGCGAAGAACTGGCCGCAACCTCCAACGGCAAAATTCACTTCAAACGCACAGACGTTTGTTCCGTTGATGACATCAAAGCCCTGATGGATTTTGCGGCAGCCAAAACCGGCGGCATTGATGTGGTGTTCAACAATGCAGGCGCTGGCGGCGATAAAGCGCCAATAGACGAAATTGAGGCCGAAGGCTGGGACCGGACAATGGATCTGCTGCTCCGCTCTGTCGCGATGGGCATTCGCCACGCCACACCGCACATGATCGGTCGGCAAGGGGCGTCGTTTGTAAACACGGCCAGCGTCGCGTCTCTCGCCGCAGGGTTTTCGCCAACGGCCTATGCTGTTGCCAAGGCGGGCGTGCTGCATCTTTCCAAAGTGGCGGCAACGGATTTGGCCAAGCACAACATCCGCTGCAACGCGATTTGCCCCGGCTTCATTCAAACCAATATCTTTTCATCCTCCATCGATATTCCTGAGGAACGGCGCGCAGAGGCCAATGCCGTGATTTTTGAGATTTCAAATCACACTCAGCCCGTCAAACGCGGCGGTCAGCCAGACGATATTGCCAATATGGTGGCTTTTTTAGCGAGCGCAGAGGCTGGCTTCATTACCGGCAGCCATTTCGTCGTCGATGGCGGGATCACAACGGGCCAGCCCAGTTCATGGGATGAAAATTCGCCCGGGATGTTTCAATCGCTGCAAGCCTTTGTCGATAGTGTCGCACCGACGGAGAATGCCGCGACGTGAGCTTGCCGCCCGCCGAGCAGCTCCCCTTACGGATCAAGCTAGGCAACGGCTTTGGCTCAGTTGCGTTCGGCGTCAAAGACAATGGCTTTGCCACGCTTTTGCTCCTCTTTTACAATCAAGTGTTGGGGTTGGACGCGGGCACAGTTGGTTTCATTCTGCTGATTGCCTTGCTTCTCGACGCCATCGTGGATCCGATTGTGGGGATTTGGAGCGACCGCACCCGGACACGCTGGGGCAAGCGGCATCCTTGGATGTATGCCTCTATCCTGCCCATGGCTGCGAGCTGGATCATGCTGTGGCATCCGCCGGAAATGCCCAAGGAATCGCTGTATCTCTATCTGCTGCTGATTGCGTTTTTGATGCGAGCTGCGGTGTCTTGTTATGAAGTGCCGTCGCTTTCGGTCGTACCCGCGCTATCAGCGGATTATGATGAGCGAACGTCAATCACCCGCTGGCGCTATCTATTTGCGTGGGGCGGCGGGCTGTTGATGCTGACGCTGGCCTTTGGTGTTTTTCTTGTTCCCAGCGCAGACTATCCGGTCGGGCAGCTGAATGAACGGGGGTATCAGCTTTACGGCTGGACCGGCGCGTTCCTGATGGTCTTGGCCACATCGGTTGCGTCGCTGACAACGCACAGGCGTGTGGCGAAGGCGACACTGATCGGCGACGCTGAAGCCGGATCGCATCCTGGTTTGCGGCAGATCCTGAAGATTATCTCCAACCGTGCTTATCTGATCCTGATGGCCAGTTCGCTGTTCGCATTCGTTAATCAAGGCCTCACCTTTTCCGCGACGACTTATATGATGACCTATTATTGGGAAATGCCACAGGCGGGCTTCATTGCTTACTCCGTGACATTATTCATCGGCGTGGTGGGCGCTTTTTTCCTCGTCGGTGCGCTGCAAGGGCGGATTGAAAAGCGCACTGGTGCAGTTGGCGCGGGCTGTATTGCGCTGATCGTTGGGGTTTCGCCTTACCTGCTGCGCATTGGCGGACTGTTCCCAGATAATGGCAGCCCCTTGCTTATCCCGATCCTTTTCACGCTCATCACCATCGCCAATAGTTTTGCGGTCTGTTCTATGATGCTCGGCCAATCGATGGCAGCAGACGTGGTGGAGGCATCACAGGCCGAAACTGGGGAACGATCAGAAGGGCTGTTTTTTGCAGGCTATTTTTTCGTGCAAAAGTGCGCGACGGGGTTCGGGATATTCCTAACCGGCACCATTGTGGCGCTGTCGGGCTTTCCGGCAAAAGCCGTTTCGGGCGACGTCGCGCCAGAGGTGCTGACCAGCTTATCCTATTATTTCCTCGCCATCCTTATCACCCTTTCCGTGCTCAGCATCGCCATCGTTGCCCGCTTCCCCATTCGCCGCGCCGACCATGTGGAACGGCTACGCGTGCTGGCAACACAAAATCCAGTTTAGGGACTGGTCAAAGCCAAAACTTGCCGCCATTGACGTTTACGTAAAGACACACAGAAGAGGATCGACTCACCATGGATTTCACCCTCAACGAACGCGAAGCATACTGGCGTGACCGCGTGCGCGATTTCATGGAACAGCATGTCTATCCGCGTCAGGCCGATTATTATGCCGAACAGGCAAGCGGCAGCCGCTGGAAAGTGCTGCAAGTTGTTGAAGAAGCCAAAGCGAAAGCCAAAGCGGCTGGCCTGTGGAATCTATTCATGCCGCCCAGTTCTGGCGTTCCGCATGTCGATGACACTGTCCATCTGGAAGGCCCCGGCCTGACCAATCTGGAATATTCGCTCTGTGCCGAAGAAATGGGCCGGGTGTCTTGGGCGTCGGAAGTGTTTAACTGTTCCGCGCCAGACACCGGCAATATGGAAGTGTTCAACCGTTACGGCACCGCCGAACAAAAGCAGCAGTGGATGGTCCCGCTGATGAACGGCGAAATCCGGTCTGCCTTCCTGATGACGGAGCCTGCTGTGGCCTCATCCGATGCGACCAACATTGAAACGCGGATTGACCGGGACGGCGATCATTATGTGATCAATGGCACCAAATGGTGGTCATCGGGCGTGGGCGATCCGCGCTGCAAAATTGCGATTGTCATGGGCAAAACCGATTTTGAGGCCAAGCGCCATGCGCAGCAATCTCAGGTCCTCGTGCCGCTTGATACACCAGGCGTGGAAATCCTCCGCATGTTGCCTGTGTTCGGCTATGATGACGCGCCGCACGGCCATGCCGAAGTGAAGCTGACCAATGTGCGGGTGCCTGTCACCAACATGCTGCTGGGCGAAGGACGGGGTTTTGAGATTGCCCAAGGGCGTCTGGGGCCAGGCCGCATTCACCACTGCATGCGCACGGTTGGTACAGCTGAAGTCGCACTGGAAAAAATGACCAAGCGGCTGCTGTCTCGCACAGCGTTCGGCAAAACCATTTCGCAATTTTCGGTGTGGGAGGAACGGATTGCCCGCGCCCGGATCGACATTGAAATGACGCGTTTGCTTTGCCTTAAGGCCGCGCAGATGATGGACACGGTGGGCAATAAAGCAGCGGCATGCGAAATTGCGATGATCAAGGTTCAGGCGCCAAACATGGCGCTCAAAATCATCGATGACGCCATTCAGGCGCACGGCGGCGGCGGCGTGACGACGGACTTTGGTCTGGCGGCGGCTTATTCCGGACAGCGCACGCTGCGTCTGGCAGACGGTCCCGATGAAGTGCATTCGCGTGCCATCGCACGGTTGGAATTTGGCAAATATGGCTCCAACACTGGCGGCGGCAGCATGTCGAGCGGCGATATCGGCGTCTCGCGGTGAAGGCTGCTGTCCTCATTCAACCGGGCCAACCGCTGGAAATTGAGACTGTCCATATCTCAAAACCCGGCCCGCATGAGGTGTTGATTCGTACTGCGGCCTGCGGGCTGTGCCATTCCGATTTGCACTTCATTGACGGCCATTACCCGCATCCTCTGCCCTGTATTCCGGGGCATGAGGCAGCGGGGATCGTTGAAGCAGTGGGCAGCGAAGTGCGCACGGTGAAGGTCGGCGATGCCGTTGTCACTTGTTTGTCGGCGTTTTGCGGGCACTGCGAATTTTGCGTGACCGGCCGCATGGCGCTGTGCATGGGGGCAGAGACGCGGCGTTCGCCCAAGGACGCGCCCCGGATCACGCGGCCCGATGGGTCAACAGTCAATCAGATGCTCAACTTGTCGGCCTTTGCTGAACAGATGCTGGTCCACGAACATGCCTGCGTGGCGATCAACCCGGATATGCCGCTCGACCGGGCAGCGGTTCTCGGCTGTGCGGTGACGACTGGCGCAGGCGCGATTTTCAACACGTGCAAGCTGACGCCCGGTGAAACTGTTGTCGTCGTGGGCTGCGGTGGTGTTGGCTTGGCAACAATCAACGCGGCCAAGATCGCGGGCGCGGGCCGGATCATTGCCGCAGACCCCATCCCCGAAAAACGCGCGCTGGCGATGAAACTCGGCGCGACAGACGTGATTGATCCGATGGCCGAAGGGGCTGCAGCAACCATCATCGAAATGACAAAAGGCGGCGTTGACCACGCGATTGAAGCCGTGGGCCGCCCGGCCTCGGCCAGCCTTGCGGTAAGTGTGCTGCGGCGCGGCGGTACAGCGACGATCCTTGGGATGATGCCGATGACGGAACGCGTCAGCCTTGGCGCGTTTGATCTGCTTGGCGGCAAAAAGCTTCAGGGCGGACTGATGGGTGACAATCGCTTTCCAGTAGACCTGCCGCGTCTGGTGGATTTTTACATGCGCGGATTGCTTGATCTGGATTCGATCATTGCTGAAACCATTCCCCTGTCAGCGATCAATGACGGGTTTGAAAAGATGAAGAAAGGCGATGCCGCGCGCTCGGTGATCGTTTTCGATCAATGACTGAAGTGATGGATGCTCAAGCTGCCTTCTCAGGAACCACCGTTCCCGAAGGCGCGGACGCCGTTGACGAAGGCAAACTTTCAGCCTGGATGGCGGACAATGTCGAAGGCTTCGAAGGCCCGATCGAAGTCCGCAAATTCGCCGGTGGCCAATCCAACCCAACCTATAAGATCATCGCGAAGAGCGGCGATTATGTGCTGCGGCGCAAGCCCTTTGGGCCGCTGCTGCCCTCTGCCCACGCCGTAGACCGCGAGTTTAAGGTGATCGCAGGACTTTACCCCACCGGATACCCGGTCGCCAAACCATATGGCCTTTGCAAAGATGACAGTGTGATTGGCAGCTGGTTCTACATCATGGGCATGGTTGAGGGGCGTACCATTTGGGACGGCGCAATGCCCGGTGCCAGCCCGTCCGAACGCCGCGCCACATATGAAGCGATGATCGATGCGTTGGCCGCACTCCATGCCGTCGATGTCGAAGCCGCAGGCCTTTCTGATTACGGCAAGCCCGGCAATTATTTCGGGCGGCAAGTTGATCGCTGGACGAAGCAATACCGCCTATCCGAAACCGAGACCATGCCGGAAATGGAGCGGCTGATCACGTGGCTGCCCGCAACTCTGCCGGATCAGACGCGCACCAGCATCGTCCACGGCGATTACCGCATCGACAATATGATCTTTGCGGCGAACGAGGCCAAGGTGATTGCTGTGCTGGATTGGGAGCTTGGCACGCTGGGTGATCCGCTGGCTGATTTCACTTATGTCGCGATGGCCTGGGTGACGGATAATGCCGGACGGTCTGGCGTGCAGGATTTGGATCGGGCCGCACTCGGCATTCCAGAACTGGACGAAATGACCGCGCGTTACTGCGCTGCGACTGGGCGGGATAGCGTCCCTGATCTTAACTGGTATTTCGCCTATAATTTCTTCCGGCTGGCCGGCATTATTCAGGGCATCAAGAAACGCGTCATCGATGGCACGGCCAATTCATCCCACGCGCGGGATATGTCTGACCGGGTGTATCCGTTGGCGGAAGCAGCGTGGGCCTTTGCCGTTAAGGCAGGGGCAACGGCATAATCGAACCTCCCCCCTAGAGGGGGAGGACAGAGTTGGCTTGGCAGCTTGCTGCTTAGCAACTCTTGGAGAGGGGGGAGTCGCTGGCTTCCAATGTTGCAGCCCGCGACTCCCCCCTCTCCCGCTGCGACTAAGGGGCAGGCCCCTAAGTCTCGCGGCCTCTCCCTCTAGGGGAGAGGCGTTAAAATGGAGAGGGAGTTACGCATGTCACTGTTCAACATGACTGGCCAAGTGGCCCTGATCACGGGGTCGTCGCGCGGCATCGGCAAAGCCATCGCGGAAGAGATGGCCGAACAAGGCGCAAAAGTCGTCATCTCCAGCCGCAAAATTGATGCGTGTGAAGAGGTGGCTGCGGCCCTGAACGCCAAGCACGGCGCAGGCACAGCGATCGCTTTTGCCGCCAACATTTCATCCAAAGAAAGCCTTCAAGCCCTTGTTGATGAAACTCGCCGTGCTTTCGGCAAAATAACAGCCTTGGTCTGCAATGCGGCCTCCAATCCCTATTACGGCCCCGGCCTTGGCATTAACGACGATCAGTTTCGCAAAATCCTTGATAATAACATCCTGTCTAACCACTGGCTCACGTCCATGGTCGCCCCGGAAATGATGGAACAGGGCGAAGGCTCTATCACGATCATCTCCTCAATCGGCGGGATCAAGGGATCGACGATCATTGGTGCTTATTGCATATCGAAGGCCGCTGACATGCAGATGGCGCGCAATTTCGCGATGGAATTTGGCGAAAACGGCGTGCGTGTGAACTGCATCGCGCCGGGCCTTATCCGCACAGACATGGCGCGCGCTCTTTGGGAAGAGCCGGAGACGTTGAAGCGTTCGACTGCGGCAGCTTGCCTCAAACGCATCGGCGAACCGCACGAAATTGCAGGGGCTGCTGTCTTTCTGGCGTCCAAAGCAGGCGCATTTACAACTGGCCAAACCATCGTCTGCGATGGCGGGGCTACAATTAGCGGAGGTGCATGATGGGCGCGTTAGACGGTAAAATTGCTATCATTACAGGCGCAGGTTCCGGCATTGGCCGCGCCTCTGCCAAGCGGTTTGCCGCTGAAGGCGCAAAGCTGATCATCGCGGACCGGGCTGAAAGCGTGCACGAAACAGCCCAGATGATCAGTGCGGACGGCGGCACCGTCACGGCGTTGCAAATTGACGCGGGGTTAGAGGCAGACGTCCAAAAGCTTGTCCAGACCGCGATCTCAATCTACGGCGGCGTTGACATTGCCTTTGCCAATGCGGGCGTTTCCGGCGGTATGGCAGGCATATTCGATATGACGCCAGAGGAATGGACTGAGCTGCTGCGCATCAACCTGATCGGCCCGTGGCTGATGGTCAAACATGCCGGCAAAGCCATGGTCGATCAAGGACGCGGCGGGTCGATCATTATGACTGCCAGCGTCGCGGGTATCCGCTCCGGCGCGGGCGGCCCGGCCTATTCGGCGTCCAAAGCAGGCGTTATCAACCTCGCCAAAGTCTCTGCCCAGCAAATGAGCGAAACCGGCGTACGCGTGAACGCGATTTGCCCCGGCCTCACTGAAACAGGCATGACCAAGCCGACTTTTGATTATGCCAAAGAGAAAGATGTCATGCACAAAGTCGGTAAGCTCAACCCGCTGCGCCGCGCCGCTCAGCCAGAGGAGCTCGCCAATGTGGCGCTGTTCCTAGCATCGGATCAGGCCAGTTATGTGAATGGTCAGGCGATTGCCGTGGACGGCGGCCTATCATCATCGCATCCCGTTACGCGGCAATTGACGGGGCAAACAGCGGTATGAACATGCGCATTCCCAATCCGTTCGTGTCGAGCCCAGTCGAGACACTATTCTCCAATGCGCAACTTTCTGGCATCTCGACTCTGCTCAATGCGAATAGGGGGTGGCTATGAACGCGCGCGAACTTGGCTTCCTTCCTGATCGGCTGGAACGGATCAATGCCCATATTCAGGGCAAATATCTTGACACGGGCAAATTGCCTCATGCCGCACTGTTGATCAGTCGCGGCGATGAAGTCGCGCACCACTGGACGTCTGGGGTTGCTGACGATGCCATATTCCGCATCATGTCGATGACTAAACCCGTCACCTCCATTGCCTTGATGCAATTGGTGGAGGCCGGAAAAATCGCTCTTTCTGAACCCATTGCCAAATATATTCCGGAATTTGCCGATCTTGGCGTGTTTGTGGCGGGCGGTGGCAACACGCCATTTATCACACGGCCGCCAGCAACGCTGCCGCGTGTGATTGATCTGCTGCGCCATACAGCGGGGTTCACTTACGGTTTCCAAGAACGCACCAATATCGACGCGGCTTACCGCACCCACGAATTGGACGGCTGGGCCAAGCATGACAATGACGGGTTCGTGGCCAAGCTTGCGAAAATCCCGCTGGAATTTGATCCCGGCACGTGCTGGAATTATTCCGTTGCCACTGATTTGGTCGGTATCATCGTCTCGCGCGTGTCGGGCATGACCCTGGGCGACTATTTCCAAGCCAATATCTTTGGGCCTTTGGGCATGGATGATACGGGCTTTGTGGTTCCAGCGGACAAAGCGCACCGTTTGCCCGCCGCCTATGCATGGCACCCGACCGAAAAGATGAAGGTCAGTGACAAGGCTGGCGCGGAAAGCGCTTGGACGCGGCCTCATGCGTTCCAATCTGGCGGTGGAGGCTTGGCCTCCACCGTTGCAGACTATGACCGCTTTTGCCGGATGCTGCTGAACGGCGGAGCTTATGACGGGGTGCAAATCATCAGCCCCAAGACGCTTGACCTGATGACCGCAAACCATTTGCCCGGCGGCAAGGATTTGACTGAGCTGTCAAAATCTTTGTTCAGTGAGGCCGAAATGGCAGGCATCGGATTTGGCCTTGGCTTTGCTTCCATCATCGACCCCCCTGCCACGATGACGCCCTGCTCGCACGGCGAATTTTTCTGGGGCGGGATGTATTCCACGGCCTTCTTCATCGACCCGGTTGAACATATCAGCATGATTTTCATGACCCAGTTGATGCCATCGAGTGTCTATCCGATCCGCCGAGAGATTAAGACCATGCTCTATGCGGCATTGGCGGCATGATGAAACGATAACCCGCCCGCCGTTCGGGCTGAGCTTGTCGAAGCCTTCCCTTCTTGTTTTTTTGCAAAGGCAAAGGGAGGACTTCGACAGGCTCAGCCCGAACGGAGTTTTTGCCAATTTTGGAGTCAACACTCATGCAATCAGTCACCACCCAAATGCACGGTGATATCCTCGTCATTCTTGTCAACAATCCTCCTGTCAACGCGCTCAGCTGGCATGTGCGGCAGGGATTGAAAGACGGCATTCACGAAGCACTGAGCAACCCAGCGGTCAAAGCCGCTGTGATCCGCTGCGAAGGGTCTACCTTTATCGCAGGGGCAGATATTACCGAATTCACTCAGGCACCCAAAGAGCCTGCACTGGGTGAGACACTTGATGCAATGGAAACAGCGTCAAAGCCGATCATCGCCGCCATTCACGGGACGGCGCTTGGTGGTGGCCTCGAAACTGCGCTTTGCTGCCATTACCGTATTGCCGTACCATCGGCAAAGCTGGGCGTGCCTGAGGTGAAGCTTGGCCTCCTCCCCGGTGCTGGCGGAACGCAGCGTCTTCCGCGTCTGGTGGGGGTTGAGGCCGCGGCAGCCATGGTCTCATCCGGTGATCCGGTGCCAGCAGCGAAAGCCATGGAGATGGGGCTGGTTGATGCGCTGGCCGGTGAAGCAACCTTGGCCGAAGATGCGCTGGCCTTTGCACGCGAATGCATCGCCAAGGGGCCCCGCGCGACGCGGGACTTGCCTGTGAACGGCGATGTTGGTGTGATTGAACAGCTCAAAGCCACCAATGCCCGCAAATGGAAGGGGTTTGATGCGCCTTACGCCAACCTTGCCTGCGTCGAAGCCGCCACGCGCCTTCCCTTTGACGAGGGCATGGTGTTTGAACGCACCGAATTCATGAAGTTGATGGGCGGATCGCAGTCTGCGGCCCAGCGGCACATGTTCTTTGCCGAACGCCAGGCCGCCAAGATTGACGGCTTGGCCAAGGACACGCCTCTACGCGCCATCAAAAAGGTTGGCGTCATTGGGGCCGGCACGATGGGTGGCGGGATATCCATGAACTTCCTGTCCGCTGGTATCCCCGTCACCATCGTGGAAATGGTGCAGGAGAATTTGGATCGCGGTGTTGGCGTGATCCGCAAAAATTACGAAGCGTCCGCTGCTAAGGGTCGCTTCACGCAGGATAACGTCGAGGCGATGATGGGCGCGCTGACGCCAACGCTTGCGCTTGAGGATTTGGCTGACTGTGATCTGATTATCGAAGCTGTCTATGAAAGTATGGATGTTAAGAAAGAAGTGTTCGGTAAGCTCGACACGATCTGCAAGGCCGGGGCGATATTGGCATCGAACACCAGCTATTTGAACGTCGATGAAATCGCCGCGTCAACATCGCGCCCGCAGGACGTAGTGGGGATGCATTTCTTTTCGCCTGCCAATGTCATGAAACTGCTTGAGGTTGTGCGCGGGGAAAAGACGGCGCCAGACGTGCTGGCCACGGCGATGGCGATTGGCAAGAAAATCGGCAAAGTCGCAGTTGTGGCAGGCGTTTGTCACGGCTTCATTGGCAACCGGATGCTCAGTCAGCGTCAAATCCCCGCGATGCAATTGCTGCTGGAAGGCGCAACGCCTGCTCAGATTGACCAAGTCCATACTGATTTCGGCATGCCAATGGGGCCGTTCCAAATGTCTGACCTTGCCGGGCTGGACATTGGCTGGCACCGTGACCCAACGCGTATTGAAAGCATCCGTGACGGCCTCTGCGCAGCGGGACGTTTTGGGCAGAAAAACACCAAGGGCTTTTACGATTATGACGCCAAACGCGTCGGCACACCAAGCCCAGAAGCACTGGCCATCATTGAAGAGTTCCGTGCCACATCCAACTTGCCCAAGCGTGAGATTACGACGCAAGAAGTCATTGAACGCACCCTCTACCCCATGGTCAACGAAGGTTATTTGATCCTGGAGGAAGGCAAGGCCCAGCGCGCGTCAGACATCGATGTCGTCTGGATCTACGGATACGGATGGCCCGTTTACCGCGGTGGGCCCATGTTCTGGGGTGATCTGGAAGGGGCGGGAAAGATCGTTTCAGCGCTGGAAAAACACGGCATCAAAGTGGCTGATTCGCTCCGCGCCAAAGCTTGACGCCAGATGAACGGACCCGCTGCGGCGGTGAGTTGAACTGTGACTGACAACACATTTCAACTCACCCCGCAGGGCCGGCAAGTGGTCGAACGACTGTTGTTTCATTAACCTTACATGACCAGAGAAGACCCAACAAATATTGGGGTCGTATCCATGTTGCGTAAGATATTGTGTTTAGTTGGACTTTCCGTGCTCGCCGCTGTGCCGAGCCAAGCCTTCGCGCTCCAATGCGTTCCTTATGCTCGTCAGATATCGGGCGTCGAAATTTTCGGCAATGCTAAGACATGGTGGGGCCAAGCTGCTGGTCGCTACGCGCGCGGCACCACGCCTCAGATCGGTGCGGTCATGGCCTTCAAGCCGACTCGTGCAATGCCCATTGGTCACGTTGCAACAGTCAGCCAGATCGTGTCGGACCGTGAGGTGTTGATCAGCCACAGCAACTGGTCGTTGATCAATGGTCGTCGCGGACAGATTGAACGCAATGTGCGTGCTGTTGATGTTTCCGAGGCTGGCGATTGGAGCAAAGTGCGCGTTTGGTATGCCCCGCTGCAAGGGCTTGGCACGTCATCCTATCCGCTGTTTGGGTTTATCTACGGCGGCAACCCCAAAACGCCAACAACGCCGGTGCAGCGCTATGAGTTGAGTTCGGACATAGTGCGTCTGGCGTCACTTGAGGCCGGCGGACACTAACCCTTATTGATCAATCGTTACAGTTCCGGGGTGGTGCTTGTCCAAGTACCGTTTGATGATTTTCATATTGCGCGTGTTGGATTTGAAAAATAAATCCGGCACAATCCCAATCACTGGTATTGCGCCCATTAGCGCGTCTAGGCCGATGTTGCCGGCCATGCGAATGATTGTATGCTTCGGCATTCCTAAATTGCGGGCCTCCCATGCCAACCATGACCCCATAATCGCGCCGATCACGCTGCCGCCGACGGGAATAATGTCGAGGATCACGTCTAATCCGACACTTTTGTTGATTCCGGGGATAACGAACAGGCCCTCCAACAGCTTTTCCATCGTCTCAACGCGTTTGCGTACCGCAGCAGGGTGTGTGCCTGCCAGAGAGGCTGCGCTCTTGTTATATTCCGATCTCGGCCCGGTCATGACTGGTTCCTTCTACGACCGAATATAAGAGACTAAAAACAATGCGCTAGAGTCTGCTGACATTAGATTGATGCATAGCCGGAGTTTCTGAGATTGTTGGCACACTCGTGTGGAGGGAAGGCGTCGTGTAAGGAACCGATCCAACGCCAAGTGACTTCCTGTGGCTGAAGGGGTTATCGAGGATGACGACGTCCCCCTCGCCGAGTGTCGGGCAAAGCTGCTCCTCGACCCATTGGGTAAAGCTTGCCCCATTGATTGGCTGATTGAACACGAACGGCGCATCGATCCGGTCGCAGCGCAGTGCGGCGATGAAGGTCATGGTCTTCCAGTGCCCGTAAGGCAACTTGGCGTGGAGCCGCTAGCCGACCGGCGCCCCGCCCCGCAAGGGAGCCATGCTGGCCTCCATTCCCAGCAGACATTGTGAATCAGATTCTTGCTCCCTCGGGAATCCCCAATCGAGTCAATTCAGTGTCATCATGCGCTAGAATGGGGTTACGCTAGAGTGATGTCCGGCGCATCTTCCTGCTTCATGCCAACCACGTGATAGCCAGCATCGACATGGTGAGTTTCCCCCGTCACGCCCGATGCAAGATCGGACAGGAGGTAAAGGGCCGCCCCGCCGACATCATCAATCGTCACGTTGCGCCGAAGTGGCGCGTTATATTCATTCCATTTGAGGATGTAGCGGAAATCGCCAATGCCTGATGCGGCCAGTGTTTTGATTGGCCCGGCGGAAATGGCATTTACGCGAATGCCCTCTGGCCCTAGATCATTGGCGAGATATTTGACGCTCGTTTCCAGCGCCGCCTTCGCCACACCCATTACGTTATAATGCGGAATTACTTTTTCCGCGCCGTAATAGCTCAGCGTCAGCAGTGCTCCGCCCGGAGACATCATGGGACGTGCGCGTGCTGCCACTGCGACAAAGCTGTAAACGCTGATGTTCATGGTCATCAGAAAATTATCAAGGCTGGTATCTACGTAACCACCGCGCAGTTCATTTTTGTCCGAAAATCCGATCGCGTGAACCACGAAGTCAATCGTCGGCCAGCGCGCGGCAAGTGTTTCAAACGTCTTGTCGAGTTCGGCCATGTCCGCCACATCGCAGTCAATTACAAAATCACTGCCCAGTTCAGCCGCTAGCGGTCGCACTCGCTTCTCCATGGCTTCACCCTGATAGCTGAAAGCAAGTTCCGCGCCTTCAGACGCCAGCTTTTTGGCGATCCCCCACGCAAGGCTGCGGTCATTGGCAAGGCCCATGATCAGGCCCCGCTTTCCGTTCATGTATCCAGCCATTTTGCCTCCACCAAATCATCAATAGTTGACTGCTCCCTTAGACCCGTTCGATCAGGATTGGCCAGAGCAGCATTGAGATGCGCCCCAATGACAAGTCCGTAACCGACGAGCCAGAAAAAGAGGAGCGCGACCATCACGCCAGCCAAACTGCCATAGGTAAGCGCATAGCCACCAAATTGATCGAGCACCCGGGGCAGCAAAGTGACAGCCGCAAACCACCAGAGCGTTGTAAAAAGCGCGCCGGGCCAAACCGGAAAACTCATCCCGCGAAACGAGGTTGGGGCCAGCGACCAGAGAATAGTGAACAGCCCTGCAAACATCATGGCGGGCGGCGCAATCCGCGTCACAGGCCCTTCAAAAAAGCCATTGGCTGCGGGCAGATAGCGGTAGATCAATTCTTCGGCTGCCGTAATCAAGACCTGTGCGGAAAAGGCAAACATGATCAGCGTGACGGCGCCCATCACAATCGCAATGCCTGCCAACCGGTAATGCCAGAATGGTCGGCCAAAATCAGCGCCGTAGGCCCGCCGCAGGATTTCACGGATCGTTTCGATGAAACTGGTAACAGTCCATAGGCCAACTGCGCCGCCTAGCCACAAGAGCGGGCCGGATCGGGCAGCTATAACGTCCATCACAGAAGCCTCAACCACAGCGGCGACCGAGGGAGGAAGCGTTGTGAGGAGCGTGCGGATAGCCGCCAGATTGGCCTGTGTCCGACCGAAAAATTCTGCGACTGCTGTCGTCACGATGAAAAAGGGAAAGAGCGTCAGCAGCGTCAGATAGGCCAAATTGCCTGCGTGGATGAAGCCTTCGTTAAACACGCCCACGGCGACACGGCGAATGATTTCAAAGGTGCGCGACCCCGGGCCGATTAGCCCCCGCCAACCGGGCTTGCGCGGGTGAGCGCCGGGGTGCTTCTTCCGCTCAGCCGGTGTTTCAGGGGATATCGGACGCATGGTTAGCCCAAGTTGGCTCGCACATCGCGGCTGTCTTCCCACCCTTCGACGAACGCCGCCAGCGCCGCATCATCCTTAGGCAAATCAATCATGAGTGTTACCAGCTGGTCCCCCCGCTCCCCGCTCTTTTGCGTGAAACCTTTGCCTTTCAAACGCATGACTTGGCCAGATGTTGCACCGGCAGGCACTTTCAGCATGACTGCGCCGTCAACGGTAGGCACCTTCACTGGCCCGCCTTTGACTGCTTCGTTCAAAGAAACCGGGAGGTTCAGCCGCACATGATCTCCGTCGCGCGTGAAATGGGGGTGGCGCTGAATTTCGATGGTGACTAGCGCATCGCCAGAGCCACCGGGCCCGGGATCACCTTTGCCGCCCAGTTTCATCTGGGTTCCGCTTTCAATGCCAGCGGACAATTTCAAGTCTATCGTCTTGCCATCACGTAAGGTGATCCTCTGCGGAGCGAGCGTGGCTGCATCTACGAACGGCACATTAAGTCGGTAAGAGACGTTCCCTCCCTTTGGCACCGGAGGCCGCGTGCCGCCGCCGAAGCCGCCAAAGCCGCCGCCTGCGCTGCGCTGACGTGCCCCGCCGAACAGGCCCTCGAAAATGTCGCTAAAGTCAGCGCTCTGCTGCCCGCCAGCGCCGCCAAAGGGATTTCCACCGCCACCACCCGCGAACGGATTGCGCGGTTGCCCATTTTCGTCAATTTCGCCGCGATCATACTGCCCGCGTTTGCCCTTGTCTGACAATAAGTCATAGGCCTGCGTCACTTGGGCAAAGCGTTCAGCGGCTTTGGGGTTGTCGCGGTTGGTGTCGGGGTGAAGTTCCTTGGCAAGTTTGCGATAAGCCTTCTTAATCTCGGCTTCAGTCGCGCCCCGCGCTACTCCAATAATGCTATAAGGATCTGCCATAGCCCCTAGCTAGTGCGGCTACCCCTCCACGGCAACTCCGGTTTGTTACTAAGCTGTCCGGCACCCCTATTTAGGCCGGAGCATCAGCTGTTGTTGCGTGAATGTTAAAAATGATGAACTCAGCGGGGCGGACCACGGCGACGCCGATTTGGCAAACGAGCCGCCCGTTGTCTAAATCGTTTTGAGTCATTGTCGCGCGATCACAGCGGACAAAAAAACCGTCTTGGAGGCGAGCCCCTTGGACAGCACCGCTGCGCCATTCAGTGTAAAGAAAAGTCTCCACCGATTGCCGCACCCGCGCCCATAATGCCTCTCCATTTGGTTCAAACGCGGCCCAAATCAGGCCACGATCAATCGATCGCCGAAGATAAGTGATATATCGGCGGACGTGCACATATTTCCATTCAGGGTCAGAACTGATCGTCCGCGCGCCCCAGAGACGCAATCCGCGTCCTTCAAAATTGCGGAAACAGTTGATGCCTTCAGGATTGAGCAGATCTTGACCGGCCTTGTTGATCGCGCGTTCAAACCCGATAATCCCGTGCACCACTTCGTTCGCCGGTGCCTTATGCACTCCGCGCTCATTATCTGCGCGCGCATAAATGCCGCAGACATGGCCAGAAGGAGGAATGACCGTCGTCTCGCCAGCCTCTGGTCCCGCCACTGTCAGCCACGGATAATAGAGTGCAGCGTGCTGGCTATCAAATTTTGCGCGATAGGCGCGAATCTCAGCGATGGATGCACCGCGCGGTGCATCCAGAACAGCGAAGCTGTGCGCCCCCGGAACTCCAGCTTGATCAATCAGCGCCTCAGCTACAGCTTGCGCCGTTGCGGGGGCGAGGCCTGAAGACCCCGGCGCGGCAATGATGGAAATATCATCCACTGCGACCAGAACGTTCAGCGCAGCGGCATAAGCGGCGACACTCGGCTCTGCTTCACCGTCAATCTCGGCGATGCGGACCACATGAAGATGCATGCCGCCATTTTCAAAGAAGCCCCGCGCGGCAGAGGCCAAGTCACCCGCGCCTCCATAGTTGCGCTCATAGTCCGCGAAGGACGTTAGCCCGGCCGAAGCAATACCGACTGGCCCAGTCGTGGCTATTCCAACAAAGCCAGCTCGCGATGTTGACGCTCCCACAATGGCAAGCTCACGAAAACTCGTTTCCTCAACATAAGTCCCCGGCGCGGTATATTCGGCCATGGCTGACCCTCCTGCATTTTCCTTGCAGGCAGCTTAGGCGTGCAAATCAGCTTTTGACAGTCGCGCTTTACCCCAGCTTTGCGTTGCTCGCCTTCTTGCGCTCATTGGCATCAAGATGCGTTTTGCGCAGACGGATGCTCTTGGGCGTCACTTCGACCAGTTCATCATCAGCGCTTTAGTCGCTGGCGTCGTGACGGTGTCTGGGAGCAACTTTTTGAGGGATTGAGCCATGATCCAGACTTTGAGTATGTGCTCGTGCACAGCACGATTGTGCGTGCTCACCAGCACAGCAACCGATGATCTAGGGGATCATTTGGCAAGCCAAGCACTTCAGACATCTCGCCACCCGATATGACAAACTTGCTAGAAATTATGCGGGCTTCCTCTACCTCGTCGCTGCACTCAAATGGCCTAAGTGAATGTCAACACCACCTAGGGGACAGCGCGTAAATTCTGGATCGCATGCGATGAGAAGGAGCTGGGCCGCCATCCTGTCATCCCTGTTCCCACCAAGGACCAGCGCATTGGAAGCGCTAGTGGGATATAAGTGTTAGTCGCAACAAGAGCTGCGTCAGCATCAGCAATACTGGCGCGCTTCTGTTCCAAATTCTGCGCCCCAAGAATAGTCCCGAGCGCGCGCTTGCCATCCTCACTGCACCTAATGCCAGTCCCACAGGACAGCCGGTCAAGGTACCAAACTGCGCTGCTCACGGGGGCGACTTCATCAATCAAAATTAAATCGGCAGGCTGATCTGGCAATGCGCGCTCAGAGAGCACGCCAACCCGTCTCCAATCGGCAGCCAAACTGGCGAACAACAAGCGGGAGCCGGGCCCATCAGGTAATGCGACGCGAACTCTGATCGGCACTCCGCCTGAATTACGGATCAAAGCTCTGGCACGCTCTCGCCGCTCTCCTAAAGGTACTTGCAATGCTGATAACGCCGCTGGTGCCGAAGCACTATCGAGCGCCGCCGGCAAAATTGAAACTGCGGTTTGCCAAGTCGGCACGCGGAACCTGTCGATCAGGCTGTCCCGGTCAACGGCCAATGACAGGGCAAGCCGGATGTCGGGATCAGCGAGGCGCGTCGATTGGTCGGATACAATCAGCCCGAACAGACCGTAAGCCGGGTCTACTTTGAACCGCGCTGTTTCTGGCCGCGCGGCACTGATCAGTGGTAGATCGGCAAAAGTACCACCTGCCAGATACGCGCTGCCGCCTGATTGAAACCGCGCAATGGCAAGCGCGGATCGTTCTGCTCGCACTCTGATATCGCGGACGTCAGCCGCTTCTTGCGTGGCCTCTTCCTCTGCGTCTGGGTCTGGCTTGGGACGGAGGCGAAGCACCCCGTCGCGGCGGCTGTGAATGAGATAAGGCCCGGTGCCGCCGCCCGATCGCAGGATCGCCAGTTCAGGCTGAGCGAGCAATTGCAGAAAATTGGGCTCAGGCGACCGCAAGCGGATTTCAACCACTTGGCCCGTCATCGGAATAATGTCAGTTACATTGGAGAAGAGCCGACGCAGCGCGTTGCGTCCACCCCCTGCGACACTGCGTTTCAGACTACGCACAACATCCACGCTGGTGACCGGACTCTCGTCAGACCAAGTCGCTTCTCGAATCCGGAAGATATAACTGAGCCCATCATCTGTCACGATCCACCTTTCGGCCAGAGAAGGCTGAATTTGGTCTGTCGCATCGAAGCTCACGAGCCCCTGCGCTGTGGCGTTCAACAAGAGTTCTGCCGAGTTGGGCACAGGCCCCATGTTTGGATCATTCATTTTCAGGGATGACCCGACAACACTCATCGATATAGGGCCGCTGGCGGGGTCATTGCACGCCGACAACGTCAGAGCGGCGGCGATGCAGAAGAAGTTGGCCGCCTTCATTGCAGGCTCAGCGTGCGGCTGGGATGGATGTTGGCACTGTTCGCGCGCCAGCCCTTCACACGCGGGGCAATCATGGTTTTGGCTATATAATGATAGAGCGGCAGAATGGGAGCCTCCTCTATTAACAGCGCCTCCGCCCGTCGCATCGCCGCTGCCCGCTTGGTAGGATCAGCGAGCGCAAGCGCCTCGGCGAGCGCACGGTCATAAGCCGGGTTGGCAAAGCCGGAATAATTGACGGGCCCACCTTGGCTTTCATGCACGGCCAGATAATTTTCAGGCACAGGAATATCCCCGATCCAGCCAGACCGCGCCAGATCAAAATCGCCGCGCCGCAAACTGGCAAAGTGCAGTGAGGCCTCCGAATTGAGCAGCAGCGCCTCTACACCCAATTCTTTCCACATGGCGGCCAGTGACACCGCCACTCGGCGGTGATCCGTGTCTGAATTAAAACGAATTTCAAACTTTAGCGGATGTGCGGGGCCATAGCCTGCCGCAGCCAGTAACTTGGCAGCAGTAGCCATGCGCTGTGTTTTGGGCCAGTCTGCCCAATCAGGCCGATAGGGTTTCAAACCGGTCAGGCCCGGCGGAATGATGCCCCATGCGGGTCGCACTCCCGTGGCGATAAGGCTTTTCGCGATCCAGTCTCTATCCACGGCGATTGACAACGCGCGACGCACTCTAGCATCTGAGAACGGAGCACGACGAGTGTTGAACGCAAAATAATAGCTTCCGGCATAAGGTGCAATTTTTAGTGCATCGGCGGCCTGTACTTTCAAATCTGGCAAGCGTGCGGACGGCACATCGGCCAGCATGTCGGCTCCGCCAGACCGGAACAGCCGCAGCGCCACCAGTGAATCTGTAATTGGCCTCCATTCGACGTTGGCAATGGCTGGTCGCCCTCCATGCCATTGCGGATTAGGCTCCATCAGCAACCGGTCGCTGAGCGCCCAAAGCTTCGTGCGATAGGCTCCTGACGTCACCAGGGGACGCTGAGCCTCCCATTGACTGATGTGCAGCGGAAGAGCCGCCATGGCAGGATGAGCCAGAAGATCCGGTAGCGCCGGGAGCGGCGTCTTCAGCTGCACGTCAACTATGGTTGGGGCAGGGGCTGCGACGGACTCTATCATTTTGAAAAGCGCTGCTTGGGGGGAGGCAAACTTAACATCGTTCAGTCGGAGGAAGACTGATACAAAAGTCTGCGCTGTAATCGCTGTTCCGTCCGAGAAACGAAGGCCGGGTCGCAGAGTGAATGTCCAGCGCAGCCCATCGGGTGATGTGGTCCATGCTGAGGCCAGACCCGGCTCTGCAACTCCGTCTGCTGAAAAGCGCGTTAGCCCCTCATACTGTTCCATCGCAATCCGCGTCGATCCCAAGTCTGAATAAGACTGCGGGTCTAACCCCTTCGCATCGTCATCGGCCACGCGAACCAACGTGCTTGGATCCCGGGGCGGGCCGATTGGCTGCGAGGAACAGGCAGTCAAGACCAATGCTGCCGCTAGGATGGTGCGGACGGCGGGACTTGAACCCGCACTTCCAAAAGGAAAGCAGATTTTAAGTCTGCTGCGTCTACCGATTTCGCCACGTCCACCAGCCATAGAAAGACCAAAGGGCGCAGACGCGCTCAGGTCAAGCGATTCTGGTTTGAAGTTAGGTTTGAGCGTTAGCTCGGATTGAGTTTCTGGCGAATTTCTTTGCCGGGCTTGAAATAGGGAACTCGTTTCGAATCGATGCTGACAGATTGCCCCGTTCGCGGATTGCGGCCCGTGCGGCCTTGGCGTGCACGCGTCGAAAATGCTCCAAATCCCCGAAGTTCAACGCGACCGCCAGCTGCCAAATGGTCTACAATCGTGTCAAAAAACAGATCAGTGATCCGGTCTACTTCTCGTTGACTAAGCCCGACAAAGGCTTTGCCCAATTGCTGCACTAACTCGGATCGGATCATTATCCACCCCTTTGGCTATGATCTACAAGATGATGCCCCCATGACATCACCTCAACTAAGGCACAGTCCTACTTCGCTGCACCTGATGGTTGGCCATAGCAATATAGTCTTAATTCACAGGAAACCTTCATTTTGCAAGAAAAAATCGCCGGTTTTGCAACCGGCGATTTCTAAAAGTTCAAACTATCAAACCAAGTCAATGACTTGATAATGATTATTTCTTGTCGCGGGCTTTCAAGGCTTCACCAAGAATATCGCCAAGTGACGCACCCGAATCGGATGAACCATATTGTGCGACCGCTTGCTTTTCTTCGGCTAGCTGCAATGCCTTGACGGAGAAGTTTGGCTTTTTCGACCGATCAAAGCCAATGACCATCGCGTCAAACTTCTGCCCAACCTGGAACCGGTCAGGACGCTGCTCATCGCGGTCACGGCCCAAATCGATGCGCTTGATGAAGCCCGTCGCTCCATCATCACCGGCTTGGACTTCAAGGCCGCCATCGCGGACTTCAAGCACTGTAACAGTTACTGTCGAGTTCTTGTTAAGACCACCAGCGCCTGTTCCCGCAGAAGCAGCAGCACCGCCGCCAATGGCAGGGGCACCCTTTTCAATCTGCTTGATACCAAGCGAGATGCGTTCCTTATCCGTATCAATGTCAAGAACGATGGCTTTCACCATTTCGCCCTTGTGATGCATGGCCAAGGCTTCTTCGCCAGTCACGCCCCACGCAATGTCAGACATGTGGACCATGCCGTCAACGTCGCCGTCGAGACCAATGAACAGACCAAACTCAGTTGCATTCTTGACTTCGCCTTCAACCGTTGAACCCACTGGGTTTGCAGCTGCAAAGCCTTCCCACGGATTGGTGATAGCTTGCTTGAGCCCAAGCGAGATGCGGCGCTTTTCGATGTCGACTTCAAGAACGATGACATCGACTTCTTGGCTCGTCGACACGATTTTGCCGGGATGCACGTTCTTCTTAGTCCAGCTCATTTCGCTGACATGGACGAGGCCTTCAATGCCGGCTTCCAGTTCAACGAAGGCACCGTATTCTGTAATATTGGTCACGCGGCCTTGCAGCTTGCCACCAACCGGATAACGCTCAACGGCGCTGTCCCACGGATCGCTCTCCAACTGCTTCATGCCCAGCGAAATGCGCTGCGTGTCGCGGTTGATGCGCACGATCTGCACCTTCACCGTATCACCAATGTTCAGCAATTCTGAAGGATGGCCAACGCGCTTGTAGCTGATGTCAGTCACATGAAGCAGTCCGTCAATGCCGCCGAGATCAACGAACGCACCGTAATCGGTGATGTTTTTAACGACGCCGTCAATGATCTGACCTTCAACCAATGTGGAGATCAGGCCAGTGCGGGCTTCGGCGCGGGATTCTTCAAGGATAGCACGGCGCGAAACAACGATATTGCCGCGGCGACGGTCCATCTTCAGGATCTGGAACGGCTGAGGAATATCCATCAACGGCGTGACGTCGCGCACCGGGCGGATATCGACTTGGCTGCCGGGCAGAAACGCCACAGCGCCGCTCAGATCAACAGTGAAGCCGCCCTTTACACGGCCAAAGATAACGCCTTCAACGCGGGTGGATTTGGCAAATTCGGTTTCGAGGGCATCCCAAGCGGCTTCGCGGCGAGCGCGGTCACGACTGAGAACGGCTTCGCCCATAGCGTTTTCGATACGGTCGACATAGACTTCCACAGTGTCGCCGGGCTTCAAATCGGCCTTTTGACCGGGGGCGGCGAATTCGCGAAGCGGCACGCGACCTTCGGATTTCAGCCCAACATCAATGAGAACCAGATCATTTTCGACAGCAGTCACGATACCAGTGACAACGCGTCCTTCAAAACTTGCATCCTTGCCGCCGAGCTGCTGGTCAAGGAGAGCCGCGAAATCATCACGGGATGGAAAAGCCTCTGAGGCCATATGTTAAATTCCGTTCGTTACTTTATTCCGGCCAAGCGGTTGGTTCCGCTGGTCTTTGTGGCCGATGCTGCCGTGCGTGCCGGATGCAGTGCACAGCGTCCGTTGGAAAGACGGCGCGCGCGGTGACCTCAAAAGAAACGATCAAGAGCTACTAAAAACTCAGCGCCGGATTTGGGCCTCCACAAGCGCAATCGCCCGTTGGATGGCGGCGGCTATAGTCAGATTGGTGGTGTCTAGCAAGTCTGCGTCCTCAGCTTGGATCAGCGGTGCGGCGTCTCGCCCCGAATCGCGGGAATCACGTTCGCGAATATCAGCTAGGATCACGTCATAACTCGTGCCGCCTAATTCGGTCGCGCGCCGGTTGGCGCGGGCCTCTGCGCTAGCCGTGACAAATAATTTTGCGTCAGCACTCGGTGCAATGACAGTGCCAATATCACGGCCGTCGAGTACCGCTCCTTCAGGCCGGTGAGCAAAATCGCGTTGGCGCTGGAGCAACGCCGCGCGCACCGCAGGATGGGCGGATACTTTCGATGCAGCTTGCCCCGCCGCCGCTGATCGTAGGGCGGGATCCTTCAAGAGGCCGTCGTCAAAGGCACACGCGAGAATCGCCTTTGTAGCGTCCAAAGGGTCTGCCCGCGCCCGCAAAACCGCCACGCCAACTGCGCGGTAAAGCAGGCCGGTATCGAGCATCGGCAGATCGAAATGTGCTGCCAAGGCCTTGGCGATGGTGCCTTTGCCAGATGCTGCGGGCCCATCAACGGCAATGATCAAGACGGATTTCCTTTAAGTCGGGTCTGCTTCTCTAACGGGAGGGTTAGCACTTCGCCGCAGCTTTCGACAATTGCCTTTGCATTCTGTCCGACCAATTCGACAATTGCCGCATCGTCTGCCGCCATTCCGCCCGTAAACGCACCGAAGGAAGGAAAGATCAGCTTGCTTGCACCCCGCACAAAACAAGCGCGGATAACACCGCGCCCTCTTGCGCTCACCCGGATTTTGGGATGGAAATGGCCGGAGAGTTCGGGCCGAACTTCTCCCATCGCGCCATGATGGCGCAGGATCAGGCCGTCCACTTCTGCCTCTTCCCTAATTGCGCCACCAATATGGGCTGGCAATGTTTCATCATGGTTGCCGGTAATCCAGAACCAATCACATGTTTGTGTAAGCTGACCCAGCAAATCGGACGCTTTTGCATTCATCCGCCACGGGCCGTCCTCATCGTGAAAGTTGTCGCCAAGGCACCACACTTCCTTGGCTTTGCTCGCTTCAATAAGCGCCGCCAGCCGATCCAGTGTCGCTTGGCTGTCATAGGGCGGCAACATCTGACCGCGTGCCGCGAACCAACTCGCCTTTTCCAGATGAAGGTCCGCCACAATTAGCGCGCTGCGGGCAGGCCAATAGAGCGCCGTCTTTCCCGCAATAATGAACTCATGTCCGCCAAAGGCGAAAGCAGGCATTAGCCTTCGGATGTTTCCGCGTCCGGAGAAGGCGTTTCCATCCATGCCTCAACGGGTCCAGACAGCTTGAGTGTGAGCGGCTTTCCGCGCCGGTCCATTGTCTTGCCCGCCTGAACGCGGATCCAGCCTTCGGAAATGCAATATTCCTCCACATCACGGCGGACATTACCTTTGAAGCGGATGCCAACGCCGCGTTGCAGCACGTCAGCGTTGAAAAAGGGGCTGTCAGAATCAATCGACAGGCGGTCTGGCATGGTATCAGTCATAAATCGCCCTTTGCACGGGTTCGGGCCTATTTCAACGAGCTTTGCTTCAAGCCGCGCTTTCGGCCTGCTTTTCGGCATAGACCCGCACAGGGTCTTTGCGACCTTCGACCACATCCTTATCGATCACAATTTCATCGACGCCGTCCATATCCGGCAAATCGAACATCGTATCGAGCAGGATATTTTCGACGATAGACCGTAGGCCGCGCGCACCAGTTTTGCGTTCAATCGCCTTTTTCGCAACGGATTGGATCGCGTCTTCAGTGAAGTTCAGGTTCACATCCTCAAGGCCGAACAGTTTCTGGAACTGCTTCACCAGCGCGTTCTTGGGTTCCTGCAAAATCTTCACAAGGGCCGGAATATCGAGGTCTTCAAGCGTCGCAATCACCGGTAAACGGCCGACAAATTCGGGGATCAGACCGTATTTCAGCAAATCTTCCGGTTCGCTTGACTTCAGGATTTCGCCTGTGCCGCGTTCATCCGAAGCCGCGACATGGGCGCCAAAGCCAATGCTCTTGCCTTGCAAGCGATCCCCAATGATCTTTTCCAGACCCGAAAATGCGCCGCCGCAAATGAACAGGATGTTGGTCGTGTCGACTTGCAGAAATTCCTGCTGTGGATGTTTGCGACCTCCTTGGGGCGGCACGCTAGCAATCGTGCCTTCCATCATCTTGAGCAGCGCTTGTTGTACGCCTTCGCCCGATACGTCGCGCGTGATTGATGGGTTTTCGGCTTTGCGGCTGATCTTGTCGATTTCGTCGATGTAGACGATACCACGCTGAGCGCGTTCGACGTTATAGTCTGACGCTTGCAGCAGTTTCAGGATGATATTTTCAACATCTTCACCAACATAGCCTGCCTCAGTCAGGGTCGTCGCGTCCGCCATTGTGAATGGTACGTCGAGCATCCGGGCGAGCGTTTGAGCCAGCAAAGTCTTACCGCATCCGGTAGGCCCGACGAGCAAGATGTTGGACTTGGCGAGCTCAACGTCAGACCCTTTGGCCCCGTGGTTGAGGCGCTTATAGTGGTTATGGACTGCAACCGACAGCACCCGCTTGGCGCGCGTCTGGCCGATCACATAGTCATCCAGCCCTTTGCAGATTTCGGCTGGCGAAGGCACGCCGCCGTCTTTCTTGCTGACCAGCGCTGTTTTGGTCTCTTCGCGGATGATGTCATTGCACAGGTCTACGCATTCGTCGCAAATGAACACTGTTGGCCCTGCGATCAGCTTACGCACTTCATGCTGCGATTTCCCGCAGAAAGAGCAATAGAGGGTGCTCTTTGCATCCGTGCCAGAGAGCTTGGTCATTCAGTCATTCCTTAACTTTAGGCCCTCAGCGTTAGGCCACGGTTCCGCCGTCACAAAAAATGATATGTTACAGACAGAATCGCCCGGAGCAACGGTTTATTGTCTTGTTTAGGACGATCTGCAGGTTCTGGGCTCAGTTGTCTTCTTCCACTTTGGGTCGCCGATCAAAGACTTGATCGATCAGGCCAAAGTCTTTGGCTTCTTCTGCTGTCATGAAATTATCCCGCTCCATCGCCTTTTCAATATCGACTACAGGCTTGCCTGTGTAGGTCGCGTAGAGCGCGTTCATACTTTCCCGAATGCGCAATATCTCACGGGCTTGAATGGCGATATCGGTGGCTTGGCCCTGCGCGCCGCCTGAGGGCTGATGGATCATCACCCGCGAATTGACCAGGGCGTAACGCATCCCGGGTTCGCCTGCCGCGAGCAGGAAACTGCCCATGGACGAAGCTTGGCCGATGCACATCGTGGCGACTTTGGGACGAATATATTGCATAGTATCGTGGATCGCCATGCCCGCCGTGACGACGCCGCCTGGCGAATTGATATACATGGAAATATCCTTTTTCGGATTTTCCGACTCCAGAAAGAGCAACTGAGCCACAATGACAGAGGCCATATTATCCTCGACACCGCCGTTGATGAACACGATCCGCTCCCGCAACAGCCGCGAAAAAATGTCGAAACTCCGCTCCCCTCGAGAGGATTGTTCGATAACCATGGGGATAAGGCCGTCTATCGGATGCATGAATAGTCCTTCGAATGTTTCGAGGCCCTATATCTGGCCTCATCGACCAAGGTTCAAGCCCCTCTTGATGCTTAGGAAAGGATAGGCCAGAGGGGAAGGCATAAACACCCTGACCCAAAAGGCCCTGACGATGATCACTTCTCCTGCACTGCCCCCTTATTTCCGCAATGATGACGAGGATGAGGAAGAAGGCCGCTCTTCCGCGCCCACCGGCGTGATGATGGCCAAATTTCTGGAAGCGCGCACGGTTTTGATCTTTGGCGGCATTGATCAAAAACTGGCTGAGCGTGTCTCGGCGCAATTGCTGTATCTCGATCACCTCAGCCATGATCCGATCAAGCTGATCATCAATTCGCCTGGCGGCCATGTCGAATCAGGTGACACCATCCACGATATGATTAGCTTCATCGAATCGCCGGTCTCTGTCATCGGCACGGGCTGGGTCGCCAGTGCGGGCACCCACATTTTTCTCGGCGCGCCCAAGGAGCGACGTTTTTGCCTGCCCAACACCCGCTTCCTGATCCATCAGCCTGCGGGCGGCGCACGCGGGCCAGCAGTGGACATTGCCATCGCCGCAAGCGAGATCATCCGGATGCGCGAACGTCTGGCAAAGGTTATTGCCAAAGCCACTGGCCAAACGCTGGAAAAGGTCGCGGAAGATATTGAGCGGGATTACTGGATGACCGTCGAAGAAGCGACCAATTACGGGATATTGGGTAAGGTCATCACCAAAATGAGTGAAGTTACTTTTTAACGATCCCGCACCCAGCGCAAGCGAATGAAATAGGCCAGCACGGCTATGCCAAGCACCGCGCACAAAGCGACGACACCCCAGAATGCCCAGGACTCGTCGGCATAAGGGATGCCTTTGACGTTCATGCCGAGCAGCCCCGTGATGAACGTGAGCGGTAGGAAAATGAGCGCAACAATGGAAATCAGAAGCGCGCGGGCGTCCATGCGTTCGGTCCGCAAATCGGTCAGCTCATCATGGACGACCGCAGCCCGTTCGCGCACGGCCTCCAACTCTTCGGCCATGCGGGCGTAGCGATCAGAGGCTTCGCGTAAGTGGCTTTGGTCTTCCTCATCCAGCCAGCTGCACCGTGCAGCGGCTAACCGCTCCAGCGCCTCACGCTGCGGCGCGACAAAGCGGCGATATCCAATCGCTTGCGCGCGAATTTTGCTCACCCGGCGGCGCGTTGACCGGGCGTTATTTTCCTCGATCCGCGCTTCGATATCGTCAAGTCCGTCGCCTAGCGCCGCCACTTTGGGGTCCAGCCCTTTGCTCATTTCAGTGGCGAAGGCTGTGATCAAGTCGCCGGGATCTTTGATCAGACCGCCTACAAATAAATCGATCACGTCGTTCAATCCCTCAAGCGGACGATAGGAGAGTGAGATCACGCGCCCTTTTTCAGCCCAGAACCGGATCGATACCAGCGGGTCTGCCGCTTCTTCGGGCTTCTCGCCCAGACCGCGCAGATTGATAATGGAGCCACCGTCGAGGATATCACTGCGAGGCCGCGTTTCGGAGGCGCGCAAAGCGTTCCGGACAATGGAAGGGATTTCAGTCTGCCCGTCTATCCAGTCCCGGGCTTCTTCCATCTGCCCATCCAGATGCAGCCAGACCAGATTGGCCTTGTCGAACGGGGCGGCCCCTTGAGCGAACGGAAGCTCCGTAGCTTTGGTGTCACGATAAAGGAAAGCCCGCATCGCCAAAGCTTCAACCACGGCGTAGCAGGATGGTCAAGCTAGCAGGCAGCGGGTCTGGAATCGTATCACCGACCATGCGGTCCGCATCGGCCCGCGCGCGCGCAAGGATCGCAGGATTCAGACCGGCCGGATGCACTACTAGGTCCGCCCGTCCCAGGCCGCGTGCCATGGCAAGGGTCAAGTCGTCGGGATCATCGCTGGTGAGGGTGAAAGTGAGAGCAGCGGCGGCACTTACTTGGGCAGACCCGCTAAGCCAAGCCTCCAGCGCAGCAGGCGTATAGTCGACAAACGGATCAAGCGGTCCGCCGGGGTCAAGCGCGGCGTCAATGGCTTTGCGTCGATCAGCAGCGGAAGGCCAACGCGCCTTCATTTGCATCCGGGCGTGTGAAAGGGCCTCGGCCAGCGCCCCGAGTGATTGCGGCATGATCGCCTCCAGTCGCTGGCGCAGCGCCTTGGCGAGGCCCGCCGAAGCGCCGCCCGTGCCAATCGCAATGATCACAGGGTCACGGTCAACAATGGCAGGGAGTGTGAAATCACAGTCAGCAGGACGGTCCACAGCATTGACCAAAATGCCGCGCGCTTTGAGGCGAGCGATAGCCGCCTCTGCTTCCTCGTCATCCTCAATGGCGACGATGGCAAGAGCGGCTTGCGCGTCTTCACCGACGACGTCGGCCCCCGCACGGACCAGCAAGCGGCGCTTGGCATCGGCCCCGTCACCTACACCCAGCAAGATCACCGGGCGGGATTGAAGGCGGACAAAGAGAGGAAGGCTATGCATGGCCTGAGCTTAACAGGCGTGTGCCACAGCGTCCATCAGGGCAAAGCGGCTTTTATGGCCGCATCGATCCGCGCTACGACGGCCTTGTCCCGCGCGCTATCGATGGCTTCGAACCGGGCAACAAAATCCGCTTCGCTCATTCCTTCCGCTAGGGCAAGTTTCTCGATCGGCAGCAGTTTGTCCTGCGTGACGCCAGCCAGCCATGTGCGCGTTGCTGCAGCATATCGAGGATCAGCCAACCTCTCCGCAATCAAAATCCCAGCACGGTCAGCGGCCAGATCAGCATAAGAAAATCCCGATCCGCCCGTGCTGCTGTCAGACATTTCCTTCCAGACCCCCATGGCAAGCGAAGCATCAGCGCCAAGGCTTGCCGAAAGTGCGGACGACAAGGCCCAGTGCTTGGCCAGGTCAAGGCGATCATTCAACTTCGCAGCAGGGGTGATTGGCGCACAGCCGCTTGGCCCCGACGCCGGCATAGCCGCCAGTTGCCCCACACGAGGCGAAACGGTCAACATCGCCAGCGCCACAAGTCGGGCGCGGTCGTCGTCGTTACCACCTGCGAATACACGGCGGACATGGACAGCAAAATCATCGCTGGGCTGTTTGTGTTCGAGGACCACCAGTCGACAATAATGTTGATTGACCGAAGCGAGATCGACAGGTGCTTGCCCAAACTCGCTGACGGCGTTTATCAGCGCCGATTGACGCGGCAGCTTCACCAGTGCGCTGACATCGGTGGCACTGATCTTCAAGTCCTGCACTATATCCGCGGGCGGTGGTAGATTGACGCCGCGAAACCGCAGTCCCATTCGCGCGACCCAGATCACCGTCCGCATCAAAGGCGATGGAACCGGAATGTCTCCGATGCGCGCCCGGAGCACTGGTGCGCCGTCTTCACCCCGTTCAGCCATCGTGCTGACATTGAGCCAGAACCCTGCCAAAAGCGGCTTGCTTGTTTCGAGGACAAGCGTTTGATCAACGCGCTCAATTCGGACATTCGGCAACGAAAGGGCTGGCCCGCCAAGCGCGGTTGCCGCGTTAAGTTCGGACCAGCTCATCGCGAAGGGCGCAGGCTTATCTGCGTCTGCCAAATCCCGCGCTCTTTCAAATAGGTTCCGCACGGCCATCGCATCGGCAGCTGTGGCAGGCGCAACGGGAGGCACGTTAGGCGTACGGCTGAGCCCGAGCACCGCTGCTAACGCCAAAAAAACACCAAGCCAGAGCCAGGCGTTTCGCCAACGCGATTTTCTGATCGGAGAAGAAATCATGCCTCGCGGCTGCTTGTCGGAACCATATGAGGGCTATATCAGGGGTTCATAAGGTTAAGCCAGCGCCTGCACCTAATGGAGACAGAAAAATGAACGTCCATGATTTCACAGTCAAGATGCCCGGCGGAAAAGAGCAAAAGCTGAGTGATTTTGCGGGCGGGCCGGTCTTGATTGTGAACACCGCATCGAAATGCGGCTTCACCCCCCAATATGAAGGGCTCGAAGCACTCCACCGTAAATATGGAGAAAGAGGCCTCACGGTCCTTGGTTTTCCGTGCAATCAGTTCGGCGCGCAGGAACCGGGTAATGAAGCCCAGATTTTGGAATTTTGTTCCCTCACTTACGACGTCACTTTTCCCATGGCCGCTAAGGTTGAAGTGAACGGCGATGACGCAGCCCCCCTGTTCAAGCATCTGAAGAAGGAAAAGCCGGGTCTACTTGGGAGCCAAGGCATCAAGTGGAACTTTACCAAATTTCTGGTCGACAAGGACGGTAACGTCGTGTCGCGCCACGCGCCGACCGACAAACCCGAAAGCCTTTCTTCTGACATTGAAAAGCTGCTGTGAGCGCCGCTGGGCTCAACGATTGGTTTATGGGGCTCAGCGCGCAATACGGCGTGAACCCCTACATCTTCGGCGCTATTTATGTTGGCGCGATCCCCTTTTTCCTAGCCTCAATTGCCTGGCTGGTGAAGCGTAAGCGGGCAGGGGCGTCGATTGTCCTACCGGTTCTCTGCGCGGGCTTCTTCTTTGTATCCGCATATCTCTACCTCGCGATTGCAGGGCGGAATATTCCGATTTGGGTATGGTATTTTCTGGCCGCTTTGGTGGCTTATGGGGCTTGGTCCACGATCCGCGATGTGCGGTCTAAAGTGTCGGCAAAAGGGGAAGGCGAGTGACGTTGGTCGATTGGGCTGCACAGGCGAAACTGCTGGAGCGTCAGGACGGGGGGTCTGATCTCTATTATGAATTTACTCAGCTGCGCGGTGCGTCTCTTTCAGAATTGGTGGCTGACGTTGCAGCGATGCCTGCCGCTGACCGTGCCAGAATGGTAATTGATGCTGGGCCAGGAGGGACGCTCAATGTCGGCGACATATTGGCTTTGGCGGCGCGGGATGATTATCCCGGTTAACTTTGTCCCCAGAAACTTTTCATAAGGGCTGTTTCCAATCTCAGTTTGACCGCTTACGGTTTTTTGCATGTCCTTCGCCCCGTTCGTCCCTCTGCGCGTCTTTTCAGCCTATACAATGCTAGAAGGGGCGATTGACCCCAAAGCCATTGCCAAACAGGCCCGTAAGCTTGGTTTTCCGGCAGTCGCGCTATGTGATCGCAACGGCCTTTACGGCGTGATGGAGTTTTCCACGGCTTGTGTGGCGGCAGGAGTGCAACCCGTCGTTGGCGCGTTCCTCTCGGTTAAGCGGCCTGACCGGCCCGATGCCGTGCCAAATGCTTATGATTGGATCGCGCTCTATGCGCAGGATGAGGCGGGATATACGAATTTGTGTGCGCTTGTTTCGTCAGCACATTTGGACTGCGGCGATCACGAGCCGCCACATGTGACCTTCGAACAATTGGAGGATCATCGTGCCGGGATGCTCTGCCTGACAGGCGGGGGCGAAGGCGGGATTGCTAAACATTTTCACGAAGGTCAGCCCGATGCGGCGTATAACTATGCTGACCGATTGGCGCTGATTTATCCGGGCAATATCTACATTGAAATCTCGCGCCGGTTCAATGAAATCGAAGGGGCAGCAGAGCCTGACTTGATTGAGCTGGCGCATAAATTGGGCATTCCACTCGTCGCGACCAACCCAGCCTTCTACGCCGAGGCTGATTTCCACGACGCGCATGATGTGATGCTCTGCATTGCCAATTCCGCCTATATCGAAAGCACTGACCGCCCGCGCAGTTCCCCCGATGGCTGGATGAAGCCAATGAAGGACATGCGGTCGCTGTTTGATGACCTACCGGAGGCGCTCGCTAACTCGTTGGTCGTGGCGCAACGCTGTGCGTTCATGGCCCCGAAGCGTGATCCCATCCTGCCCCGATTTGGCGAACTGGCGGAGGAAGCAAACCGGTTAAAGGCAGATGCCCATGTTGGGCTGACGCTGCGGCTTGCAGCGATTCCAGATGCCGATGAGGCGCTTTACCGCGACCGGCTGGATTTCGAACTCAATGTCATCAACAACATGGGCTTCCCCGGTTACTTCCTCATCGTCGCAGATTTCATCAAATGGGCCAAGGAGCAGGGGATCGCGGTGGGGCCGGGGCGCGGGTCAGGCGCGGGGTCACTAGTCGCTTGGTCACTGACGATAACGGACCTCGATCCCATCAAACTCGGGCTGTTGTTTGAACGCTTCCTCAACCCAGAACGCGTGTCGATGCCGGATTTCGATATCGATTTCTGCGAAACCCGTCGCGCCGAAGTCATCACTTATGTTCAGCAAAAATATGGCCGCGATCATGTCGCTCAGATCATCACGTTCGGGCGACTGAAAGCGCGCGCGGTTTTGAAAGACACGGGGCGGGTGCTGCAAATGAGTTACGGCCAAGTTGACCGACTTGCTAAGGCTGTGCCCAATCTGCCCGCTGATCCGTGGACGCTGACTCGCGCGCTGAGCGGCGTCACTGAAATTGCAGCCGAATACAAAGAAGATGCGCAAGTTCGCCGCTTGTTTGATTTGGCGATGAAATTGGAAGGGCTGCCGCGCCATAGCTCTACCCATGCCGCCGGAGTGGTGATCGGTGATCGGCCCTTACAGCAGCTTGTCCCGCTTTACCGCGATCCGCGTTCTGACATGCCAGTCACGCAATTTGACATGAAATATGTCGAAGCTGCGGGACTGGTGAAGTTCGATTTTCTGGGATTGAAAACGCTGTCCGTCCTCCAAAAGGCATCAGATCTGATCGAAAAGCGTACTGGCACCCGGCCTGATTTGGATGGGATGCACTGGGAAGATGAAGGTGTCTACGCACTGCTGCAAAAGGGTGACACGGTTGGCGTGTTCCAGCTAGAGTCCGAGGGCATGCGCCGTACGCTGGCGGCTGTCCGGCCAACCAATTTCGGCGATATCATTGCGCTCGTGTCGCTCTATCGGCCCGGCCCGATGGACAACATCCCACTGTTCGGGGACCGCAAGAATGGCCGCGTGAAAATTGAATTTCCCCATGACGCACTCGAAGGCATCCTTTCTGAAACCTACGGCGTGTTCGTCTATCAGGAACAGGTGATGCAAGCCGCGCAGATTTTGTCGGGTTATACGCTGGGTGGGGCCGATCAGTTGCGGCGCGCGATGGGTAAGAAAATCCAGTCTGAAATGGATACACAGCGCAGTATTTTCGTGGAAGGTTGCGCGACGCACAACCGAATCGAACCACGCAAAGCCAACGAGTTATTTGATTTGATCGATAAGTTTGCTGGTTATGGTTTCAACAAGAGCCACGCGGCGGCCTATGCCCTTCTTGCCTACCAAACAGCTTGGTTGAAGGTGCATTACCGCGCAGAATTCTTCGCGGCTTCAATGGCCTTTGACATTTCCAACACAGACAAGCTCACTATCTTTGCTGATGATGTTCGGCGAATGGGCGTGGTGATGTTGCCGCCCTGTATCAACCGGAGCGAGGCCGATTTTAGCGTCGTCGCACGTGAGGAGGGCAATGCCGTTCGCTACGGCCTCGGCGCGCTTAAAGGCGTCGGCGAAGGCGCAATGGACCAATTATGCGCTGAACGCGACGCCAACGGACCTTTCCAGAGCCTGGCCGACTTTGCCGACCGGATCAGCCCCAAACTGGTCAACCGTCGCCAGATAGAAAGTCTGGCTGCCGCAGGAGCCTTTGATACGTTGGAGCCAAACCGCGCCGCTGTGCACGGCGCTGCAGAAATGATTCTGTCAGTTGCAGCGGAATCCGAACATGGCCGAACTAGTGGCCAAGGCGGTTTGTTCGGCGGCGAGGAGCATAAGGCGGCGGCGATTAAGCTGCCGGCCAATGCCAATTGGTCCACCGCCGACCGTATGACGCAAGAACGCGATGCCTATGGCTTTTACTTTTCTGCCCACCCCGTGGACCGGTATCGGCATATCGCCGATATTCACGGAGCGAAAAGCTATGCCTCGGTTTGTGAGGCGTCCCCGGCGCCCGATAGCGGTCGATTAGGAGCGATGATGGCAGCGCTTGTTGAGGATGTAAGGTGGCGGACTTCTGCGCGGGGAAAACGATACTGCAACGCCACTCTCTCCGATGCGAGTGGTCAATTTATTGCCGCTTGTTTTGATGAGGATGCAGCAAGAGCATTGGAAGAAGCGGCAAAGGAAACGGCCTGCGTCCTGATCGGTGTTGAGTTGGATCGTCAAGCAGGCGAGGAAACGCCGCGCATTGCCGTTCGACGGGTGCAACGGTTGGCAGCATCAAATCGTTTGAAAGCCACCGTGACATTCGGCAATATCAGCGCGCTTCCACAAATCCACCGCATCATTGCGGGGGAACGGGGCGGTCGCGGTGAGATACTTCTCTGCGCTACACTAGAGACGGGTGAACAGGCCCATATTTTGTTGGGCCGTGACTTCGCTCTCGACGGAGAGTTGGCGGAACGGCTGCGGGAAGTGGCCGGCGTGCTGGGAGTTGATCTTGCTCCCATTGATCCGCCGCGGTTGGCATTGGTGGGGTAGGGCGCTATCCCAGTAGCCGCGCTACGATCGCGTCTGCGGCCTGTTCTGCGGTCATCGCCGTCGTGTCGATCCGCACTTCAGGATCAACGGGCACTTCATAGGGGCTGTCGATGCCCGTGAAATTCTTGAGGCTTCCCGCACGCGCCTTTTTATACAGACCCTTCACATCACGAGCTTCAGCCTCGGCCAGCGGCGTATCAACGAAGACTTCAATAAACTCGCCATCAGGCACTATCGCGCGGGCCATATCCCGGTCTGCACGAAACGGGGAGATGAAGGCCGTGATCACGATCAGGCCCGCATCCGCCATCAACCGCGCGACTTCACCGACGCGGCGGATATTTTCGATGCGGTCAGCTTCGGTAAAACCCAGGTCCTTGTTCAACCCATGCCGCACATTATCACCGTCGAGCAAGTAGGTGTGGCGGTTCATGCGGTGAAGTTTCTTTTCCACTAGATTGGCAATGGTGGATTTGCCGGACCCTGAAAGCCCTGTGAACCAGAGCACGGCCGGGCGCTGATTCTTCAGATTTGCATGCGCATCGCGGCTGATATCGGTGGCCTGCCAATGGACATTTTGTGCACGGCGCAGGCTGAAATTGAGCATCCCCGCAGCGACTGTCGCGTTGGTGATCTTGTCGATCAGGATGAAACCGCCGAGAGTGTGATTGTCTGCATAAGCCTCAAACACAATTGGCTTATCAGTGGCAATTTCGGCCACGCCAATCGCGTTAAGGTCCAGCGTTTTGGTCGCTATCTGTTCCATTGTATTGACGTTAACTTGATATTTGGGCGCGGCGACGGCGGCAGACGCCATCTGCGTGCCGAGTTTCATCCAATACGCCCGCCCCGCGATCATCGACTCATCCGCCATCCAGACGATGGACGCTTCAAACCGATCCGCAACTTGCGGCGGCGTATCCGCAAGACTGATCACATCACCGCGCGAACAGTCAACCTCATCGGCAAGGCAAAGCGTGACCGATTGGCCTGCGACTGCGCTGTCGAGGTCGCCGTCCCCAAAGTTCTGGCCCATCGTCACGATGCGGGAAATGTTAGAGGTCTTTCCCGACGGGACCACGCGGACGGCATCACCAACCGCCACGGTGCCACTGGCAATCTGGCCGCTAAAACCCCGGAAATCCAGATTGGGCCGATTGACCCACTGTACGGGCAGACGAAACGCTTTGGCTTGGTCCACTTCGCTTTCAACGGGCACCGTTTCCAGATGCTCCATGAGCGTCGTGCCGCGGTACCAGGGGGTTGCAACGGACAGGGTTGTGATATTGTCGCCTTTAAACCCGGATATGGGAATGGCCGTGAAATTCGTGATCCCAATTTCACTGGCAAAGGACCGGTAGGACATCAAAATCCGATTGAAGATCGCCTGATCATAGTCGACCAGATCCATTTTGTTGACGGCCAGCACGACACTGCGAATACCAATCAGCTTGGCCAGATAGCTGTGTCGCCGGGTCTGAGTAAGCACCCCTTTACGCGCATCGACCAGGATCACGGCCAAGTCCGCCGTTGAAGCTCCAGTGATCATGTTACGCGTATATTGCTCATGCCCCGGGCAATCCGCGACGATGAACTTGCGCTTTTCCGTCGCGAAAAAGCGGTAAGCCACGTCAATCGTGATGCCTTGCTCGCGTTCTGCCGCAAGCCCGTCGACCAGCAGCGCAAAGTCGATCTCGCCGCCCTGGGTGCCAACACGCTTGCTGTCCGCCTCCAGCGCGGCCAGCTGATCTTCAAAGATCATTTTGCTGTCATAAAGCAAACGCCCGATCAGCGTGGATTTGCCGTCATCCACCGAACCGCAGGTGATGAAACGCAGCAGGCTCTTTTGCTGATGCTGTTCCAGATAGGCGTCAATGTCAGACGCGATGAGGGCTTCGGTCTCGTAAATCGAGTCAGTCATGATAAAACCCCATCATGCCGAACTAGATTCAGCATCCATGCCGCAATACCGGGGCGAGTGCGGATGCAGCCCGTATTGCATGGAGTTTGAGGCATGGACCCTGAAACAAGTTCAGGGTGACGGAACATTGGCAGACCCATCAGAAATACCCCTCCTGTTTCTTCTTCTCCATGCTCGCGTCGCCGCTGTCCTTGTCAATCACGCGGCCCTGGCGTTCCGACGTCGTCGTCAGCAGCATTTCCTGGATCACATCACTGAGCGTCGCAGCTTCGCTTTCAACGGCACCCGTCAGCGGAAAACAACCCAGCGTGCGAAAGCGGATGGAGCGGTCAGCGGTTTCCAGTTTGCGGCCCAGCACTCGTTCCACACGCTCGATATCATCGGCCATGAACAACTGACCCTCCCTCATATAGGTCGGGCGGACCGCACTGAAATAGAGCGGCACAATCTCGATTTTGTTCAGCTGAATATATTGCCAAATGTCCAGTTCTGTCCAATTGGAAATAGGGAATACGCGGATGCTCTCGCCCTTTGACTTGCGGGCATTATACAGATTCCAAAGCTCTGGCCGCTGGTTCTTCGGGTCCCACCGGTGGTTGGCGCTGCGGAAGCTGAACATGCGCTCCTTGGCCCGGCTTTTCTCTTCATCGCGGCGCGCGCCGCCAAATGCTGCGTCAAATCCGTAATGGTCCAGCGCTTGTTTCAACCCTTGTGTTTTCCACATGTCAGTGTGGACCGGCCCGTGATCGAACGGGTTGATTCCCCGCTCGGTCGCTTCGGGGTTTTGCCAGACGAGCAATTCCATGCCCGCGTCATTGGCGGCCTTTTCGCGCAGGCCGTACATCTCCTTGAACTTCCAGGTGGTATCTACATGCAGGAGCGGAAAAGGCGGCGGGGAAGGGTAAAAGGCTTTCCGAGCGAGGTGCAGCATCACAGCACTATCCTTGCCTATGCTATACATCATGACAGGCCGGTCAGCCTCTGCCACCACCTCTCGCATGATATGGATGCTTTCGGCCTCAAGGCGTTCAAGATGCGTCAGCGCGCGGCTCATGCGGTGGCTCCAAAAGGATCAAAAGGGCCGGTGGCGACGAACCAAGGGTTGGCAAAGTCGCTATCGTCGGCCTGATTACGTTTGCCGTAAGTGAGTGGCTGGCCATCCATCGTCAGCACTCGACCACCCGCCGCGCGCAAGATCGCGTCACCTGCGGCTGTATCCCATTCCATCGTCCGGCTGAGGCGGGGGTAAAGGTCCGCTTCGCCCGCAGCGAGCTTGCAGAATTTGAGCGAGGAGCCTGCGGAGATCATTTCGGACACGTTGAACTGCCCAATGAAATCGCGGGTTTCGGGCGAGAGGTGAGACCGGGATGCGAAGACGCGCAGCGCCGCTCCATCGGGCTGGGCGACATGGATCGCTCTCCAGTCGCCATCTGGCACATCCGTCATCCGCGCACCTGATGCATCGCCAACATACAGCGCGCCAGTGCCCGGCACAAACACCACACCCATCACGGGTGCGCCGCTTTCGATCAGGGCAATGTTGACGGTGAAATCCAAACTGCCATTCACAAATTCGCGGGTGCCATCAAGCGGGTCGACCAGCCAGAAACGGGCAGGCGTATCTGGAATGTAGCCGGCGGATGCTTGTTCTTCGGCCACCACCGGAATGTCCGGCGCAATGATGGCAAGGGCAGCAAGGATAACTGCCTCCGCCCGCTCATCGGCTTGCGTTACTGGCGATCCGTCTGACTTGCGGCGCACATCGCCCGCTGTCATTTCCGCGTGCACAGCCATAATCTCAGCACCAGCGATCAAGGCGGCTTGGATAAGTTGATCCATCATGATTACAGAATTGCCACAGGATTTGGGGATTTGACAGCAAGTTATGCTTGGGGTCGCGTTAGCTGAGGGCGTTTCACAGTTTACGTTGCCGTTCGTGTCGAACCCAGTCTCAACATAGCACAGTCGAGACAAAGTTAAGGCGAGACACAGTGGAGCACTTCCCCGTCTCTCGACTAGGCTCGAGAAGAACGGGCGCAGGACAATTACTCCGCGGCCAGCAATTCTTCCGCGGCCTGCAGATCAACAGAAACCAGGCGGCTGACACCTTGTTCGATCATCGTCACCCCGAACAGGCGGTGCATGCGGCTCATCGTCACGGCATTGTGGGTGACGATCAGATAGCGGGTCTTGGTCTCGCGCGTCATCCGGTCGAGAAGATCGCAGAAGCGCTCAATATTGGCATCGTCCAGCGGTGCGTCGACCTCATCAAGGACGCAGATCGGGGCTGGATTGGTGAGGAACAGTCCAAAGATCAGCGCGACTGCGGTCAGCGCCTGTTCCCCGCCTGACAACAAAGTCAGCGATTGTAATCGCTTGCCCGGCGGCTGGGCAAAAATTTCCAGCCCCGCCTCCAGTGGATCGTCGCTATCGATCAGCGCCAAATGCGCTTGGCCCCCGTCAAACAGCGTCGTGAACAGCCGCTGGAAATGGCCGTTCACAAGCTCAAACGCGGCGAGTAGTCGCGTACGTCCTTCGCGGTTGAGGCTACCAATTGATCCGCGCAGGCGGTTTACGGCCTCGACCAGTTCATCACGCTCTGTCGCCGATTTCAGGCGCTCAGTGTCCAGCTCTTCCAACTCCTGCTCGGCCACCAGATTAACGGGGCCTAAGCGTTCGCGGTCAGCATTCAGACGTTCGTGGGCATTCGATTCGACCTGCGGATCGCCGACGGTATCAGCGTCAAACCCGGCCTTAGCGGGAAGCAACGGCGGCGGGCATTCAAACCGTTCGCCTGACACTCGCCCCATCTCAATACGGCGAAGGTCCTGGTTTTCCGCCCGCGCCTGAGCACCTGCACGTTGTTCGCGGACCGAGGCCAGCGCCTCACCCAATTCGGCCAATCGCGCCTCGCAAGCCCGCAGCGCCTCTTCGTTCGCCCGCTCCGCCGCTGCTGCATCGCTTGCAACAACGGACAAGCGACTATTCTCCGCTTCCCGCTCGACAATTTGCAGCGCCAGTTTTTCTGGCGCATCAGCCAGTTTTAGCGCCTCCGCCTCACCCGCCTTGGCGCGCTTATCCATGTCAGCGATGCGGGCTACAGCCTCCCCACTGCGCGATTTCCAGCTGCGCGTTTCGGCTTGGGCCGACGACAAACGATCCCGGTCAGCCGCAATAGAACGATCAAGCGTGGCAGCATCGGCCTTGATCTGCGCAGCACTGGCCCGTGCTGATTCGTTCACAGCCTGAAGCCGGGACACAAGCACACCTGTTGCCACGCCGTCGGGCAGCGCGAGCTTTGCCGCCTTTGCGTCCGCCAAATCGCGCTCTGCCTCCGCCAGTTCCCCGGACGCCCGCGACTTCCGCCCTTCAAATTCAGCAAGACGAGACGCGAGCCGTTCCAGAGCTGCGAAGGCCTGATCCTCTTCGCGTGCGGCATCGCGTGACGCTCGTTCGGCCATTGCCAAGGATTGCCGCGCCTCTTCGCCAGCGGTGCGCGCCGAAACGGCCTGCGTCTGCGCTTGCGCGAGTGCGCCCCGCGCTGCGTCCACTTCACTTTGTGCCTTGGGAATGGCACGTTCGATCTCAGCGATCCGGTTGATCCGTTGCAGCCGCTCTGCCGCCGCTGCGCCTTGGCCCTCTGCCACATAGCCATCCCAGCGGCGGAGCAGCCCCGCGCGGGTCACGAGGCGCTGGCCAACCGCAAGCGCCTGCCCCTCATCAAAGTCCACCACAGCGACTTGCGCCAACCGCCGTGCCAATTCTGGCGGAGCGGTGACAAAATCAGCCAGCGCCTGCAAACCCGATGCGAACTTAGGATCGCCAGCCTGCACATCAGCGCCCATCCATCCGCGTGTATCGCCGCTGCCAATTGGGGCATCCAAATCATCGCCAAGGGCAGCGGCCAAAGCGCGTTCATAACCGGATTGCGCCCGCACATGATCCAGCGCGCGGTTCTTGCCCGCACCAGTTTCAACGGTACGAGACAAGGCCCGCGCTTCACCCTCCAGCGCAGAAAGCCCCGCCTGAGCTGTGGCCTGCGCCTGTTCGGCCTGCGCCTGCGCGTTAACAGCCGCTCTGCGCGTCACTTCTGCGACCTCAATTTGCGTTTGAGCTGCCGTTGCCTCAGCGTCGGCGTGAACGCGCGCTTCAAGGGCGGCATCACGCCGGGCCACGATGGGCGCCTCAGCCTCCAGCCCCGCCATATCGGTAGCAATCCGGTCTGCCTCAAGCGTCGCACGGTCAACCCGCGCATGGGCGGCGGCAAAGGCCGCGTCAGCGACACGGGCTTCGGCCTGTTCGCGTGCTTGGGCGGCAAGGGCCTGGGCTAACTCTACCTCGGCATCGCGCACCGCCGCTTCGGCTTTAATCGCTCGGTCGCTTAGCGTTGGCCGCTCCATTTCGGCCACAGCAACGCGCGATTCCAAAGCCTTGGCCTCTTGCCCCAGACGCGCCATGGCTGACGATGCATCCTGCGCCAATTGCCCTTCGCGTTCCCGGTCAGACGCCAGCTGGCGCGTCTGGCCTGCAAGTTCAGCGATACGCCGATCCAACCCGACGCGCTCTGCGTTCAAAGTTGCAAGCACATGCCCGCTTTCCGTTGCAGCATCACGCGCCGCCAAGGCCTGTGCACGCGCCGTGGCAAGTTTGGAGACGGCATCGCTTTGCACTTCTGCGGCCTCACGCTGCGCTTTGGATGCGGCAGACACGGCTTGATCTGCCGCCGCAGCCTCTGCTTTGGCCTTGTCCGCAGCTGCTGCTGCATCGCGCCAGCGGCTGAAGATCATCCGCCCTTCGGCAATGCGGATCTCTTCGGAAAGCTTGCGGTATTTCTCCGCCGCGCGCGCCTGCCTTCGCAAAGCGTTTGCGCGAGTTTCCATGTCGGTCAGGACTTCATCCAGCCGGGTCAAGTTGACCTCAGTCGCCCGCAGTTTTTGCTCCGCATCTTTGCGCCGCACGTGAAGGCCGGAAATACCAGCCGCTTCCTCCAGCATCGCGCGCCTGTCTACAGGTTTGGCGGCAATGACGGCACTGATCTTGCCTTGACTGACAAGGGCTGGCGAATGGGCGCCTGTGGCGGCGTCTGCGAACAGCAACCCAACATCCTTGGCGCGCACATCGCGACCATTGATCCGGTAGGCAGAACCAGCGCCGCGTTCAATCCGGCGGACGACTTCGACATCACGGTCATCATTGTCGGCATTTTGCTCGGCAAGGATTGAAACTTCGGCGAAATCGCGGCTGGGCCGTGTGGCCGTGCCGGCAAAGATCACATCCTCCATCCCCGCGCCGCGCAGGGATTTCGCGCTACCTTCGCCCATCACCCAGCGGATTGCCTCTAACAGGTTGGATTTGCCGCACCCATTGGGGCCAACAACGCCCGTTAGCCCCGGCTCAATCCGCAACTCAGCGGGTTCAACAAAGCTTTTGAAGCCGGAAAGTTTGAGCCGTTTTATCTGCAAGCGGGCGCACTTCCGTTCGTGTCGAGCTTTGTCGAGACACTAAACATGTTAAGCCCCGGCGGCTTTCAACATCGGTTCTATCTTATCCCAAGTGTTTGCATCTTTGACCACCTGGCCATTGATGATGAACGTCGGCGTGCCTGTGATTTGAAACTCTTTCTGGCCAACTTCGCTGATTTTGCCCAACTCATCAATCGCTTTGGGATCGGACAAGCAAGCCTGAACCTTCGCGCTAGGCACGCCGCGCTGCTGCACAAATTTATCAAGCTCCAGCTTGGACGCCAGCATTTGGGCAGTTTGCGTTGGTGTCATTTTTGACATCGCTTGCTGATCAGCCTGAGTGATGCTGCTTGTCCGGCCCAGCCAGTTGCGCTGATCAGCAAACATTTGTTCGGCAATCTGAAAGAAGGGCGCGGGGCCACCGCACCGTGCGAGGAGCGACGCGGGAACATCCATGACGTTCAGCAGAAAGTTGCGATATTCATAGGAGACATTGCCTTTGTTGACGAGCGCCTTGAGACCGTCCTTTGAGGCTTCAGCAAATTCAGCACAGTGCGAACAGGACATCGCACCATATTCAATGAGCTTTACTGGAGCCGCCGGGTTACCCATCATAAAGCCGTTTTCGGGCGTTTTCACAACGGTCGCGGACCATTCAGTGTCAGTGGGTGCAGCAACGGCTGCGGCAGTGCTTGCCGCTGCATTACCAGTCGCCTCTTCGCCTTTGGTGCAGCCAGAAAGGAGAGCAGCTGCGGCAAGTGTCGTCAGTAAAATTGTCTTCATCATTACGTCTTTCTTCCTTAACGCACAGCAAGTGCGGTTTTGATCGCAGGTTCAACAACGGCCCATGCGCCAGCTCCAGTCAGGGCGACGCCGTTGACTTTGAAAGCGGGCGTGCCGTTGATTTTGGAAATCGTCCACGCCTCATTGGTCATGGCGACGATGCGGTCCTGGTTGGGTTTGTTCACAAGACAGGCATCCATTTGCGCAGGGGAGACGCCCCGCGATTTCATGACAGCGTCCAGGCCAACACCGCGCGCGACGGCTTTTAGCCCTTCATTGGGGGGCAGTTTTTGCAAGCGCGCGCCATTGGCATCGATAAAGCTCTGCGCCTTGCCCAGCCATGTTGCCTGGGCTGCAAGGATCGCGTCACTGTTGCCGAAAAACCGTGCCGCACCGCCACAGCGCGCAAGCAAAGCAGCCGTCATATCAAACTGATCGCGCACGGCATTGCGAAATTCAACGGCGACCGTGCCCTTGGCGATATAATCACGGCGGAGCGGTAGTTTCGATTCCTCCGCAAAATGCGCGCAGTGACTGCACGTATAACTGAGATATTCGACGAGGCGAACCTTCGCTTTGGGATTCCCCATCACATAAGCGCCGTTCGGAGCCTGCATCACTGTGCCCACCCAATTGGTGGCGGCGGGTGCTGCACCGAAAAGGGGGAAGGCCAACAGGGCCAACGCAAATTTCCTCACTTAATCCTCCCAAGCACAGACATGTCTGATTTCGCCGCCACGCCGCGCGCGAGTGATTCGAGGACGGCACGCAATTCCGGGTCGGCAATGGTGCGAAGGCTGTCACCCAGTTCAACTGCTGCTGCTGCTGACAAAGGTGCCAATTCAGGTATTGGCGCTTTCACACGGCCCGCCGCCACTTCGCCCTGCCGGATCACGACTTTGGCGACGGCGCTATATCCAAAAAAGCGGTTAGCCCGCTCTAAGATTTCAGGCGCAACGTGCATCATCATCGGGGCATGCGCACCGGTCACGACAACAGTCATCACGCCGTCCTGCTTCTTCCCCATCGGAAAGCGGATCGATTCTGGGGCAGACACACGGGCATAGCGTTCGCCCACAATTTCTTTCCAGCGGCTGACAATGGCGCTTTGCACAAATCCGAAGCGTTTGAAGGCTGTGCCGCCAATCGTCGGCAGCATTTCCCCCATGCGGCGCGCAGGCCCGCCGCGTGGGCGGACGATTTGCGCGGGCTTGGTGGGTTTTTGCTTCGTCATAACGCGTGTCTTATGCCATAGCGCGCTATGATCGTCGAGAGTGAAGGCGCATTCGCCCACAGGATTTTACGCTGGTTTGCTGCGCATGCGCGCGAATTGCCGTGGCGCAACCCGCCCGGGCGGGCCTTGCCGCTGGATGATCCCCACTGGCCCTACCGCGTCTGGCTATCTGAAATCATGCTGCAACAGACAACTGTGACAGCCGTAAAGCCGTATTTTGAGGCCTTTGTTGGCCGCTGGCCCAGCGTCAGCATATTGGCGGCGGCCCCGGATTCTGATGTGATGGCTGCATGGGCGGGACTCGGATATTACGCCAGAGCCCGCAATCTGCTGGCCTGCGCGCGCGCTGTGGTGCGCGATCATGGGGGCGTTTTCCCAGAGACTGAGGCGGAGCTGCTCACTTTACCGGGGGTGGGTGGCTATACTGCTGCAGCAGTGGCCGCGATTGCTTATGGCGGTCATGCCGTTGTCGTGGATGGCAATATCGAACGCGTCATTTCCCGGGTTCATGCCGTTGAAACGCCCATGCCCGCTGCCAAGTTAGAGCTGAAACGTCTAACCGCCGAAGTGACGCCCATTGACCGTGCTGGCGATTTTGCCCAAGCGATGATGGACCTTGGTGCGACCATCTGTACGCCGCGCAGCCCAGCCTGCCTGACCTGCCCAGTGAATGATATGTGCTTGGGCAGAGCGCGCGCTACTGACTTTCCAGTGAAGCTTGCCAAGAAACCAAAGCCGCACCGCACTGGTATCTGTTGGTGGATGGAGCGGGGGGACGATGTGTTTCTGGTCCGGCGTGCCGACAAGCGAATGCTCGGCGGAATGCGGGCGCTGCCGTCTGACGATTGGGATGTTCGCACTCGTAACCAACCACAGGCTCTATCTGGAGGTGAACTCATCGGCACAATCGATCATGTCTTCACTCATTTCTCACTCACCCTTGAAATTCGCAGGCTTGCGGATGAAACCAGTTGCATCGCAGGACTGGACGGGGAATGGTGGCACAAAGCGCTGATTGAAGAGGCCGGATTGCCAAGCCTGTTCGCCAAAGCCGCGAAACGCGCAGTTATGGGAGAAGATGATGTCGACACTAGAATTTGACCGCCGCCGTTTCGTGGCCAGCCTTGCGCTTGCAGGCGGGTTTGTTGCGACACCGGCATGGGCGAAAAAAGCCAAGAAGCTTGCGGGCGCGACTGAATGGGCAGCGGTCCAGGCCGTGCTGGACGATTGGGCCACATCAAAGCGTGTCCCCGGTGCCGTTGCTGCCATTGGTCGCGGGCTTGGCCCGGTCAGCTATTTGATGGCGGGCAAAGTTGGCACCAGTGGCGACGCCGCTGCTATGTCCCCCGACAGTCTGTTCCGCGCTTATTCTCAGACCAAACCACTGACCGGCATGGCTGCTATGCTGTTGATCGAAGACGGCAATCTTAAGCTTGATCAGAATATTGCCGATTTCATCCCTGCATTTGCCAATCCCCGCGTGTTGGTTGATGGGACTAAAAACCTTGATAGCCGCCCCTCCGCCGCGCCCATCACTGTGCGCAATCTGCTCACCCATACAGCAGGCCTTGGGTATTCCATTGTGACCAAGGGACCGCTTCTGGATGCCTACCTAAAGCTTGGCCTGACTCCGGGCGCAGTCAGTCGCAAGCAATTGCCGGGCCAGCCTAAAGTCATCACAGCGCCCAGCCTTGAAGAATTTGCCAACCGTCTTGGTACGCTCCCTCTGATCGGCGATCCGGGTAAAAAATGGAGCTATTCGGTCAGCCTCGACTTGCTCGGCCGTGTCATTGAAGTCGCAAGCGGAATGCCGTTTGATACGTTCCTTGCCGAACGAATTTTCAAGCCGCTCGGCATGACCAGCACTTATTTTCAGGTCCCTGCCAGCGAAGTCGGACGGCTGACAGATAATTTCTTCCAATTGGGCGTTGCGGCATTTCCTATCGACCCGGCCAAGGACAGCGTTTATCTCGACAAGCCACCTTTCCCTTTTGGCGGGGCGGGCCTTGTCACCAGCCCACGCGATTGGGATCAGTTTCAATTGATGCTGATGGGCGAAGGAGCAGTCGGCAAAACGCGGATCATGAAAAGCGAAACCGCAAAGCTCGCCATGTCCAACATCCTGCCCCCCGGCGCAATGGTTGACGGTTTTGTGAAGGGCCAAGGGTTCGGCGCGGGCGGTCGTGTAACGATCAATAGTGGTACCAACGGCGAAGGCATTGGTACCTTTGGCTGGGGCGGCGCAGCCTCCACCATTGGTTGGGTCGACCGGACCAAGCAAATTCGCGCATCGGGCTGGGTTCAGCTCATGACTCAGGGGGACCAGAAATTCCCCGTTGATTTGGCCAAGGCGCTTTATGGCAAGCCTGTTGCATGAGTGCGGCAGGCTTCACGGGCTCCCCCCTCGACCGCGTAGACCATCTGCGCAATGATGTGGACGCTTTTGCCGGGTTCGTAAGCGATTGGCGCGGGCGGATCCTTAGCCTTGAGGGGCTGGACCCGCAAGTGTCCCCCGAAGGTGGGCTGCTCTGGAAAAGCATGGCCGATGTCGCGGCCAATGCGGAACTCGTGCTGCTTGGACTTATCAATGAGAAGCCCCATTTTGTCGAGCTGACCACTGCAAGCGGTAATGCCTTCAGGTCCCCCACATTGTGGCATGCGTTGTCTATCCTGCCCGCCGAAGACGCCGCAATTTACGGCACTGCCCGTGCGCTGATCGAATGGCATAATAGCCATAAATTTTGCAGCCGCTGCGGCACGGAATCAGAATTGTTCCGGTCTGGCTGGGGCCGCAAGTGCGCCAGCTGCGCGACAGAGCATTTTCCGCGCACTGACCCTGTGGTTATCATGCTGGCCGAATATGAAGGCAAAATTCTCGTCGGGCGCCAATCGCGTTTTCCTCCCGGCAACTATTCTGCGCTCGCAGGCTTTTTGGAACCCGGCGAAAGCATTGAAGAAGCGGTTCGGCGGGAGATTATGGAGGAGGCAGGCGTGCCCTGCGGCAAGGTTCGCTATATTGCGAGCCAGCCATGGCCCTTTGGCGGTTCACAGTTAATGATTGCGTGCGTGGCAGAGGCCAGCGCAGACGCGATCACACTCGACACCAACGAACTTGAAGACGCGATGTGGGTGACACGCGAAGAGGCTGTGGCCGCGCTCTCTGGCGTTGAAGGCGCGCGTTTCAAAGCCCCGCCGCCTTTTGCTATAGCCCATACGCTGCTGCGCCGCTGGGTCGCAGGCGACTGATGTGACCGGCGACCTCGCGCTGATGGAGGCCAGCCTTCTCGCCGTGGGAGAGACAGACTTACGCCCCCTCATCTTTGACCAGTTTTTTGAAACCTTCCCGCATCACCGCCCGGCCTTCCTCAATCTTGAGGCATCAAGCGGGCGGATGATCAACGAAACGCTCGAAATGATGATGGGCCTGGCCGAGGACGCCAAGTGGGTTGAGGTCACCATTGTCAATTTTGTTGATCTCCACCGCAATTACGGCGCGTTTCCAGCTGCCGACTATGATGAGTTTATTGATCTAACGCTCATCTGCCTTGCGAACGCTGCGGGTTCGGGCTGGACTGGTGATGTCGACAGGGCTTGGAGTCACCACGCAGCAACCCTCAAATCAATGATTGACGTGTCGCCCTTATTCGGAGCACGCGATCTTCGCAAAAATGCTTGAGAAACTGGAGCGGGCGAAGGGATTCGAACCCTCGACCCCAACCTTGGCAAGGTTGTGCTCTACCCCTGAGCTACGCCCGCTCGGCGTTTGAACCGACAAAGCAGTTCGGGTGAGGCGCGCTGTTAGCAGCGACCTTCACGCACTGCAAGCGCCGATATCGCCGCACGTCTTAATTGAGGGGTTGGCAATCCGCCGCCTTCTCCCCACATAGGGGGTCAGCCAAGGAGGGTGAAGTGGCCAGTTTGGGAATCAGTGCAGCAGACCGTGAAATGATCGAGACGTTCAAACAGGACGTCATCGAACCCTCCATGACGCAAATTGTCATCCTCGATTTTTGGGCGGAATGGTGTGGGCCTTGCAAGGCCCTGACGCCTATCCTTGAAAAGGTGGCGGCCGATTATGCCGACCAAGGTGTGATGCTCGCCAAGATCAATGTCGATGAGCAGAAAGCCTTGGCCTCCCAGTTCCGCGTGCAGTCGATCCCGACTGTTTATGCAATATTTCAGGGCCAGATCGTGGCGGACCTGACGCAGTTCCGCACTGAGGCCCAGATTGCCCGTGCGCTTGACCAAATGTTGAAGCAATTCCCGGTGAAGGGCGAAGCTCAGGCGCTAGAGGCTGAAATTGAGCCGCTGATCGCGATGGGCGAAGAAGTGTTGGCGAGCGGCGATGCAGCCAGCGCTGTCACTGCCTTTGGGCAACTTGTTGATATGGCGCCAGAGCATCCAGGCGCTGTATCCGGCCTAATCCGCGCACTTCTGGCCGCAGGGCAAATGGAACAGGCGGATGCGCTTGCGGCGTCGCTGCCAGAGGCTTTGGCCAAAGATTCTGTAATGGCGCAGGCGATGTCGGCCCTTGCACTTGCCAAGGATGTGAAGCCTGTTGAGGATCTATCCGGGTTAATGGCTCAGGTGGAGGCGGCTCCGGATGATCATGCGCTTCGTTTTGAACTGGCTGGGGGCTTAATGGCCAATGGAGACCGGGACGGCGCGGCGGATGCTTTGCTTCACATTATCGCCACGGATAAAGAATGGAATGACGGGGCAGCACGCGCCCAATTGCTTAAGCTATTTGAAGCGATTGGCCTTGAGGATCCATGGGTCGCAGCCACGCGACGGCGCCTTTCGGCGGTGTTGTTCGGATGACAACACGCACTATCACCCGCATGTCCATTTTTCCGCTTTCAGGTGCACTGCTTTTTCCTGGCTTGCGGTTGCCGCTTCATATATTTGAGCCGCGCTACCGGGCACTGGTGTCTGATGCGATGGCGCGGGATCGGAAGATTGCGATCCTCCAACCCCAGCCGGGAACAGGCTCTGATGACACGCCGCCCACTCTTTTCCAGATTGGCTGTGTTGGTAAAATCGATCAAGTCGAAGCGCTCGACGATGGGCGGTATAACCTCATCTTGGAAGGCATGTCGAGGTTTCGCATGATTCGTGAACTGGATGTGACCACGCCGTTCCGCCAGATTGAGGCGGAATTGATTGAGGATGAAACAGCCCCCATCCTCGCCTCTGTGATGCGTGCGGCGCTGGAACAGGAATCTCGCCGCTATGCCGATGCGCAAGGCTATGCCGTCGATTGGAATTCCGTGTCGCAGCTTGATGATGAAGCGCTGGTCGATGGCATTGCCCAAATTGTGCCGTTTGACAGTGCGTCCAAACAAGCATTGATTGAGGCCAATAGCCTGTCTGATCGTGCCGATCTGCTGATCCAGCTGATGCAGTTTTTTGGACGTTATGACGGGGATGACCGCGTGACGCTCCAGTGACGGACGCCGAATTGTTGGCAATGTTGGTCTGCCCGCTCACTCGGACAGGCCTTATCTATGACGATGTTGCGCAGGAATTGATATCAGAGGCGGCGGGCGTGGCCTTCCCCTTGAAAAACGGGGTGCCAGTAATGCTGATTGAGGAAGCGCGGGTTCTCGAACGTCTCGGATGAGGTGTCAGGGAGCAGGCGCTGGTTCCAGCTCACCCTGAAGATTTCACTGGCTAGTTATATCAACTGTTCAAGCGTTGGGGGAGGCCGCAGCCACATCTCCATTTCTCAACATTTTAGTTAGTTGAGCGAGTCGTAACGTCATCTATGCTCTGCCCACAGATATGATGGAACACCATCGACAACGGAGATGCATTTCAGCGCGACCATGCTGATGCAGTCAGGGAGGGGAATTATGACTCAGTTTCTACCTTTTAGTGATTTTGCGCCGGCCCGAAAAGCAGGTCGCTCAGTGCTATTATGTTCAGTAGCGTGCATGGCCCTAGGCGGGATTGGGACACCTGCCTTTGCTCAGGAGGCAGCTGAAGACGCGGATCGCGACGTTATTACCGTTACGGCCCGCAAGCTGAATGAAACCCTTCAAGAAGTGCCGGTTGCTGTGACTGTAATTGGCGGCGAAGCGCTTAAGAATTTTCAAGTTAATGAAATCGCAGACGTGGTGACGCGCGTTCCGGCCCTGAACGTACAAGTTGGCGGTTCCGGAGCTGGCGGACAGATTACCTTGCGCGGTGTTGGATCTACGAATATTTCTGCAGCGTTTGACTCAGCTGTTGCGTTTAATTTTGATGGCGTGTCGTTAAGTACACAGCGTCTCGTGCAGGCCGCATTTTTTGATGTCGAGCAAATCGAAGTGCTCAAAGGACCACAATCCCTGTTCTTCGGCAAAAGTGCATCGGCTGGCGTGTTTTCGGTTAAGTCGGCGAACCCGACCAAGACTTGGGAAGCTGGTGGATCGGCCTCCTATGAGTTCGAAGAAGAAGGCTACACCGTTGGCGGCTATGTCTCTGGTCCGCTGACCGACTCAATCGGCATCCGCTTCGCTGGCCAATATCAAGACATCAATAAATTTGTCGAACTAGACGCGGGTGTTCCGTCGATTTTTGCAACATCTGGCAAGGGAACGCGCAACACGATCGCACGCCTGACTCTGCAATTTGACGATCCGGCAGATAGGTTTACGGCCAATCTGAAACTGAACTATAATCACAATGATAGTGATACATTGCTTGGGCATTCCGACGTAGATTGTGGTCCGAATGGAATAGCGGATGTCGTCTCACTGCTTGGTGGCGGCATTCAATATCCGTCAAGCGCCACATGTAACATCAAAGACAAATTCTATCCAACTGGCGATAGCCATTCGTCGCTTCTGGTGCCTTTGGCGGGCACCACTGGAGCAGGTCGCTTCAAGGGCCAGTCATACAACGAAACGAAGACGTTCTTCGCGCGTCTGGCGATGGACCTAAAGTTGACCGACACACTCACTCTGTCGTCGATTTCCGGTTATGTGGATTTGAAGAATGAGCATCTGGACAATTTTGATTATGTCGGGAAACGCATCGTCGCTGGGGTGATCCTACCAGCGGGGCTGCCAGCGCCATTCTCCGACTCGCTTGAGCAGTTCACTCAGGAATTTCGCCTGGCGAGTGACTTTAGCGGCCCATTTAATTTCCAGATTGGATCGTTCTGGGAAAATCGGAATATCCCGTTGTCCACGTCGCAGAATGCCCTTGCCATCGCATTGGTAGCAGGCCCGTCTGTTGGAACTGGTTCAACCTTTGACTGGTATGCTGAGCGCAATACCAAGGCTAAAGCATTATCATTTTTTGCCAGCGGCTCGTTTGACATCACTGAGCAACTGGAACTTTCTGGTGGTGTCCGTTGGAGCGACGAGGAAAAGCGCACAACAGTCGCTTTCCCTTATGTCCACTCCGCCCTCGGTGCGACAGTTTTCTCGATCCGATCAGGCTTCTTTGCGGGCCCGGTCATATTCAAAGACAGTAACTGGTCGCCGGAAGCTACACTCAAATATAAGATTTCAGATAACATCAATATCTACGCGGCCTACAAAACAGGGTTCAAATCGGGCGGTGTTGACAATAGTGCCCTTCCAACGGGTAGCCTTGGTGGTCTCAATAGTGCCGACCCAATCGTGCGCAAGGCGACGGCCGATGGATTGATTTTCGACTCTGAAACATCCAAAGGTTTTGAAGTCGGCTTCAAGTCGCAGTTTGCGGATCGTAGCATTACCATCAATGCCGTTGCGTATCGTTACAAGTTCAAAGATTTGCAGGTCCAGAACTTCGATCCAATTGCCATTCAGTTCGCAACAACTAATGCCAGCCAATTGACGAACCAAGGCGTCGAAGTTGACCTGTCTTGGCGCACTCCGCTCAACGGTTTGGTCTTTTCGGGTGCATTGGGTTACACAGACACAAAATATACCGACACATTCTTGACCGGCGCTGTCGTTGGCGGTGTTCCTGTCGATCTTAACGGTCGTGTGGCTGCCCGCGCACCAAAATGGAGTGGCAGCCTCGGCTTTGACTATAGCACGCAGATAGGCAGTTCGATAAAGTTTGGGCTTGGCGGAAATATGTATTTCAGCAGTTCCTACTTTGCTGGTTCCCGGACCTTCGCCGATTTTGTTCAGCCAAGTTATCAAAGCTTTGATGCGCGCGCATCCATCGGTCATCCCGATGGTAAATGGAAATTGTCGCTCGTTGGCGTCAACCTAGCCGATAAAATCTGGGTGAATACCTCGGGCGGTCGGCCATTCCTGCCTGCCACTGGTGATGATCTCGTCGTAACCCAGAACCGTGGCCGCCAGCTCTTTGTGGAGGCATCTTTCAAGTTCTGATCCGCAACTCTCCCGTAGATTATACTAGGCCGGGGCAGCACCAGTTGCTTCGGCCTTTTTTTGGTATCGCTCTGGGTGCGGTGACAGAGATATCGGGTGAGACGCAGACAGAGGAGTTGATAGACGCGCTGATCAAATGGGATGAAGACAGCATGATGTCCGATGCAGCGGAGCGCGACTTCTGTTCAACCGGCGTTGCCGAACGTTTAGAATCCTCGAGCGCAGTGCACAATATGGGCCAATGTTTGTGAAGTATAGATCGGTGCGCTCGGATAATTTGGGTTTGTCACAGGGGGAGCTTTGCCGCGAGCTGCGAAGGGGCAGTTTCGATGAACCTTTACTCACGCATTTGCGGCTCGACCACTTGGGGCGGCTACCCATTGATCAGCCCAAATATGTTGGCGTCGGGCAGGCCTGAGCAAAATGGACAGATAATCATGAATAATGAAGCATCCAACAGTGATTACTCGAAGCGATATCAATGGTATGTCATCATAACGTTGATGATCGGATATCTGTTCGCGTTTCTCGACCGCACCATGATCGGTCTAATGGTCGCGCCCATTCAGGCTGATTTGCAGATTAGTGACACAAAAATGAGCCTGCTGATGGGGTTGGCCTTCACCATACTTTACTCCATCGCCGGGGTGCCGATGGGTTTTTTTGCGGATCGTTGGAGCCGTGTTCGCTTGATCAGGTATGGCGCGGTGATCTGGTGCATCATGACTGCGGCTTGCGGTCTTTCAGCAAGCTATGTTCAGCTATTCTTTGCGCGGGTTTTTGTAGGGCTAGGCGAAGCAACATTGATGCCGTCAGCAAACTCTTTGATCAGCGACTATTTCAAACCGCATGATCGGGCGACGGCACTCAGCATATTCAACTTGGGCATCGCAGGCGGCGCTGGATTGTCGCTGATGCTGGGTGGATGGCTGATTGCTACGTTGTCTGCATCAGGCGGTATCAATTGGGGCCTGCCGATCATTGACAACCTCGCCCCGTGGCAGATTGTTTTTGTTTTCCTCGGCGTAAGCGGTTTGGTTTTTGTTATGATGATGTCGGGGGTCAAGGAACCGGTCAGAACGGGCCGCGTCACCACCGACGCCCAGTGGACGATCAAGCAAACGCTTGCCTATTTCAGCCAGAATGTGAAATTTTATGCCGCGATCTGTATGACGATGACGATGCTGTCGATCGTCACATTCGCCGCATTGGCCTGGATGCCAAGCTTCTTTATCAGAGTCTATAGCTGGTCGCCCGCCAAGGCTGGTTTCTATTTTGGCGCGGCGTCGCTGACCGCCAGTGTCATTGGGATGATCTTCGCCGGTTGGTGGATAGACCGCAGGCGTTCAAACGGCGAACCGGATGCAGCTTGGAAAGCGCTTATTTTTGGCCTGGTCATTTTTGTCCCCTGCTATGTCATCGCTCCGCTTTTGCCATCACCAAGGATGACCATATCTATACTCACGATAGGCGTTTTCGGCGCCAGCGTAGCAACAATCGCGTCACCTACGATATTGATGACCGGCACGCCCAATGAAGCGCGTGGAACTTCAGTCGCGCTCATTTATCTTATCATCAATCTTTTGGGGTCAGGTTTTGGCCCCACCGTGGTCGCCGTGTTGAACGACTATGTTTTCCAAGACCAAAAGGCGGTTGGCTGGTCGATCTCGATCGCTTCTCTAATTGGCTATGTTGGCGCTGTTGCAGCAGCGTGGTTCGGCCTGCCGCACTACCAGCAGAGGCTTAGAGCCATGGCGGAATGAAGAGCCCACCCCGTTACCGCTAGTCAAAAAGCTAATGGCGATTGCAGGCAGCGGCCTTTACTCCTCGGTACCACGATAATGTATTTGGGAGACGGATCATCGCTATCCAAAATCGCAGAGTTTTTATCAAACAACGCCGCGACGGCATGCCAATTAGAGATGATTTTGGCTTAGAAACGGTCAATATTGATGACGTTCCTGCGGGTTATGTGGTGGTCAAGGTGGACACGTTGTCGATGGACGCATGGATCCGCACCACGATGAACCAAGCTGGTATGCATGAGATGGCCGATTTAGGCGCAACGATATCGGCGCTCGGCGTGGGAGAGGTTGTTGAGAGCAACAGCGATTTTTTAGCGGTCGGAGATAAAGTTTATGGCATGCTCTCTGCCCAGACGCATGCGTTCTTGCCAGATGCTGCGCTTAAGAAAATTGATCTGGAAGATGGCATTGAGCTTCGCGATCATGTGGGGCCGCTTGGCCAGACAACTGGCCTGACCGCATGGGTTGGCCTGATCGCGGTTGCCAGTGTTCAGGCAGGTGATGTTGTCCTCGTATCGGGTGCTGCCGGTGCCGTTGGATCGGTTGTTGTACAATTGGCTAAAGCGCGCGGTGCGGCGGTCATTGGCATCGCTGGTGGTCCAGAAAAATGCCGTTATCTGACAGAAACAATTGGCGCAGACGTTGCCATTGACTACAAAGGTGCAGATGTGGCCGCAGCGTTGGCAAAGGCGGCGCCAAATGGCATCAACGTGTTCTTCGACAATGTCGGCGGTGAACTGCTCGACATCGCGCTCGACAATTTAGCCCCCGCTGGCGCGCGCGTCGCAATCTGTGGTGCCATCTCGCAATATGCTGATCTGAACGATGTGCGCGGGCCCAAACTTTATCTGCGACTGGCAGAGCGCAACGCGATGATGAAAGGCTTTGTAGTCAGCCATTATGCTGCTCAATATCCAACAGCGATCGAGGAGATTTCGGCGTTAATGCGCGAAGGCAAAATGAATCTGCCTGAACATGTCGTGGACGGGATAGAGCATTTCGTGGACGCATTTTTCATGCTGTACGGCGGCGCTCACACCGGCAATTTGCTCGTTCGACCATGACAAAAGCATCACCGTAGAACCGGGAGAGAGAAAATGGCATTGGTATCCGTAATTGGCGCGGCAGGTCGGCAAGGTTTGGCGCAGATGCGGCAACTGTCGTCTGCTGGCTATAAAGTGCGCGCGCTTTCCCGTTCTGCAAATCCTGATTTTGGTGGTGCCAATACCGTTGATGAAGTGCGGCACTTCGATCTTCACGATCAAGCGACCTTTGTGTCTGCCTTTGAAGGGTCGGACGCGATTTTCTACACAAAGCCGCTTTTGGAAATGGGTGCAGGGCCTGATCTGGCGGCAAGGCTGGGCTCGGCAGCCGTCACTGCGGGCGCAACACGTTTTGTATGGAACACATCGGGTTGGATCCCTGACAAGCCGGGTGACCCAGGAGCTTACGGCGCATCGACCCCAGCCATCAACGCGCTATTTCGTTCGGGTGTGCCGGCGACGGTTTTTGGTTCCGTACTGTTCATGGATAATCTTCTGACCAATTGGGCACGGCCCTTCATCGTGCATGAAGACCGCTATGTTTATGCGCATAATCCGTATTTGGAGGCCAACTGGATCAGCTTGGATGATGTCGGAAAATGCATGGTTGCCGCCCTTCATCGCCCCGATCTGGAAGGTGCTTGGATGAACATCGGCGGGCCGGAAACGTTAAAACCAACCGACGTCGTTGCGGTGCTGTCGCGTGTTTTTGGTCGGGCGATCAATTATGATCCCTGCACCCCCGAAGAGTTTGGCGATTTGCTTGTCAATGCGCTTGGCGACTCTGTTGCGCTTGAAGCGCGTACCGCCTTCTCTCGTGGGATTGCTGCCTTTTATCATTATAATAATGACACGCCGTTGAAGCCTTTCAAAGTCAATGCAGGAGCGGTGCAAGAGCGCCTGCCAGAAGTAAAATTTGAAACGCTGGAGCAATGGGCTGCTCGGCAAGATTGGTCTGACGAAGCTCATCGACCGTCTGCTGGGTAGTGACTTGCTGATTGGGCGTTAAAGCCGCTCCGGGTTTTCAATCAGATTGGCCAGCGCAGCCATGAAGCGACCAGCATCTGCACCATCAATCGCTCGGTGATCACAGCTGAGTGACAGATGCAGCACTGGTAGAACGCGTATTGCACCATCATCGTCAACAGGTTCTGACCGCGCAGAGCCGACTGCTAGTATCGCGCCCTGCGGAGGGTTGATGATGGCATCAAACTGCTCCACGCCAAACATTCCGAGGTTGGAAAGACTAAAGCTGCCGCCTTCAATTTCGTTTTGCTTCAGTTTGCCGGCTCGCGCCCGTTCTGCCAAATCAGCCATTGCCGTATTGATTTCGGTGACAGCCAAGTGATTCGCGTTCGCAACAATCGGCGTAATCAGGCCGCCATCGGTTGCAACGGCAACGCTGATGTCCGCAGTGGCAAATTGGTGAACATCGTCGCCGTGCACCTGAATATTGACCGCGGGCACCTCTATTAATGCCAGAGCGCAGGCTCGGATCAAATAGTCGTTGATGCTAGGCTTCGGATCGGCGGCGGCACGAAGCTTAATCAGTCTGTCGGCGCGCACACGTCTGCGGACATAGAAATGTGGGATTGTTGACTTTGACTCTGTCAGTCTGCGCGCAATTGCTTTGCGCATTTTTGACATGGGTATAACGACCGGTCCAGTGCCAGACAACGCCGGCGCCGAGGCGCCTGCGACACTAAGGATGTCCGCCTTGCAGATGCGCCCGCGTGGACCAGTGCCTTGCAAGCCAGAAAGATCGACGCCGTGCATAGCCGCCAGCCGCCTCGCCATGGGCGACGCAAATGATGTCGACAGCGGCGTCAATTCATATGCACCACTGAGTGATAACGATTTCTCATCACGCGTTGCCTGAAGCACATCTTGGAGGGATATCCGTCCTCCTCTCCCCGTTCCAGTAATTGTTGTGATGTCAAATCCGCGCGCGATGGCTTCAGCATGCCCTGCTGGACTGATCTTCCTTCGGTCCGCTGCAGGCGCTTGCGTGGGCTCTGGCATAACAACAGTTTCAGGCACTAGTGACGGATTCACACTGGCAATAGCGTCAGCATTACGACCGCCTCCTTTGAAACTATCGACAAAGGCATCAATCTCTTCGGCGCTTGAGTCGGGGTCCCCGTAAACGGCAAGCAGGGCCCCAACCGGGTAGACTTCGCCTGCCTGTGCCATCAGCCTGACAAGGCAACCGTCGGCCTCAGCTTCGATTTCATTGGTAATTTTGTCAGTTTCGATCAGCGTGAGCACGGCATTCCGCGAAAAACGTTCGCGTTCCGCCACCATCCATTCCGCAACTGTGCCTTCGCTCATTTCAATGCCCCATTTGGGCATTGTGAAAGCCTTGAGATTTGCCATTTTTCCCGCCCCTATCGAAACGCAAGTGTGCGACGGACCGCAGCTTCAACTTCGACTGGGCTCGGTAGCCATGCCTTTTCAAGCTCACGGGCAAAGGGAGTTGGGGTGTGCGGCGGCGTCACCATTTCTATCGGAGCTCTGAGTGACGTGAAGGCTCTCGACGCAACAAGCCCTGCGATGTCGGACGCCAAGCTGCAACGCGGCGGGCTTTCGTCCACGATGACTAACCGCCCTGTTGCTTCAACAGAATCGAGAATGGCCTCTTCATCTAATGGGCTGGTGGTGCGTAAATCAATGACGTCACAGCCAATGCGTTCGGCGGCAAGTTTATCTGCGGCGACTTCGGAAACGCTGACCATAAGGCCGCACGTCACGATGGTAACATCGCCCCCTTCGCGGGCCATCCGGGCCTGACCGAACGGAACCCGGTAGTCCCCATCTGGCACTTCACCGCTAACCGCGAACAAAGACTTATGTTCAAAGAACATGACCGGGTCATCACCGCGCAATGCCTCGGTCAGCAGTCCCTTGGCGTCTGCTGGTGTGGTGGGCATCACAACCTTGAGGCCGGGAATGGAAGTCATCATGGCATAGACCGACTGGCTATGCTGAGCGGCCGCATTCATGCCAGCGCCGTAGATCATTCTGACGACAGCCGGACAAGTGGTTTTGCCGCCAAACATATAGCGGAACTTGGCCATCTGATTCCAAAGCTGATCGAGGCTAACCCCAACAAAATCAGCAAACATCAATTCTGCAATCGGGCGCTTTCCCGCAAGTGCGAGCCCCGCGGCTGCCCCAATAATGGCGCTTTCGGAAATCGGGGTGTCGATCACTCTGTTGGCCCCAAATTTGGCGTAGAGGCCCGTTGTTGCCCCCCAAATTCCACCAATCGCTTCGGGGCCGCCAGCGGTTCCGTTGCCGCCGACGATATCTTCGCCGAGAACCAGAACATCCGGATTGCGTTCCATTTCAGCATGGATCGTCTGGTTGATCGCTTCGCGGATCGTCATCTTTGTCATTGGTCCGCGCTCCCTTTAATATGCAACATAAACATCAGTAAGAACTGTAGCTGGATCGGGCGGAGCTGCGGCTCTGGCCTCCGTCGTTGCTGCTTCGATTAGGGCCAATGCTTCTGCATCAACGGCGTCCAGATCAGCATGATCGAGTAATCCTGCGGTTGTTACTTTTACGCGAAATGCCTTGAGACAATCTCGCTCTTCGCGAATGCGGTCGATTTCTCCCGGGCCGCGATAGCGCTGCGGGTCACCTTCAAAATGGCCGTAGAACCGCTCTGTATCCAGCTCAATGGACGCAGGCCCATGTCCTGCACGGACATAGTCGAGAACCTCACGCATCGTATCATAAGTATCGAAAAAATCGCTGCCATTGGCGCGCCACACTTTCATGCCAAACGCCTCTGCGCGGCTGGCAATGTCTTTATTTGTCCCAACTGCATAGTCGAAGCCGGTATGTTCGGAATAATGATTATTCTCAAAGACGAAAATGCAAGGTGCCTTGGTGACAACGGCCATATTCATCGCTTCAAAGGTTGTGCCTTGGTTGCAAGCGCCGTCCCCCGAAAAAGCAATCGCGATTTTGCCTTTGCCGTCCATCTTGCACGCAAGCGCCGCTCCGACGGCTTGCGGTGCACCAGCGCCAACAATGCCATTGGCCCCCAGCATTCCGACCGAGAGATCGGCAATATGCATTGACCCTGCCTTGCCCTTGCAAAGGCCATCAGCTCGTCCGTAAATCTCTTTCATCATGCCCTTCACGTCGCATCCCTTGGCGATGCAGTGGCCATGACCGCGGTGGGTTGAGACAATGAAATCATCATCAGCCAGATGTTCGCAAACACCAACTGCCGCTGCTTCCTGACCACAATAAAGATGCGTGAACCCTGCGATGTCACCAGTCTTGATTTCATCATGAAGCCGTTCTTCAAAAGTCCGGATCACTGCCATCTGGCTATAAGCGCGTAACAACTGGTCTCGGCTGAGTTGCACTATCAAACTCCCATTTTTCTTGATTTGCGGATCTCGCCCCAATCGTTCGACGATTACCACAACATCTACATTATGACGGTTTTATAGGCACACTCGATGTTCGCGCCATCCGTTCAAAGTGATAGGTTCTGAAGGTTGGATGAGCTTGCGGCGGCGCGAACCCTGAATCACATCCGATTTTGGCGCTTCCACTTTCGCGCTTAGTATCATACGTATAGCGAAGGAGAGAAAATCAATGGCCGTGAACGGAAGTGCATCCCGACCGCCTAAATGGCAAGTGGACGAGGACGTCCTGGAAAGCGTTACGATCCGGTGCGTGGATGATATTCGCGGCGCGGCGATTGCACTCAATGAAACAGTGCAAGGATGCGAATTTCGGATCGCCGTGGCATCCGACATTGCCTCAAAAGAACCAATGGTTGACGGCGACGGCGCCATCCTGAATGCTGAAATATTTGGCTGGGTCTCAGATGGAGAGCGGTGGTGGGAGGACACTCGGTTGGCGCTCAAATCATTTCTGCCCCGCGCGTGCCGTTACGAAAGTGAGCCCTTTTGGTATAATGATGACGGGTTTCGGACCACTTGGCGGAACAAATATCTGGAAGGCATCGCGATCAAGGATTTCAAAATCCCCCGCGCCAGTCGGGCGGCCATTCTGATACCAGTTCATCTTTCTTTTGGGCAAATCGGCGCTGTCTGTTTGATCCCTTTAGACAAGAAAGCAGTCGATTTGACTGAGCCTTTCCGGCTTTATGCCGACAGTATGGGGCTTTTGGTGCGGCGTTTCGTGGCAAGCTATGTTGCCGCTATGCGGACACAGCAGTGGATTCCCAGCAATTGTTCCTTGTCGAAACGCGAAGTGGAGTGTCTACACTGGGCAGCCATCGGAAAGACGGATAATGACATCAGCGCCATATTGTCACTGAGCCATGCAACTGTGCGCTATCACGTCCAACGCGCGGCTGACAAGCTGAACGCCGTCAACCGGAGCCAAGCCGTTTTCAAGGCCGGGCAACTTGGCTTCCTTGGCGCTGCGTCCTGATACTATCTGCAAACGCCGGTAAAACTGAACCTGCTTGGTATAGGCACTATCGGTGATCAGGGTTGTTCCCGTGGTGTAACGCTAGCCGCTTCGCGTGAGAAAAAGGGCAATCTGCATTGTGCCCCCTAGAACGATGGCATCTACCCGTTTGTCATCGGCCATTTAGATAGTGTGCGGTCAGTTTGCATGACGCTAGATTTGCTGACGATAGGAGAGTGACAATGAGTTTTTCTGGGCCGCTTGAGGATCAACTGGCAATCCGCAACCTGCATGACAGTTACGTCGACGCCGTGTTTCGACGCGATCCTAACGACTGGGGCGCCAATTGGGCGATCGATGGACGTTGGCACTTGATGGGAACTGCTGTCGAAAGCCGCGATGCCATCGTTGGGATGTGGAACGGTGCCATGGCAGGCTTTGTCTTTGTCGCCTTCTTTTGTCAGGTCGCGTCGATTGAAATCAACGGCGACACCGCGATCGGCCGCACCTATACACATGAAGTGCTGGAAATGCCCGATGGCGAAATCCGCCGCCCGGTTGGCCGCTATGACGATATCTTTGTTAAGGTTGGTGATCGGTGGCTGTATCAAGAACGCATGTATTCCATGTTGAAAGTTTGAAGACCATGACCAATCTAACGAATAAAGTTGCAGTCGTTCTGGGCGCAGGCGGCAAAGATAATATGGGCCAGGCCATTGCCCGCGCGCTTGCAAGTGCGGGGGCCAAAGTCGTTGTGACTGGTCGTCAAGAGGCACCGATCAAGTCGCTCGCTGACGAGATTGGCGGCGATTGGATGCAATGCGATATCTCCCAAAAGGCCGAAGTCGAAACGTTGGCGAGCGAAACCATAAAGCGTCATGGCCGTGTTGATATTGGTGTGAACGCAACCGGCTGGGGTCTGCTCAAATCGTTGCATGACATCAGCGAGGACGAGCTTGACCAGATCGTAGCGCTTCAATTCAAAGGCGTACACTATTTCCTCAGCGCCTTCGTCCGCGCGATGCCGCACGGCGGCTCGCTCATTCAAATATCGTCTGCGACGACACAGTGCATCATCCATGACCATGCGGCCTATATTGGCACCAAGGCTGGATCGGAGGCGCTGATCCGCTGCGTCGCCAATCAATATGGTCCGCAGGGCATCCGCGCCAACACAGTCTCACCGGGTTTTACTGAGACGCCTATGACGGCAGGGTCCTTCGCAACGCCAGGCGTGGCTGATGCGTTTATCAAGGAATATCCACTTGGTCGTGTTGGGACATCAGAAGATATCGCTCAAGCTGTATTGTGGCTCGCCGACGATGCCACTTTCATGTCCGGCCAGAATCTTCAGATCAACGGCGGACTGACTCTGCGCCGCAACCCGCGCCCAGAAGAAATTGGTGCTGCAGTTGCTACCGCGATGGAGGCAAAGGGCGCTTAGGGCGAACTGAATTTGCTCCATTTTTCACTGCAAACAATTCCAAAGTTTAGTAAAGTTGTGCCTATCGTGCACTTGTTGCAAAACGGGTTCGCCGGCAACAGCCACGCGTGAAATCATGATGCGGGGCTAACCACCCAGCTTTGGGAAACGGGATTAGGTCGCGGCAGCCGCGTGTCAAAGATGCGGAACATTTAATGAACGTGGTGGAATTGTCAAGGACCAGTTTCAGAATTGTCGAACTTCCTTATCTCGACGATACTTTCGTCGAAATTGTCGAGCAAGCGTGCATTGACACCCATTTTTCCGAAGTCTTCCCCAAGGGACTGCCAATGAGTGCCGCAGCCGCAGATTGGACAATGGTGAATGCCGATCATTCGATCACCCCAGATATAGGCCGTCGTCTCGCCTGAAATCTTGACTTGGTCAGGGGGGAAATAGGCGACACGCCATGCGGTTCGGCGACAAAGAGAGCAGTTACAATCTGCGACCCATGTGGGCATGCTGGGCAAATCAACCCGCACGTTGCCGCAGTGACAGCTTCCCTGAACCCTCATAGCTGCCTGTATATTGGGAATTGGGAATGTTCGCAATCGAACATGAAAGTTGTCGTTAATCTTGGGCGTAAGCTAACGGCAGTGGTCAAGCCGGCATCCCCGAGAGCTGCCCTTCCGCTTCTTTCCAAAAAAGGCGGCCATCGCTGACCGCCCTTTTTTATTTCAAAGCTCGTCAAAAGTGAACTTTGGTCGAAATGCCTTAAATCTTGCCTGTCAGTTCTGGCACAGCTTTGAACAGGTCAGCGACCAAGCCGATGTCAGCCACTTGGAAAATCGGCGCGTCATCATCCTTGTTGATCGCGATGATGGTCTTGCTGTCTTTCATGCCTGCCAGATGCTGGATCGCGCCGGAAATGCCGACGGCGATGTAAACGTCTGGGGCAACGATCTTGCCAGTTTGGCCCACTTGATAGTCATTGGGGACATAGCCTGCGTCCACTGCCGCACGGCTTGCACCAACGCCGGCACCCAGCTTGTCGGCGAGTGGAATGATGATTTCCTGGAAGTTTTCACCATTTTGCAAAGCGCGGCCGCCGGAAACGATGATCTTTGCGCTGGTCAGTTCAGGCCGTTCGGATTTGCTGATTTCTGCGCCGACAAAGCTAGACAGGCCAGAATCTCCTGCCCCAGTGACGGCTTCGACAGTGGCAGAACCGCCTTCAGTTGCGGCTTTGGCAAAGGCCGTGCCACGCACTGTGATTACCTTTTTCGCATCTGCCGATTGCACTGTCGCAATGGCGTTGCCTGCGTAGATCGGGCGCGTGAATGTGTCTGGCCCTTCTACCGAAAGGATATCGCTGATCTGCATAACGTCCATGAGGGCCGCCACACGCGGAGCAACATTTTTGCCGTTCGCAGTCGCTGGCGTCAGGAACGCGTCATAGCCAGCCATCAGGCCAACGACGAGCGGAGCAACATTTTCAGGCAGCATATTGGCAAAAGCGGCGTCATTGGCGAGGAGAACTTTGCCAACACCCGCGACCTTGGCCACTTGATCGGCGACGCCCGCACAGCCGTTGCCCGCGACTAGTGCATGCACTTCGCCTAATTGCGCAGCCGCCGTGACCACGGCGAGTGTAGCATCCTTCATGGATGCATTGTCATGTTCAACGAGAATGAGGACGCTCATGCTGTAACTCCCATATCCTTCAGTTTCGCGGCCAGCGCGTCAACATCTGCCACTTTAATCCCGGCAGACCGCGTTGCAGGCTCGATCACCTTCAATGTCGTGATCCTGCGCGTTACGTCAACACCGTAATCAGCCGGTGTTTTGATCGCCATTGGCTTTGATTTTGCCTTCATGATGTTGGGCAGTGAAGCGTAGCGCGGTTCGTTCAAGCGCAAATCGGTGGTGATGATCGCAGGCGTTTTCAGGGTGACAGTTTCAAGGCCGCCGTCCACTTCGCGCGTTACGGTCACGGTATCGCCAGACACTTCAACCTTGGAAGCAAATGTGCCTTGCGGACGCCCTGTCAGAGCAGCGAGCATTTGGCCGGTTTGATTGCTGTCATCATCAATGGCTTGCTTGCCAAGGATCACAAGGCCAGGCGCTTCTTCTTCCATGACCTTAGCGAGCAGCTTGGCCACGCCCAGCGGCTCAACATCTTCGGCTACGATCAGGATTGCCCGGTCAGCACCCATGGCAAGGGCAGTGCGCAGCGTTTCTTGGGCCTTTTCAGGGCCAACGGACACTGCGATGACTTCCGTCGCAGCGCCCTTTTCGCGCAGACGAAGTGCCTCTTCAATCGCGATTTCGTCGAACGGATTCATCGACATTTTGACATTGGCCAAATCCACGCCAGAGCCATCGGGCTTCACCCGCGGCTTCACGTTATAGTCAATGACCCGTTTAACAGGGACGATGATTTTCATGGCAAATCTCCGGTGAATCGCTTTACGTTAACGTCAATGTTCGCCGCACTGCATAATATAGCGCGAAATTGCAAGGGCTACGCCGCCGCACGCACCTCAGCGACAATCTTTTTCGCAGCGTCCCCCAGATCGTTGGCGGCGACGATGGGAAGGCCGCTGTTCGCAAGGATATCTTTGCCCTGCTGCACATTGGTGCCTTCCAGACGGACAACGAGCGGCACGGAAAGATTCACTTCCTTTGCCGCCGCGACAATACCATCCGCGATGATATCGCACTTCATGATACCCCCGAAAATATTGACGAGGATGCCTTTAACAGCCGGATCCTGAAGGATGATCTTGAATGCGGCAGTGACTTTTTCGGTCGTCGCGCCGCCGCCAACGTCAAGGAAGTTCGCGGGAAATTCGCCGTTCAGCTTGATGATATCCATCGTTGCCATCGCAAGGCCCGCGCCGTTCACCATGCAGCCAATGTTGCCGTCAAGCTTGATGTAAGCAAGGTCATAGTTAGACGCTTCGATCTCGGCGGGGTCTTCCTCAGTCAAATCGCGCAAGGCTGCCAGATCTTTATGGCGGAACATCGCGTTGCCATCAAACGCGACTTTGGCGTCGAGAACCAGCAGCTTGTCGCCTGCACATACGGCCAGCGGATTGATCTCAATCTGCTCTGCATCAGTGCCAAGGAACGCAGCGTAAAGCCCTGTCAGCACCGTCTGCGCTTGCTTGGCGAGATCACCTGTTAGGCCCAGCGCATCAGCAACTGAGCGGCCATGGTGCGGCATCAGGCCCGTTGCCGGATCAATCGTGATTGTGTGGATTTTCTCAGGCGTGTCATGCGCAACAGTTTCAATATCCATCCCGCCTTCAGTTGAGGCGACAATCGCAATCCGGCTGGTCGCCCGGTCAACGAGCAATGCGAGATAAAACTCCTTCTCAATGTCCACGCCGTCGGTGATGTAGAGGCGGTTGACTTGCTTGCCCGCGTCGCCGGTCTGAATTGTCACCAGCGTATTGCCGAGCATATCGGTTGCGTGCGCGCGCACTTCATCGAGTGATTTGGCCAGCCGCACGCCGCCTTTGGCATCAGGGCCGAGTTCCTTGAACTTGCCTTTACCGCGACCGCCCGCATGAATTTGCGATTTCACCACATAAAGGGGTCCGGGAAGCTGCTTGGCAGCCTCCACCGCTTCGTCCACAGACATGGCGGCAATGCCGCGCGGCACGGCCACACCAAATGTGGCAAGCAGTTCTTTGGCCTGATATTCATGGATATTCATGGGAGAGTCCTTCGAGTCCGCTTCGTGAGCCTATCAAAGGCCTAAAGCATAGGCGGTGCGCCAAGGGAAGGGGTTATGCCGAGATTGCGCACCCTAAAGCAGCGCCAGTTGTCACAGAGACAATCTCTGGATCACGCAGGGCGCGGACGTTGTGGAGGAACTGACCAACTGACATCTCACGCATATCCGCCTCTTTCACTTTGCTGAGTGAAGAGAGTCGCAGGAGTTGCGCAATGGAGAGCTTATCGACCATCCGGTCCGCCATGCATGCGGATTGGCGCTTGGACAGACCCGCTTCCACAAGGCCAGTGCGTAGTCGCGATTCTGGGCTGGCGCAGGCTGTGAGAATAAGAAGTGAAAAAAACGGGGCAATCAGTCGCATCTCAAATCCCCATCATTACGGCAGGAAAACGCTCGAACCACAAACCCGCGACGCGACGAGGATCCACTGGAGCGCTTTCCTGCCTTGCCGACATCCTTAATACTGCTGGCTGACATGATGCTGAACGCAGCGTTTAGGTGGGGTTCATGTTTTGACGGGGGGTTGAGGGTAAGGGCCTAAGCCACTTCGCTGATACCGAGTTCCGCCAGCTTTCGATAAAGCGTCGACCGCCCGATTCCCAACCGCCGAGCCACTTCGGTCATCCGCCCGCGGTAATGCCCAATGGCAAGACGGATCACGTCTGCTTCAATTTCATCAAGGCCGCGTAAATGGCCGTCTGGACGATAAATTGCGACTCCCGCGTCGGTGGCGCGTGCTGTTTGTGCCTGGTGACCGCCCAAGCTTGCAATGTGGGGAAAATCCTCAGTCGTCAGGGCATCCCCGTCGCAAAGAGCCGAAGCGCGGAACAATGCATCGTGAAGCTGGCGCACATTGCCGGGCCAGTGATAGGCTGACAGCATTGCCATCGCGGCCTCAGTCATGCCTAACCCGCGCATCCCTGGTTGTTCTGATATTCGTGCTAGCAAATGACGAGTCAGCGGCGGGACGTCGCCAGTGCGCGCTCGCAATGGTGGCAGAACAACATGGACTTGGGCCAACCGGTAATAAAGATCTTCGCGAAACCCTCCGCTTTCCACATCACCAACAAGGCTGGGGTCAGAGGTTGCAATCAGCCGCACATCGACTTGGCTTTCAAAGCGCCCACCGACTGCCCGAATGAGGCCTGTTTCGATGGTGCTTGCCAATTTGGCTTGCGTTTCAAAGGGAAGGGCAGACACATTATCAAGCAGCAGTGTGCCGCCCTCTGCTTCTTCCATCTTTCCTGTGCGCCGGGTGAATGCGCCTGCGAAGGAACCTGGTTCATGACCGAACAGCTCGGACTCGATCATGTTAGGCGGGGTTGCGCGGCAATCGACAATCACAAAGGGACGTTTCTCACGCGGTGACGCGCTGTGTATCGCTTCGGCCACCACCTGCTTGCCGGTGCCGGGTTCGCCCTCAATAAGAACTGGCGTGCGAGATCTGGCGGCTTTGGCCCCAATCGCCAGTCCAGCCCGAAACTGCGGGTCCGATCCGGCGATTTCACCAAAACCCAACCGCACTGTCATTTTTTCCGTCAACGGACGGAGTTCGCCTTTCGGCGGAGACGACGAAACCGTCGCTTCGAGTGCAATCATCAACCGTTCGGGCGCGACCGGCTTTACGAGGAAATCGGCTGCTCCCGCGCGCATCGCTTCAACTGCGGACGTGACCGATTCTTCTGCCGTTACAACAATGATGGATAGAGCCGGGCGGCGGTCGCGCAATTCGGCGATCAGCCCCGGTGTTTCTTCGGCTGGCGTGGCTTGGTCAATGAGGATCGCGTCCAGCATCATGCCGTCACGCGTGCCGAGCATGGCTATGGCAGTTTCGCAGTCCGCTGCGATAATTGTCCGCCAACCAGTGCGCGATGCCAAAGCCGCGACCAGCCGCTGTTGCGCGGGCTGATCGTCCACCAGCATCAAAAGGCGTTGGCCATTTGGTGTCATCGTTGGTCCTAAAACTCCATGTTCAACAGTTACGATAGCGTCGGGGAGTAAAGGGGCACTTAATGGCCATAAGTTTTTCTTCGCCTTCCCCCTCAAAACTATCGGTTGAGCGGAGGTGGAAGGCTGGCTATGCGAAAATGACTGAATGCCAAAGAATGAGGATGATTATGGCCGGCCCAATGGATACCAAACAACATGAAGGCACTTATGATGGGTTTCTCACCCTGCTGAAATGGGGCAGCGTTGGATCAATAATTCTTGGCCTGATCGTATTTTGGCTCGCAGCTTGAAGGCTTTCCTCACGTGAAAATTGCTGTCTTGAAAGAACGTGCTGCGGGCGAAAGTCGTGTTGCAGCTACGCCTGAAACTGTCAAAAAACTGATGGCGCTTGGTGCTACTCTGGCTGTTGAGGCCGGGGCTGGCCTGACTGCAGCGGTAAGTGATGCTGAGTATGCAGCTGCGGGGGCTAGTGTCGGCACTGCCGCTGCGACAGTCAAAGATGCCAATATCATCCTCGGGGTGCAGGGGCCTGATCCCAAGGCGCTCAAAGGGGCCGCGCCAGGCGCTTGGGTTGTTGCCGCATTGGACCCATTTGTAGAGCGTGAGCGCATTGATGCCTACGCCAAACTCGGCTTTGAGGCGATGGCGATGGAATTCATGCCGCGGATCACCCGCGCGCAGGGCATGGATATTTTGTCGTCTCAATCTAACTTGTCCGGATACAAAGCCGTGATCGACGCAGCTGGGGCTTTTGGTCGCGCTTTTCCGATGATGATGACTGCTGCGGGCACGGTCAGTGCGGCGCGCGTGTTCATCATGGGCGTGGGGGTTGCGGGCCTCCAGGCCATCGCCACCGCGCGTCGGATGGGCGCGCAAGTATCGGCCACTGACGTGCGCTCCGCCACCAAAGAACAGATCGAATCGCTCGGCGCAAAAGGCATATTCGTCGAAAATGTTGCCGGTATCGAAGGCGAAGGTGCAGGTGGCTATGCCACTGAAATGTCCGATGAATATAAAGCCGCGCAGGCCGAACTCGTCTCTGCCCATATCGCCAAGCAGGACATCGTCATCACCACGGCGCTCATCCCTGGCCGGGCAGCGCCGCGCCTTGTCACTGATGCCCAGATTGCCAGCATGAAACCGGGATCGATCATTTTCGATTTGGCGGTATCGCAGGGCGGTAATGTTGAAGGCAGCGTCGCTGATCAGATTGTGGAGCGGCACGGCGTGAAAATCATGGGCTACACCAACACACCTGCGCGATTGGCAACAGACGCGTCTGCGCTCTATTCCCGCAATCTTTTCATCTTCCTTCAGGCATTCTGGGACAAAGAGGCGGGGCGGCCAATTCTTCCCGACGAGGACGAGATCACGCCTGCCATTCGGCTGACTCAAGGTGGCAAGGTGGTGAATGAGAGGTTGTTGGGGTGAGGGGTGCGCCTGATCCGATGAGCTTCCCGCCAGAACCGCTCGACGTTCGGTTTGATGAACAGATGATTTGGGTGGGCGTTGAGGATGGGCGAACGCTCGGCATCCCATTGGCTAGGTTTTCGCGACTGCTTCATGCAACACCGGCGCAGCGGATTGGTTTTTTCTCTAGCCCAAGTGGCGTTCACTGGGAGGAGATTGACGAAGATATCTCGATTGCAGGTTTGATTGCGGGTCGCGGTGATATGGCGCATCGAGCGAAGGCGGCGGCGTGAAACTGGTTTGCACAGGCAGTTTCGTCGGCTTCATGTCGTGTGGCTCGGATATGCTTATCACCAGTGTGGTTTTGTGATAAGAATTGACAGATGAACAGCGCGCGGACGAAGCAAACCATAGCGAGTCTTAAATCGCTGGAACCCGAGCTCCGGGCGCAAGGCGTTTCCGCGCTCTACCTATTCGGCTCGGCAGCACGGGGCGAAGCGCGCCCGGATTCGGACATTGACCTCTCTTTTGAAGTTGCACCTGGCTTTAAATTCAGCCTGTTTGATCAGGCGCAGATTATGTATGAACTGAGCGAAGTATTGGGAGCAAAGGTCGATTTTGTACCTCGCCGCGCTATTCACACCTTCATTCGTGCGCGGGTCGAAGCCGAACAGATCAAGGTGTTCGGATGACAGACGCCGAACGTGACGGCTTGTATTTGCGCCTGATCGCGGAAGCGATTGACGACATACAGCGGCGAATTGCATTGACTGACGTGCATCGCTTTTTGGGCGACCGAGATGAACAGGCGCTAACCGCGTTCAGGCTCTCGATAATTGGTGAAAATGTGAACAAGTTATCGGTGCATTTGAAGCAGCGGCACCCTGATTTGCCGTGGTACCGCATGGTCGCTTTTCGAAATGTTGTCGCGCATGAATATCATCGCGCTGAACCGATGCTTGTCTGGGAGGCAGCATTGGCGTTGGGCGACATCGAGGAAATGGTCGATTTAGAACTGGCCAGATCGGAAAAATAGGGGAAAATAAATGGACTTCATTTCAATCTTATCCATCTTCGTGATGGCCTGTTTCGTCGGCTATTATGTCGTATGGTCAGTCACGCCAGCGCTGCATACGCCGCTGATGGCAGTGACCAACGCCATATCTTCGGTCATCATTGTCGGCGCGTTGATTGCGTCTGCGCCGATTGGGGCAGGGGGACTTGCCAAATGGCTGGGGCTGATCGCCATTGTGCTTGCCAGCATCAACATTTTCGGAGGCTTTGCGGTGACCGCGCGGATGCTGGCGATGTATAAGAAGAAGGATCGCTAAACCATGCCAGATCTAGTTTTGCAGCCCGCATGGGTTGGTCTTGCTTATTTGATTGCAGGCGTCTGTTTCATCCTTGCGCTGCGGGGGCTTTCGTCGCCGTCGACCAGTCAGCAGGGTAACCGGTACGGCATGGTTGGCATGGCGATTGCTGTTGGCACGACTTTGGCGCTGCTGAATATTGCCAGCCTGCCAGAAATTGCGATTGCCATTGCGATTGGCGCCGCGATTGGCATCGTCACCGCGCGCAAAATCGCGATGACGGATATGCCGCAATTGGTTGCCGCGTTTCACTCACTCGTAGGCCTCGCAGCTGTTTTGGTGGCTGCTTCGGGGTTCGTTGCACCAGAAGTGCTGGGTATCGCAGGGGCGGACGGGATCATCCATCCGCCAAGCCGCATCGAAATGGGGCTGGGCATTGCAATTGGTGCAATTACCTTCAGTGGCTCAGTCATCGCGTTTCTGAAACTCAATGGAAACATGTCTGGGTCACCGATCATGTTGCCGGGGCGGCACGTGATCAATCTGGCATTGATTGCTTCGATCCTGGGGCTGATCGGCTATTTCTATACCGATCAGACGCCATGGATTTTCTGGACGATCACGGCGCTCAGCTTCATCATCGGTTTCCTGCTGATCATCCCCATTGGTGGCGCGGATATGCCGGTCGTGGTGTCGATGCTCAACAGTTATTCCGGCTGGGCAGCAGCTGCAATGGGCTTCACGCTTCAGAATACCGCTATGATCATCACCGGCGCGCTGGTCGGAAGCTCGGGCGCTATTCTGAGCTATATCATGTGCAAGGCCATGAACCGCAGCTTCATCTCTGTCATTGCAGGCGGCTTTGGCGCGGTGGCAAGCGCTGGCGGTGAGGCAAAAGAACAGCGGCCGTGGAAGCGCGGTTCAGCGGAGGACGCAGCCTTCCTCCTCGGCGAATCCGAACAAGTCATCATCATTCCGGGATACGGCATGGCCGTTGCCCAGGCGCAGCATGTCCTGCGCGAAATGGGCGATTTGCTGAAGAAAAAGGGCGTGAAGGTCAAATATGCCATTCACCCCGTCGCAGGCCGGATGCCGGGCCACATGAATGTGCTGCTGGCCGAAGCCAATGTGCCTTATGACGATGTGTTTGAACTGGAAGATATCAACGGTGAATTTGCGCAAACCGATGTTGCCTTCATTATCGGCGCGAATGACGTCGTGAACCCGGCGGCCAAAACCGACAAAACTTCGCCGATTTACGGCATGCCCGTGTTTGATGTCGACAAGGCGAAGACCATCATGTTCATCAAACGCTCTATGGGCGGCGTCGGCTATGCAGGCGTCGACAATGACGTGTTCTACATGGACCAGACCATGATGCTGCTGGCGGACGCGAAAAAGATGGTTGAGGAAATTGTGAAGGCGTTGCAGCACTAAGCCTATGTCTGACCCGACGACGCTCAACCGCCTTTACGGGCGGGCCAAGGGGCACACATTACGGCCTAGCCAAGCCGCTTTGATGACAGACCTGCTGCCGACCGTTGTTGTGCCAGAGGGGCCCCTCAGTTCGCAGACTCTTTTTGGCGATGATCGCCCGATGGAGTTTGAAATTGGCTTTGGTGCGGGTGAGCATCTGGCGGGCCAAGCGGCTATGCGGCCTGACAGCGGCTTTATCGGCGCAGAGCCGTTCCTCAACGGCGTTGTCGGCGCGCTCCTTCATGTACGCGATCAGAAGCTCAGCAACATCCGCCTGCATATGGGTGATGCGCTGGACGCACTGGGGCGGCTGCCGGATGCTTCGCTACAGCGGGTCTATCTCCTTCATCCCGATCCTTGGCGCAAAGCACGCCATGCCAAGCGGCGGATGATGAACCCCGGCCCGCTGGATCTGATCGCCGCGAAACTAAAACCCGGCGGCGAGTTTCGCTTTGGCACGGACGACCAGACCTATGTTCGCTGGGCGATGATGCAAATGAACAAGAGGCGGGATTTTGAATGGCAGGCAAAATCATCAGCGGACTTCCTGATCCGTCCTGATGATTGGCCAGAGACTCGCTATGAGCGCAAAGCACGGCGGATGGGGCATGAGGTCTGGTATTTCCGTTACCTTCGCGTTTGAAGGCCTTGCTTTTTTAGAGCGTTAGGCCTATCCATCTGTGGCTTCCTTTACATCGTCAGATGCTGGGGTCGGAACCGAGAGGCTCCGGCGCGGAAGTTGTTATGGTTTGAACCGGAGTTTTAATGGCAGATATCGCCGCATTGACGCAATTGATCGAACCGCATGTCAAGGACATGGGGCTCAACCTTGTGCGCATCAAAATGTTCGGCGGTAAAAGCGATCCCGTGCTGCAAGTCATGGCCGAACGGCCCGATACCCGGCAAATGGTGGTTGAGGACTGCGCAGAGCTATCCCGCCGCATCTCTGATTTGCTGGATGAATTTGATCCGATTGAAGAAGCGTATCGGCTGGAGGTCAGCTCCCCCGGGATCGACCGCCCCCTCACACGGCTATCGGATTATCAAGACTGGGCCGGGTTCGACGCGCGGCTTCGCCTGCTGGAGGTTGTTGAGGGCCGCAAGCAAGTCGATGGCCGGTTGCTCGGCGTCGAAGGCGATATGATCCGTATTGTCACGCCAAAGACACGCGAAACTGTTTCTGTTCCCTTTGCGGCGGTGGCCACAGCTAAGCTGTTGCTATCCGACGCGCTCATTAAAGCCACGGCCCCGCCAACAACAGACGGCGCTGATATCATTAAGTTAGAGAGGTAAAGCCCATGTCCACTGCCATTGCTGCCAATAAGGCCGAATTGCTTGCCATTGCCGATGCTGTTGCGCGCGAAAAACTGATCGACAAGGCCATTGTGCTGGAATCGATGGAAGATGCGATCCAGCGCGCCGCGCGTCAGCGTTACGGCGCTGAAAATGATATTCGCGCCAAAATCGATCCGCAATCCGGCGACATGCGCTTGTGGCGCGTGGTTGAAGTCGTTGAGGAAGTGGACGATTATTTCAAGCAAGTGACGCTGAAAGACGCGCAGAAATTGCAGGCAGGCGCTGTGCTGGGCGACTTCATCGTCGATCCGCTCCCTCCCATTGAGTTTGGCCGGATTGCGGCGCAGGCGGCCAAGCAAGTCATTTTCCAGAAGGTGCGCGACGCCGAACGCGAACGCCAGCATGAGGAGTTCAAGGACCGAGTGAATGAAATCATCACCGGCGTGGTGAAGCGGGTTGAATTTGGCCATGTGGTGGTTGATCTCGGCCGCGCTGAAGGCGTCATCCGCCGCGATCAGCAGATTCCGCGTGAGGTGTTGCGCGTGGGCGATCGCTGCCGATCCGTCATTTTGCGCGTCGTGCGGGAAAACCGCGGACCGCAGATTTTCCTGAGCCGTGCCCATCCTGAATTTATGAAAAAGCTGTTCGCGCAGGAAGTGCCCGAAATTTATGACGGCATCATTACCATCATGGCGGCGGCCCGTGACCCCGGCAGCCGCGCGAAGATTGGCGTGATCAGCCGCGATTCGAGCATTGACCCTGTCGGCGCGTGCGTCGGCATGAAGGGCAGCCGAGTTCAGGCCGTCGTGCAGGAAATGCAGGGCGAAAAAATCGACATCATTCCATGGTCCGAAGATACCGCGACTTTCGTTGTGAACGCGTTGCAGCCTGCCACTGTCAGCCGCGTGATGATCGACGAAGAAGAAAGCCGCATCGAAGTCGTGGTGCCTGACGATCAGTTGAGCCTGGCCATTGGTCGTCGCGGGCAGAATGTGCGGCTGGCCTCTCAACTTACCAATTCGGCCATTGATATTATGACCGAAACTGACGCGAGCGAAAAGCGGCAGCGCGAATTTGTTGAAAATAGCGACTTGTTCCAGAAGGAACTCGACGTTGATGAAACGCTTGCGCAGTTGCTGGTCGCCGAAGGCTTCACAGCTCTGGAAGAAGTCGCTTATGTCGGCGTTGAAGAGTTGGCCGCCATTGAAGGCTTTGATGACGAACTGGGCGCAGAATTGCAAAACCGCGCACAAGAAGCACTTGACCGCCGCGAAGAAGCGTCGCGGATTGAGCGGCGCGAACTCGGCGTCGAAGACGCGCTCGCTGCAATGCCGCACCTGACTGAGGCTATGCTCGTTACCTTGGGCAAGGCTGGGATCAAGACACTTGATGATCTGGCTGATCTTGCAACCGACGAGCTGATTGCCAAAAAACGCAGCGAACCGCGCCGGCGCGATGCAGGCAAGGCTGAAGACAAAGGCGGCGTCCTTGCCACTTACGGTCTGAACGAAGAGCAAGGCAACGAGATCATCATGGCCGCACGTGCGCATTGGTTTGAAGAAGAGGGAGACGCGGATGCGGGTTCCTCAGAATGACCGCCTAAGCGAACCCGAACGTCGCTGTATCCTGACGGGTGATCATGCCCGGCGGGAAATGCTGGTGCGCCTTGCGTGCGGGCCAGAAGGGCAAATTGCGCCTGACGTCCGCGCGCGTGCGCCGGGGCGCGGGGCCTGGATTGGCGTGACCAAGACTGAGCTTGAAACGGCGCTCGCCAAGGGTAAGCTGAAAGGCGCGCTCAACCGCGCGTTCAAAACCACGGCACTCACCATCCCTGATGATCTGGCGGACCGGGTGGAAAGCGAATTGACGCATGCCACGCTCAACCGATTGGGATTGGAAGCACGGGCCAGCACGATTGCCACGGGTTCTGACCGGATTGGGGAGGCTGCCCGGCGCGGCAATGTCCATATGCTGCTTCACGCATCGGACGCAGGTGACGATGGCTGTCGCAAGCTGGCACAGGCGTGGCGTGTCGGTCGCGAAGCAGAAGGGTCCGGACTGTCGGGCATCATGCTGTCGATAGACCGGGACCGGTTGAGCGCAGCTCTGGGCCGCGAAAACACTGTGCATTTGGCCGTGACCGACAAAGGCGCAGCCAAAAGAATAGCAGCGGATCTTTACCGTTGGCACCATTTTATCGGGCGTCAAACCCCCGTAGACCTTGCGGAATCGTCGCCAAAGGTTCACGGGGCATCCCTAAATGAACATGACGCGCATGATGCTGACCCAGCAACCCTGGGATCAGAAACGTTGGAACAGGAAGCTAGGTTAAACACATGAGCGAAACAGAAAAGCCAAAGCTGGGCATGCGCGCGCCGCTGGGCATCAAGCGGACGATTGAAACGGGCCAAGTAAAGCAAAGCTTTAGCCACGGCCGTTCCAATACGGTGGTTGTCGAAGTGAAGCGTCGTCGTATCCTGGGCAAACCCGGTGAAGCTGAAGCGGCGCCCGTTGAGGTGCCCGTTGTCGCGGCACCCGTTATTGCGCCTCCTCCGCCACCTCCTCCGCCAGCCCCGCGCGTCGCCGAGCCCGTTTTATCGCGTCAGGAAATGCAGGCAAAGTTCCTGCGTGAGGCCGAAGAAGCGCGTCTCAACATGCTTGAAGAAGCGCGCCGCCGCGAAGATGTGGCCAAGCGCGAATCCTCTGACGATGAAAAGCGCCGGGTCGAAGATAATCGCCGCGCCGAAGAAGAAGCTGTTGAGGCAGCACGGGTCGCCGCAGAGGAACAAGCGCTTCAGGCTGCATTGGCACCAGCTGCTGCCCCTGCCGCTGATGAAGGCGACAAGCCAGTTAAGAAATTTGGCATTACGCCTGCGCCGCGCCGTGTTGAGCCAGTCCGCCCCGCACGGGGCCGGATGGGTGATGATCGCCGTCAATCGGGTAAGCTGACTGTTACCAAAGCCTTAGGCGATGATGACGGCGTTCGTGCGCGGTCAATGGCAGCGCTGAAGCGGGCGCGCGAAAAAGATAAGCGCTCTCATCAGTCTGGCGGTCCATCGGTCAAGCAAGTCCGCGATGTGCAGGTGCCTGAAAGCATCACATTGCAAGAACTGGCCAACCGTATGGCCGAACGCGGCGCAGATCTGGTCAAAGCCCTGTTCAAAATGGGCAGTCCAGTCACGCTAACAGAAACGATCGATCAGGACACCGCAGAGCTGCTCGTCACAGAATTTGGCCATAACATCGTGCGCGTGTCGGATTCCGATATTGATATTGCCCATGATGAAGATGTCGACGCCGATGCAACGCAAGTGACGCGTCCACCGGTGGTGGCGATCATGGGGCATGTTGATCACGGTAAAACCTCACTGCTTGATGCGTTGCGAGGCACAGATGTGGTGTCGGGCGAAGCAGGCGGGATCACTCAGCATATCGGCGCGTATCAAGTGACGATGAAGGATAAGTCCAAAATCACCTTCCTTGATACACCGGGCCATGAAGCCTTTAGCGAAATGCGCGCGCGTGGTGCCAATGTAACGGATATTGTTGTGATTGTGGTTGCAGCGGACGATGGCCCCAAGCCGCAGACCGTGGAAGCGATCAACCATGTGAAGGCCGCTGGCGTTCCCATGATCATTGCCATCACCAAGACGGACAAGCATGAAGCCAACGCCCAAAAGGTGCGCGAACAATTGCTGCAATATGATGTCGTGGTGGAATCGCTTTCGGGCGATGTTCAGGAAGTGGAAGTTTCCGCCAAGGAAAAGACCGGTCTGGATACACTGATTGAGAAAATTCAGTTGCAATCCGAATTGTCTGAACTCACCGCCAATCCTGATCGTGCTGCTGAAGGCAAAGTTATTGAAGCGCGTCTTGATAAGGGCAAAGGGCCTGTGGCGACGATCCTGATCGAACGCGGCACTCTAAAAATCGGCGATATTTTCGTCGTTGGCGCTGAAAGCGGACGCGTCCGTGCGATGCAGAATGACAAAGGCATGCAGATCAAGGAAGCAGGGCCCTCACTGCCAGTGGAAGTGCTGGGCTTGACCGGCGTTCCATCGGCTGGCGACACGCTGACCGTTGTGGAAAGCGAAGCGCGCGCGCGTGAAGTGGCGGCTTATCGCGGGTCTGTTGCCACCAAGAAACGCACGGGCACTGGCCCAGCGTCGCTTGAATCGATGTTCTCTGCGCTGAAAGAAAAGCAGGCGCAGGAATATCCGCTTGTCATCAAAAGCGATGTTCAGGGAACCGTCGAGGCGATCCTTGGCAGTTTGGCCAAAATTCCGAACGAAGATATCAAGGTCCGAATCCTCCATTCCGGCGTCGGTGGCATCACCGAAAGCGATGTCACTTTGGCGCGGGCTTCGGGCGCGCCGATCATCGGGTTCAACGTCCGGGCCAATGCCAAAGCACGCGAAATTGCTGAACGTAACGGTGTTGCGCTCAAATATTACGACGTAATCTATGATCTGATCGACGATATTCGCGCCGGTATGGCGGGCCAGCTTGGTCCAGAATATTTCGAAACCGTTGTGGGCCGCGCCGAAATCCGCGAAGTCTTCCCCGCAGGCAAGCACGGCAAGGCCGCTGGTTTGCTCGTTACCGAAGGCTACATCAGGAAGGCGCTTCGTGCCCGTGTTACGCGCGATGATGTCATCATCTACACAGGCTCCATTTCCAACCTGCGGCGCTTCAAGGATGATGTTCCTGAAGTACGCGCTGGCCTGGAATGCGGCGTCACGCTAGAGGCGACAACGGATATCAAGAAGGGTGATTTCCTCGAAACATTCGATGTCGAGGAACGCGAACGCAAGCTTTGATGATATCACGCTAACGCTTAGTTTTGGAAGACCAAGGTATATGGAGAAAAGCTTCTTCGCCGATAAACCGCTTCCTCCTGCTCCTTTGACACTGGGCTGGGAGCTATTGGAGGAGTGGCCTGAGGAAGGCCGTATTCAAGTCGCGTTCTTGGCTAATGAGACTATGCTTAACGCCCGTGGCACAGTTCAGGGCGGTTTTGTGGCCGCGATGCTTGATGATGTCATGGGGCCGGCGCTGATTGTTTTAACTAACGGCAAGGAAGCGCCCGTGACAGTTGATATGAATGTGACGTTTATTCGCCCGACCTTGCCGGGCCGGGTGATTGGTATTGGCCGCGTGATCAGCAAAACAAAAACTATGGCTTTCCTTGAAGCTGAACTTTTCGACGCTGAGCAAAGGCTGTTAGCAAGAGCAACTTCCAGCGCACGTATTGTTCCGGTCACCACATGACCGGCACAACGCCCGAAACCAAATCCGTCCGCACCCTGCGGGTGGGAGAACAAGTGCGCCATGTGCTGAGTGAAATCCTGGCACGCGGGGATGTGCACGACGACACGCTTGATGCACATATGGTGTCCGTCACCGAAGTGCGCATGTCCCCCGATCTGCGCCACGCGACGGTGTTCGTGAAACCTTTACTGGGCACCAATGAAGCCGCTGTGATCAAAGCCCTGCGCACCAACACAGCCTATCTGCAACGCGAAGTCGCTGCCCGGGTGCAACAGAAATATGCCGCAAAGCTCAAGTTTCTAGCTGATGATAGCTTTGACGAAGGTGGGCATATCGATAAGCTGTTGAAGGCCCCACAAGTCGCCCAAGACCTGGGCGAGGACGTGAGCGAAACTTGACTTATGACTTGGTAAGATGCATCTTACTTAGATGAATATGCAAACGAAACTCTCAGCCAAAGGGCAGGTGGTCATCCCGAAAGATGTTCGTGATCGGATGTGTTTAGAGATCGGGGAGGCCTTTGACGTCGTTGATCGCGGCAATGAGATTGTTTTGCGGCGATCATCTGACGCTGTTGGCAGGCGAAATCTCTCTGTTGCGGAGGCATCAGCCGCGATTCGCAAGATTGTAAACTACACAGGGCCGCGAATCTCAGACGAGGAGATCGCGCGGGCAGGGCCAGTCATGGCTGCTGCGGAATATGATCGGCTGAAGCAACAGCAGTGATCGCGCTCGATACAAATGTGCTTGCAAGGTGGATTTTGCGCGATGATGCAGAGCAAGCAGAAATTGCGGAGAGCGTTCTTTCGGGTCCTTGCTGGGTCGGCGCAACGGTCTTTCTCGAACTTGGCTGGGTGCTGTTGAATTCAGCAAAATTGTCTCGCGCAGCGGTGTTCGGATCGCTTACTGTGTTACTCGATATGCCTTCGTTGCAGATTGAACGCAGCACTGATCTCAGGTGGGCGCTTGGTCGCTTCGAAACTGGCGGTGACTTTGCTGACATGATCCATCTCGCCACAATCGCTGAAGTAGACGAGTTCGCAACCTTTGACAGGAAGCTGGCCAGATTGGAAGGTGCTGATATGCGTGTTCCAATCATGCTGCTTGGGGTCTGATGGCGAAGCTCTATTTCTATTACGCGTCGATGAATGCCGGCAAATCAACCACGCTCCTGCAATCCAGCTTTAATTATCAGGAGCGGGGGATGGAGACGATGTTGTGGACGGCTGCGCTGGATGATCGGTATGACAGCGGCGTGATTACATCGCGGATCGGATTGCAGGCGGAGGCGCACCGCTTTGTGCCGGAGACGGATTTATATGGTGCGATCAGCGCCGAACACGGGGCCCGCCCGCTCTCGTGCATCATGGTGGATGAGGCGCAGTTTCTGTCTAAACTCCAGGTGTTTCAACTCGCCCGCGTCTGTGATGAAGTGGGCATTCCCGTGCTTGCTTATGGCCTGCGGACTGATTTTCAGGCTGAACTTTTCCCCGGCAGCGCCCAGTTGCTGGCGCTTGCTGATACGCTGGTGGAACTGAAGGCCGTGTGCGAATGCGGGCGCAAAGCGACCATGAACCTCCGTGTTGATGCAGAGGGGCAGGCCGTGCGTGACGGCGCGCAAACCGAAATTGGCGGCAATGATCGCTACATCGCGCTGTGCCGCAAACATTATATGGAACGCACCCGTGGTTGAACTTTACGTGCCGCTCCGTGATGGCGATTTGCACCTTGAGCTGCTGATAGAGCGCCACCGCGAACCCCTGCGCTTGGCCTGTGCTGAGGACCCCGATATTTGGGAGATTTACCCGTTTTCCTATGTCGGCGATCATTTCGACGATAGTTTTGTAGGGATGCTCAACGCAGGGGCTCAGCGGCAGGCCTATGCCATCTTTAATGGGGATGCTGTTGTTGGGATGACGGCATGGATCGCGCACGGGGCCGCTGGATATTCTACTGAGATTGGCAACAGTTACATCGTCCCACGCCTGCGCGGCACGGGGTTCAACACGCGCCTTAAAACGCTGATGATTGGTCATGCCTTTGCCTGCGGATTGAAGCGCGTGGCGTTGAAGGTCGATGCGATCAACGCGCGCTCTCAAGCCGCCGTCATGAAGCTCGGCTGCACCCGTGAAGGCCTGATGCGGGCAGAACGGGTGACATGGACGGGACGGATCCGCGACACAGTGATTTTCTCTGTATTGGCGGATGAATGGGCTGCGCGGCTGGGATCAACAGCATGAACGAAATCGGTGCCATTGCGTTCAACATCGGAACATGGCTGATCCCGCTGACCTTTGCGATTGTGTTTCATGAAGTGGCCCACGGCCGCGTCGCACTTTGGTTCGGAGACAAGACAGCGCGCGATCAGGGGCGGCTCAGCCTCAATCCCATTCGCCATGTTGATCCCATTGGCACAGTGGTTTTACCCTTGATTTTGGCAGTCACTGGCGCACCGATATTCGGCTGGGCAAAGCCTGTGCCAGTGGTCCCGTCCCGCATGCATAATCCGCGCTGGAATATGGTTGCGGTGGCGGCGGCGGGGCCACTCAGCAACATCATATTGGCCTTCATCACTGCGCTGATCTTGGTCGCTGCTTGGCCGGTATTGGGCAATGCCGAGTCCGCAGGGCTAAAGTTCCTCACGGCTAATCTCAATAATTTCATCGCGATCAACTTGTTTCTAGCTTTGTTTAACATGCTGCCAGTGCCGCCATTTGATGGGTCTAAAGTCCTCGGCGGGCTGCTGCCTCCGCGTCTGGGGCGGCGGTTTGCGCGGTTGGATCGTTATGCATTTCCGATCATGCTATTTTTGCTGGTCGGCCTGCCGCTGATCGCGCCGCAAGCAAATATCACCCAGAATCTGGTGATACCGCCGTTCGAATGGGCCTATAGCGCAGTGTTGGCAGTGGCAGGCCTGATCGTTGGCCGCTAACCCGATGCTAAACGGCTGGATCATCCTTGATAAGCCGCTGGGCATGGGGTCCACCCAAGGCGTTGGCGCTGTCAAACGCGCGTTGCGAGAAGGCGGCTATGCCAAGGTTAAAGTCGGCCACGGCGGCACGCTTGATCCACTGGCAACCGGCGTATTACCCATTGCACTGGGCGAAGCGACCAAGCTTGCCGGGCGCATGCTGGATAGCGACAAAATCTATGACTTCACTATCGGCTTTGGCGTGGAGACGGACACACTGGACCTTGAAGGGGTAAGCGTCGCGGTTAGCGATTTGCGACCAACACTTAAGGAAATTCAGGTCACACTGCCTCAGTTTACTGGGCTAATCGATCAAGTGCCACCTGCCTATTCCGCCTTGAAGGTCGACGGAAAGCGTGCCTATGATCTCGCGCGGGCAGGGGAAGTGGTTGAGTTGGCGATGCGGGCAGTGACCATTCACTCCCTCCAAATTTGTCATGCTGAACTTGTTTCAGCATCTATGCCTCAATGCCAGCCGTCTAACAGGGAGGCATGGACCCTGAAACGAGTTCAGGGAGACGACAAGCAAAGCTCCATCACTCTCACCGCCCATGTCTCAAAAGGCACGTACATCCGCTCCCTCGCCCGCGACATATCGCGCGCACTGAGCACCGTCGGCCATGTCACCATGCTGCGTCGCACCAAAGCAGGCCCATTTGCGCTGCCCCAAGCGATTTCGCTGGACAAATTGTTCGAAAAGTCTAACGCGCGATCCCTAGAAGACATCACCTTGCCGTTGAGAACGGCGCTGGACGACATCCCGGCTCTCGCTCTCACCTCGGAACAGGCAGGGGCGCTCCGTCAGGGGCGCGTCTTGACCGGGATTGCCGCACCTGATGGCCTCACCCTTGCAACACTGGCAGAAACGCCCGTCGCGCTTGTTGTGTTGCACGATGGCACCGTGACGGTGGAACGCGGTTTTAATCTGTAAGCCCGATGTCGAAGGAAACAACGTGACAATTACTGCTGAGCGCAAACAAGAGTTGATCAAGGAACACGCCCGCCACGAAGGCGATACAGGTTCCCCCGAAGTTCAAGTCGCAATCCTCACCACCCGCATTCTCAACCTGACTGAGCATTTCAAAACCCACGCGAAAGATAACCATAGCCGTCGCGGCCTTTTGACGCTCGTCAACACCCGCCGTTCGCTGCTCGATTATCTCAAGAAAATTGATCATGCGCGATACTCAGGCCTCATCGCGAAGCTTGGTCTTCGCAAATAAGATTTCAGGCGGCTCCCATTTTGGGGGCCGTTTGTTTATCCGGGTGATCACAATAAGGTGAACACTCGGCGCGGCGGACGAACCGTCCGCACACTGAAGGAAATCCGCGTGCATTGGGCAGCGGATATAAGGAAATAAAATGTTCAACACGAAAACTGTAACAATCGAGTGGGGCGGAGAAACCCTGACACTCGAAACGGGCAAGGTTGCCCGTCAAGCTGACGGCGCGGTCATCGCGACGCTCGGCGAAACCGTAGTTCTTTGCGCAGTCACCGCTGCAAAGAAAGTGAAAGAAGGGCAGGATTTCTTCCCCCTCACTGTGAATTATCAAGAGAAATATTTTTCATCCGGGCGTATTCCCGGCGGATTTTTCAAGCGCGAACGCGGAGCCACAGAAAAGGAAACGCTGGTTTCCCGCCTGATCGACCGTCCGCTTCGTCCGCTGTTTCCAGAAGGTTTTTACAACGAAATCAACTGCATTGCGCAAGTGCTTTCTTATGATGGCCAGAACGAACCAGACATTTTGGCGCTGGTTGCGGCATCAGCTGCCATGACGCTGTCAGGCGTTCCGTTCATGGGGCCAATCGGCGCAGCGCGCGTTGGTTATGTTGACGGCGAGTATATTCTCAACCCAACCGATGATCAGGTTGCAGCGGGCGAACTCGATCTGGTCGTTGCAGCCACTTATGATGCCGTGATGATGGTCGAATCCGAAGCGAAAGAGCTTTCAGAAGAAATCATGCTCGGTGCCGTCCTCTTCGCGCACAAGGCTTGCAAAGACGTCATCAAGGCGATCATCAAGCTGGCTGAGCAAGCTGCCAAGGAACCTTGGGAAATGGCCGAACAGGCTGATCTCTCGGCTGCCAAGGATAAGCTTAAGAAGCTCATCGGCAAAGATATCGCTGCTGCTTATAAGCTGACGGATAAGTCAGAGCGGTCAAACGCCCTGAACTCTGCTCGGTCCAAAGCGAAAGAAGCTTTCGCCACCGAAAGCGCGCAAGACCAGATGGCCGCCAATAAGCTGATGAAAAAGCTGGAAGCGGAAATCGTTCGCGGGGCGATCCTGAAGGATGGCACGCGCATCGATGGCCGCACCACCACACAAATCCGTCCGATTGTGGCCGAAACGCATTTCCTGCCCCGTGCGCATGGTTCCGCCCTGTTCACACGCGGCGAAACGCAAACCATCGCCACTTGCACGCTGGGCACCAAAGAGTCAGAGCAGATGATCGACGGGCTCACGGGCCTGAAGTATGAGAATTTCATGCTCCATTACAACTTCCCTCCCTACTCGGTGGGTGAAGTCGGTCGCTTCGGGGCTCCGGGTCGTCGCGAAATCGGCCACGGCAAACTCGCCTGGCGCGCGCTGCACGGCGTCCTCCCCACAAAGGAAGACTTCCCGTACACGATCCGCCTCACGTCGGATATTACTGAGTCAAACGGATCGTCATCCATGGCATCAGTCTGCGGTGGCAGCTTGGCAATGATGGATGCTGGCGTTCCGATCACCCGGCCAGTCAGCGGCATTGCGATGGGGCTGATTTTGGAAGGCAAGGACTTCGCAGTTCTGTCTGACATTCTCGGCGATGAAGATCATCTTGGCGATATGGATTTCAAGGTTGCGGGCACGTCCGAAGGCATCACCACGATGCAAATGGACATCAAGATTGCCGGCATCACCGAAGAAATCTTCACCAAGGCGCTGCATCAGGCCAAGGAAGGCCGCACGCACATTTTGGCTGAAATGGCCAAGGCACTGGGCGAAACACGGACGGAGCTTTCCGCCCACGCCCCGCGCATTGAAACCATGCAGATCGATAAAGCCAAAATCCGTGACATCATTGGCACGGGCGGCAAAGTCATCCGCGAAATCGTGGCCACAACCGGCGCGAAGGTCGACATTGATGATGAAGGCCTGATCAAGATCAGCTCTTCTGATCCAAGCCAGATCGAAGCGGCGCGCAAGTGGATTTCCGGCATCGTCGAAGAGGCGGAAGTCGGCAAAATCTATGACGGCAAAGTCGTCAACATGGTTGATTTCGGCGCGTTCGTGAACTTCATGGGCGGCAAGGACGGGCTTGTGCACGTTTCTGAGATTGCCAATGACCGAGTCGAAAAAGTCTCGGACGTCTTGAGCGAAGGCCAGGAAGTTAAGGTCAAAGTCCTTGAAATCGATCAGCGCGGCAAGGTTCGTCTGTCGATGCGCGTTGTTGATCAGGAAACTGGCGCGGAACTCGAAGACACACGCCCGCCCCGGGAAGAACGGCCCCGTGGTGATCGTCCCGACCGCGGACCCAGAAGAGACGGTGGGGGCCGTGATGGCGGTGGACGTGACGATCGCGGCCCACGCGGCGGCGGTGGCGGACGCGGCGGTGACCGTGGCCCTCGCCGTGACGGCGGCGGAGACCGCGCCCCGCGTCGCGAAGGCGGCAACGAAGGGGGAGACCCCAACTTCGTTCCAGCCTTCCTCAAATCTGACGATTGATTCTGAAGATTGATTCTGGCGATCAGCGAAAACCAAGAAAGGGGCCGCAGCAATGCGGCCCCTTTTCTGCGCACGCACGCCTCCACTTGCAATGTTCAGCTAAAGACCGGCTTTAAGTGCGGAAAATCTCTGCCCGGCCATCAAAGGCAGTGAAATCATCTCGAACACAGTCAGGCACGCGCAGGGGAGTATGCGTGGCGAGGTCCACATGCACTTGCACCAGACGCAGGGACGCGCGCAGGTCTTCTTCGCCGTCATCAGACGTGTTAGTATCAGGCACGCCGTGGATTTCGATCAGCACCGTCATGCTGCTATTCCCGATCCGCTCCGTCCGCGCCCACAGGTTGAGCTTCTCATCAGGCTTTATCGGGCGCTTATAGTCGACTTCGGCGCGCGCGACGTGGAATTCTAGGCTCTCAGCTTCACCAAAGCGAAAGCCGACGGCGCGCCAATATTCGGTGATGGCGATATCACCATAATCGAGATAGCGCGCGTTGAAGACGACGCCCTGCGCATCGGTTTCTGACCAGCGCACGCGCAGGGCGTGGCAAAAGCGGAACTCAGACAGGGACATGCTCAGTCCAGACCAACACGGCCCGGGGTATTGATGCCCATCGATTGAAGATATTTCTTCACATTGCGCCCGGCCTGACGGAGGCGATGTTCATTTTCGACCATCGCGATCCGCACAAAGCCTTCGCCTTCCTCCCCGTAACCAACGCCCGCTGCGACGGCGACACCAGCATGGGTGAGCAGCTGCTTGGAAAATTCCAGACTGCCCAGATGGTTGAGCGCGGGCGGCAGTGGTGCCCAAGCGAACATCGATGCGCGGGGGGAGGGGATATCCCATCCGGCTCGGCCGAAGCTATCGACCAGCACATCTCGGCGCTTGCGGTAGAGCTCCCGGTTGGCTTCCACAATATCCTGCGGGCCGTTAAGCGCCGCGACTGCTGCGGCCTGTATTGGCGTGAAGGCCCCGTAATCGAGATAGGACTTCACTCGCATCAACGCGCCGATCAGTTTCTGATTGCCGACAGCGAAACCAATCCGCCAGCCTGCCATCGAATAGCTTTTGGATAGCGATGTAAACTCAACCGCCACATCCTTTGCGCCTTTGACTTGCAGGATCGACGGCGTGGGGCAGCCGTCAAAATAGAGTTCGGAATAGGCCAGATCGCTCAGCACCCAAAGGCCGTGCTCCTTCGCGAACGCCACAACACGTTCATAGAAGGCAAGGTCCACCACTTCGGCGGTTGGGTTGGATGGATATCCCATCACGAGAACAGACGGCTTAGGCACAGTGAATTTCATCGCGCGTTCGAGTGCTTCAAAATAGCGCTCATCCGGCGTCGTCGGCACGCTGCGGATCGTGGCGCCAGCAATGATGAAGCCGAAGGTGTGGATCGGGTAGGATGGGTTCGGGGCCAGCACGACATCACCGGGCGCAGTGATGGCCTGGGCGAGGTTGGCGAGGCCTTCTTTAGACCCCAGCGTCACGACAACTTCCGTTTCTGGATCAAGATCAACGCCAAAGCGGCGGCCATAATAGGCAGCTTGTGCCTTGCGCAGACCGGGAATGCCTTTGGACGCGGAATAGCCATGCGCCTTGGGATTGCGCGCGACTTCGGCCAGTTTTTCAATCACATGTGGCGGAGGCGGCAAATCCGGGTTGCCCATGCCAAGGTCTATAATGTCGTCCCCCGCCGCCCGAGCCGCCGCCCGCATCGCATTCACTTCTGCAATGACATAAGGGGGAAGGCGTTTGATGCGGTAGAATTCGTCAGACATGGCGGTTTTCCGGGTGGGTGGGAAAGGACGCTATGCCACCCAAGCCAGATGTTCGCAACTGCGGCGCGAAAATGGAATCAGGATGGGGCAGGTCGGACACGTGCAGCAATCTTCCAACTTGATTCACCGTGTCGCGTCCCCCGTTAGTTGAGCATTCCGGCGGAAACCCGCTGCGGCGCCCTCACAAAGCGCAGCACGGCCCAGCCGCCAAGGGCAGAGAGGAGTGAGCCCATCAGGACGCCGATTTTCATCGCATCAATTTGCGCGGCGTCGCTAAAGGCCAGATTGCCTATGAACAGGCTCATCGTGAAGCCGATCCCGCAGAGCAGCGAAACGCCGTAGATTTGGGTCCAGCTTGCCTTGGCGGGCTTGGCGGCGATCTTGAACTGGACGGCCAGCCAGACCGCGCTGAAAATACCGAGCTGCTTGCCCATGAACAGCCCAGATGCAACTGCAAGCGGCAAAGTGGCGAAGGCGCTTTCACTGCCGAAAGTCACACCAGCATTAGCCAGCCCGAACAGCGGGACAATCACCCATGCAACTGGCTTATGCAGCAAATGTTCCAACCGGTGGAGAGTGGAATCGGCTGCATCGGGTGCGGCTTTGGTGACGCGAACCGGCACCATGATCGCGGCTAGAACCCCTGCTATTGTGGCGTGGACGCCCGATTGCAGGACTACAACCCAAAGGAGCGCAAAGCCGATCAGATACCAGCGGACGGCGATAACGCCAGACCGATTGGCGACAAACATCGCCGCGAGGATCAGCAATGCGGCGAGTAACCACGTCCCCGCAATGGCATCGGTATAAGCAATCGCGATGATTGCAACGGCGCCCATATCATCGACAATGGCGACTGTGGTGAGGAATAGCTTCAGCGACGCCGGGGCGCGACTGCCAAGGAGAGCCAGCACGCCAATCGCAAAGGCAATGTCTGTCGCCGCAGGGATCGCCCATCCGCGCGCGAGCGCTGGGTCTCCGCCGATGACAGCCAGATAGACCAGCGCAGGCACAATCATGCCCCCTGCCGCCGCAATGATCGGCAACCGCCTGTCCGCCCAAGTGGCCAGATGCCCGTCGACAAATTCGCGCTTAATCTCCAGCCCAACCACCAGAAAGAAGATCGCCATCAACAAATCGTTGATCCAGTGATGGACGGACAGCGGCCCGATTTTGGCAGTGAGCGTTGCGAAATAGGTTGGGGCCAGCGGGCTGTTCGCAATGATCAGTGCAAGGGCCGCCGCCCCGATGAGGAGCAACCCGCCGGCCGCTTCGTCAGCCAGAAAGTCTCGCAATGCAGAGCGGGGTTTGGCGAGGATGCGTTTCATCTCCGCGTCTTACTGCATCGAGAATCGGGCGGAAAGCAAAACCGGGGGTGCGGCTGCGCTTTTTCCATCCGCTCTGGCTGAGCTTGACGAAGCATTATTGGTTGTTTCGAGCGAGGCTTCGTCAAGCTCAGCATGAGCGAGGGGGCAGCGTGACGGCTGCCGTACAGTTCAAGCATCATGCCCTAAAGCACATGCCCTGTGCGGTCCCGTTTCGTCTCCAAATAGCCATGATTATGCGGATTGGACGGCAACTTATGTTCCACTCGTTCGATCACGGTCACGCCCGCTTTCTCAAGCCCCGCAACTTTATTGGGGTTGTTGGTGAGCAGCCGAACCCGGTCCTGCCCCAGCAATTGCAGCATCCGCGCCGCCGTGCCGAAATTGCGCGCATCAACGGGGAAGCCGAGCCGCGTGTTCGCATCCACAGTGTCAAAGCCCTGATCCTGCATCGCATAAGCACGGAGTTTGTTGATGAGGCCAATGCCGCGCCCCTCCTGCCGCAGGTAGAGCAATATCCCCCAGCCGCTGTCGGCAATTTTGGCGAGCGCTGCCTCCAGTTGTGGACCGCAATCGCATTTGAGCGAGGCGAAGACATCACCGGTGAGGCATTCGCTGTGCAGGCGCACCAGCGGCGGGTTACCGTTTGGCTGGCCGATCAGGATCGCGACATGTTCGCCTGCGGCTTCGGGGCTGCGAAAGGCGACAATTTCCGCACCTTCATGGGCCGCAATGGGTAGACGCGCCCGAGTGACAAGTTGCAGGCGTTCCGGGGCATCCCACGCGGCGATGCCCTCTGATGTAACGGGCTCCGCGCCATCGACAACACCGTCTCGGATGAAAAAGGCGGGCAGATATCCTGCATGGATGGCCAGTTCGAGCGCTGCACCAGCCGCGCGCTCATCCCCGCACGCTATGCTGCGATAAGGGCCTTTCAGCGGGTAGGCCAGATCCAGCGCCGGGTCCGCCAGCGCGCGGGCAGCGGGCAAATTGAGCCAAGGCTCAGCCGCGACACGCACAGGCTTTCCCGGCGTTGCAGCGTCGACTTGATTGGCAAGTTTAAGTGTCACTGCGCGGCTTGAAGAGAGGAGGACATCACTTGCCCCGCCAAAGGCCGCCAACCGCCCATCATCCGCCGCCTCAATCGAAAGCACCGAAATCAGCCCATCAATCGCCACTGGCCAGCCGCGTCGCAGGGCATCAATCGCCTTGGCAACGGCGCGGGCATCAATGAAACTGGCTTCGCTCAAACCGCAAACTCGGTCACGATGGGAATATGGTCACTTGGCTTGCCCCAATCGCGGGCATCCTTATGCACCTGATGGCTGATCGCGTGCGCAGCGACTGCTGGTGACGCCCACATATGGTCAAGCCTGCGGCCCTTATCCGAAGCGCGCCAATCCGCTGCGCGGTAACTCCACCACGTATACAGCCGCTCAGGCTCTGGAATGAAGTGGCGACCAAGATCCACCCAGCCATGGCTGTCACGCAGGCGAGCCAGCGTTTCAACTTCAATAGGGGTATGGCTGACGACATCGAGCAGTTGTTTATGCCCCCATACGTCGGTTTCATAAGGCGCAACGTTGAAATCACCGACTATGATTGTGGGATCAGTCAGCGCCGTTGACCAATCGATCATCCGCCCCAAAAAATCCAATTTCTGCCCAAATTTGGGGTTCACGGTACGGTCGGCGACATCCCCGCCTGCCGGAATATAAACATTTTCGAGCCGCCATCCATTGGGCAGGCGCACGCCAATGTGACGCGCTTCGCCGTTATCTTGCCAATCATGACTATGATCTTCGACCAATGGAATTCTGCTGACAATAGCCACGCCGTGGTGCATCTTTTGGCCGTGGGGCACGATGTGTGTGTAACCGAGATCGCGAAACGCCTTGGCCGGGAAGACGCCATTTTCGGCCTTTGTTTCTTGCAGGCACAGGATATCGGGTGCCATTTCAGTCAGAAATCGTTCGACAATGTCAATCCGCGCACGGACGCTGTTGATGTTCCAAGAGGCTATTTTCATGGGGAAAGCCTTAGACCCGCGAACGCGCGCGGGGCAAGTAGGTTCGGGCTACTGCCCCATCGAACTCCGCACCAGCCGGGACACAAGGCCGGGCAGGCCAGCGTAATTGCCTTTGTGATAGCTTGAGTCGACACCAAGCGATGCGGACAAACGACGGTGCGCCTCACCCAGCGCATGATAGGGAAGGCCGGGAAGCAGATGGTGGATTGCGTGATAACGCAGGCCTACGGGAGCCCAAAGCGCAGGCAAAGTCGCGGGTGGTGGCACGTTTACACTATCAAGATATTGGGCAGTTGCCGTCATCACGGTGCCGTCGCTTTCCCAAAGATGAGCGACAAGCGTGCGGATTTGATTGAGCAGCAACGTGCCGCTCATAATCGCAATCGCAATAACGAAAGCGCGCAGGGGAATGACCCCGAAGGCAACGCCCGCGATGAGCGCCATCGCCCACAAGCAGGTGAGCGCCTCGGTCCACATCCAAAATTGCTTCAACTCCCCCCCAGGCGCACGGCGGCGGAAGGCAGGGTTGATCGCGAAAGACGAATAACGCGCCACGACCAGTGCGCGCAGGGGCGGGATGATCGCAGACAGCGGCGACAGGACGCCGTAACGGACCAGCAACGCAATTGGTGCTAGCGTTGAGGCCACCACAAACAGCGGCAACGTCCACGGTTTCATGAGCGCCAGCGGCAGATATTCGGGGTCTTCGGCAGTGCCATAGCGGGTGCGGGCATGGTGCAGGCTGTGCACGCCTTCATACATGAAGGACGGGATCAACATTGGAATGCCCAGCAGCAAGTTCCACCCCGTGCGGAACCCAGGCACGGCGCTATGTTTGATATGAGTTAGCTCGTGAATAAAACTGCCCGCGCGGTAGAGGGCGAGGATGGCAAGCAGCGACCAGCCGATCAGGCCCAGCGTTTCAGGTGCCGTAATTGCCAAGGCGAGCGAACTGTAGCCAACAACTGCTGATGCGAGAAAATCGCCCCAATAAATCGCAGGGCGCGGTGCGGTCAGATCACGCGTCAATTCCGACGCGGCCCGGATCATTGCCATATCCTCTTTCGCACGCGGCGTCGCGTCCTGCCGGGGCAGGTCAAATGCAAGGTCTGCGACCAAAGATTGTGCGTTCATATCCATCATATAAGCTCTGTGAGCGGCGTTTACACCACCCCATCATGGCAGCATGATGGCAAAAGGGTCAGGCGGACGGATGGTTCGCCGGCGCTGGGAACCCAAGATAAGACAGCCGCCGCACCTCCAGCCGCCCCCGTACGACCGTATCAAGGATCAAGCCGCACATGCCGTTGAGCGCAGAAAGGATCACCAATCCCGTCGCAAGGATCGCAGTGGGGAAGCGCGGGACCAGCCCGATTTCAAAGAATGTGATCACGAGTGGCACTGCAAGGATGATCGCCATCATCATGAAAGCCGTCGCTATCCCGCCAAAGAAAACCAGCGGCCTTTCATAACGGAACAGGCGGATGATTGTATTCAGAATGCGCCAGCCATCACGGTAAGTGCTCAGTTTGGATTCCGACCCTTCTGGCCGAGCGGCATAAGCCGTCACAACTTCAGCAACGGGCATCCGCAGTTCAAGGGAGTGCACGCTGATTTCTGTTTCAATCTCAAAACCCGATGACAGGACTGGGAAGCTTTTGACAAAGCGGCGCGAAAACACACGGTATCCCGACAGAATATCGCTGAAACTGCGTCCGAACAGCCATGCCAGCATGCCTGTAAGCATCGCGTTGCCAAATTTATGCCCGCGCCGGTAAGCGGCTTCAACTTCAGATTTGCGTGCGCCGACAACCATGTCGAGATTCTCGTCGATCAATCGCTGGACAAGCTCAGGAGCTGCGGCAGCCTCATAAGTCGCGTCGCCATCTGCCATGACATAGATGTCGGCCTCGACATCAGCGAACATCCGGCGGACGACATTGCCTTTGCCTTGCATTTTTTCGGTGCGGACAATCGCTCCGGCTGCGCGCGCGACTTCCACGGTCGTGTCGCTGCTGTTGTTATCATAAACATAGACAGTGGCACTCGGCAGCGCCGCCCTGAAATCAGCCACGGTCTGCGCAATGGCTGCGGCCTCATTATAACAGGGCAGGATGATGGCAATGCGGGGCGTAGCGGTCATGGCACTCCCCTAGACGCCAATATGGTAAATTTCGATTAAATTTTAGGAACGGCAGGTGCGCGCGGAAGCACGGGCGGCGGCGTCATGCGGCGCATTGTGAGGATCCTGATCTGCGGTTCCAGCATTTGGCCACGCATCACGCTTGCGCCTTTGGTGGTGGAGACTGGCGCAACGAGGATTTTGCGGACGATATCCATGCCGTCCACTACGCGAGCGAACACCGCATAGCCCAGATTATCGCCGGGTGCTTTGGGGTCTGCGTCCATCCATTTGGCGTCGCCGGACATGATCGTGAAGTCACCCCGAGCCGAGCCCGGCGCCCATCGCGGAGCGGACAGCGCGCCATCAACATGGCTCAGGCCCGTCTTGCTCGTCGGTTCATGGGCAATGGGGGGCAAAAGCCGCTTTGGGTCTTGTGTGCCGCCCTGAATGAAGCCCTGATCCGTCGTCCCCGGCATTTGCACGCGGCGGTAAAAACTAATTCCATCAAAGCGACGCTGATCGACATAGCGCAGGAAGTTCGCTGATGTGATGGGGGCCTTTTCGCGCTCCATCTCAATCGTAATCGTGCCCACTGTTGTTGTCATCGCGACATAAACAGTGGCAGGTTTGGGCTTGGGCGCTGGCGGCGGTATGGTTTGCGCCAAGAGGGGTGCCGTGAGCGTGAGCGCGATGAGGGAAGAGAGTTTTTTGATCATGATGCAATAAATAGCGCCCTACATCGCCCGTGTCATGCAAATGCTGAACGGGTCGAGCCTGTAATTACCAAACGGCGGACATTCGGCAAAGCCATATCGTTCATACAGGCGGTGTGCCGCCGCAAAGGGCGCGGGGCGGCCCGTTTCGAGGCTAAGCTGGACATAGCCAGAGTCTTTTGCGCTCGCGATGATCTGCTCCAGAATTGCTGCCGCCACGCCTTTGCGCAAATGCTCCGCCGCTGTGCGCATTGATTTAATTTCGCCGTGGTCAGGCGTAATTTCCTTGAGAGCGCCGCAGCCGAGCAATTGATCCCCCTCCCACGCGGTCCAGAATCGAACCTCTGGCGCGCGGAGGGCATCAAGGTCCAACGCATGAACACTTCCTGGCGGAGATATCGCCCGCATTGCATCCAAATGCGCTTCCAAAAGCGCTGCAATCTCTGGCCCGCGCAGATCATCAGGACGGATGTCGAAAGGGGCCATTGCCAGTCCGCCGTCAAACCAACCCTGCCAACACCTCAAGGCAAGCCCGCGCCAATCCTTTACACCGTTCGGGGTTCCAGCCGTGGCTAGGCAGGGGGTGCAGGTCATGATCCTTGAATGGCATTTCCAGCGTCATTCCCACACAGCCAAAGCGATTGGCGAGTTGATTGGTCGACATGGTGAGGTTTGCCCGGCCGGGCGCAGAGGCGGGATAGCCAAGCTTATCTTGAAAATCATGCGTGAGGGCAGTCAGCCCGGCGCGGAAGGCATAAAAGGCCGCCCCTTGCGCTTCGGTCCAATTGGGAATGCCTTCGAAGCCTGCGATGAAATTGGCGGGGATCGCTTCGTCGCCGTGAATATCCATCGCCCAATCAACGCCCGTACGGTCCATTTCATTGCGCACGCAAAGGACTTCGGGGCTCTTCTCCAGCGAAGGCTCCGCCCATTCGCGGTTCAGGTTCACGCCGACAGCATTGGTGCGCAAATGGCCTCGGCAACTGCCGTCCGGGTTCATATTGGGAACGATATGGACTGTACAATTTGCGCGAAGGTCAGCCGCGACTGCGTTGTCCGCATCGGTCAGCATCTCAAGCGCACCTTCGGCCCACCATTCCGCCATGCTTTCGCCTGGATGCTGCCGGGCGTAAAGCCAGACTTGCTTGACGCCCGTGCCCACCGTCAAGCAGTCAATCGGCTGCCCCTCCGTTGAGGTGCCAAGCGCAGCGTGCAACACGCCCGGCATCGCGGACATCCGCGTGATGAGATCATGATGCCGCTCCATTGAATAAGGCGCGAAATAGGCGAACCAGATAATGTCAGATTCGCACTTATGCCGGATGGTCAAAGTGTCGCCGGCGTAGCTCGTCTGCGCCTCCTGCCGCCAATCCTGACGGTCTGTGCTGTAACGCGCACAGTAATTTTCCCAGCCACCGGGATAGGCAGATCCGCCTGCGTTGGTGATGCTGAGCGTCACCATCCTCCCTCTCGCGCCGGACACGCGGAAATGGAACCACTGATAGAAATCCGAATCATGGTCTTTGCGGATTTCCAGCGTCGCGCTGTCGCCATCAAGTGCAGTGACGATGATATTGCCACTGTCAAAGGCGGAGTTGATCTGCATATCTATCCCTCAGTGCTGGTCAGGGAAGCGTGATAGACTTGCTGAGCGTCCGGGGGAAGGGCTGGGACGGGGACGCATTTATTATGGCGTTGAGGCGGTATAACCAGATTTGGTGATCAGCCTTCGTCTTCTGTCATAAGGCATCCGAGCAAGCGCATCTGTGCACTGTTTTTACCAAGACGTATGTTCAGCATTTTTCTCTCGTTCGCATCTTCCGCCCTGTCGCGTGCTCTAATCAGCGACTTTCGCGTGTTGGAAAGTGCAGCGCAAGAGGGCGAACGAGGCGATACCACCGGGTCTCGACGCTCTGCTGATTCGGAAAAATGCACGATCGAAACTTGGTCATCTGCTATCAAATTATTGTTAAGGATGACCAAGTGAATCTGCCCGCTGAGTGTTAGGTCTTGGCCGTGACTTAAATCCCATAGTGTAAGCCCTTCAATCTCTTCCTGCGCAACGCCGCCCTGATCGAAATCAACATTGACGTGACCGGCGTGCTTCCACGTCAGCGTGTCAAAAACTGAGATGCCCGGATTTTCTTCCGAGTTGTTGGAAATATAGAAGAGACCGCTTGTTGTCGAAAATGCGCCGCCTTGGATTTTTTTGATGTGAAGTGGCATCCCATTGTGATCAAGCAGCGGCTGGGATCGCAGAAACGTCAATTTAACCGCGTTGATTTTGATTTCTACTCGGTAGACAATAAGTTCATTTGACTCAAAAAGTGACGAGTAGAGGAGCTTGTCCTTTGGATTGACGGCACACCACGGCGCCTGACACATACTGTTGTGGGCGGCCTGTTGTGAAAAGGGCGCTGAGCCTATGAAGTGCAAATCTGTGGCATCAAAAATGAGCAGGAAAGTGTCTATTGGGCTTCCACCCGAACGCTCAAGCGGCGCAAAAATCTTGCCCTCAAAATAATCAATGTCGCCGAAATGGTCATATTTTAAGCTTTTGAAAGGCTCAGGCACTTCAGTAGAGGTTCTGGTTTCAAAATCCTTGTTCAAATCTCGCCCAAGATTTACTTTCCAAATTCGCGCTGGCTTATCCGCGGCGAGGCGGCGTGCTTCTCTTGCTGTGCTGACAAACCAATGTGTTTCATTATGCGTTAACCCCTGACAGTCCCCCGACCAGTTCGATTCAAGGTCAGACGGATATCGCGAAATGAATTCAGTCACGGTGGAATAGCTTTCTTTTTTCCAAATTTGATCAGCAAGCGTTTGGTGTGATTTTAACCGAGAATTGTGCTGAAAACCCCCCACGATGGTCGGTGACTGTCGATGACATCGGTGCGTCTGAAATGGTGACTGCAAAGATAGCACCATCGGCCGTTTTAGGCATCAATGCCGCTATCACATTGTCACCGCTATTGCCGCAGAGGCGGAGGGTTTTTGCTCCCTGCCTGACGCTGGTTGTCCGTGCCGAGTTTGAGAAATCGCTGCGAAAAATAACGAAAGGAATAAGGATTGGTGCGTCCGCCCCGGGTGTCGCGGTTATTTCCACCAAATGTGTTCGCGTAGCACCTCGTTCACAAGGCGTGCCAGCGATGTGTGGCGTCACGCCATTGGTGTCTTTCGCTACCCAGTGTCCAAGCACCCGACCTGACGCCCGGAAGCTGGGATCAAGCACACGCGTTAGTGTCAGTAAGCGGCACCATTCATGTTGAGTTTGCAGTCTTGCAAAATGGCGGGCCTGAAACCAATCACCTCCGCCATTCCCGTCAAGATTGAGGCTTCCCGCCCCCACGAATGCTTTCCGGCTGGTGCCTTGGGAGCGCTTGTCTCCGTGCCTCAGGCAAACATTTTCGGCAGAGCTTACGTCGCATTGTTCGGCGACGATCGGGCAATGCTGGTCGCCAGGCAGCCGAGGTGCGCCAGACGTCATCAACCCGCGATAGAGTCCGCCCCCTGCCTTGGTCACAATAGGCACAGCAGAACTTACGCGGCCTGCTGCATCAGTTGGCAAGCGCACAGTCATGCCTGCGCTGGCATCGCCTTCGACGAACACGATATCTTCAAAAACTTTTTCATAAGGCTTGGGTTCCTGCCAAAAACCAAGACTGGATTGAAAGAGACGATCACGAATACCCAATCCTTCTGGTTGAGTCGCAATCCAGTTCGAATGCGAATAGAAATCTTGGATGCCGTGCAATATATGACCAAAAAGCCTTTGTGCGCGATCTGGGTCATTTGCTTGCGGCGCGCTTAACACCTCAACCACCTGTCGGTAACGCATGTTGATATATCGAGCCGAGTCGACAAATCTGCAGTTTTGGGCATGCCGCTCCGCCAAGTCGGCTTCAGCACCCTGATCTTCATCTTCGTTACCACTAACGATAGTCTCTAAAATGCCGGGCGACATGAATGGGAACGCATTCTCGGTCACTCTAGAATGGATTCGTGTGGAAAATGCGTGTGCAGGCTGGCTTTGAGGATTGACCATCAACAAAAATCCGAAGGCAGCAGATACGCTTCTGACCCAAAGGGGCTTCGGCCGAAAACCGTTCGGCGGTGCGGACGAAAGGAAAAATCTCATAACAGAATATCCTTGTTCGCTTACTTGCCGAATTAACCCGCTCCAGACCTCGTTCCGCCGACTGGCGCGTCGGCAAGGCTAATGGCCGCTGTATCACCGTAATGCGATTGACTGGCATGGGCGATCTCAACGGCCATCTTGGCGGATCAGAAATCTAACCTGCGTATCGGACCCTGAGCTGCCGTGGTTGCTGTCCCTTTCCGCGTCGCATCGCCCCGCCGACAAGGCCAAAGCCTGCGATCATCATGAGCCATGTGGCGGGTTCGGGAACGGCACCAGATTCGAATGCGACTTCGCTGGCAAACACCCAGTTACCGGGTGCATTTTGATTGAGCTGGATTGTGTGACTGCCGCCCGTTAGGTTCAGCCCAGTAATGCTGGCCCAGCCGATGCTGCCAAGTGTTGGGCCAGTGAAAGACTGAGCTACTCCATTGACTAGGATTGAAGAGGGTGAAAACACTCCCCCAAAGCCGCTGTTGTCGAGATGGACCTTGATTGTGTCGATCACCGGCGACCCAGAAAAATAGAAAGTGAGTAATGGGTTTAGAGTACCGACGCTGCGCCATCCGACATAAGGCCCCTCGCCAGCACTGTTTTCAACGGTATTCCACTGCCCACTAGCAATAATTCCATCCGTCAAATCACCAGAGCCGCCGGTCAGCGCGGCTCCGTCTGTTGTGGTGGAACCAGAGCCGGAATAAGATTTATCCCAATAGTTGAACGTGCCTCCAGCAGCGTTACCATCGCCGTTTAGTGTGTCATATTTTGTCGGCAGGACTTGAGCGGCGGAGGCGCTCCCCACCACGCAGAGCGCTGCTAAAGAAAGGCTGGTGCCAAGCAGAATTTTACGATTGATCGTCATGTGCATCTCCAAGGTAAGTCCGCTGCAAAAAATGCGGTGGAATGGACTAGTTGCGACCCTGAAAATTGAGCGAGCGCGTTCATCTCGCGTCACATGAGTAAAGCTACCTTAACCACAATTCAGGCACAACCTTTCTTTTTTGTGCGTTATATCCCGACCAAAACAAAACTCACGAACGTTGTTAGCCAAATATTGGGGTTCAAGCCGCGACATTGCGGCACTGGCTGGTCACGGAACAACAATTGTTTCTCCCGACTGCCCCGGGAATCCCTTGAACAGCGCCGCTGCCAGCTTATCCGCAGCCAACCCGGGCTGAGCAGATGGCGCGCGGGCGGGGGCGGCGGTTTCTGCGCGCCCTTCCCAGATGGCTTTGCCGTCAGCGCGGGATTTGATCCGCACGGACAGCCGCGTGATGATGATGTCCCGGGTGCCTCCTCCGCCCAAGCCTATCGATGTGCCAATGCCTATGCCGCCGCCCCGGCCATAGCTGCCCCCGCCGATACCGATGCTGAACGGGGATCGCTTGGCGGCTTCGATGCGAGTGCCGCGTGAATGTTCAACCTCGGCGATATAGGGGGATGACGTGCCTGTTGCCTCGGAATAGCCGAGACCCGCCATTTGGCGTGACACGGCGCTCGCATAGGTTCGGAATTCGAGGCCTTGCGAATCGCCGCCGCCGATCGAGACAATCGTCACGCCCCCTGCCACCATCGGTTGGCTGGTATTAAATCGCGTGACTTCCACAGGAGGAATCGTGGTGGAACAGCCGCAAAGGGCCGAAAAAGCGAAAAGGATGGCGATTCGCATGGCGAAAACTCCTTCGTTCGCCTTGACTTGGCACAACAGCCAGATTAGGCGGCGACCTTCAATTTCCCAGATTCACAGAGTATAGGCAAGCGATCATGAAGATCCGCAATTCACTAAAGTCACTTAAAGATCGCCACCGCGATAACCGTGTGATCCGTCGTCGCGGTCGCACCTATGTGATCAATAAGACGCAAAAGCGGTTTAAAGCGCGCCAGGGCTGAGCATATGCCCGTCCGCGCCGTCGTTTTTGACGTCGGCAACGTCCTGTATCACTGGTCCATGCGCCACCTGTTCGCTCAGCTTATTCATGATGAGACTGAGCTTAATTGGTTCACGGCAAACGTCATCACGGATGAATGGCATTTTCAGCATGATGCGGGACGCGCCCTGCATGAAATGGTGGCGGAACGGATCGAAGAATTTCCGGCATATGCCGTGCTGATCCACGCCTATGCCACCCGGTTTAATGAAACGATCCCCGGCCCTGTGGCGGGTATGATCGAAATGGTCAGTGAACTTCATGCCCGTGATGTGCCGATCTATGGCATTACCAATTTTGGCGCGGAGCTTTGGGCCGGGTTTCGCCCGACGGCTCCGGTGTTCGATTATTTTCAAGATATCGTGGTTTCTGGTGTTGAAAAGATCGCGAAGCCAGACCCTGCCATTTACGCGCTCGCCCTGTTGCGGTTTGGCCTGAACGAGGGCGAAGGCATTTTCATCGATGATCGGCTGGATAACATCATCTCAGCCCGCACACATGGCTTCGTAGGTCATCATTTCACGGATGCGGCAACGCTCAGGCCGGAATTGCAACAAATCGGATTGCTATGACCGAAAATGGCTAACGCCCCGCTTTGGGACGCCAAGCCGCTTAACCATCTCAGTCGCTGGTGAAAAGTTAAGGCACTGATAACCATGTGCTTATGAACAAGCGTACCCGAGCACCCTTCGCCCCAGCAGTGTCTGGCCAACCCCGCCACCCTTTTCGCCTCAGCCTCATGCCCCCTGTGCCAGCGGAGATCGCCGCGAAGCCAGAGCGGACGGACTTGGCCTTCTTCGGCATCAGTTTCGTTTCTTTCTTCATCATCATCATGGGCATGACGAGCTAAGCTCAGAATCTAGCTTGCAACCCCGTGCGGGATCGCAGAGACATCGCTCCAATAGTGGAGGAGAGTTTATGCGGCGCTGGATGAAATGGGGCTTGGGCATAGTCCTGCTGCTGGCCGTGGCGAGCATGGTCTGGGAGCCTTTGACGGCTACGTCAGCAACGGCACCTCCCAACCGCGCCTATGACGCCCGGATCGTCCGCGACAAATTTGGCGTTCCGCACATCAAAGGCAAGACGGATGCGGATGCCGCCTACGGCCTTGCCTATGCCCATGCCGAAGATGATTTCGAAACAATTCAGCAAGTTGTCGCCATGACGCGAGGCCGCACTGGCGCCTTGTTGGGGGCGGATGGGGCCAAGGTTGATTATGTTCAGCATCTGCTAGGCGCGCGTGAGACAGTGGATCAGGGTTATGCCAGCATACCCGCAGACGTCCGTGCCGTTGTTGATGGCTATGCCGTTGGCCTCAATCTTTATGCTGAAAAGCATCCTGACGAAGTGCGGCTGCGCAAGCTTTTTCCTGTGAATGGGCAGGATATTGTCACAGGCTTTGTGTTGCGCGCGCCCTTCTTTTACGGGTTGGACGGGGTGATTGGCAAACTGGTGGAGGGCAAGCCACTGACGCCTGATGCCAAAACACCTTGGACGTCGCCGCCAGAAACACTGACACCGGCAGGCCGAGCGCCTGACATGAATGGCTCCAACGGATGGGCCCTTGCCCCCAGTCGCATGGCTGACGGCAACACGTGGCTCGTCTCTAATTCGCACCAGCCTTATGAAGGCCAAGTCGCCTGGTATGAGGCTGTGACGCATTCTGATGAAGGCCTTGATATGGCAGGGGCCTTGTTCCCGGGATCGCCTTTCGTGCTGCTCGGTCATAACCGCGATTTGGGATGGACCAACACAGTCAATCAGCCGGATTTGATCGACGTCTACAAGCTCGTGATGAACGAGGCTGGGGACCAATACAGGTTCGACAGAAAGTGGAGGCCGCTGGAGGCACGGCGGGTTTGGTTGCCAGTCAAATATGGCCCGTTCAACTTGCCCATTCCGCGCATGGTCTACCGCTCTATCCACGGGCCGGTGATCAAGAATGATGATGGCGTCTTTGCCATTCGTTACGCGGGGATCGGTTCCGTCAAGGCAGTGGAACAATATTATCGCAATACCAAAGCCCGCAACTGGGATGAATGGACCAAGTCAATGTCACTTGGTGGCATTCCAGCCACCAATTTCATTTATGCCGATAAAACCGGCAGAATTGCCTATCTCTATTACGCGCAATTTCCTGACCGCAAGGCGGGATATGACTATGCGGGCATATTGCCGGGGGATGTTGCTGGCCCCCTATGGAGTCAGTCTCTTGGCTTTGACCGCATCCCTAAAATCGTAAATCCCGCCAGCGGCTTTGTGGCCAACGCCAACAATACGCCTTTCCGTGCGGCGGGGCGGGGCTCTGAAATGAAGCCAGCGGATTTCTCACCCATGATGGGCATTGAAGCACGCATGACCAATCGGGGGCTGCGTGCAACCGAACTGGTGGCGGCCGATGCGTCGATCACGCGGGAGGAGCTGATCGCGATCAAGATGGACACGGTTTACAGCAAGCAATCCTATGTCAAACCGTGGATGGACCGGATCATGGCACTCAACCTGAAGGATGATCCGGAGTTGGCCAAGGCACAAGCCTTGCTCGCCACATGGGATTGGTCAAGCGACGGGAAGGGCGGGGCCGATACGCTGGCGGAACTGCTGGTCCGCGTGGCCAATACCGCGAATTACCGAGGCGAGGCTTTGCCCGATGCGCGGGGGGAGCTGAAGAAATGGGTTGATCATCTGATCAAAACAACCGGTCGCATTGACCCACCTCTGGCTGACTTTCAGCGGTTGCGTCGCGGCACAGTTGATATTGCGATGCCAACAGGCGGCACCGATGTGCTCCGCGCAACCAGCGTTTGGGATAAGGCCGAGGCAGATGGCAAGGGCCGGGTGAAGCACGGCGATAGTTTCATCATGCTCGTTCACTGGGACAAGTCAGGCAAGGTCATATCGGAATCGATTCAACCTTATGGTGCGGCCACAACGCGGTCCCAGTCTCCGCATTATACAGATCAGATGAAGCTCTTTGCTGCTGGTCAATATAAGCCAGTGCATTTTGAATGGGCGGACGCGGTCGGGCAGGGTGGCAAAATATATCGGCCTTAGGGCTGAGCTTACCCCAGAAACATGAAGTCCCGCTCAAATGACTTCATTGCCGCACCGCCATCGACAAAAATGGTCTGAGCCGTGGTGGCGCGCGCTGTTGCTAGCCATAGGACAGCGTCGGCAATGTCATCGGGCTCCGGCAATCGCTTGAGCGGCATGGCCTGTTCGAGTGCCACCATTTGCGCAGGGCGGTAATCATCGGTCGGTATGGTGAGGCCCGGCGCAACCGCATTCACGCGGATCGTGGGTGCGAGCACGCGGGCAAGCGTTTCAGTGGCGCCTGCCAAGGCCTGCTTGGACAAAGTATAGCTGAGTTGATCGGCGTTGGGTTGTTTGATTCGTTGATCAAGAATGTTCACAATCGCGCCGTCCGCCCCTGCCAATGCCTTTGCCATGGCTAAACAAAGCAGAACCGGCGTTGCGAAATTTGTCGCCATCCGGTCCGAGAGCGCAGCTGCATCAACGCTCTGCCAATCATCTTGGGCGAAGTGAGAGGCATTGTTGACCAGCAGGTCTGGCGCTTGCCCGAATTCGGCAATGACTGCTGCCATCAGCTGCTCTGCGGAGTCTCTGTTTGCTAAGTCCGCAGCAAAGCTCTGCCAGCGCGTTTCATGCGCGCCGAGGATCGCGGCTAGCATCGGTTCTGGCGTTAGGTTTGATCTTCCGTGTAGCGCTAGCGTCCAGCCATCCGCTGCAAGCCGCGCCGCAATTGTAGCGCCAATCCGGCGGAACCCGCCTGTAATTAGCGCCAGCTTCATCTGCGGTGCCTAGTGAGCGTGATACCAATCGACTCGTCAGCCTCTGCGATGGCAAGCTTCACGATTCTAACCTCAACCTTCAAAACCCGATCATCGCCCATGAACAGCGTGTCCGCAATATGATCCGCCACTGCCTCAATCAGAACAAAATGCACGCCTTCTGGCAAGGCACTCGTCGCGGCATTTTTCAAGTCCATGTAGTTTTTGGACGCGGATAGCGGCGTGTTCGCCTCAAAATGATCCGGACATTTCAAATCCACACGCATGGAGATGCGCAGCGGTTGCGGCAAATGTGTTTCTTCGGAATAAATGCCGGTGAGAACCTGTACTTCAAGGTCAGCAACTTCAAGGGTAAGGGTATCCATAGGCGCGGCCTTTAGCGGCAATGGCGGCGCGTGCAAGCCAGAGTGGATGCGCTTTTCACTTTCAATTTACGTAAGCGTCACTAATCGGCCTGCCTTCGTATAAGAAAGACGTCGCCCGTGATTCACTTATGTCCCCTCGCTGATATTGACCCAACCGATGTTGAGCATCTGCTTGACGCGGCCTTTGGGGCTGACCGCCGGGGCCGCACAGCCTACCGGATGCGCGAAGGGGTGGACGCGATTGCCGAACTCAGTTTTGCCGCGCTCGACGGCGATGTAATTGTTGGAACAATACAATGCTGGCCGGTGGCTCTTGTGGGCGATGATCATGATCTTACGCCCATCACACTTGTTGGCCCTGTCGCGGTTGACCCGGCGGTGCAGCGGGGCGGCATTGGCCGAATCCTAATGTCGCATATGTTGGAGGCTGCGCAGGTGCACGATGTCAAAGCCATGATGATGATCGGCGATCCGGAATATTATGAACGCTTCTTTGGGTTCAGTTCTGTCGCGACACAATATTGGGAAATTCCCGGCCCAGTCGAGCGTCACCGCCTTCTCGCCCGCTGCGACAGTGTGGTTCGTTTGCCCGCCTATGGCCGGATCATCCCGCATCCTGCCTTTGCAACTGAGCCTGCAACCGCATAAGGCTATGGCTTATGCCTATGCCAGACCTCTTGAATGACCTTTCTCGCCTCTCACTGGTGGAGATTGAGGCCTTAGTATCTGGTCAAAGCGCGCCGCCCATCGACAGCTGGAATCCACCACATACGGGTGATAGCCGCGTGCGCATTGCCGCCGATGGCCGCTGGTTTCACGATGGCACACTGATCGCGCGCGAAAATTTGATCCGCCTGTTCGCCACAATCCTGCGGCGTGAACCCGATGGCAGCTATGTTCTAGTGACACCAATTGAAAAGCAGACTGTTACTGTCGAAGACGCGCCTTTGATGGCTGTGGAAGTCAAAAGCCAAGGTGAAGGGCAGGGGCGCACACTGGCTTTCCGGTTGAATGTGGACGGTCTTGTGGTGGCGGGGCCTCATCACCGGCTCCGGTTCGACGGCAGCGCGGAAGCGCCGGCTCCCTATTTGACGGTCCGCAAAGGCATTGAAGCGCGCATCGCCCGCGCGCCTTTTTACGAGATGGTCGAATGGGCCTTGGAAGAGGCCGGCGAACCGCTGGGCATTTGGAGCAGCGGTCAATTCTTCTCTATGGCGGCCATTACGTGAGTTTGGCAGAGCGACTGCGCGGAGCTCTCGTGGGCGGCATGGCAAAGACTGTGCCGATGATTGAGCGCGATGCACCTATTCGCGATGGTGCCAACCCACCAACAGCGGCGGCTGTTCTGGTGGCTATTACTGATCGCCCGGAGCCAGGCGTGATCCTCACCCAGCGTCCCCAATCAATGCGTAAGCATGGCGGCCAAGTAGCGTTTCCCGGCGGGCGCGTGGACCCTGAGGACGAAAATCTGATCGCAGCGGCTTTGCGTGAGGCAGAGGAAGAAGTCGCCCTGTTGCGTTCCGATGTGGAGATTATCGGATTAACTGACCCTTACCATACGATTACGGGCTATGTCGTAACGCCTGTTCTTGGCGTGATACCGCCGGACCTGCTGTTCACTGCGAATGAACATGAGGTTGAGGCCATTTTTGAAGTGCCTTTGGCGTTCCTGCTTGATCCCAACAACCACCGCACCCAGACGCTGGATTGGGAGGGGGAGGAACGGTTCTACTATGAAATGAATTGGGAGGATCGCCGCATCTGGGGCGCAACAGCGGCGATGATTGTGAACTTATCGCGAAGGCTGACATGGCCGATCTGATTTTGCCGAACAGGGACTGGTGCATAGAAGGCCTTGATAGCATTGCGCACGCGTTGGACGCGGAGGGCGATGCAACACAGCTTGTCGGCGGCGCTGTGCGCGACACGCTCGCCGGATTGGCCGTCAAAGACATTGACCTCGCCACCAAATTTCCTCCTGAGGAAGTGGTCAAACGCCTCAAAGCCGCAGGTATCAAAGTTGTTCCAACCGGCATTGCGCACGGCACCGTGACGGCTGTGCTGGAGGCTGGCCCCGTTGAAATCACCACGCTGAGGCGTGATGTATCGACTGATGGGAGGCGCGCAACGGTTATCTTCTCCGACGATTGGGGCGAAGACGCGTCGCGAAGGGATTTCACGATCAACGCTCTCTATGCTGATCTGAACACGGGTGCGGTCCATGACTATTTCGAGGGCGTCGCAGATTTATCCTCCGGAATTGTCCGCTTCATTGGCGATCCTCTCACCCGCATTGCGGAGGATCATTTGCGCATCCTGCGCTTTTTCCGGTTTCAGGCGCGCTTTGGGGTTGGGGATCCAGAATGGGCGGCACTTGCCGCTTGCACTGTGCGTGCGAATGACTTGATGGCTCTTTCGCGGGAAAGGATCGCGGATGAATGGCTAAAGCTGCTGGCTCTGCCAGATCCAACCCCCACAGTACGATTGATGCTAGCAAAAGGCATTTTGCTTCCAGTGTTGCCAGAGATTGAGGCCGACGCGCATTTGGACCTTGCTCGATTGATCGCGCGGGAAACCGAAAATAATCTCGAAGGGGACCCCACCCGTCGTTTTGCCGCTCTCCTTCCTGCAGACCGGCAAGCAGTGGAAAATGTCGCAACGCGACTCAAGCTTTCCCGCAAAATGCGCCAGCGCTTAGACCGGGCAGCAAAGCGTAGCGCGACCGACGCCGATGATCCACGCGCTCTTGCCTATTGGTGGGGAGAGCAATCTGCGATTGATCGTTTGATGTTGGGGGCTGGCCAACTAGATGCGCTAATCCACTGGTCAGCACCACGATTTCCCTTGTCGGGTAAAGATGTGATTGCCCTTGGGGTTAATGCCGGACCTGAAGTCGCCGCAACCCTCAAGTCTGTTGAACGGACATGGGTCGCCGCTGGCTTTCCCGAATTGGCACAGGCGCGGCAGATTTTGGCCGATTCTATCGCTGTGGACTCAGCAAAAGAGCGTTAACGCCCTCGACAATGTGGTGACGCGAAGGGTAGATGCGCTGAGATTGCAAATAGGGTTTTGGAGCCGCAGTATGACTGAAACGCAACATCAGGGGTCGGAAGGATCGCGAGCACCATCGGCATCGGAGTTGCAAAGCCGCCGCCGTTTGCTGCAATTAGGCGCGGTAGGTGCAACGGCACTTGTCACCATTCGCCCTGCCATGGCGCAAAGCATGGCTTCTGTTCTTAAGTGTCAGATTCCCGTGCCGGATCCACGCAATGGCGGCCAGTATATTGCGGCGGACGGTTCGCTGGTGGCCCCTGGCACCGCAGGTTCGTTTGCTCCCGCACACCGCCCCTTTTCGGGTCAAGAGGTGAAGCGGGCTCTGAGTGGGGGGTCACTTCCCGGCGCTGCGGCTGATCAGAGCCAAGCCTATATGAATTACATCCGCCGCCTTCAAAATGGCCAAAGCGGGTTTACCTGTTTTGCTTCGCTCCAAATGCCGGGTCGCTGATTCTTAAAGTGGCAGAACCGCGCTTTGCTGCACCCGCCGCCGGCTGCATCATATTGGTTCCGCTTGACGGAATTACAGCCCTCTATCATCGCTCTTCAGCTATGACACATATCGTCGCTGAACCTGCCCCGGAAATACTCGCTGCGCTGGCTGCTGCGCCGTTGACGGCAGCTGAATTACTCCACGCTCTCGGATTGATGGACGATGCAGAGACTCGCCCAGCCCTTATGGCGCGGATCGAGGAATTGGAGGCAGGTGGCCTCATCTCCCGTCAATGAGGTACCAATTTTCGGTCAAAGTCGGCCCGCGTGGATTTCGCATAGGCTCGGCGTGGCGGCGTCCCACCGATGAGCTCTCCAGCCTTTACCGCGACTATCCGGCACCCGAAGACGGCATTGCCGATCACAGCGTGCGGTTGGAACCGACATCGCTGATCCGCCTTTTCATCCGTCCATCGCTTGCGCTGGGCGGTGGTTTCACTCTGCCAGAGGCGGCTCCCTTACCGCTTTCGCTTGGCCTGATCGCAGCAGAAATGGCCATGAACTTGCAAGTGGCGCTAGGTGAGCGGCACTTTCTGCTGCTCCACGCCGCCACGGTGGCAAAGGCGGACAGAGCCATCATCCTGACCGGAGAATCTGGTTCTGGAAAATCCACAATGTCTGCTGTGCTCATGTCCGAAGGCTGGCGGTTTATGGGCGATGAATTTGCGCTGCTTGATCCTGAGACAGGGATGCTCCATCCCTTTCCCCGCCCGGTCAGCCTCAAGAATCAGTCAATGGATGTGCTGAGTGAACGGGTAAGGTCTGACCGTTTCGGCCCGCTGATGCGCGACACTCCCAAAGGCGACCTCCGCCATCTCATTCCCGACCGCGCCTCCATTGCTGCCATGGATGAAGTTGCCCGGCCCGTTGCAATCCTGTTCCCCCGCTTTGGCGAAACAAAAGCCGCCCGGCCTGTCGGGCAAGGCGAAGCCTTTGTGCGCCTGACCCAGGCGTCGACCAATTACACGGCGCTGGGCGAACGCGGGTTCACGGCGCTGTCTAGACTGGTTTTTACTGTGCCCGCCACAGCCATTGATTATCCCGATACCAAGACTGGGATCGGGCTGGTCAATAAAATTTGGAGCGCTGCGGAATGATGGACGCGCGGCTGCTTTCCAGGGTTCTGACTGAACCTAGCTATGCGCTGACACTGAAGCCTGACGGCTGGACCGCGCTTTTGGAAATGGCGCGGGCAGAGCGATTGGACGCGGCACTTGCTGTGCGGCTGGATGGTCTCACCGTCCCGCCAGTTGTGGCGCGCATTCTTGCACAAGCGCGATCCAATGCACAAACGGGCCGAACACAGGCGCTGTTTGAAGCCGAAATGGCGCGGCGCGCGTTGGCACCTCTCAATATTCCAGTGATCCTACTCAAAGGCACCGCTTTCGTGTCGGCGGGGCTATCTGCCGGCCAAGGCCGCCTTATAGGCGATCTCGACATGTTGGTTCCTCGCGACCGGCTGGATGAGGCAGAGGCCGCGCTGCTTTCCGCAGGTTGGGAATGGGTGAAGGAAGACGCTTATGACGCCGCCTATTACCGTGATCATATGCATGAACTTCCCCCGATGATCCACCACACGCGGGACCGGATGATTGATGTGCATCACACGATCCTGCCTCCAACAGCGGGACCGACGCCTGATGCAGCAGCGCTTATTGCTGCGAGTGTTGACCTAGGGAATGGTCTGCGAACCCTTTGCCCAGAGGATATGATCATCCATGCTGTCGCTCACCTTTTCGCTGATGGCGATTTGGCGGGGGGGTTACGAAATCTGTGGGATATCGACCGGCTGATCCGCGAATTTCAGGAAAGCGAAGGCTTTTGGGATCGCCTGCTGGACCGCGCGCGCCTGCACCAAGTTCCTAAATCAACGGCCCGCGCTCTGCGCCTCTGCCATCATTTGTTTGAGACGCGTGTGCATCCGGGCATTGCGTGGAAAGCGCGGCGGGGCGACATCTTTTATCTTGGCCGCCTTCTCGCTCGTGATCGCTGGGGGCGCGAAACACGCAAGCTGCTGCGCTTTGCTTTCTATGTCAGGTCGCATTGGATTCGGATGCCGCCGTTGATGCTAGCAAAGCACTTATGGGTGAAGTGGCGGAGGGCAGTTTAAGCGGCGTGATACCAGCGCACGCCCTCACGCAGTTCGCGGGTGACGCGGCCGCTGAGTTCAAGGCGCTGGAGATGTGCCATTGCCTCGCCTGTCGCCAGTTCACGGTTGTGGCCTCCGATCTCTCGGTTAAACAGAAGCTTGAACGTGTCGACCACGCGTAAAGGCGATGCCTTGGCAGCGGCAGCCACATTATCCAGCCGTTTATGATGCTCATCGCGCAGTGCTATCAGGCGCGTGTGAAGTCCCTTGAACGGTTCCCCGTGCGCTGGGCAGACGAGCAGGTCTGCTGGCAGCTTCGCCAAAAGCATATCGATGGAGCATAACCACTCGCCCAGCGGGTCGGCCTCTGGCTCCGTCACATTGATCGATACGTTAGAACTGATCCGGGGAAGCACCTGATCACCTGAAATCAGGACACCATCCTGCTGGTTCCAGAGGCAGGCATGTTCGGGACTATGGCCTGAGCCGACCACTACATCCCAGCGGTGCTTGCCCAGATCAAGGGCCTGGCCATCCTGCAGCCGGCGGTAACTGACGGGCATTTCAAAGACCATCCGGCCAAACCGGCCCCAGCCATTGGCGCGCATATCAGTGAGGTTTGCTTCGTCCCACCCGGCTTCGCGCTGCAAAGTGATGAAGGCCTCTGGCATTTCATCACGGGCATCAGAGGTGAGCATTCGTGCCGTCAGCCATTCTCCGCGAGACATCCAAAGCTCAACATCTGCCCGTTTGCACAGCCATCCAGCCAGGCCGATATGATCAGGATGGAGGTGCGTGCACAGCACCCGTGTGGTCGGTCGATCTTTCAAATCGCCTTCAAATAGCGCCTTCCATGCATCGCTACACAAGGTGAGCAACATGCCCGTGTCAACAGGCATTACGCCGTCATGGTCATCAAGCAGCCATGTATTGATATGCCCGAGTGAGCCCGGCATCGGAATGCGAGCCCAGCTGACGCCGCTTGCGACGCGGATTGTTTCACCTAAGCCAGGCGTACGCGCGCCCCACGGATAAGTGAGGCCCGCTGCGCTGGTTTCGGTAAAGCTATCGTCAGCGGTCAGTGACGCGTCTGGCGATGTATCTCGGCTCACGCGCCGAATAGGTCTTTGACCGTGGGGTTGGCAGGCGCGCCTTCAGCGGCCAGAGCCGCGTCTGCCGCAACATGAGCCGCGGTGCGTTCTGCCCGAAGCTCTTCGATCAAAGCCGCACGATCGCCTTCCAACCGGTCATCGGTTTTAGCGGCAAGACCTTTGGCTTTCGCCGCTTTGGCAACTGCTGCATCCAGTTCGCGCTGCGAAGACAGGCCCAGCGTCACCGGGTCCTTGGGAGCAATTTCAAGGATGTTCCAATGTGACCGGTCGCGGATTGCTTGGATCGTATTGCGTGTTGTGCCGATCAAGCGGCCAATGGCACCGTCGGAGAGTTCAGGATGATTGCGCAAAATCCACGCAATGCCGTCAGGCTTGTCCTGACGCTTGGACACGGGGGTGTAACGCGGGCCTTTGGTGCGGGTCGCGGAGTCGAGAACACGCGCCATTTGCATTTCGTAGTTGGCGTCGGCCTGACCCTTGTCGATTTCAGCCTGCGTCAATTCATTTGCACGAATGGGATCGCGGCCGATCAGCTTTGTGCCAGTCGTTTCATCGGCAATTGCCTGAATTTCCAAAATATGCAGACCGCAAAAGCCTGCAATCTGTTCAAATGTCAGAGCCGTGTTGTCAACGAGCCAAGCGGCCGTGGCATGGGGCATGAGGGGCTGAGCCATGCGAAATCTCCAATTAAAAGAAGGGCCACCCCTTTCGGAGCAGCCTGATGTTGGCTTTTGCTTAGTGTGCAGTACTGGGAAGAGCAAGGGGCAATGGGCCAAGGAGCGCAGGTTACGGCCTGACTTTGCCGCGCCTCGGACAGGATCCAAGCCCTGCGATCACTATTCTATAGTCTTCGCCTGCGATGGCTGCTCCTGCGGGATCCAAATCAGCACTGGCTTCTGCTGGGAGGGTGGCAGGCAAGAAACAAGCCAGCCGGTACCAGATGAGCGTATCGCGCGGTGGTGCGCCGGAACCTTGGTCGACGACGTCCCCCAGCGCTACCGACCAACGCGGGGCAGAGCCAGATTCGCGTGCGATGGTCAGCGACACTGGCCTGTTGTCGGCTGTATCGAGGAAAATCTGCGTTTCACCTTCGCCTTCCACCGTTCCCGCAACATGAAAGGCACTGGCAACTCCGGTGACGACGGGCGGGGCGTCTGGGGCGGCGGCTTCTTTCAATATAGTGCGCGTGCGTGACAAGGCATCAGGGGACGCCATCATCTGTGCATCAGGCGAAACCAGGCGGACTTCCGATGGGTATCCGCTGACCGGTTTTGAAAAGAGTACCCATTCTCCTTTGGTCAGTTTGGGAAATTTTCCGTCCGCGCCTGCTGCGACATCCACAACATAAGTGATTCGCGGCGGCATCGGCTCTCTGCTGCGAATCAGCGCAAGAACTTCTGCGGTGACTAAAAAGCGACGACGGCCTGCTTGAACCGTGAGCGCGTCCTGCCCTTTTAAGCGCACGGCCTGACGGATGCGGACGGCAGAGACTTGATCAGCAGCCATCGCCATATCGGCGACATCGGCATAAGTGGGCGGAGGCGGGGTGCCGGGAATCGACGTTTTCTGGGCGTTTGCAGCATCACTGCCCGCCAACGCTGTCAGCATCACGACCGAGGCAAAAAGCCATTTCATTTCCAACACTCCACAAAAACTGCCTCCAGCATACAGATCCCGTAAATCTCTGCCACCCTGCGGCAAAAGCGATTGCGTATGCATGAACAGGGCGATAGACGCCGGAAAGAGCCAAAGGTTAGAAAATATAAACCAAACGGTTCGGGGTTGTCATACGGGTTGCGAATCATCCTGCAGTCTGTCAGCCTTCGTAAAGTTTAGATGGAGGGAGTGTTGTTCGTTAATGGCTTATGCTGATCAAGAAATGTCCACGAGGCGGATTGTATCCCTCGGTGCCGTGGCTTTGCTTCATGTCGGTATGGGATACGCCCTCGTAACGGGCCTGGCCTATAATGCGATGAAGGAAGCGGTTAAAGACCTAGAGGTTTTTGACGTTGCCGCTGATGAGCCCGAGCCGGAGCCACCGCCACCGCCCGAAAAGCTGGACATCCCGCCGCCACCTAAGGTGACGGTGCCGCCGCCCATTGTAAAATCCAATGTGCAGACCACAAATGTGCAAAGCGTGGCCCCGATGGCGCCTGTGCCTCCGGCTCCTCCGCCAGTGCCAGCACCGCCATTGCCGCCTCCACCGCCACCGCCGCCCGCTAAGGCGCAGCGGGCTTCGCCAAAAGGCCAGCCAGGCAGCTGGGCAACAGATGCTGACTATCCGTCGTCCGCAGTTCGTGCTGAAGAATCAGGAACAACCGGGTTTCGATTGGAAGTCGGTCCCGACGGTCGGGCAACAAGCTGTAATGTAACGAGTTCAAGTGGCTCCTCCACTTTGGACGAAGCAACTTGCCGTCTTGTTCAGCGCCGTGCTCGGTTCTCGCCAGCAAAAGACACGTCGGGCGCAGCGGTATCTGATACCTACTCAAGCCGAATAAAATGGGTCCTGCCCAAATAGCGCACACCATTCGGCTCGCCGGATGAAATCAAATTCAGACCAATTTAGAGGGAAGTAAATATGTTGAATGTAGCAATCATCGCGGCAGCTGCCGCAGACGGAACCGGCGCTGCCAAGGTGAGCTTTGGTCTTCTTCAGGCCCTTGAAGAAGGCGGCCCGATTTCATGGACGATTTTCGGCGTCATGGTGATCATGTCGGCTGGGTCATGGTATGTGATGCTGACCAAATATTTCGAACAATCAAAGGTTCTCAAGCAATCGAGCGAAGGCGTGGCCAACTTCTGGCGTGCGGGTTCTATTGAAGATGGTGCCAACAAGTTTGAGAAGAACACCGCATTCCGCCAGCTGGTCGATGACGGCCTGCGCGCCGACAAAGAACATGGTCAGCTGACCGATCCGATGGACCAGCATGAATGGATGCACACAAGCTTCCGCCGCAGCCAGGATGCTGTGAACGCGAAGCTTGGTAACGGCCTGTCCTTCCTCGCCACTGTGGGATCGACCTCACCGTTCGTCGGTCTGCTCGGCACCGTTATCGGGATCACGAACGCGCTGATCACGATCGCGGCCAAGGGTTCGGCTGATATCGCAGCTATCGCTGGCCCGGTTGGTGAAGCGCTTTACATGACGGCCATTGGTCTCATCGTGGCCGTGCCTGCAGTTATGGGTTACAACTGGCTGCAACGTCGTAATAAGCTGATTGCAGAACGCATGAGCACATTTTGCAGCGACGTTCATGGTTACATGATGTCAGGCGGCAAGGTCCGTCCAACAGTAAAGTCCGCAGCGCCGTCTGCAGCTAAGCCAGTAGCTGCGAAAGCATAAGGGATGGCGCGCGGGTGGGGGGCATCTGCCTCCCTCCCGTCGCCACCATCTGACCAGTATAAGTTGAAGATAGGACTGCTATTATGGCAATGAGCGTAGGCTCAGAAGGGGGCGAAGACGCCCCAATGTCGGACATCAACACGACCCCGCTCGTGGATGTGATGCTCGTTCTTCTGATCATCTTTCTGATCACAATTCCAGTCGCGCTTGATAAAATCCAAGTCAAACTTCCGACGCGGCCTTACATCTCAACGATCACAAAAGCAGAAAATGTGCTGTTGTCGATCAAGGGCGAAGCGGACGGCACGTGCGGCGTTTATTGGGGCTTAACCCGCGTTGACGCGCAAAAACTGCTGGATCGGGGTGCGAAAAAGTTCAAGAATGAAGCTGATCGGCTTGGCCCCGACGTGACTGACCCGGACTTGTTCCCCGAAGTCCATATCCGTGCTGACAAGACGACACCCTATCGCTGCATTGGCGGCGCTGTGTCGATTATGCAAAGCGCGGGTTTTATTCGCGTTGGCTTTATTTCGGAGCCGGTAGGCCCGGCAGCGGCGCTTTAACGAAGCCCGCGGAAAGATTGGAGAGTTAAGTTATGGCAATGAGTGCACCATCATCTGGCAATTCGAATGAGCCAATGATGGACATCAACACAACGCCGTTGATCGACGTTATGCTGGTGCTCCTGATTATGTTCATTATCACTTTGCCACCACCGACCCATTCGGTGAAGATCGATTTGCCACAGGATTGCGCGCCCAATTGCCCGCCCGATCCGCCGATCAAGCCTGACAAGAATGTGGTCTATATCGCGCCAAATGGTTCGATCACGTGGAACGGATCGCCAGTTGTTCCGTCTCAGTTGCTGCAACTGCTGAAGGATACGCAGGCAATGCCGCTGATTCCAGAAATGCATTTTCAGCCTGATCCACAGGCGCCTTACGACAAAGTGCATGAAGTGATGCGGATTACTAAAATTGCCGAAGTGTCCAAGATGGGCTTCATCGGTAACGAGGCGTATCGCGGCTTCTGACGCGGCTGGTCTTGTGATTATGATTAAGGGCGGTCTCGCAGGGCCGCCCTTTTTGTTGGGGGTGCGCGCATATTTTGTCGTCACTTCCCCCGCCGTCATTCCAAATTCGATTTGGACTCGAGCAAACAGCTGGACGCGGTAGCGTCTCTTCGACTTAGATTGAACCAAACCGCTCACGTGAGCGCAGTGACCGCGTGACTCGGCATAAGACAGAAAGACTTCTAAAGCGGATTGCTCAAAATCTGCATCATAGTCATGCTGGCTCCCGGCGGGTCGCCGTTTCAGCATCTATGCCTCAATGTCGTTGCCAAACTTGAACCATCCAGTCTTGCATGAGAATTGAGGCATGGACCCTGAAACAAGTTCAGGGTGACAAGCTCAGGGTGGCAGGCGTGATTCACATGTCGACCAATCCGCTCTAGCGTCCATCACAAAGGCACAGCTGCCTTTGGGCAGAGCCGCCTCCGCGTCTGCTATCTGCTCGATTTCAAATCAAGTTTGGAATGACGAACGAGATTTATCGAAAGTTAATTACCCCAGTTACCCGCCAAATTGCAGATCAGCCAATCTTGCGTAAAGGCCCTTGGCCGCTGCCAATTCTTCATGCGTACCCTGTTCAACGATCCGGCCACCGTCCATCACGATGATCCGGTCCGCCGCGCGCACCGTGGCGAGGCGGTGGGCAATGACAATTGTGGTGCGGCTTGCCATCAGATTGTCCAGCGCATCCTGCACGAGTTTCTCTGACTCAGCGTCCAGCGCAGATGTGGCTTCGTCGAGCAAGAGGATCGGCGTATCGCGCAGAATAGCGCGGGCAATGGCAATGCGTTGACGCTGCCCCCCCGATAGCCGTGCCCCTGCCTCACCCATGAACGTATCGAGACCGTCGGGCAGCTTGCGCAGAAACTCTGCGGCATTTGCGGCTTCAGCTGCGGCCCAAAGGGCTGCGTCGTCAGCATCCCAACGACCATAACGCAGGTTATCCCGCGCGGACGCGGCAAAAATCACTGTTTCTTGAGGCACCATAGAAATACGCGCGCGGACGTCAGCTGGATCGGCAAGCGGCAGGGCAACGCCGTCTACCCGCACTTCACCGCTGCTGGGATCATAAAAGCGCTGGATCATCTGAAACAATGTTGTCTTGCCGGCTCCTGACGGGCCAACGACAGCCACCGTTTCACCGGGACGAATATCTAGTGAGAAATCATCAAGCGCACTGGTGTCTGGCCGCGTCGGATAACGAAATGTCACATGGTCAAATGTGACTTGTCCTAGTGCTGGCACTGGAAGCACAACCGGATTGGCAGGGGCGGCAATCCCGGGCTGTTCCGTCAGCAATTCTCCCAATCGACCCGCCGCCCCCGCCGCGCGCAGCAGATCGCCGTACACTTCGGTAAGCGCCCCAAATGCGCCTGCAACCAGCGCGCCGGTTAGCACAAACGCTGCAATCATCCCGCCCGACAGCTTGCCAGATTGCACATCGAGAGCGCCTTGCCACATGATCATGACGATAGAGCCAAAAATGATGGCAATGATGATGGCAGTCATGATCGAACGGATGACGATCCTCCGGCGCGCGGTTCCAAAGGCGGACTCAACAGCTCCGCCAAAACGCGTGGCCTCGCGCCCTTCCTGACCAAAGGCCTGAACGATCTTCATCGCGCCCAGAACTTCATCAACCATTGCGCCCACGTCTGCGATCCGGTCCTGACTGCTCCGCGATACATCGCGCAGTTTGCGGCCAACAATCACAATTGGCAGAATGATCACAGGGATGCCGAGCAGCAACATGCCCGTCAGTTTAGGCGCAAGCGTCAGCAAATAGCCGATTCCGCCCACACCCATCACTGTATTGCGAAGTGCTACGGAAAATGTCGTGCCGACGACTTGTTCAATTACTGATGTATCCGCCGTCAATCGTGATGCGATTTCGGATGGGCGGTTTTCTTCAAAATAGCTTGGCGACAGTCGTAGCAGATTATTCTGCACCGCAATCCGCAAATCGGCCACGACTCGCTCCCCCAACCAAGAAACGAAGTAAAAGCGGAACGCAGTTGCCACCGCAAGGACCACGACAATTCCCAACAGATATTCAAACCAGCGCGCGATATCGCCCATGCCGCTCGTAAAGCCACGGTCAATGACCATGCGAAAGCCGTTGGGAATGGCCAGCGTTGCTGCTGCGGCAATCAACAAAGCCGCCGCCGCACCCACGATTTTCCAAGGATAGCTGCGGGCAAAACTCCAGATCATGCGGAGGTTGCCCAGTTTGCGGCTGGAGCCGTCTTTCTCAATGTCACTCATGCTTTGCCGCGTAGCAGGGGGCGGGGTCCGTCTCAACCTGCAACTGATGCCGTGGTTCGGCCCGTCTTATTGTGCATTGCAACATAATCCGTCTTGCAGCATAAGAGTGTCAACTGAACAGGACACTTCATGCTTTACACATCCTATGAAATGCAGCGCGCTTGGCTTGGTGTGATGGGCCAATGGGCGGATTATAGTTCAAAAATGTGGGGCGATACGACCAATCCCTTCGCTTACATGGGCGGAGGCACTGTGCTCAGTTCCGCGCTTGAAGTGTTCGCGCACGCAGCGGCCCCGCGCGGCAAGCCTGCTTTTGGCTTCACTGAAACGCTGGTCGATGGCGAAGCTGCCGCGGTGCATGAAGAAATTGTTCTGCAAAAGCCATTTGGCCAGTTGAAGCGTTTCGTGCGTGAAGGCGTTGAGGGCGGACCAAAGCTGCTGATCGTCGCACCCATGTCTGGCCATTTCGCGACGCTGCTGCGCGGAACGGTGGAACGGATGCTGCCCGGCCACGATGTTTACATCACCGATTGGCGCGATGCGAAGACGGTGCCGGTGGCAGCGGGTACCTTCGATCTGGAAGATTATGTCGACTATTTGATTGCGTTTCTCGAAGAGCTTGGCCCCGGCGCGCACATGCTGGCTGTGTGCCAGCCCTCGGTGCCTTGCTATGCAGCGGCTGCAATTATGTCAGCCGATGATCATCCGTGCCGTCCCAAGACGCTCACCATGATGGGCGGGCCGATCGACACGCGCAAAGCGCCCACGTCGGTCAACCAGTTGGCGCAGGATCGGCCCTATGCATGGTTCAAGGAAAGCGTGATTGCGCGCGTGCCAGACATTTATCCCGGTGGCGGTCGTCCTGTTTACCCGGGATTTCTGCAACTTTCCGGCTTCATGAGCATGAACCTTGGCAACCATATGATGAGCCATTTTGAAATGTTCAAACACTTGGTCGCAGGTGATGACAGTTCTGCCGACGCGACCAAGGATTTTTACGACGAGTATCGATCCGTGTGTGACATGACGGCTGAATTTTACCTTCAAACGATTGACGTCGTGTTTCAAAACCATCTGTTACCCAAGGGCGAGATGACGTTTCGGGGCGAACGGGTTGATCCAGCGGCGATCCGTGACATCGCAATTCTCGCAGTTGAGGGCGAACGCGACGATATTTCAGGCATTGGCCAAACCAAGGCCGCGCTGGAAATCTCCACCGGCCTACCTGAGGCTATGAAACATTATCATCTGGCCGAAGGCGCTGGCCATTATGGCATTTTCAACGGCAGCAAATGGCGGGATTCAATTGCACCAGTGGTTGAAGACTGGATCGCACGCCACAACTGAGCGCGATTACCGCCCGTTGTTGATGACCAGATCAGCTGAAGTGCCGCTGCCCACAGGTGTCAGCACCACATAGAATGCGCCCCCGTCTGCTGCGCGCTTGCCAGATACAGTCTGCCCCTTGCCGTCCAGTTTGGTACCCACTCTGTACCCGGCGCGGGTCGCGACTGCGGAATAATGGGCGGCAACATCCTTGATCGGCGAAGCACTATTATGCGTAACGGCGCGAAGCTTACAGCCATTGTCATTGCTGCCAGCAGCTTCAACAACTTGCGCTTTAGGCATCAACGGGAAGTCAGTGGGCAACTGCGCGGCAAAGCTCATCGAATAATCGACGTTCAAACCGCAGCCATTGAAGGCGTCTTTTGAGATATCCGATTGCGCACTGGCCAGGCTGCCGAGCGTTTGAGCCGACGCACTGGACAGGCCTTCGCCTGCTGGCACAGGCGACTGGTTAGGCTTTGGCGCAGGGCGCACAGCATCTTCGTTCGATTGCGCGCTGAGCGTGGGATCAACCATGATTTGATCCTCCAGTGCCGCCGTCAGCGCAGGGTCAGTATCACTCTTGCCGCCGATCTTGCTATCAATCGCGGCCAGTTCAGCATCATCGCTGCTGCCGCAGGCCGAGAGTGCGAGAAGGGCGAAAGCCGCGTAGAATGAGTGTCGCATGGGAAAAACCTTTGATGCCAATATGCCGCTTCTATCGTCTGCGCTTTATGATCCGCCAACGCTGATAAGCGGTTAACAAGGCGACAATCGTCGTTAACAGCCCGCTTCATTTAGCCCTCTGGCGTTGGCGAGTGTGAGTTGCTATCTGAAACTCAGAAAAAGTCCTTAGGAGGCAAACCCCGTGTCCATATCCGCAACCGTGAACGGCAAACCCGTTAATTTTGAGGGCGAGGCCGATATGCCGCTCCTTTGGGCAATCCGTGAAGAACTGGGGCTGACTGGCACCAAATTTGGCTGCGGCGTCGCGGCCTGCGGGGCTTGTTCTGTCCATGTAAACGGAGCCATCACGCGGTCGTGCAGTGTTCCGATCAGCGATGTTGCGGGTAAATCCATTACCACCATTGAAGGCCTGTCCGGCGAAGCAGGGACCCTGCACAAGCTGCAGCAAGCTTGGATAGATGCGCAGGTGCCGCAGTGCGGATACTGCCAATCTGGCCAGATTATGGCCGCTGCCGCCCTTCTGAAATCCAGCCCGCGCCCCACAGATGCGCAAATTGATGAAGCGATGACCAACATCTGCCGCTGTGGAACCTACCCGCGCATTCGCAAGGCAATCCACGCTGCGACCGGCCAAGTTGCCGCCACATTGGGAGACGCATGATGGGTTTCAAGCGCAGAGCCTTCCTGATCGGCGGCGTCGCTGTTGTTGGTGCCGGACTGTTTGGCATTTCCTTTGCTGATGGGTCTGCCGCCAAGGCTGCCGCGAAACTGACGGCAGGCGAAGGTGAAGCCTCTTTTGCGACTTGGCTCAAAATCCGCAGTGATGGGGCGATCACCATCTATTCGCCGCATACCGACATTGGCCAAGGGTCCGGCACGGGCCTCGCCCAAATGCTGGCAGAAGAGCTTGATGCGGATTGGGGCAAAGTCACGCTCGTTTCCGCACCCGCCGAATCCGCCTTTGCCAATACCGGCCTAGCGCGCGGCTTCCTTGCTGAAATGAGCGGTATGCCCGCTGTCATCACGGGCCTGCCAGTTTCATTTTTGTCCTTCATGGCCAGGTCGATGAATTTGCAGGCGACAGGAGGCTCCTCGGCGCTCCGTTTTACGGGTCAAAGGTCGATGCAGATGGTCGGTGCTGCCACGCGGCTCGCGCTCATCGAAACGGCGGCGGCGCGATTGGATGTTCCTGCAAGTGAACTCACCACGGCGAACAGCGTCGTTACTCACGCCAAATCGGGTAAGTCGTTCAGCTACGGCGAACTTGCGGTCGAAGCGGCGGGTCTATCGCTTGAAAGCGAACCGAAACTCAAAGACTCAAAAGACTATAACCTAATTGGGAAATCCATTCCGCGTCTCGATCTCCCAGCAAAGGTGGATGGAACGGCGCAATATGGCATTGATTTCACGGTTCCTGATATGCGGGTGGCAACGGTTATGGCGTCGCCGATCCGGGGCGGAAAGCTGATGTCAGTTGATCCTGCCCCAGCAATGGCGGTCAAGGGCGTCGAAAAGGTTGTGAAGCTGGATGACGCAGTTGTCGTCATCGCCAAGGGGTATTGGGCGGCCCAACAGGGACTGCGCGCGCTGACCCCCAAATTCAGTGATGGCGGCCACGGGGGCGTTTCAACCGCGTCGATCTTCGCGGGGCACGCTGCGGCGATCAAGGCCAACAAGCCCGAGGGCGAAGACGGTGAAGGCGATCCTGCGGAGGTTCTAAGCGCCGCCGGAACCAAGTCCACAAAATCCCTCTATCAGGTGCCTTTCCTCCACCATGCGATGATGGAACCCTTTGCGCTCACTGCGCATCATAAGGACGGGAAATTGAACCTGTGGGGCGGCATGCAAGACCCGCTCGCGAGTAAAATGGCAGCAGCAGAGGCGGCGGGCTTGGACGGCGACGCTGTGACTTTCCATCCGATGTTGATGGGTGGCAGTTTCGGGCGACGACTGCCGATGTATATGGAAATCGTCACACAGGCCGCAAAAGTGGCGATGCAAGTGCCCTATCCGTTCAAGCTCATTTGGAGCCGCGAAGAAGAAGTTACCCAAGGCGCATATCGCCCGCAAAGCAGCGCGCAATTGCAAGGGGCTATCGGCGCGGACGGCAAAATTTCTGCATGGCAAAATGACTATGCCCAGCCCGAAAGCGCGGAGGCGGAAACGGCGTTCATTTATGATCTGCCCGTGGTCGCGCGTCGGCATTTTCCCTATGAAACTAATCAGACCGCAGGCGCATGGCGATCCGTCAATTCAACGCAGCAGGGCTTTTACAATGAAAGCTTCATGGACGAATTGGCGCACGGGGCAGGGGCGGATCCCATTGAGTTCCGTCGCCGCCATTTGAAGACAGGTTCGCGGCATCTGGCCGTGCTGAATGAAGTTGCCAAGCGCAGCAATTGGGACGCTGCCTTGCCAGCGGGCCGCGCGCGCGGCGTGGCGATTGTAGAATCCTTCAAAACCATTGTTGCTCATGTGATTGAGGCATCGGTCAAGGATGATGGTACTCCTAAGGTCCACTGTGTGACAACGGTGGTCGACTGCGGTTCCACTGTGAACCCCAACGCTGCGATGGCCCAGATCGAAGGCGGCACCATCATGGGGCTGTCCGCCGCGATGGGCGAAGCGATTACACTCGATAAGGGTGCCGTCGAACAGGCCAACTTCACCGACTATCCGATCCTGAAACTGGCGGATGCGCCGCCAATCATCGATATCCACTTCCTCGAAAGCGGAGCTCCAATGGGCGGAATCGGAGAGCCGGGCGTTCCCCCAGTTGCGCCTGCGCTGGCGAATGCTGTGTTCGCACTGACAGGCAAGCGGGTGCGGTCCTTGCCGATATTGGCGCAGGCAAAGGTTTAGGAGGGAGCCGAATATGACACTTAACCCTGCCGTTCAGTCGTTGTTGACCATGATGGCTGACGCGCCAAAAGTTGATTATGCCACAGCAACGCCGACGGATGCGCGTGCGATTTTTGATAATCCAATTGCGTTTGGAGAGCCACCTGTGGTGGCCAGTGTGCGAAATCTGAAAATAGACTTGCCCGGCCGCACGCTCGACGCGCGCCTTTATATTCCAGAGGTTGCAGGGGATCGATCAGGGCTGACTGTCTATTTCCACGGCGGCGGATGGGTGATTGGTACCATCGACACCCACGACGGCACTTGTCGGGTGCTCGCGCGCAACAGCGGTGCAGCCGTTTTGTCCGTCGCTTACCGCTTGGCCCCTGAATATGCTTATCCCCTCCCTTTGGATGACTGTTACGATGCAACAGTTTGGGCAGCGGCCAATGCGGATCAATTGGGCATTGATCCCAGCAAAATCGCAGTCGCTGGTGACAGTGCCGGGGGCAATTTGGCTGCTGCTGTTGCCATAATGGCCCGAGACGCGGGCGGACCAGCCCTTGTGCATCAACTGCTCATCTATCCTGTCACAGATGTCGATTTTGATCGTCCATCCTACCGTGCCAATGGCGGTGGTGACTATTATTTGTCGACAGACGGCATGAAATGGTTTTGGGACCATTATATCGGTGGCCGCAATGCAGACGAGGCATCACTTGCTATAATCTTGCGGCAAGCCAATCTTTCTGGGTTGCCCGCAGCGACAGTCATTACCGCAGAATATGATCCTCTACGCGATGAAGGCGATGCTTATGCCGCGAAGCTGACCGCTGCTGGTGTCAGCGTCGATGCCGATTGTGCTCCTGGTATGATTCACGGCTTTTTCAGTTTGTTCCAATTCATACCGGATGCCCTGCCGTGGATGGAGCGAGCAGGTGCAAATCTAAGGCGCGGGTTTGAGGGCTGAGACGGGCGCGCTGCGCCGCCGTAATATGCCCGGTCGGCCCGCGATATTACCTTGACATAGCGAACATGTTCCTCTATTGTTCCGAAATCTATGTGAAATTCTGCTGCAGCCTGTGGCAGGTCATAAATTAACCCACGCCCGGACCAATCTATCGTCCGGCGCGCCAAGCCTATATCGCGCCCGTTTTGTTGGCAAAGGCGTGAAGGGAGGGCGTAGTATATACTTCCTCTATTTCCAGCTCACAGGCGGTAACGGGTGGTAGAAAACAAATGTGCGACTGGCACAACTTTACTAAACTTTGGAGCCGCGACGGCGTCTCTGCGCTCTGGCCGCACCCCTTCACCCTTCACCATAAATGTTACTGCCCCTTCCATCATCGCCCATCGCGGCTTATGGGCCGCGCATCAGATCATCGGGGAAGCAAAAAAGACATGAAACTGATCACGGGCAATAGCAATCAGCCCTTGGCACAGGCCATCGCCGATTATTGTGGCGTTCCGCTGACCGCGGCCAGCGTGCGTCGGTTCGCCGATGAAGAGATTTTCGTCGAAGTGCAGGAAAATGTGCGCGGCGAAGATATGTTTGTCATCCAGTCGACCAGCTACCCCACCAACGACAATCTTATGGAATTGCTAATCATCATCGACGCGCTGCGCCGCGCGTCGGCAAGACGGATTACGGCGGTCATGCCTTATTTCGGCTACGCCCGCCAAGATCGCAAACCCGGCCCCCGCACTCCGATTTCGGCCAAGCTGGTGGCCAACATGATCACGACGGCAGGGGCAGACCGGGTTCTCGCGGTCGATCTTCATGCGGGCCAGATTCAGGGCTTTTTCGACATCCCGACAGATAATCTCCACGGCGCGCCTGTAATGGCGGCGGACATCTTGGATCGGCATAAGGAAAAAAACCTGACCGTCGTGTCGCCTGACGTCGGCGGCGTTGTTCGAGCGCGGGCACTCGCCAAGCGGCTGAACAATGCGCCCCTCGCCATCGTCGATAAGCGCCGCGAAAAGGCTGGCGAAAGCGAAGTCATGAACATCATCGGCGATGTGAAGGATCGGTTCTGCATTCTTGTTGATGATATTGTCGATTCTGGCGGAACGCTGTGCAATGCAGCAGAGGCGCTCAAGAATGCAGGCGCGTCAGACGTAGTTGCTTATATCACTCACGGTGTGCTTTCAGGCGCAGCAGTCGAGCGTGTCGAGGCCTCAGTCCTGCGCAAACTGGTCATCACTGATTCGATACTCGCACCTGATAGTGTCGCGACGTCCAAGAAAATCCGCCTGTTGCCAATTGCGCCACTCGTAGGCGAAGCGATCAACCGGATCGCCGACGAAAGCTCGGTCTCGTCGCTGTTTGACTAGCCTTCCCGTCCTCTACAGCTTTCGTCGCTGCCCCTACGCGATGCGGGCGCGGATGGCTTTGTTGGTGGCGGGGATTGAAGTTGAGCTGCGCGAGATTTCCTTAAAGGCCAAGCCAAATGCTATGCTGACTGCGTCGCCCAAAGGGACGGTTCCAGTCTTGGTATTGCCGGATGGGTGCGTGATTGATGAGAGCCTGGACATCATGGACTGGGCGCTCGGGCACAACGATCCAGAGGACTGGCTCGCAGGCGATGGTGCAGCTCTGATTGCAACGAATGACGGATCGTTCAAACATCATCTTGATCGGGCGAAATATCCACATCGCTACCCCGGCGAAAATGCTGAAGTTCACTGGGCTGCAGGGTTGGCCATTTTGCGGACATGGGAGGCGCGTTTGGCGCAAACAGCTTTTCTGTGCGGCCCCCGTATGACCTTGATCGACGCGGCGCTACTGCCCTTCGTGCGTCAGTTCGCGCGCATTGATTTGGATCGACCTTGTGCCGAAGGGCTGCCACACTTGCTCCACTGGCTCACCACTTGGGAAGCATCGGAAGCCTTTGCTTCAATCATGGTGAAAGCGCCGCTTTGGGTGGAGAGAAATCAGCCGCAGATTTTCTCTTGCGCCTCAGTGTGAACATCCGCAGATAGCAGGGATGTCTGTAACCGCGTCTGACCATGCCCTTATTCAAAAATTAGCCGATGCCGCCGGAACTGCGATCCGCCCCTACTGGCGCGCTGAGTTTGGATTGGAAACGAAGGGCGACGCGACACCAGTGACGCTGGCCGACCGCGCGTCGGAGACTGCGATCTGCGCCGTATTAGAAAAGGAACGGCCCGCAGACGGCATCATCGGCGAAGAATTTGGGACCGTGCGCGAAGGCGCTTCGCGGCAATGGGTCATTGATCCCATTGATGGCACGACCAGCTTTGTCGCGGGCCGGCCGATCTTTGGCACGCTGATTGCGCTGATGGTCGATGGTTGGCCAGTGCTGGGCTTGATCGATCAGCCGATCCTGCGCGAACGCTGGGTGGGCTCGGCAGGGCAAGGGACGACATTCAATGGCAAGCCTGTGCACACCCGCGACTGCCCCGAATTGAAAGAGGCCATCCTTGCGACCAGCGGTCCTAGCTATTTTTCTGTCCATGAAGGCGAGCATTTCATGGCGCTCGCCGCGAAAACTGCGCACCGACGGCTGATCTGGGGCGGCGATTGCTATAATTACGGCTTGCTTGCGTCCGGGCATATCGATTTGGTGGTGGAGGCGGGATTGAAGCTGCATGATATCGCAGCATTGGTTCCAGTCGTTGAAGGGGCAGGTGGCCTGATGTGCGACTGGAACGGGGAGCCGCTTCACGCCGAAAGCCTTGGCGATGTGATTGCACTTGGTGATCCTGCGCGGCTGGAGGATGTGCTCGAGGGGCTGGCCTGCAACCATGGCTAGGTCCAGCGCGAGATGACTCAAGTTCCGCATATTGAGATCCGCTTCGCCCTGCCCGATGAGCGGCTGCGCGCGTTTATTCCCGCTTATTGGGACATCATCGTGACGGGTCCCGGCGTGGTTGAGGATCTGCTACGCCCCGAATGGATGGCCATTCGCATGGTATTTTCCGGGAAATGGTCGTTTGGCACGCATAAAGCGCAACTCTCTCCCCTTACCGATAAAGCGATATTGCACGGCGTAGCGACGCAGGCGCAGTGGGTGCATGGGACCGAGGGCAAAGTGTTTTGCGCCGCTATTTTTCCGATGGGTTGGCACCGCCTGATCGGTGGGGATGCCAGTATCCATTCTGAAAAGATCAGCCCGCTTAGCGCGCTTTTTGGGGAGGATGCCGATCCGCTGTTCGCAGCCATTGAAAGTGCAGGCAGCCTGGACGCGCGAATCGCAGCAGCGGATGCATTCTTCCTCGACAGGCTCGCCCTGACAGAGCGATCAGAAATCTCAGACTGGATTGAGCGCGTTTCACTGGCCATTGCCGATCCAGAATGCGCGACGGTGGAGGAGTTGGCATTGCGCGTTGGCATGTCACAATCGCGAATCGCGCGCTTCACGAAACGGCATTTTGGCTTTCTTCCCAAAAAACTTATTCAACGCGCACGGTTCTTACGGATGCTTCATTCGATGGAGGGGCTGTCTGTGGGACAATGGCCGCATTTCCTTGACCCCCAATATGCAGATCAAAGCCATATGATCCGGGATTTCAAAAAGTTCATTGGCTTGTCGCCGACGCAATATTTCGCAATGGAGCGGCCACTGCTTGCTGCTGTCTTTCAAACTCTTATGGCGGGCATAAAGAGCGGGGAGGCGGAAGGGATGTCGTTTGAGGAAGGCCGCCAAGTGTTGGCGTTCCGGCCCGACACTGCAAAAGATGAGGTGATGTTGCCCTGAATCCGCTTGCTATTTGTCAGGCCACCCCCTAACCGCGCCGCTTCGCAGATGATTGCATAACAACTGGCCTGGCCACACTGGCTGCCACGGCGGGTTCTGATCATCTCATTTGAAAGGTGAAAAAAATGCCAAAAATGAAGACCAAGAGCGGGGTGAAAAAGCGTTTCACCATGACCGCGACGGGCAAGTTGAAGCACGGCTTCGCTGGAAAGCGCCACCGTCTCATGAGCCACAACAGCAAATATATTCGCACCAACCGTGGCACATCCGTGCTGTCCGATGCTGATACCCCTGCGGTAAAGCGTTGGGCGCCTTACGGCCTGAAATAAGGAGTAAGAGAGCATGACACGTATCAAACGCGGTGTAACAACACACGCTCGTCACAAGCGCGTCCTTGACCGCGCTAAGGGCTATTATGGTCGTCGCAAGAACACGATCCGCATTGCAATGCAGGCTGTCGAAAAGGCCGGCCAATATGCGTATCGCGATCGCAAGATCAACAAGCGTAATTTCCGCGCGCTTTGGATTCAGCGGATCAACGCCGCTGTCCGCATGGAAGGGCTGACTTACGGTCAGTTCATGCACGGGCTCAAACTTGCAGGCATTGAACTTGACCGCAAAGTCCTTGCCGATCTGGCGATGAACGAAGCCGCTTCGTTTAGCACCATCATCGCGCAAGCGAAGGCTGCACTGCCCGCACAAGCGGCGTAAAGCTCCCTTCTCAAAGAATGCGCAAAGGGGCGTGGGCGGCATTGCCGTTCGCGCCCTTTTGCTTATCAGGTGCAGATCATGACAGATATCGCTTCCCTTCAGGCCCAAACCCTCGCCGCCATTGACGTCGCGCCGAACCTCGATGCGCTTGAGGCGGTGCGCATTGATGCGCTCGGCAAGCAGGGCAGCGTGTCGGCATTGCTCAAGACCTTAGGCCAAATGTCGCCGGAGGAGCGGCAGGTTCAAGGCCCAGTGATCAACGGCCTGCGTGAGGCCGTGACGAACGCAATCGCTGCCAAGAAAACATCGCTCGAAACCGCAGCCCTCAACGCGCGCCTCTCTACCGAACGACTTGATATGACTCTCCCCGCGCCGGAAACGCCGCGCGGATCGGTCCATCCGGTCAGCCAGGTGATGGATGAACTGGCGGAAATTTTCGCCGATATGGGTTTCGCGGTCGCCGAAGGGCCGGAGATTGAGGATGAGTGGCACAATTTCACCGCCCTCAACATGCCTGAAACTCACCCCGCCCGCGCCATGCACGACACGTTCTACTTCCCTGATCAGATGGCCGTTGATGGCAAGAAGATGGTTCTGCGCACGCACACGTCGCCCGTTCAAATCCGCACGATGATGAGCCAGCAGCCGCCCATCCGCATCATTGCGCCGGGCCGCGTGTACCGGTCCGATTCCGATGCGACGCACACGCCGATGTTCCATCAGATTGAGGGGCTGGTGATCGATAAAGGCATCCACATGGGCCATCTTAAATGGACACTCGAAACATTCCTGAAGGCTTTTTTTGAACGCGATGACATCGTGCTGCGGCTGCGGCCCAGCTATTTCCCGTTCACGGAACCCTCTGCTGAAGTGGATGTTGGTTTTTCAATTGAAAAGGGCAAACGTGTGCTTGGCGGAACCGGCGGATGGATGGAGCTTCTCGGCTCTGGCATGGTGCATCCGAAGGTCATTTCGGCCTGCGGGCTGGACCCTGACGTTTATCAGGGGTTTGCCTTTGGCGTCGGCGTGGACCGGCTGGCGATGCTCAAATACGGGATGGATGATTTGCGCGCTTTCTTTGACGGCGATCTCCGCTGGCTCAAACATTACGGGTTCGGGGCGCTTGATGTGCCGACGCTGAGCGGGGGAGTGGGGGCATGAAATTCTCATTGAGCTGGCTCAAGGCGCATTTGGATACTCATGCCGACGTGACGACTGTTGCAGAGACGCTGACGCGGATCGGCTTGGAAGTGGAAGGCATTGAAAACCCGGCGGAGCGGCTGAACGGTTTCCGAATCGCGAAAGTGTTAAGTGCCGCGCCGCATCCGCAGGCTGACAAACTACAAGTGCTGAGCGTGGATGCAGGCGAAGGCCCCGTGCAAGTGGTGTGCGGCGCGCCCAATGCGCGGGCTGGCTTGGTTGGCGTGTTCGGCATGGAAGGCGCAACGGTGCCTTCGAACGGCATGATCCTGAAAAAGACCGCCATTCGCGGCGTTGAGTCGAATGGCATGATGTGCTCATCACGCGAATTAGAGCTTGGTGATGATCATGACGGGATCATTGAACTGCCGGGAGATGCTATCGTCGGGATGGCCTTTGCCGATTACGCAGGAGCTGACGACCCGGTGATTGACGTGGCGATTACGCCTAATCGGCAGGACTGCATGGGTGTGCGCGGCATTGCGCGTGATTTGGCGGCAACGGAGATTGGGACGCTTCGTTCTCTCAATGCCAAGACTGTTGCGGTGAGTTTCCCATGCCCCACCGAAATCCGCACGGATGACCTCGAAGGCTGTCCCGCATTTTATGGCCGGGTGATCAAAGGCGTGACCAACGGCGTTTCGCCCGATTGGATGCAGGCGGGGCTGAAGTCGGCGGGACAGAGGCCTATTTCGGCGCTGGTTGATATCACCAATTATGTGATGCTTGATCACGGCCGGCCGAGCCATGCCTATGATCTGGCCAAGCTGACTGGAGCGGTTTTCGCGCGGCGGGCCATCAACGGGGAAGTTGTCACGGCGCTTAATGGCAAGGACTATACGCTTACGTCGGAGATGACCGTGATTGCCGATGAAGCGGGCGTGCATGATATCGCAGGCATCATGGGTGGTGAGCATTCGGGATGTTCGGAAACGACGACGGATGTCCTGCTGGAAGTCGCCTATTTCACGCCTGAGCGAATCGCAAAGACGGGCCAGGCGCTGGCATTGACTTCAGACGCGCGGACCCGGTTTGAACGCGGCGTTGATCCGGCATTTCTGGAAGAGGGGCTGGAGATTGTCACGTCCCTCATCCTAGAGATTTGTGGCGGAGAGGCTTCTGACATTGTCCGGGCAGGCGAGCCTCCGCAGGTCGCGAAGACGCTTGTTTACGATCGTGGCCTATGCGCGCGGCTTGGCGGCGTTGACGTTGCGGCTGATCGGCAGAAAGCCATCCTTGAGTCGCTGGGTTTCAAAGTTTCCAACGATTGGACGGTCACTGTCCCCACATGGCGCCGTGATATCGATGGCTCGGCGGACTTAGTCGAAGAAATTATCCGCATCGTCGGTCTGGACACTGTTCCCTCAACTCCGCTGCCGCGCGCAGACGGCGTGGCGCGGCCAACGGCGACGCCCATCCAGTTGATCGAACGCAAAGTGCGGCGAACAGCGGCGGCGCGCGGGCTGAATGAAGCGATCAACTGGTCTTTCCTGCCGGAACAAGAGGCGGCTGCTTTCGAAGGCGGCCTCTGGTCCCTCGCGAATCCGATCAGTGAGGACTTGAAGGTCATGCGGCCCTCGCTCCTCCCCGGATTGCTGAGCGCAGCGCAGCGCAACATGGATCGCGGTGCGGCGTCCGTTCGCTTGTTCGAAATCGGACGGCGCTATCTGGCGGACGGCGAACGGTTGACGCTTGGCCTAGTGCTGGCTGGCGATAAAACGCCGCGCGGCTGGGCTGCTGGCAAAGCAACCAAGTTTTATGCTTATGACGCCAAGGCCGAAGTTATGGCTCTGCTCGCGGCGGCAGGTGCTCCGGTTGATAATCTCCAAGTCATGGGGGAGGCGGGCGGCCATTATCACCCCGGCCAGTCGGCAACGCTGCGCCTTGGGCCGAAGACCATCCTTGCCAGCTTTGGTGCGCTTCACCCGGTAACGGCGAAGGCATTTGATCTGGACGGTGCCGTCATTGCGGCGGAGATTTATCTGGATGCGATTCCGGCCAAGCGCTCGACGGGCTTCATGCGCCCGGCCTTCACGCCGCCTGCTTTGCAATCCGTTACCCGCGATTTCGCGTTTCTGGTTCCCGCTGATTTGGCGTCTGCGGATCTCATTCGGGCAACCAGAAGCGCCGATAAAGATAATATCGTTTCTGCGCGCCTATTTGACCAATTTGCAGGGCAAGGCGTTCCCGATGGGCAGAAGTCGCTGGCGATCGAAATCACGCTGCAACCATCCGAAAAAAGCTACACGGATGATGAACTGAAAGCGATTGCTGCCCGCGTCGTCGCTGCAGCTGAAAAGCTGGGCGCGACGTTGCGGGGCTGATCTTTCCATTGGCGCTTTTCTGTGGGAGAAAGCATCAACGCTGTTCAGGAGTAAGAGTATGATCAAGGCACGCTTTGGCACGTCAGTGCTTGCTATGGCCGTTCTCCTCGCCGGGTGCGGCGGCGGGGGATCGGGCGGGGGAGCAACCTCAGTGGCGTCTCCGCCACCGCCTCCGGCAGCCAGCACTGCCTGTTCGCTTCAAAACCGTCAGGAATTTGCAGCTAGGGTGCTGCGTGAATGGTATTTGTTTCCTGAAACGCTGCCTGCTTCGCTCAGCACCAACGGATTTGCGACGGTTAATGACTATATCGACGCACTGACCGCGACCGCGCGGAGCCAGCGACGGGACCGGTTTTTCAGCTATGTCACGTCGATTGCCGAAGAGAATGCCTTTTTTGCATCCGGTGCTTCGGCAGGTTTGGGTGTTCGCCTGTCCACAGACACTGTGGCGCGCCGCGTATTGATTGCAGAGGCCTTTGAAGGCGCGCCGGGGCTTGCCGCAGGCATTGATCGTGGAACCGAAATTCTGGCGATTGGCACAACCAGCGCCAATCTACGCACAGTCAGTGACATCATTGCAGCCGAAGGCGCTGCCGGTGTCAGCAATGCGCTGGGTCCGACGACGGCAGGCACAACTCGGGTGCTGCGCATCACGAACGCGGCGGGCACGCGCGAAGTTTCGGTTACAAAGGCGACGTTTGATCTCATCCCGGTCTCCGCAAGGTACGGTGCGCAAGTCATCAATGACGGGGCAAAGCGTGTCGGCTACCTCAATCTGCGGACCTTCATTTCGTCGGCTGACCCACAATTGCGGACTGCGTTCGATAATTTCCGTACCCAAGGGATCACCGAATTTGTGATCGATTTTCGTTATAACGGCGGTGGCCTAGTCTCAACGGCGGAACTGCTAATCAATTTGCTCGGGCGCAACCGGTCGAACAATGACATTCTGTCTGTCACGACTTTCCGGCCAGAAAAAGCGAGTAATAATTCGACGGAGCGTTTCTCTCAACAATCGCAGTCAGTCGCGCCGTTGAAAATCGCGTTTATCACGACCGGCTCAAGCGCGTCGGCCAGTGAATTGGTGATCAATGCAATGGTGCCTTATCTGGGCGCGAACATTGCGATTGTCGGCGCGAACAGCTTCGGTAAACCAGTGGGCCAGATCGCGATTGACCAGGCGGCGTGCGATGATCGGTTTCGTGTGATTGCTTTCTCCACCCAAAATGCCACAGGCGGCGGCTTCTATTATGATGGGCTCAAAGCAACTGTTCCTAACAGTTGCCAAGCAGCCGATGATGTGACGCGGCCACTGGGAGACGCGCAAGAAGCATCCGTTGCTCGCGCGCTTGATTTTCTGGGCGGTCGGTCATGCACGCCGATCGCATCCGGGGGGCAAGTGTCCCAGTCGGTTGGGGCTGGGCGCCCTCAATTGCTCACGCCCATGATTCCTACCGCGTCGCAGCGTGAGGTGCCGGGGCTGTTTTGATTACTCTGCCGTCTCCGCGCGCAGGCTTGAACCAGCGCGGCCTGATCTCAGTGCTGTCAGCCAACTGATCGGGTTCCACCACGTGCTTGTTCCATCAAGCGAGAAGGTAACAAATTCTGCCCGTCCGCCGATATTCTCAATTGGCACTGGCCCGCCAAGCCCACGTTCTTCGACGGAGAAGCGGCTGTCTGCTGATCGATCTCGGTTGTCACCCATCAGGAACACATGCCCTTCGGGGATAGTGATCGCAGCAAAATCATCAGCGTCGAATTTATAGCCAAGATCAATGGTGTCATAAGTGACACCATTCGGAAGAGTCTCGCGAACGATGGGCATTTCACATACCATTTTGCCGTCAGGTCCGCTGCGCAAAAGCCCTGGATATTCGATGTCTTTGCACGGCGAATTGGCATCCACAGGTATCGTTTTATTAACCGGAGCCGCCCGTTTAATCGGAACGCCGTTGATGACGACCGTGCCATTGCGCACTTCGATCCGTTCACCGGGCAGGCCAATAACGCGTTTGATATAGTCTTCTCGCACGCCAATCGGTGTGGTGATGACGACATCGCCACGGTCAGGAACGCTGCCAAGCAGACGCCCTTTCATGAATGGCATCAGGTGAAATGTGGGAGAGACATAGCTGTAACCATAAGGATATTTCGTCACGACCAAGCGGTCCCCGACCAAAAGCCCCGGCATCATCGACTCTGATGGAATGTAGAAAGGCTTGGCAATGAAACTGTGGAAGCCCAGCACGGCTAGGATGAGCCAGAATATCCCCTTGGCCTCCGCAAACCAATCCACCGGCGCTTTAGCGGGCGTTTCTGCTTCGATCAGGGCTGTTTCAGTCGCTTCAGTCACGGATGTCGGGCTTTCTTAAAGGGGCATAGCTTCGATAATCACAAAGGCCTGAGCCCATGGATGGTCATCGGTGAGCGTCAGATGAATGCGCGCCTCATAGCCCGCTGGTGTCACCGCGTCGAGCCGCGCTTTCGCGCCGCCGGTTAGCGCAAGCGTCGGCGCGCCGGACGGGGCATTGACCACGCCAATATCTCGCATGAAAACACCGCGTTTGAAGCCTGTGCCAACGGCTTTGCTGAAAGCTTCCTTTGCGGCAAAGCGTTTGGCCATCGTTCCTGCTTTGGTAAACGGGCGACGATTGCCCTTCGCGCGTTCAACCTCAGTGAAGACCCGCTGTTCAAATCGGTCGCCAAAACGGTCGAGCGATTTCTGAATGCGCTCGATGTTGCAGAGGTCAGAGCCGAGGCCGATAATCATGATCGCGTCGTCGGGCGCGCTTCATCCATGAGCATGCGCATCCGGCGGATGCTTTCATCCAACCCAATGAAGATCGCCTCACCAATCAAATAGTGGCCGATGTTCAATTCCGCGATCTGGGGAATGGCGGCAATAGGCTGAACATTATCGAATGTCAGGCCATGGCCAGCATGGGGTTCGATGCCATTCTTCACTGCCAGCGCCGCCGCATCGGCGATACGGCGCAACTCCGCCTCTCGCTCCGCGCCTTCGCTGTGCGCATATTTCCCTGTATGAAGCTCCACAACTGGCGCGCGCAGGCGGATCGCGGCGTCAATCTGACGCGCGCTTGGTTCAATGAAGAGGCTAACGCGAATCCCTGCATCATTTAGGCGCGTGACGATGGGGGCCAAATGATTGTGTAGCCCTGCTGCGTCCAGCCCGCCTTCAGTTGTCCGTTCCTCGCGGCGCTCAGGCACAATGCAGGCTGCGTGCGGTTTGTGGCGCAGGGCAATTTCTACCATTTCCTCAGTCGCCGCCATTTCAAGGTTCACGGGCAGGCGCACGCGCTCCATGATAGCCGTCAGATCCTCATCGCGAATGTGTCGCCGGTCTTCACGCAAGTGAACCGTAATTCCGTGACCGCCCGCCGCCTCGACGATTTCAACTGCGCGCATTGGATCGGGATGCATGCCGCCGCGCGCGTTGCGGATCGTCGCGACATGATCGATATTCACTCCAAGGCGTAGACGAGGTATCACTTCAAACTTCCTTTCGGCTGCCCGGTTTAATGGCAGGAATGGCGGCCAGTTCGGGAGGAAGCGCGTCGGCGGAATATGTGGGTACATCAATACGGATCAAGGGGAAGAAAGGCACGCCGAGATTTGCTGTTCCGCCGGACCGGTCAACCAGTGACGCCTCGGCAATAACCACTGCCCCGGCACGTTCAGCCGCAGCAATGGCTTCGCGCGATGAAAGTCCGGTTGTTACGACATCCTCCACCATCAAAACGCGTTGCCCCGGTGTGATGGAAAAACCACGGCGCAGTTCGAATACTCCTTCGGGGCGTTCAAGAAAAAACGCGTCTGTGCCCAGCGCGCGGCCCATTTCATGGCCGATGATGATGCCGCCCATTGCAGGTGACACAACGGCGTCAATCTGGTGCCGGATGTCTGCGGGGATGCGGCTGGCGATTTCTTCGGCCAATCGTGCCGCGCGGGCAGGGTTCATGAGAACGCGAGCGCATTGCAGATATTTAGGGCTGCGAAGTCCCGATGAGAGGATGAAATGACCCTCCAGCAAGGCGTCTGCTGCGCGGAATTCGTTCAGGATATCATCGTCAGTCACTGGATCGCTTTCATAGGCCGTTGCGTTTTATGCATAAGCGGAGGATGCATTTGCATCAAGGCGGGGCGGAAAACTGTCCAAAATATCTATAATGATGTATTGAGGCATCCGGCAGACCCGCTTATAGCCGCGACCAATCGAAGACGAGTTTTCGCCATGCGGGCGTCAGTTTTGTCAATCGAACCACCGAATCGGAAGATGACATGCACAAGATTAAGTCAGCACTTCTGGCGATCGGACTGGCAGTTGCCGCTCAGGCACCTGCTCTGTCTCAACCGGCTGCGGCTCCCGCCGTGCCGACAGTGGCGCCTGTTGCCGCTGCGCCAACGCCAGCAGCCCCCATCACCTCAGCGACGCCTGTGGTTAAAGCTGATGCGGCCAAACCGGCCGAGACAACAATTGGCACGTCAAAACCTGTCGCTGGCATGGGCCAGCCAGTAGACAAAAATTATACTATCCAACCTCAAGTCACAAAGTTGGGTGAACAGGCGCTTTGGATGCACAATGCCATCCTGATGCCTGTGATGGTTGGTATTTCAGTCTTTGTGCTCGGTTTGATGATGTTTGTGGCGTTTCGGTTTCGCCGCAAGGCCAATCCCGTCCCGTCCAAAACGACGCACAATACTTTTATCGAAATCGTATGGACGCTGATTCCAGTTCTTATTTTGGTCGTAATTGCGGTTCCGTCAATCCAATTGCTTGCGGCTCAATATAAGCCCGCACCAGCCGACGCTGTGACGATCAAAGCCATTGGCAATCAATGGTTCTGGACGCATGAATATCCCGATTATGGGCTTGAAGTAACATCCAACATGCTGTCCGAATCCGATGCGAAAGCGCGGGGGGAGCCTCGGTTGCTCGCAGTTGACAATCGCATTGTCCTGCCAGTGAATAAACCCATTCGGCTTCTCACTACGGCAAATGATGTGATCCACGCGTGGGCCATGCCGGCATTCTGGATCAAGATGGACGCTATTCCGGGGCGGATCAACGAAACCAGCTTCACGGTTGAAAAGACTGGCGTATACTACGGCCAATGTTCTGAATTGTGCGGCATCAAACACGCTTATATGCCGATCGCCGTCGAGGTGGTATCAGAAGCTGATTTTAAGGCTTGGGTTTTGGCCAAGGGCGGGAAACTGCCTGAAGATAAAGCATCTGCGGCAACTGCACCCGCCACCCCTGCTGCTCCTGCGGCGGCTCCAGCCGCTGCACCAAAAGGTTAAACATTATGTCTGAAGCAACCGCAAATACATTCACAGCCCCCCACGCTGCTGACCATGCGCATGACGATCACAAAATGGGCTTTTTCGAACGGTGGTTCATGTCAACGAACCATAAGGATATCGGTACGCTTTACCTGATTTTCGCGATCATCGCGGGCATCATTGGCGGCGCGATTTCTGGCGTGATGCGGCTTGAACTGGCAGAACCGGGCATTCAGTATCTCCCTTGGTTGTCTTCTGTATTGCACGGCACAGATCCCCAAGATCTGTCGCAGGGACAACATATGTGGAATGTGCTGATCACCGCGCACGGCCTTATCATGGTCTTTTTCATGGTGATGCCTGCGATGATCGGCGGCTTTGGTAACTGGTTCGTGCCGCTTATGATTGGTGCGCCGGATATGGCGTTCCCGCGGATGAACAATATCTCATTCTGGTTGCTGGTGCCTTCCTTCATCTTGCTCCTCGGGTCGGCATTCGTACCCGGCGGCAGTGGATTTGGCGCAGGCACGGGCTGGACGGTCTATGCACCGCTTTCAACCTCTGGCTCCGCAGGGCCGTCAGTCGATATGGCGATTTTCTCGCTTCACTTGGCAGGTGCGAGCTCCATTCTGGGTGCGATCAACTTCATCACAACCATCTTTAACATGCGCGCGCCGGGGATGACCTTGCACAAGATGCCGCTGTTTGTGTGGTCCGTGCTGGTGACGGCGTTTCTGCTCTTGCTCGCTTTGCCTGTCTTGGCGGCGGCGATTACGATGCTGCTGACAGACCGCAATTTCGGCACTGCATTCTTTGATGCGGCGGGTGGCGGTGATCCAGTGCTTTATCAGCATTTGTTCTGGTTCTTTGGCCACCCCGAAGTCTACATCATGATCTTGCCCGGCTTTGGCATTGTCAGCCAAGTGATCTCAACCTTCTCGAAAAAACCAATCTTTGGCTATCTTGGGATGGCCTATGCCATGGTCGCTATTGGTGCAGTTGGCTTTATCGTTTGGGCGCACCACATGTTCACCATCGGCATGGACGTGAATACGAAAATGTATTTCACAGCCGCGACGATGGTTATCGCGGTGCCAACCGGCATTAAGATTTTCAGCTGGATTGCAACAATGTGGGGCGGATCGCTGTCGTTCAAAACGCCGATGATGTGGAGCCTTGGGTTCATCTTCATGTTCACGGTCGGCGGTGTGACGGGTGTGCTCCTCGCCAATGGTGGTATCGATAACTACATGCATGACACTTATTATGTGGTCGCACATTTCCATTATGTGTTGTCGCTTGGCGCGGTCTTCTCGCTCTTTGCAGGCTTCACCTATTGGTTCGCCAAAATGTCTGGGCGTCACCTCTCGGAAACACTGGGCCAGCTTCACTTCTGGTTGTTCTTCATTGGCGTGAATGTGGTGTTTTTCCCGCAGCACTTCTTGGGCTTGCAGGGAATGCCGCGGCGTTACCCCGATTATCCGGATGCCTTTGCCTATTGGAATGAGGTTTCCTCCTACGGCTATCTGATCATGGCTGGGTCGATGGTGATTTTCTTCGCCAACGTCGCCTACGCTTTGATGGCCGGGAAGAAGGCAGAAGATAATTACTGGGGTGAAGGCGCAACGACGCTGGAATGGACATTGTCCAGCCCGCCGCCGTTTCACCAGTTTGAAACGCTGCCTGTGATCAAGTAATCTGTTCCCCTCCCCTCTGTGGGAGGGGATAAGGACGGACATGACAACTGCATCTGTGACACAAGCGTTACCCGCCGATTGGCGTGACTTCCTCGCGTTGACAAAGCCGCGCGTGATGTCGCTGGTGGTGTTTACCGGTCTGTGCGGCTTGCTCGCAGCGCCTGGATCGATTCACCCAACGCTCGCTTTTACAGCAGTGCTTTGTATCGCGCTTGGAGCAGGAGCAGCGGGCGCGCTGAATCAATGGTATGAGGCTGATCTTGATGGTCTCATGAAGCGCACCGAGAACCGTCCTCTGCCCGCTGGGCGTATGGGCCGCCAATCGGCGCTGCATTTCGGCGTGGGCCTTTCTTTCCTATCGGTTATCATGTTGGGGATGGCGACGAATGTGTTCGCGGCCGCGTTGCTCGCTGGATCAATTCTCTACTACGTCCTCATCTACACGGTCTGGTTGAAGCGCCGCACGCCCCAGAACATCGTGATTGGCGGCGCATCCGGAGCGTTTCCGCCGTTGATCGGATGGGCTGCGGTTACCGGTGATCTATCGCTTCTCCCCATACTCATGTTCTGCTTAATCTTCTTCTGGACCCCCCCCCACAGCTGGGCCCTCGCTCTGTTTGTGAAGACTGATTATGCCCGCGCTGGTGTGCCAATGATGCCCGTTGCTGCCGGTGAAAAGGCGACGCGGGTTCAGATTTTTCTTTACACTGTCTTGATGGCCGCCGTCGCCATTGCCCCATGGGCACTTAGTTTGACTGGTGCACTTTACGGCATCGTTGCGGTGATTGGGACAATAGGCTTCGCCATTGTTGCGGCTAAAGTGTCTTTCCGTACATCGACGCTTGACGACCAGATGGCCCCTGAAAAGGCGCTTTTCGGCTATTCCATCCTTTATCTCTTCGCGTTGTTCGGCGCGATGGCTCTTGATCGGATCATGTTATGAATGAAGATCGCGACGAGTTTGACCGCCGCCGTAAGCAGCGCGCGTTGATCACAGCTGGCTTGCTGCTTGCCATGTGCGGACTGTTTTACTTCATTACAATCGCGCGATTGCAAGGGGCGTCTTAATGGACCGTCTTAACCGAACAGGCTTTTTGGCGGCAGGACTTGCGGTCAGCATGGTCGGCGTGGGCTATGCGGCAGTGCCTCTTTATAGCTTATTTTGCCAAGTCACAGGCTTCGGTGGCACCACGCAAAAGGCAACGGGTGACGCGCCTGGGCCTGTGACTTCAGGCAAGACCATTGCTATTCGCTTTGACGCCAATCATTCGCCGGAACTGCCTTGGGAATTTAAGCCCGAGCAGCCGGTTGAGCGGATCGCAGTCGGTGCGCGTGATATGACCTTTTATTCTGCCAAGAACCTCGCGTCTTACCCTGTGAAGGGCATTGCGACCTATAATGTAACGCCAACGCAAGCTGGGAAATATTTCAACAAGATCCAATGTTTCTGTTTCAATGAACAGACTCTGGCTCCAGGCAAGCAGGTGCGGATGCCCGTGCTATTCTTTGTAGACCCAGCGATATTGACGGATCCGACGACAAAAGACGTTGAAGAAATTACGCTCAGCTACACCTTCTATCCGGTGGACGACGACAAAAAACCAAGCTAGGCGAAAGTCATCATTTAACAGCCCGTAAGTTCAGGGGAAAGCATCATGGCAGGCGCCAAGAACCACGATTATCACATCCTTCCGGCCAGTGCGAACCCGTTCATCGGTTCGATGGCTTGCTTGTTCGCCTTTGGCGGCGCTGTGATGTGGATGCATAAGGCACCTTACGGCATGGCAGTTTGCTTGGCTGGTGCGCTAGGCATCATCTATACATTTTATGCGTGGTGGAGCGATGTGATCAAGGAAGCTCACGCAGGCGATCATACGCCTGTTGTTTCGCTGCATCTGCGCTACGGGATGATCCTGTTTATTGCTTCTGAAGTGATGTTCTTCGTTGGTTGGTTCTGGTCTTGGTTTGATTTCTCGCTTTTCCCGCGTCCGCTTCAAATTGAAGACGTCGAAGGAGCGATAACGATTACGAATATGATCGGCCAAGAAGGCGCGGACGCCATCAAGCAGTGGCCGCCCAAAGGCCTTGAAGTCATTTCCGCATGGGGCTTCCCATTGCTCAATACTCTTATCCTGCTTTGCTCAGGCACGACCGTGACTTGGGCGCACCATGCGCTCATCCACAATCAGCGCGGCGGCGAAAAGAAGGGGGTTTGGGGCGTTCTGGGCGTCGGTGCAGATGACAATCTAAAGAAGGGCCTGTGGCTTACAATTCTGCTGGGCGCGCTGTTCAGCGGCATTCAGATCTTTGAATATGTTCACGCGCCTTTCCCGTTCAAGGGGCTGAATTACAGCGCAGCCTTTTACATGGCGACTGGATTTCACGGTTTTCACGTCTTCGTCGGTACTATCTTCCTGATTGTCTGCTTGGCTCGCGTTTACAAAGGGCACTTTACCCCGCGTCAGCACTTTGGCTTTGAGGCGGCGGCCTGGTATTGGCATTTCGTGGATGTCGTCTGGTTGTTCCTGTTCGTGGTCGTTTATGTCTGGGGTGGCTGGGGCGCGCCGGTCCACGGCTAACCACTGATGGCGGATTGGCATCTTGCGCAGATCAACGTCGGGCGGCTGATTGCGCCAAATGACAGCCCGATTGTCGCTGAATTTGTGAACGCCCTTGATCGCATCAATGCAGTTGCAGACGCCAGCCCAGGGTTCATCTGGCGGTTGCAAAGCGATAGTGGCAATGCGCTGGACATTGTGGTGACGGACGATCCCCAGATGGCTGTTAACATGTCCGTTTGGGAAGATGCAGATTCGCTGTTCGCCTATGTCTATCGCAGCGCCCACACGCCGTTCATGGCGCAGCGTAAATCCTGGTTCGAACGCTTCTCTGGCGCTTATCAGGCGCTCTGGTGGGTGGCTGCCGGCACGATACCTACGGTTGACGAGGGGCTTTCAAGGCTCTGGCGGCTAGATCGGTTTGGCGCCACCGCCCAGGCCTTTACGTTCAAAGCACAATTTCCGGCTCCCGGACGATTGGGTCTGCCGCGCGATATGCAGCCCGACCCTTGGTGTGAAGGTCGTGCTTGATGGGAAAACTATCGCAACGTCGGCATTAAGAGGACTATGCCCTAGCTGCGGCACACCGGGACTTTTCGCTGGGCCAATTGCCTTCTCTGATAAGTGTTGTGCTTGCGGCCTCGATTACAGCCAGTTCAATGTCGGTGACGGACCAGCTGCTTTCCTTATCATGATCGTTGGTGCCATCATTACTGTGTTGGCCATCGTCGTTGAGTTGCGCTTTGGCCCGCCGTTCTGGGTGCACATATTGCTCTGGGTGCCGCTCACTGCATTATTGGTAGTGGGCTTGTTGCGTGTCGCTAAGGCTTTGCTTTTGATTCTAGAATATCAAAATCGCGCGCGCGAAGGACGGCTTTCCGAATGAGGCGGCTCCCTTTTGTCGCAATACTGATTGTGGTCGCTGCCTGCGCCACGATGATTGGCCTTGGTGTGTGGCAATTGCAGCGGGCCGACTGGAAAGAAGGCCTGCTCGATGAGTATCGCACGGCTGCCACCAAACCCGCCATGGCGTTTCCAGCTGTTCCTTATCCAAAAGACTTGCCGTTGTTTCGCAAGGCGAGCGGCTTTTGCCTGAAAGTGGTGAATTGGACTTCGGTTAGCGGACGCAATTTGAGCGGCCAGTCCGGCTGGTCCCATCACGCAAAGTGCAGCACAGGCACAGAAGGGCCGGGAATGCTGGTAGACGCCGGATGGTCGCGCAACCCCGCCAATCCGGTGTGGAACGGAGGCCCAGTCAGCGGCCTGATCGCGCCGGACACTAAGGCTGTTCTGCGCCTGATCAGTGACACACCGCTCGCGCCGGGCTTGGTCGCGACTGCGCCGCCATCGCCAGAGGATATCCCTAACAATCATTTCGGCTATGCGATCCAGTGGTTCCTGTTCGCCGGGATTGCTGCGCTGATTTTCGCGCTGGCATCGTGCCGGTCAAAGAAATGAGTGTCTTGATCCGGTTGGCGGTGCCAGCGGACGCAGCGAACCTGCCAGATATTGAGCGTTCTGCCGGGCAAATATTCGTCCAAATTCCAGGATTGGAATGGATCGCGGATGATCATGTTATGTTGGCCGAACAGCATTTACCCGCCATCACCGCGCAGACGGCGTGGGTGGCCAGCGAAGACGCCGGGATAGTCGCGTTCCTCAGCGCTGAACATGTTGGCGACGCCTTGCACATCCATGAAATCTCCGTTCATGCGGATGCGATGGGGCAGGGGATCGGCCGCCGCTTGATCGATGCCGCCATAGCCGCTGGCCGTGTGCGTGGTTTGTCAGCTGTAACTCTCACCACGTTCCGCGATGTGCCTTGGAATGAGCTTTACTATCACCGGCTCGGCTTTGAAACCTTGGCCGCGCGCCAACTGGATCAACGCTTGGCCCTCGTTCTGAAAGCTGAAATTGAAGCTGGCCTTCCGCGCGACCGGCGCTGCGCGATGCGGCTCAACCTTGCCCTTGGCCACCTGCCCGTCTAACGCGCAACCCATGGACTATGTAAGCAGCAGGGGGAGCGCACCGACGCTCAATTTTGAGGGCGCGACGCTCGCTGGGCTGGCAAGCGACGGAGGGCTTTATCTGCCGCGCGTGTGGCCGAAATTGTCGCGTGAAGATATCGCGGGCCTTGCGGGCAAGTCTTATGTCGAGACCGCCGTTATCGTCATGCGGCCCTTTGTCGCTGGATCGTTGAGCGAGGATGAACTGCGTGAGTTGTGCACGCAAGCTTACGGGCGGTTCGCCCACGCGGCAGTCGTGCCACTGGCGCAGCTGGATCATCAGCATTGGTTGATGGAGTTGTTCCACGGCCCGACACTGGCGTTCAAGGATGTCGCGCTGCAATTGCTGGGGCTGTTGTTTGAGAAATTCCTGACCGGCACGGACAAGCATCTGACCATCGTCGGCGCGACGTCTGGCGACACAGGATCTGCCGCGATTGATGGGGTCGCGGGGCGGGAGAAGATTGACATCTTCATGCTCCATCCCCTTGGCCGGGTGTCGGATGTGCAGCGGCGGCAAATGACGACAGTGCTGGCCCCCAACGTCTATAATGTCGCGATCGAGGGCAGTTTTGATGATGCGCAGGCGATCGTAAAGGCGCTGTTCAATGACCGTGCGTTTAATGGCCGCTATACGCTGTCGGCAGTGAACTCGATCAACTGGGCGCGGTTGATGGCCCAGATCGTCTATTATTTCTACTCCGCCGTGCGCCTGGGCGCGCCGGATCGTCCCGTGGCCTTTTCAGTGCCGACCGGCAATTTCGGGGATGTGTTCGCAGGCTATGTCGCGGCGCAGATGGGGCTGCCAATTGCCAAGCTGATTGTCGCAACCAACGTCAATGATATCCTCCACCGCGCTCTCACCAGTGGCGATTACAGCCAAGGGACAGTCACGGCGACGGCGACCCCCAGCATGGATATTCAAGTCAGCTCCAATTTCGAACGGTTGCTGTTTGACCTGTCGGGTCGTGACGGCGTCGGCGTGGCGAAGATGATGGCGGACTTCGAAGCGTCTAAAGCGATGACCATCCCCGCTGATATGCTGGTCTCATCACGCGGGCTGCTCACCAGTGCGCGGATTGATCCGGACGGCATGGCGATGGCGATGCGCTGGGCTTATGAGCAGTGCGGCCAGGTGATTGATCCGCATACGGCCATTGGCCTTGCCGCTGCGCGTGAGGCAGGCTTGGGCGATGTGCCCGTGGTCACTCTCGCTACGGCTCACCCGGCCAAATTCCGCGATGCTGTCGAGCGTGCGACTGGCGTCCGGCCGACGCTGCCAGCGCGCGTGGGCGAACTGTTCGACCGGGAGGAGCGGTTCGACACTCTGCCCGCAACTGTTGAGGCCGTCCGCGATTATGTGGCTGCGCGGGCGACTGTGGCGGGTTGAGGGGTGAGGCAAGTCCCAAACTCCTCTTCCCTGAGCTTGTCGAAGGGCCGTTTTTGCTATGCACCGAAGTTCAAATTCGAAGAATGGACGGCCCCCTTCGACTGCCTTGCAGGCGCTCAGGACAGGCTTCGACAAGCTCAGGGAAGGAGAGTGTTGTGACAAATTCTACAACCCTCACCCCCACAACCCTGATCGGTGAACCCTGGGCGGATTACGGCCTGATCGACAGCGGCCACGGTCGCAAGCTGGAACGCTATGGCCCCTACCGCTTCATCCGCCCGGAGCCTCAGGCGCTGTGGGGACCGGCCAGTGACAGCTGGCAGGCTGACGGTGAATTCATCCCCGGCTCTGATGAAGACGGCGGCGGACGCTGGGATTTCTCTCAGGCCGGGGCCACCAAGCTCCCTCAGCACGGCTGGGCGTGCGATTGGAATGAAGTGCGCTTTACCACCCACCCAACCCCGTTCCGTCACCTCGGCTTCTTCCCCGATATGGCCCCGGTGTGGACGTGGATGCGCGCGCAGCTGGAGGGGGTGGCCGAACCCACGGCCATGAACCTGTTCGGCTATACCGGCGTTGGGTCGCTGGCGCTGGCTGCCAAGGGCGTGGCGGTCACTCATGTCGACGCGTCGAAGAAATCCGTCGACGCCGCGCGAACGAACGCTGCCCTGTCAGCGATGCAGGATAAGCCCATCCGCTGGATCGTGGACGATGCCGTCAAATTCACCGCCCGCGAAGTGCGGCGCGGGAAGCGCTATGACGGCATCATCCTAGACCCCCCCAAATACGGCCGCGGGCCTGACGGCGAAGTGTGGAAGCTGGAAGACGGCCTGCCCGGTCTGATCGCGGATTGCCGCCAGCTGCTTGACGCCGACAGCCGCTTCCTCTTCCTCACCGTCTACGCCGTGCGCATGTCAGCCATGGCCATCGGAGAATTGCTCCGCCAAGCCTGCGAAAGCCTGGGCGGCACCATCGAATGCGGCGAGCTTGGTGTGCGCGAAGAGGCACGGGGACTCGTGCTGCCGACGGCCATCTTTGCGCGGTGGAGCCGGTAGGGCGGAGCAGGCATTCGCGGAACCGGGGTTCGTGCAGAGCGCTGCTTCATCCAGTCTTCCCGATCCAAAGTTGACACATGGTTGACACCTGAACGCACTTCTTTTCGAACTGATTTCTCAGCATTTTCTGCGCCCTGAGACAGGACGGAAGAGCGCGCGGCGCGACCAATCGCGGCGCACTGGGTCGGCGGTGGAACGCTCAGGCACGAATCGAGATGAAAGTAAGCGGACATGACAATAGTGCACCAAAAAATGTCCTACTTTGCAAGAACATTTTGTGAACATTGTGGTTGGTTTATGCGGTGATAGGAGTTGGACCATGGGCATAGGTGTGCAACACCCCCGGCAAAAAACAGCTGAAAAGACATCCTAAGCGTCATTCCAGAGTAGGGCATCCACAGATGACCCTAAGCCGCTCGCGCCTGAAGCGCCTTTTGCCGACGCCGCTGCACCGAAGACCCGAGGCCCAGTGCCTCCCGGTATTTCGCCACAGTCCGGCGGGCGAGGTCAAAGCCTTCGCCTTTCAACATATCGACGAGCGTGTCATCCGACAGAACGGCGCTTGGGCTTTCCGCCATGATGAGCGCGCGAATGCGGTTCTTGACGGTTTCGGCTGAGATATTTTCGCCACCGTCGGCTGCCGCGATACCACTGGTGAAGAAATATTTCAGTTCATAAGTGCCGCGATCACAGCTGAGATATTTGTTCGACGTCACGCGACTGACAGTCGATTCATGCATTTCGATAATTTCGGCAATCGTGCGCAAGGTGAGGGGGCGGAGATGCTCCACACCGCCGCGAAAGAAGGCCTCTTGATGCTTCACAATTTCGGTCGCAACGCGGATGATCGTCCGCTGACGTTGGTCCAGTGCCTTGGCCAGCCAATTGGCGTTGGCCAGACAGTCTCCCATCCAGGCTTTCGAGGCCTTGTCACCGCACGACGTCAGTTCTGCGTAATAACTGCGATTGACGAGAACGCGGGGAAGAGTGGCACTGTTGATCTCAACTGCCCAGCCGCCCTTTTTCGCGCGCACAAACAGGTCAGGCACGACGCTGTTCACGGGGCTACTGCCATATTTCAGTCCAGGCTTGGGATCATAGGCGCGCAGTTCCCGGATCATATCATCCAGATCCTCCTCATCAACGCGGCAAATGCGTCTGATTTGAGCCATTCGCCCCTCAGCCAGAAGGTCCAGGTTATCAAGCAGCACTGCCATAGCCGGATCATAGCGATCCGCCTCTTTGGCTTGGAGCGCGAGACATTCACCAAGTGTGCGCGCGGCAATTCCGGTGGGTTCAAATGTCTGCACGACAGTAAGCACTTGCTCCACCTGCGCGCGGGGAACTCCTAATCGTTGGGCAAGCTCCAATAAGTTAGCGATCAGATATCCAGCCTCATCCAACTGCCCGATCAAGTCATGCGCAATCGCCAGATCAACGCCTGAAAGTGCCGATCCCGCCTGCGCCATCAAATAATCGGCAAGGCTTGCAGCATGCCCTTCAAAGCTGTCAAAATCGACACCTTCATCGCCGCTACTGCCACTGGATTGGCCAAGACCGGCAGGCCCGCCATCACTCACACTATCATGATGAAATGTGTCGGCGTTAAAATCGCTATCAAGCGCCCCGCCTCCATCCATTGACGCCGAACTTAGCGCTTCGTCAGCCGACATTGGCTCAGTTTCGGGGCGTTCCTCCGCCGTCTGCACCCCTTCGTCATGTTCAATTTCTAGGAGAGGGTTTTTTTCGACCTCAATCGCAATTTCAGCCTCAAGTTCCAAATTGGACATGGCAAGCAGACGAATGGCCTGTTGCAGCTGAGGGGTCATGACCAGCGATTGGCTTTGCCTCAGGTCAAGGCGCGGTCCGAGTGCCATAGGCGTTAAAGCGCGAAGCCTTCGCCGAGGTACAAGCGGCGGACATTTTCATCCGCAACAAGTTCAGCCGGGCTACCCGAGAACAGTACACGACCATCATAGATGATGCAGGCGCGGTCAACGATTTCAAGCGTCTCACGCACGTTATGATCCGTGATCAGCACGCCAATGCCGCGCTTCTTCAGATCTATAACAAGATCGCGAATGTCAGAAATTGAAATAGGATCGATCCCGGCAAAGGGCTCATCCAGCAAAATAATCGATGGGTTGGCAGCAAGTGCACGCGCGATTTCGCAGCGCCGACGTTCACCGCCAGATAGCGCCATCGCTGCGGATTTGCGGAGTTTCATGAGGCCGAATTCATCGAGCAACGCTTCCAGCCGATCCGCACGTGCAGCCTTGTCTGGTACCGCCAGTTCTAGCGCTGCACCGATATTCTGTTCAACCGTCAGCCCGCGGAAAATCGAAGTTTCTTGGGGCAAATAGCCCAAGCCAAGTATCGCGCGGCGATACATCGGCAGGCCAGTGATATCTTCACCGTCGAGCAGGATGCGTCCTGCATCGGGCTTCACCAGCCCCATGATCGAATAGAAACAGGTCGTCTTGCCCGCGCCGTTGGGGCCAAGCAGGCCGACGACTTCGCCGTGACCAACAGACAGAGACACGTCTGAGAGAATCGCCCTTCTGTCATAAGATTTCGCGATGGAAACAACGCTCAGTCCGTCTGTTCCTGCGGAGGGTTGAGCCTCAGGGGCGGTCAAGGTGGCGACGTTATTCATACGGTGTCATCCATAAGCTTCTTGGCCCCGGATGGGGCTGTGTTGGTAAATTAAGGATTAAAATGTGCCGCTTGGCAAGAAAATTGCATGACAGACTGATCCAGTCTCACCCAAACCGGTTATTTGCTGCGGTCAGTCACAGTGAAACGGCCTGTGACACGCCCGCTTGATCCGCCACCCACGCCGGGTGCGCCAACGCTGCTGCCGTCAATGACCGAACGCCCAGTATCAAGATCAATCACCAGACGACCGCCGCTAATGCGGTTCGCCCCTTGGGTCAGCGTCACGCCGCCAACCATAGTAATCAGGCGGCGGGGAAGGTCATAAACCGCGAAATCGCCTGTAGCTGTTTCGGACGCGCTCGTCACCGTGACGCCGCCGCTGGCGTCCAGCCGTTCAATGTCGACTCCGCCGCCAGCATTGTCATAGGCCACTGTCAGTCGCCCTGCGCTGAGGGTGAGGCCAGCCTGACGGACGCGGACATTGCCAGAAAATATCGCCCGGTCTGAGCGATCTAATACTTCGATCCGGTCAGCATCGACATCCACAGGGGCCTTGGCATTATGACCTTTAAGAGCTTGGCCAGAGGCTGGAACAGCGAGCAAAGGGAGCAGCGCGAGCAGGGCAGGGGCGATCCTGAAGAACTTCACTTCACAACTCCTTGAACAATCCGAAGGCGCGCCCGTCCATCAAGAACAACGGTGCGCGCGGGCAAATCAGCGATGATCCGCCCCGCGGAAAAACTTCCCAACGGCATGGATCCCGACACGGGGCCGCCGCTGGCCAATTTGCGCGTCTTAAGGCTGATTGCGACGTCACGGGTGATCAGTTGATAGCCATCGGCGGCAGTGAAGCGCAAAGGACCATCCACATTCACGATTTCCTTGTCCATGTCATACCGTCCGGCGTCAGCCGCGAGCACGGCGGGGCCATCGGACAAGGCGATCTCCCCGCGCAGATCTTTCAAACGGACCACTGGGTCTTTGGAATTGATCTGAACGGCTGAGCCTGCGCGTAGCGAGAATGGCTGGCCCTTGCTATCTTCGCCGCGATAAAGCGCCGCCGTTACGCGTAGACGCTCCTTGGCCATCGCGACAGTGTCCTTGGCGAGAACAAAACTGATTTCGCCACCGGTCAAAAGAGGTGCGCCGATGAGAGCCACGGCAAGCACACCGATCAACGACGGCAGGATGATGCGCGCCGCGCCTATCGTCTTATCATGCCGACCGCGCGGCAAGGCCCAGCGTTGGCGCGGCGTCAGCGTTACAGTTTCAGGCATGGGCGAAAATATCAGCCTCTGGCCAGCCAATGAGATCAAGCTTTGACCGGTGCGGCAGGAAATCAAAACAGGCCTGTGCAATCTCAGTCCGCCCCTCACGTGCCAATCGGATGTCAAGTTCGGCTTTCATCCGGTGCAGGTAACGCACATCACTTGCTGCATATTCTTTTTGTGCTTCAGACAATATCGGGCCACCCCAATCTGACGATTGCTGCTGCTTGGACACTTCGACGCCGCACAGTTCGCGCACCAAGTCCTTGAGGCCGTGTCTGTCGGTGTAAGTGCGTACCAATCGCGATGCGATTTTGGTGCAGAATACAGGGGCAGCCACTACGCCCAGATAAGCCTCAATCGAAGCGAGGTCAAAGCGCGCAAAATGATAGAGTTTGACGCGCGCAGGATCCGTCAGAACCGCCTTCAGATTTGGCGCTGAAAAGTCGCTGCTGGGGCCAAAACGAACGAGATGTTCATCGCCTCCACCGTCCGATATCTGGACCAGACAAAGCCGATCACGACTGGGGTGCAGTCCCATGGTTTCGGTATCAACAGCCACCGCCCCAGGGGCCATCACGCCTTCAGGCAAGTCTTCTTCATGCAGATAAACACTCATTTGAAGGCCTTTGCACCCCTTCCCGCCGCCCTGCAAGCCGCGTCGGCGCAAAAACGCTCGCAAAAGGCCTTGATTCGGGCTATCCATCAGACTTGGCAATGATTCTCTTATGTCATGCAGCTTCTAAGTCCGTCGTCCGGCCCCAAGAAGTTTGATGGAAAAATTACGGACGAAGAATGGAATACGACAGAGGCATGGGTTTCGATAGAGGACGGCGCGGAGAGCGCGGAGGCCGTGGACGCGACCGGTTTGACGGGTTCGGTGATGACAGCTTCAGCGGTGGCGGCGGCGGCGGACGTGATCCGTTTGCGGGCAATGATCGTTACGGCAGCGGTGGCGGAGCAGGCGGCGGTGGTCGCGGCGGCTACGGCGGCGGCGGCGGCGGAGGCGGTGGAGACCGTTTCGGCGGCGGCGGTGGCGGCGGATTTCGCGGCGGCGGTGCTGGCGGCGGCGGTGGTCGTCCCCAAATGCCCGGCCAAGTCGTTGGCGAAGGCAAAGGCGCTGTAAAATTCTTCAATTCTGGCAAGGGCTTTGGCTTTATCGCTCCTGAAGACGGCACACCTGATATCTTCGTCCATATTTCGGCAGTTGAGCAAGCAGGGCTTACTGGCCTCGCTGATGGTCAGCCGCTCGCTTACACGCTTGTCGACCGAGGCGGCAAAGTATCCGCTACTGATCTCAAGATCGATGGTGAGCCAATGCCTGTGCAGGATCGCGGAGAGCGACCAGAGCGCAGTGAGCGGCCTGAACGTGGCGGCTTTGGCGGAGGCGACCGGGGTGGTGATCGTGGCGGCTTCGGCGCTCCACGCGCCAGCGGCGGACGCCCCCAGCGTGAACTGACTGGCGAAAAGGCCACCGGGACCGTGAAATTCTTCAACGCCATGAAAGGCTTTGGCTTTGTGGCGCGCGACGATGGTCAGCCAGATGTGTTCGTTCACATCTCTGCCGTCGAACGTGCGGGCCTTAACGGCTTGGCCGAAGGCGACAAGATTGAATTTGACATCGAAGTCGACGCGCGCGGCAAATATGCAGCGGTCAATCTGAGCGCGATGGGCTAAACCCACAGTAACCTAGTGTGAAAAGGCTGAGTGATCCTGATGGGTTGCTCGGCTTTTTTATTAACTGGCCCCAGCCAGGATGATAACAGCGCCTGCGCAGATCACCAAAATCGCGACGCCCCGGCCCACCGATACAGGCTCCTTCAAAACGAAAATCGAAATGAGCAAAGCCGTCACCATGCCAGTTTCGCGCAGTGCAGCCAGCGGCGCTGTCGGCCCCATGGACAAAGCGAAGAGGGCCGTGCCAAATGTGATGACTGACAACAGCCCTGCAGTAAGCGCAGCTTTCCACTGAAGCCGCGCCGCTGCGACAAATTGACCGCGCGCGAACAGCGGTAAAATGGTCATTGAGATGATCCCCATCAAGAAGAACAGCCACACAATGAAGCTTGCTGCATTCGGCGCGGCGCGTACGCCAGCCGCATCGATCATCGTATAAGCCGCGATGAGCACGCCCGTCGCCAGTGACCAGCCCAGTGTCTTACGGTCCAAGTGCCGCCCCTGAATCATCAGGAACATGCCGCCCGCGATCAGGGCAATGCCTATGCCGCTGCTGAGCGCCACTCGTTCGCCGAGCAGCGCGAACGACGCGGCAAGCGTTAAAAGCGGGGCGGTGCCGCGAAAGACGGGATAAGCCGATGATAAATCCCCCGCATCCAACGCACGCACAAGGCAAATAAAATAGATGATATGGACGACCATCGCCACCGCTAACCAGCCCCAGGCGCCGTGCGGCAAATCAACGAATGGCAGGAACGGCAGCACGAACAACGTGCTAGACCCAGAAGCCAGCGCCATCTGCACCATCCGGTTGCCGCCGCCTTTAATCATCGCATTAACGACGGCATGGATGCTGCCAGAAAGCAGCATCATGAGTGCGGGGAGGAGAGTGAGGGTCATATTATGGGCTATGGCTGTCCGCTTGGCGCGAAACAAGCCTGCGGCTGCTACTCTCGCGCAGCCTCCAAGAGGAACCACGCCCGCTGTTCGGCTTCATCGGTCCATGTATCCACAACGCCACTCGTCGCGTTATCCTTGGCCGCATCGACGATATCCTTGAGCTCCTTCAAACTCGCCACTAGCGCCAGATTGTCCGCGCGCAATTCGGCGAGCATGTCAGCGGCACTCACATCCTCCGCATCATTATCGGCAATCCGTTGGTGCCGGGATATGTCGCCAATGGATGTGAGCGTGCGGCCGCCAAGTTTACGCACGCGTTCGGCAATCAGATCGGTCGTTGCGAAAATCTGCGCGGCCTGTTCATCCAGCAGCAGATGATAATCCCGGAAATGCGGGCCAGAGACATGCCAATGGAAATTCTTTGTCTTGAAATAGAGCGCAAAACTATCGGCAAGAAGCGCGTTGAGCGCACTGGCGGGGGTCTGGTTGGGCATGGGCTGTCTCCTTTTGATTATTGCCCGTTTAAGCCCCCGGCGGAAAGAAATCGACTCAATCCCTTGGGTCACACTGATCGAATTTGCCGCACTCGCCTTTCCCTGCTAGCCGCCTCGCATCACCAAAGGACTCCCGCCATGATCGCCCGCTATTCCCGCCCCGCCATGTCTGCTATTTGGGAGGCGGAGAACCGCTTTCGCATCTGGTTTGAGATTGAGGCGCATGCGACGGATGCTTTGGCAGAGCTTGGCGTCGTGCCCAAATCTGCGGCCAAGTCGCTGTGGGATTGGTGGGACACTAACCCCAAAATCGATGTGCCCGCGATTGACGCGATTGAGGCCGTGACCAAGCATGACGTGATCGCTTTCCTCACCTGGGTCGCCGAACAAGTGGGCGATGACGCACGCTTCATGCACCAGGGCATGACCAGTTCTGATGTGCTGGATACGTGCCTGTCCGTCCAGCTGACCCAAGCGACGGACTTGTTGTTGGCGGACCTCGACGCACTGCTCGAAGCCATCAAGCGGCGCGCGTTCGAACATAAAATGACGCCGACGATTGGCCGCAGCCACGGCATTCATGCCGAGCCCGTTACCTTCGGCTTAAAAATGGCAGAGGCCTATGCTGAGTTCTCGCGCGCCAAGGTTCGGCTAATTGCGGCCCGCATGGACATCGCGACGTGCGCAGTCTCCGGTGCGGTGGGCACATTTGCTAACATCGATCCTGCGGTGGAGGCGCATGTCGCGGCCAAGCTTGGCCTGGTGGTGGAACCTGTCTCAACTCAAGTTATCCCGCGTGATCGCCACGCCATGTATTTCGCGACGTTGGGCGTGATTGCCTCATCGATCGAACGGCTCGCCACGGAAGTCCGCCATTTGCAGCGTACGGAAGTGTTGGAGGCAGAGGAATATTTCGCGCCGGGGCAAAAGGGCTCATCCGCGATGCCGCATAAACGCAACCCTGTGCTGACCGAAAACCTCACAGGCCTCGCCCGTATGGTGCGCGGCTATGTGGTGCCTGCGATGGAAAATGTCGCGCTTTGGCATGAACGCGATATCAGCCATTCGTCGGTGGAACGCTACATCGGCCCAGACGCGACAATCACGCTGGATTTCGCGCTCGGGCGCTTGACCGGTGTGATTGACAAGCTGCTGGTTTACCCAGCGCGGATGCAAAAGAACCTCGATAAAATGGGCGGCCTCGTCCACTCCCAACGCGTGCTGCTCGCGCTCACCCAAGCCGGCGTCAGCCGCGAAGACAGCTACCGATTGGTCCAGCGCAACGCCATGAAGGTGTGGGAGTCTGACGGGGAACTGTCACTTCTCGAACTGCTAAAGGCCGACGCGGAAGTGACAGCGGCGCTGTCAGTGGCGGAGATTGAGGATAAGTTTGATCTTGGTTATCATTTGAAGCATGTCGACACGATATTTGAGCGGGTTTTTGGGGAGGGGTAAATGGCAGGGGATGACGCTGGTGGATAACAGCTATTGGATTGATCTCGTCACAGGTTCACTCTGGCCGTCTGATAGGTTCATTTCTAGGGGTAGTTGACGCAACGTCACCGGCATTTAGAGCGTTATTATCTTTAGTGTTGTGACCCGAAGGCTGCATCCTGTTTTTACCGGACCGTAATGAATACTGACTATTCCGGATTGAGGAATAGGAGGTGGTTAATGAGTCCGTTGCAACGTCTTGGCAGAGGATTGGGCTGTTTAGCATTGGGCGGCTTCATCGCCAGCGGAACAGGCTCAATCATTTTTGGTTTTTGTGATCCGTCGAAGAAGCTATGTAACGGGCACCCCAGCGTTTGGTTTTACGTCGCGTTTGGAGCGTCAATTTTCATCGTGCTGTCAGGATTGGTTCATCTCTACATCTGCTACGCTAGCACTCGTCGAATTCTACGAGAAGTTTATAAACCAGACAAAGTGGCAAACATCGACCAAGTAAATGAAGTTTCGCCACTAAGAAGCATTCAACCCGACCCGCAATTTTTGAACTTTTCTACACAATTTCACAAAATGCTGATCGCGCGAGATTTTTTTGCTGCTCGCAACCTTTTGACATCGTTTGGCAATTCTTCTGATCCAGAACTTCGGAGCGCTTGGGAAAATGCGGACAAAGCAGGCGTCGCAATCTCTGGCTGGGAAAAGCTCCAAAATTTCATCAAAATCTGCGGCACCGATGGTAAAAACGTGGCAGCGGTCGGTATCGACTTGTCGTGGCACAATGGTTACGAGCGGGGTGCTGAGCCTGCGATAGAAATAAGCGCTTACGACGACCAGTATTTTTGCCCTACGTCAACGACACATGAGAGTTTAACCCGAATTCTACTGAAACCGAATTACGGGCAAGAGTGGCACGGCGCATTCCTAGACGTCGAATCTGAGATTCTGATTACTTCTGGTCTTGGTGAACTGCATGCCGCGATTGAGAGCGGAAACACAAAATATGGCGACAATTCGGACTCAGTTAAGCTCGCCGAGTGCTGGCGACGATTGTTATTTGAGGAGCAGGTAATTCGAGCTTTGGAGTCCGGCGTGTTATGTCAAAGAGTCATAGTGATAATCGGCACCCACGATGTTGGACCGTTCATAGAGACTGCTTGGTGTAATGTCTCAGCATCAGGCTAGAGCGCAGTTTGCAACGCCATGTGGCGTTGCGCGGGGCGACTAAACGTCGGTTTTCCACATCTCTCGCTCGCAACCGGACAGTCGGCACCCCACAACAAAGCAGCCGAAGAATAATTTCAGACGATACCAACGCAGCACTGCCCACCCGCAAGCCGCGCTCAGCGCCCGGACTACAGCCCCAGAATCTCGGTCTATCACTTTCAGATAAGACCGCGCGGGTCCCTCTGGGTATCGCTTGCCCTGTTCCCAATGGCGCAGCGTATTGATGCTGAAGCCGAAGCGTTGGGCGAAGGCTTCCTGCGTCATCCCCGTCTTGGCGCGGATCGCGCGGACGTCGAGGATTTTGGGTTGGTTGGCATGAAGATCGGCAAAAAGCCCTTGAAATGTAGGATTTATTTTGATGTAAGCTCAGGGCGGGTTAGGAGTCATATGACGTTATCCTCGCCCGTTCGTGTCGAGCCCTTCGGCTGGCTTGCAGCCGCTCAGGACAAACTTGGCCCTTGGCCAAGTCGAGACACAGCGCCGGGCTTCCCAGTGTCTCGACTTGGCTCGACACGAACGGATTGGGGTGCGACGCTACATCATCTCCCGAAAGCCCAAAGGTGACATAAGGTGACACTTTTCCCTCGTTTCATGGGGAAGTTTGTCACCTTAAGGCGCGCGCGCGCCTTGACTCGCATTCCCCATCGCGCTGTGTTAGCAGGTGCAGCATGGCAGTGATTGCAATCTACAGCCTTAAGGGCGGCGTTGGGAAGACCAGCTTGTCGGTGAACCTCGCCTGGGCCGCGGCGCAGTTGAGCGGGCGGTCTACTTTGCTGTGGGATCTGGACCCGCAATGGGCGGCGAGTTTTTTGCTGGGGCATGAACCGGACCGTAAAGGCAGTGCGCATAAGGTGTTTTCCGAAGCCGCGAAGGCGGAGGATCTGACGCTTTGGACCGGGATCGAGCGGCTTGACCTCCTCCCCGCTGACGCCTCTCTGCGTGCGCTGGATCTGTTTTTTGCCGGGCTGGGCAAGAAAAAGCGGATGGCCAAATTGAGCGATGGCCTCACCAAAAGCTATGAACGGATCATCCTTGATTGCCCCCCGGGGATTACCGAGACGAGCGACCAGATGATGCGGGCGGCTGATTTAATCGTCGTACCGGTTATCCCGTCGCCGCTGTCCACTCGTGCGCTGGACGATGTGCGGGCGCATCTGCTCGCCAAGCACGGCGGCCATGTGCCGATCCTTCCCGTCTTTTCGATGGTGGACCGCAGGCGCGCGCTGCACCGCGACGCGGTTGAGGCAAACCCGACTTGGCCGGTCATTCCGATGGCCAGTGCGATTGAACAAATGGCCGTGCACCGCAAGCCGCTGGGTCAATTTGCGAAATCATCGCCACCCGCGCGAGCGCTTGCGGGCCTTTGGGCGGGGATTGAGGCGAAGCTGGCCAAGGGCTAGGCCTTCCTTATGGCCGACACAGGTTCCCCATCAAAAGGCCGCGCCGTGCCGCGGGGTCGGCTATCGCGCTTTGCTCGTTTTGGCAGCTTGGCGGGCGGCATTGCGGGCGGGATGATTGCGGACGGCGCCCGCCAATTGGCGCGGGGGCAGCGGCCCAGTGTCAGCGATCTCCTCCTCACCCCCGCCAACGCGCGCAAAGTGACGGACCAGCTTGCCAACCTGCGCGGGGCGGCGATGAAGATTGGCCAGCTGATGTCCATGGATGGCGGCGATTTTCTGCCCGCTGAACTGACGGCAATCCTTGCCCGTCTGCGTGCCGACGCGCAGTTCATGCCGCGCGCACAGGTGCAGCGGGTGCTGGACGACGGCTGGGGCAAGGGCTGGGAAGCACAGTTCACGCGGTTTGAATTCCTGCCCATCGCCGCCGCCTCCATCGGTCAAGTCCACCGCGCGACAACCAAGGATGGCCGCGTGCTGGCGATCAAGGTCCAGTATCCCGGCGTGCGCGAAAGCATTGATAGCGACGTGAATAATGTGACGTCGCTGCTCAAACTCTCCGGCCTCGTGCCCAAGGCGCTGGATATCGCGCCGATGCTGGCCGAGGCGAAGCGGCAATTGCATGAAGAGGCGGATTATGAGCGGGAGGCGAAGTGCCTGGCCCGGTTTGCGCATCTGCTTGAGCGATCGCCCGAATTCGTGGTGCCGGGGCTGCATGCTGATCTGACAACGCGCAACATCCTCGCTATGTCCTTCATCGACAGCGTGCCGGTGGAGACGCTGACGGATGCCTCTCAAGCAGAGCGTGACCGGATCGTCACGCTACTGATCGAATTGCTGCTGCGCGAACTGTTTGAATTCAGGATGATGCAGACCGATCCAAACTTTGCCAATTATCGTTACACCAAAGATACTGGCCAGCTTGTCCTGCTCGATTTCGGGGCAACGCGGGAGTTTGGGGACGGGGTGGCAGACGGTTACAAGCGGCTGATGCAGGCGGGGCTTTCGGGCAACCGCGGCGATGCCCGCACCGCGATCCTCGACATTGGCCTCTTTGACGTGAAGACCCCGCCTCAACATCAGGATGCGGTGATGGGCATGTTCGATATGGCGATGGAGCCGCTCCGCGCACCGGGATTTTTCGATTTTGGCGACAATGACATTGCGCTCCAGATGCGCGACCAAGGTCTGGCTATCGCGGCGGACCGGGATTTCTGGCACATTCCGCCGATGGATACACTGTTCCTCCAACGCAAATTTGGCGGCGTCTATCTGCTCGCCACGCGGCTTAAAGCGCGCGTTGATGTGCGCGGATTGATGGAGCGATATTCTTAACAGAATCTCATACGATTGCATTTAGTGCAACTAAAACTTCGCCCTTTGCGTTTGTGCAATTCGCACTCGCAGCATAGGTAGCATTATGAAACGGAACAGGCCGTTTCCAAAAGCGAAGTAGAAGGAATATCGTTATGACTGCCGTAGTCAGAACGCTGAGCATCGCCATTGCGCTTGCCATGCAGTTCGTCGGAGTGGCCATTGTCGTTGGTGTTTAATCAACGATTACCCTCCTAAAAAAGGCCCGCTAGGAATTTCCAGCGGGCCTTTTTTTGAACGTCAATGTGCGTGGCCAGCCTTCGCCGTCACGCTTTTATAAACCGCCTCAACAAAAGCATCGCCGCTGATGAACCCGCCTTTCACTTCGTAGGGAGCGGCTGGTTTCATGGCGATGATCTGCGCCATTGTTTTCTTCGCTTTCACGCCGACCTGCACAGAGGCCACGACCGTTTTGATCATGTCACGCCATGCGATCAGGTCTGCTTGGCTCGCCATGGGGCCATGGCCGGGGATGATTTTGGTTTGCGGGTTGGTGAGCAGCAAGGCTTTGTCCAGCGTGCTGATCAGATGCAGCACGTTGCCGCCCGACGCGATGTCAATGAAGGGCAGGCTGACCTTGTTCATGAACAAATCACCCATGTGGATGACGTTTGCGGCCTTCCACATCACCAGCGAGTCCCCGTCCGTATGACCACCGCCGGTATGAACCGTCCGGACTTCATCGCCGTTCAGGTGCAATTTAATGCCATCTGCGTAGGTGAGCACAGGCAGCGCAACCTTGGGCGAAGGCCCTGTCACCTTTCCGTTTCGCGTTTGCGGCGTGGACATGCGCACGCGGACATTATCCTGCGCCATGATGATGGCCCCGGCCTTGCCCAGATTTTCGTTCCCGCCGGTATGATCCCCGTGCCAATGCGTGTTGATCAGATATTTGACTGGCGTTGCGCCCAATGCTGTGACCGCCGCCTGAATTTTGGGCGTCAGCGGCGCAAACTGGTCGTCAATCAACACTGTGCCATCTTCTCCCCATGACACGCCGATATTACCACCTTGGCCGAATAGAACGGCAATACCGGGGGCCAGAACTTCTGGCTTGATGGTGACTTCGGCGGGCGGCGTTTGTGCAGACGCAACAGTCGCTAAAAGCGCGGTGATGAGAGGGGCATATTTGATCATCTGTTTCTTGTCCTTCTTAATTAGCGGCAAAGCTAGGAATTTCGCCCGCCTCTGCCAGCAATTTGATCATGACAGCCGCGCCGCATTGTTGCGACCGCGCCTTTGGGTTCCAAGTGCCATCAGCGACAAACTTACCCCGCTCATAATGGTTTGAATAGCTCCAGAGATACGGCGTCGGAACCCCGCGCCGTCGGTAGCCAAAGCCGTTGTAAGCCTCCAGCCGGTAAAGCGTGCGTTCCAGGCTCCAGTCCGCCTGATTGGCAAAGCCGAGCAGTTTAAGGGCGTCCTTCGCGCTTGATTCCCAGTCCGCAGGGGGCAACCAGATGGTGGGGCGACCCGCAGGTACTTGGCGGGTGCGCGCTGTCAGCGGAAAATCGCCATTGTGCAGATGGGCGCGAAAATTGAAGCTTGCTTCCAACCCATGCGTGGCCGCGATGAAGAACCAGGGAATGCCAAGGTCTTTGCCCACCGACTCGTAACGGGGACGAGCTTTGTTCATCATGGTCAAATACCAGCCTGCCGTTTCAGACAGTTCGGGGCGCACTTCGATTGAGGTGAACAATCGCGCATATTCTGTTTTGAGGCTGGCATAATCGCGGTTGCGGCTGAGCGGAACAGCGACAGGCGGTGCAGGAACCGGAGGCAGTGCCACGGGCAGCGCAGGTTTCAACGCCTCTGGCACTTCATGTTGCGATGCGTTGATATCGGCCAGAACAGCGCCGGCTTCGTCTGCCATCGCAGGGTCGTCGCCTTCGCTGCGGTCGATCAATGTGACAAGGCGGGGAAGGGCGGCGCGATACAATGTGGTTTCTGTGGCAATAATGGGCTCGCCAGCCTTAAATGACAGGATCGATAGCGGCAGGCGTTTGGCGTCAGCCTCTTTTTCCAGCCGCATAATCGTTGATATGGTGCGCGCCAAGTTAACGGGTTTGGCAGGCAGTATATCTAATACTTCTTTGGGAAGTTTGTCGAACAAGTCGGCCAACGCATTTGACTGCCCAAAAGCGGAGGAACCCCCCAGCGCCGTCGCCGAAACGCCCGCTGCCCATCGCACAAAGTCACGCCTGTGAAGCCCCGGTATCCCCATCGACTCGCCTCCTGATGGGAACAGCTTACCGGCTTGTTCTCAACATCGCCACACCGTTCGTGTCGAGCCAGTCGAGACAGTGTCGCCAGATCTGCAACCAATGTCTCGACTGGGTTCGACACGAACGGTGTGGTGCAGACGGGAACGATCCAGCTATCCCGTTAAATCATCCCACATGCCGCGAAGCTTATCGAACACGCCCGTTGATTGCGGGCATTCTTCGCCTGTCTCGGTTGCGCGAAACTGTTCGAGCAAATCCTTTTGCTTGGCAGTCAGTTTCGTAGGCGTTTCAACATCGATCTGCACCACAAGATCGCCGTTGGTGCGGCCGTTCAGCACCGGCATTCCCGCCCCGCGTTGGCGAAGCTGCTTGCCCGATTGGATGCCAGCAGGAATGCGCATTTCATGGCCAACCCGGTCGAGGCCGGGAACCATGATCGTGCCGCCAAGGGACGCAACAGTGAAGCTGACAGGAATGCGCGCAAACAGGGTTGTGCCATCGCGCTCAAAGATGCTGTGCCGTTTGACGTGCAGGAAAATATAAAGATCGCCAGCTTGCGCGCCGCGTTCGCCCGCTTCGCCTTCGCCGGACAGGCGGATGCGCGTGCCGTCATCTACGCCGGGTGGCACGGAGACGCTGAGTGTTTTTTCCTTATCGATCCGGCCAGCGCCGCGGCATGACGTGCAAGGCTCTTCTATGGTTTTGCCTGCACCGCGACAGGTGGGGCAGGGGCGTTCGACCACGAAAAAGCCCTGTTGTGCGCGTACTTGACCGCGTCCACCGCAGGCTGTGCAGGTCTTGGCCGAAGTTCCCGGCTTCGCCCCGCTGCCGTCGCATGGCTCACAGGCGGTTGCGACTGTCACACGGACGTCTGTTTTCTTGCCATGAAACGCTTCTTCCAGCGTGATGTCCATATCATAGCGTAGATCAGCCCCGCGCTGAGGGCCGCGTTGCCGCCCGCCGCCGCGACCACCGCCCATGAATTCGCCGAAGATATTGTCGAATATGTCAGAAAATCCGCCAAAATCTTGCGGGCCACCGCCGCCGCCATTTTGGAATGCGGCCTTGCCATATTGGTCATAGGCCGCACGCTTTTGAGGGTCCTTCAGGACATCATAGGCTTCACTGATGGCTTTAAATTTGGCTTCAGACTTATCGCACCCGGGGTTCTTGTCCGGATGAAAGCGCATCGCCAGCTTGCGATATGACGATTTAATCACCCCGTCATCGGCGGAGCGTTCAACCTCTAGCAGCTCATAATAATCGTCGGACATCACTTAGACCCCTCTCCCACCCCTCTTCCCCGTACAACGAGGAAGAGGGAGAAGGCCTTACTTCTTGTCGTCGACTTCCGAAAACTCGGCATCAACCACATTGTCATCATCCGCAGGTGCATCGCCCCCCGGTGAAGCTGCGGCGGCCTGTTCCTTTTCGTAAATCGCCTGGCCCAGCTTCATGGCAACTTGGGCTAAGGCTGCGGCCTTTTCCTTCATGGCTTCTGCATCGCCGCCTTCAACTGCGGTCTTGGCTTCGGCAATGGCGGTTTCGATTTCGGTCTTCGTTGCTTCATCCACCTTATCACCATGTTCGGCGACTTGGCGTTCCGTCGTATGGATCAGGCTTTCTGCATTATTCTTCGCCTCAGCCGCGTCACGACGCTTCTTATCGTCTTCAGCAAATTGTTCAGCATCACGGACCATCTGGTCGATATCCGCATCTGACAAACCGCCAGAGGCTTGGATCTTGATCTGCTGTTCCTTGCCGGTGCCTTTGTCCTTCGCGTTGACGCTGACCAGACCGTTTGCGTCGATATCAAAGGTCACTTCAATCTGGGGAACGCCGCGCGGTGCGGGCGGAATGCCGACCAAATCGAAATTGCCAAGCAGCTTGTTATCAGCCGCCATTTCGCGTTCGCCCTGAAACACGCGGATGGTGACAGCGCCTTGATTGTCATCGGCTGTGGAATAGACTTGGCTTTTCTTCGTCGGGATCGTCGTGTTGCGATCAATCATCCGCGTGAACACACCGCCCAGCGTTTCAATCCCGAGCGACAATGGCGTCACGTCGAGAAGAAGGACATCCTTCACATCGCCCTGCAACACGCCTGCCTGAATGGCGGCACCCATGGCGACGACTTCGTCAGGGTTCACGCCGGTGTGCGGTTCCTTACCAAAGAAATCCTTCACCACTTCGCGAACGCGCGGCATCCGGGTCATCCCGCCGACCAGCACGACTTCGCTGATGTCAGCGGCCTTCAGGCCCGCGTCTGCTAGTGCCTTTTTGCACGGATCAAGCGTCCGCTTGATCAGGCTTTCGACCATTTTCTCAAGGTCAGATCGAGTGATCGTCTTCACCAGATGCTTCGGGCCCGTCGCGTCGGCAGTGATGAACGGCAGGTTCACCTCCGTGCTCTGTGCTGACGAAAGTTCGATCTTCGCCTTTTCCGCCGCTTCGCGCAGGCGTTGGAGCGCCAGCTTGTCACCTTTCAAGTCAATACCTTCGGCTTTTTTGAATTCAGCCGCGAGGAATTCCAGGATCGTTGCGTCAAAATCTTCGCCGCCCAGGAACGTGTCGCCGTTGGTAGATTTCACTTCGAACACGCCGTCCCCGATTTCGAGGATGGAGATATCGAACGTGCCGCCGCCAAGGTCATAAACCGCAATCAGTTTGCCGTCATTCTTGTCGAGGCCGTAAGCCAAGGCCGCAGCGGTTGGTTCGTTAATGATCCGCAAGACTTCAAGGCCGGCGATCTGGCCCGCATCCTTGGTGGCCTGACGCTGAGCATCGTTGAAATAGGCAGGCACTGTGATCACCGCTTGCGTCACTGTTTCGCCGAGATAGCTTTCGGCCGTTTCCTTCATCTTTTGGAGTGTGAAGGCGGAAATTTGCGACGGCGAATAATCTTCGCCCCCGGCCTTCACCCACGCATCGCCGGTCTTACCCTTGACGATGGAATAAGGAACGAGGCCCATATCTTTCTTGGTCATCGGATCATCAAAGCGGCGGCCGATCAGGCGCTTCACTGCAAAGATCGTATTTTCAGGGTTGGTGACGGCCTGCCGCTTGGCGGGCTGACCGATCAGGCGTTCGCCGTCCTTGGCAAAGGCCACAATCGACGGCGTCGTGCGCGCGCCTTCGCTATTTTCAATAACCTTGGGCGTGCCGCCTTCCATAACGGAAACGCAGCTGTTCGTTGTGCCCAGATCGATACCAATTACTTTTGCCATAGTGTCTTCACCCCAGATGGTCAGTTGTTAACGGTTCTGAGACACGCCCCCACAGACGCGCGCCGAACCAGTGTCGAACTCGGATATAGGAAGCCTTTTGCTTGCCGCAAGGTTTGGAGGCGATTAGACGGGCTTATCCGTTCATAACGAGGCTATTATGAGATATTTTGCTGTTTTTCTGCCATTGATCGCTCTTGCGGCGTGCCAATCCAAACCTGTTGAGGGCGTGACGGACGCGCGGATTACTTTGCCCGCTGTCGCCGGTCGCCCCGGTGCTGCCTATTTCACGTTGAACGGTGGTGAGGCTGATAACCGCTTGATGCAAGTCACATCGCCGCAAGTCATCCGTGTGGAATTGCACGAAAGTATGATGAAGGGCGGGATGATGTCCATGGCCGCGATTGAAGGCGGTATCGCGGTGCCAGCGGGCACGAAAGTTCAATTTGAGCCTGGCGGCAAACACGCCATGCTGTTTGACATTGCCCCAGCGGTAAAAGCCGGTGGCAAGATTAAACTCACGCTCACTTATGCCAATGGCCGCGCGGTTGAGGTGGATGCTGATGTGAAACCCGCAGGTGAAGGCGGCGGGGGCCATGCCCATTGAGCAATGGCCGGTTCCTAACAGCGGCAGAACGCGGTCTTGCTGAGTCCGTGTTTGGTGCGGCAGTAGATTATGATAGCGTGCGGATCGCCAACCGCAAATGGGCCTTCTTTCAGCCCAGACGCGTTGTGATGGCCCCGCGCGGCACGATCCATTTCCACCCGCACGGAGACCTTTATTGCGATGATTTTTGCGGCGCAGGCCTCACAGATCAAGGCCTGTTCATCCATGAAATGACCCATGTGTGGCAGCATCAAGCGGGGGTGAACCTCATCCTGAGGCGGCACCCCTTTTGCCGGTATAGCTACATTTTGAAGCCTGGATGGCCACTGGGACGGTATGGGATCGAACAGCAGGCAGAAATTGTCAGGCATGCTTTTTTGCTGCGGCAGGGGGTGGCGATTGAGGGGGTAGCGGGGGCGGAGGCGTATGAGCGGTTGTTGCGCTTTGATCGAAAATAATATACATTCAATTTAGGATATCAACAACGAGGATCTGTCATGCAAATCGCGCGCTGGGGAAATAGCTGTGCCGTCCGCATCCCTGTTGATGTGATGACGACGCTTGGTCTGAGAGTCGGCGACAATATCAAACTGCGACCTGCTGCGGACGGCGTCATCGAAGTCGTTCGCGATGACCGTAAACAAGCGGCACTCGCCCGGATACGGGCAATGCGAGTGCCTCTACCTGCCGACTACAAATTTGACCGCGAAGAGGCGAATGCACGCTGACGATGGGTGATCGAGCGTTTCTTGATACCAACGTCATCGTCTATCAATATACGGATGATGATCGCGGCGTCATTTCGGAGGCGCTGTTTGAAGACTATGATATCTGCATCAGCGTTCAGGTTCTTAATGAATTCACCAACGTGGCCCGCAAAAAGCTGAAGTTTGAATGGGGCAAGGTTGACGATGCTATTGATGCCATTTGTGAGGCAAGCAGCCTGATCGTTCCATTAACAATCATCGAACATGGCAAAGCACGCGCGTTGGCGGCGAAGCACCAACTTTCAATCTATGACGCCAACATCCTCGCCTGCGCGCTGACCTCTGGGTGTGAAATCGTTTTTAGCGAGGATATGCAGAACGGAATGATGATTGAGGGGCGGCTGGTAGTTCAGAATCCGTTCCAACCCGCTTAACTGTCCGTTTACAGCGATTTGCTAATGATCAAAAAATGAACGATCTCACCAATGCAGGCCATGTTTTCAGAAGCAGACTGCTTGATAAGTTCGCGGCAATAGAAGGCTGGGCAGTTTCCTGTCTGGCCTCAGGCAAAAAGTCTTCTCCGGTCGCGCCACTCGGCCAAAAGGTTGACGCTGTGGCAAAACTTTGCGCCAAGAGTCCACCTGTATTCAAATCAGCCAAAAAGATCACTGAGCGACTTGATCGCCTAAAGCCATATCAGGAACTCCGTGCGACAATCGTCCATTCCCAACTCGAATCAGTGACAGGCGGAAAAGGCGAAACACTGTTTTGTTTTCGGAATGTGGCCCTGATCGATGCTCCCGCTTGCTACCGTCCCGTAGTTCTGACGGCAAAGGACTGCGAGGATGTCATTCGTGAGGTAAATAGAATCTGCAATGAACTGAAGCAACTCACAGCTGCTCTGCCTAACCCGCCTTCGCCACTGCCACCATTGCTGGACGCAGCAGCCGGTCCTTGATCATATAACCGGCCTGCATTTCCTGCACGATGGTGCCGGGTTCCTCATCACTGGCGAGTTCGATCATGGCTTGATGCTGGTTGGGGTCTAGCGGCAGGCCGACGGCGGCAATGCGTTTGATGCCGTTGCGGTCGAACACAGAGAGCAGTTCACGCTGCGTTGCTTCCAGACCCACGATCAGGCCCTTATGCGCTTCGTCTTCACGCATCGCTGGTGAAATGGCATCCAGCGCTCGGGAGAGGTTGTCGGCGACGGACAGCACATCGCGCGCGAAATTGGTGGCGGCATAGGCGCGGGCGTCCTGCGCGTCCTTTTCCAGACGACGGCGCACATTTTGCGTCTCGGCTTTGGCATAAAGCAGTTGCTGGCGCGTCTCTTCCAGCTCAGCCGTAATGGCTGCAACTGGATCAATTTCTTGCTCTTCAACGGCCACGTCAGCGGTTTCGTTTGTCAGGTCTTCGTCACTCATCAGGTCATCAATCTCGTCAATGTTTGGGCGGTGAAATCCACCATGGGAACGATGCGGGCGTAATTCAAGCGGGTGGGGCCAATCACGCCCACCACACCGACGACGCGCCCGTCCCGTCCGTGATATGGGGCCGCTATCACCGAAGAACCAGAAAGGGCGAATAATTTATTCTCCGCCCCGATAAAAACTTTGGTCGCGGCGCCGTCTCGCGCACTGTCGAGAAGGCGTGAAATTTCTTCTTTGCCCTCAATTTCATCCAACAACTGCCGCACCCGGTCTAGGTCAAGGGCCGCTGCTTCATCGATCAGATTAGCTGCACCCCGCACAATCAGGATGGGCCGCTGCGCCGCGTCTGTCGCCCACAAAGCCAATCCACGTTGAATAAGGTCCGCCGATGTTGCATCCAAAGCAGCGCGCTCGTTGGCGATTTCGCGCGTAATCGCCAATGCCGCTTCCACTAGCGTCATCCCGCCCAGCCGCGCAGTCATGAAATTCCCAGCCTCAACCAAGGCCGCTGGAGACATAGCACGCGGAAGGTCAACGACACGGTTCTCTACTGAACCATCATCGCCGACGAGCACCAGCAACGTCTGCCGGTCAGAAAGCGGGACAAAGGAAAATTGCCGCAACCGCACTTCGCGAGTGGGCACCAGCACCAGCCCCGCACAAGCCGATAGACCCGAAAGCGCCGAAGATGCCGCCGCCAGCGCCTCTTCAATTGGCCCGCCTGCCTTCACCCTTGCTTCAATAGTGGCGCGTTCTTCAGCGGTCGGTTCGGCTGCCTGCATCATGCCGTCGACAAACAACCGAAGCCCGCTCTCAGTCGGCATCCTCCCCGCCGACGTGTGCGGTGCTGCGAGCAGGCCCTGCTCCTCCAAATCCTGCATCACGTTGCGGATAGAAGCGGGCGAGAGGTTCATCGTGCCGAGCTTCGATATCGTCCGCGACCCCACCGGCGCGCCACTGCCGAGGTAGGATTCCACGACAATACGGAAGACATCACGGGCGCGGTCGGTCAGTTCGTGGACGGGGGTGGTCATGTCAGCGGCCGAGCACGAGATCCAACTTGCCAAAAATCTGGGCAAGATGGCGTTCGCTTATCCTGCCAATTCTCTCTCCAAGCTGCGCGCGATCAATTGCAGTCACTTGATGAACTTGTGCCACCGAGTCGCGATCAAGCCCCGTGGATTTTGCAGTCAGCGTGACTGAACTAGGCGCATCGGACCAATTGAGGTTCCCGGTGAGTGGGACACAGACGATAGTCATCAAGCGGCTTTGGTTGAGGCGATTGCCTTGAATGACGACAACAGGACGATCGAATGCTGCTTCAGAACCACGCGCCTCACCGAGATCTGCCCAAAGGATGTCGCCTTGGGCAACTACCACTCCACCTTCCTGAGGATGTTGCTTGACGCGCGCCGGGTAAAACGCAAATCCTCAGGCCCTGCTGCGTCAATGGCGGCGTTGATCGCTTCCGTTATCGCTTCATTGTCACGCTGGGTTCCAACGAAGTCACGGATGGCGCGGGCATAGAGTTTGCTGCGCGGTAGCTTCAAGCGCTTGGCAAGGGCCTCCGCATCGATGAACACATCGTCTGGAATGGAAACTGCAACTTTCATACCGTAAGTATGACTATTTTTGTCGACGGGGTCAAGGGCTAGCGCTCCCCCGAGCGTGACGCTAGAGCCACCCCCACACTAATCAAAGGACAAGATAAATGCGCCCATCAGGCCGTGCCCCAGACGAAATGCGCACCATCACGATCGAACCCGGTTTCACCAAACATGCCGAGGGCTGCTGCCTTGTGTCGTTCGGCGATACGCGGGTGTTGGTGACGGCAAGCATTGAAGAAAAAGTGCCACCGTTCCTGCGTGGTAAAGGCGAGGGCTGGGTAACGGCGGAATATGGGATGCTTCCCCGCGCGACGCACACACGCGGCAGCCGCGAGGCAGCAAAGGGCAAACAATCTGGCCGCACGCAGGAAATTCAGCGGCTGATTGGGCGGTCACTCCGCGCTGTGGTCGATTTGAAAGCGTTGGGTGAACGTCAGATCACGCTCGATTGCGATGTCATTCAGGCCGACGGCGGCACGCGCACAGCGTCCATCTCTGGCGCATGGGTCGCGCTGCGCTTGGCGGTCGATCAGCTGATGAAGGACGGGAAGCTGGCTATTGATCCGATTACCGCGCAAGTCGCCGCGATCAGCTGCGGGATTTACCAAGGGACGCCGGTGCTGGACCTTGACTATATTGAGGATAGCAACGCCGGGGCGGACGCGAATTTCGTGCTGCTGTCGAACGGCAACATTGCTGAGGCGCAAGCAACCGCAGAGGGCGAGACCTATGACGAGGAAGCTCTTCTCCGCCTGCTCCGCCTTGCGCGGATTGGCTGCAAATCGGTGTTTGAGGCGCAGTTGAAGGCTGTGGGTCGGTAACGGAGGATTCAATGCTTCAAACACCACCGTTCGGGCTGAGCCTGTCGAAGCCTTCCCTTGACTTGGGTCAGCCAAGCAAAATCGAAGGGAGGACTTCGACAGGCTCAGCCCGAACGGGGAATGAAACATGACCCGCAAACTCACCCCCGGCCCGCTGGTGATCGCCAGCCATAACCAAGGCAAAGTCCGCGAGATCCGCGTGCTGCTGGCTCCATTTGGCATAGAGCCTGTTTCGGCTGGCGATCTTGGCCTGCCTGAGCCTGAAGAAACCGGCACCACTTTTGCGGAAAATGCACTGTTGAAGGCCCATGCGAGTGCCCAAGGTTCCGGCATGGTCGCACTGGCCGACGACAGTGGGTTGATTGTCGACGCGCTGGGTGGAATGCCTGGCGTTTATACAGCCGACTGGGCGGAACAAGCCGCGCACGAAGGCGGGCCCGGTCGGGATTGGTATATGGCGATGGGCAAGGTAGAGGGGAAGCTGGTGGCGCTTGGCGGCGACGCGATCCGTACCGCTCGCTTTGTCTGCACATTGGCGCTGGCTTGGCCCGATGGGCATGCGCAAGTCTATGCGGGCACAGTGGAAGGCAGCCTGACTTGGCCGCCGCGCGGGACTTTGGGTTTTGGTTACGATCCTGTCTTTGTGCCCGTTGGACATGCGCAAACCTTCGCCGAACTGGACCCGGCTGCCAAACATGCGATGAGTCACAGGGCCAATGCCTTTGCAAAGCTGGTGTCAGAAGCTTTGACTTGACGGGCCGCGACGCTACCAATGCAATAATGGGAGCGTCTACCCATCCGTTCGTTTCGAGCGGAGGGTCGAGCGAAGCCGAGAACCGCAGTCGAGGATGGCAATAGTCTCTCGACACGCCCTCTCGACAAGCTCGATGGCTGCTCGAGACGAACGGAGTGGGGGTAAAACCGAGTGGAACGTATTGGTATAGGTTTGGCTGGAATTGCCCTTATCTTGGGCATCGCCATCGCCTTTTCCTCCAACCGTAAGCATATCCGCCTGCGCGTTGTCGGCGCGGCTTTCGCACTTCAAGTGGTTATTGCGGTCCTCGCGCTTTATGTTCCCGCTGGCAAACGGGCTATTGCCGCCATGTCTGGCGGGGTGTCCAATCTGCTGGGCTATGCGCAGCAGGGCGTGAACCTGATTTTTGGCGATTTGGCCAAGCCGGAAATTGGCGGCAACAGCTTTGCCTTGTCCGGGCTGACAGTGATCATCTTCTTCGCGTCTCTCATTTCGGTCCTATATTATTTGGGCATCATGCAATTCATTATCCGTTGGGTCGGGGGTGCGATCCAGAAAGTCACCGGCATTTCCAAGGTCGAAAGCCTCTGTGCTGCGGCAAATATTTTTGTGGGCCAAAGTGAAAGCCCACTGGTCATCCGACCTTATTTGGCGGGGCTTAGCCAAGCACAGCTGTTTCTGGTGATGACATCCGGCATGGCGGGCGTCGCGGGGACGATTTTGGCAGCCTATGCGTCGATGGGGATCAAGATCGACTATTTGCTGGCCGCCAGTTTCATGTCGGCGCCCGGCGGTATCTTGATGGCTAAGCTCATCATGCCGGACGATCCCAAGGACGCAGAGGTTGAACCAATCATCCTCACCGAGGCCAGCCATGACGATGAAAAGCCCGCCAATATCATCATGGCCGCTGCTCAAGGGGCGCAAACGGGTGTGAAGCTTGCCGTCGCCGTTGGTGCGATGGTGCTGGCGTTTGTGGCGTTGGTCGCGCTGGCGAATGGCATGTTGCAGGGCATTGGCAGCTGGTTTGGCTTCACGGATTTGACGTTTCAAGCGATGCTCGGCGTGCTGTTCAAGCCAGTCATGTATCTGCTTAATATTCCGTGGAGTGAGGCGGGGCAGGCAGGCGGCTTGTTTGGCACTAAAGTCGTCCTCAATGAATTCGTCGCCTATATCGAATTGGGCAAGATGCAGGGCAGCCTGTCTCCGCTGACGACTGCGATTGTCACCTTCGCGCTGTGCGGTTTCGCCAACTTCAGCTCAATCGCCATCCAGATGGCCGTAACCGGCAGCCTCGCCCCTAATCAGCGACCCATGATTGCCAAGCTTGGCATCAAAGCACTGATTGCAGGGAGCCTTGCCAATTTGATGAGCGCGGCGCTTGCCGGGTTGCTGATCGGCGGCTAGGCCTGCCTCGTCTCGAATTACACACAGGAGAAACAACATGTTCAGTCACATCATGGTCGGGGCGACAGACCTTGCCGCATCAAAGGCTTTCTATGACGCCACTCTCGGCGCGCTTGGCGTCGGGCCGGGCAATCAGGATGACAAGGGTCGTGTGTTCTACATGACCAAGACCGGCATTTTCGCGATCAGCACACCGATCAATGGTGAGGCGGCTTGCGGCGCGAATGGCGGCACGGTTGGCTTTGCAGTGGAAACCACTGAGCAAGGAGATGCGTGGCACGCAGCGGGCATCGCGAATGGCGGCACCACTTGCGAAGATCCTCCCGGACTTCGCGAAGGCGCAATGGGCAAAATGTATCTCGCCTATTTGCGTGATCCATCGGGGAACAAAATCTGCGTTTTGAAGCGGATGGGCTAAGGCGACTATGACCCTGAATACCGTCTCAACAGCTCAGGCGCACGGCGGCGTTCAGGGCGTTTACAGCCACGCATCGGCGGCCACGGGGACGGAGATGACTTTCTCCGTCTTCGTGCCGCCTCACGATCCGGGGGCAAAACTGCCCGTCGTCTGGTATCTCTCAGGCCTCACTTGCACTCACGCCAATGTCACGGACAAAGGCGAATTTCGCGCGGCTTGTGCAGAACTGGGGCTGATTTTCATAGCGCCCGATACGTCCCCGCGCGGGGAGGGCGTTGCCAATGATGAGGCCTATGATTTCGGCCAAGGGGCGGGCTTCTACGTCAATGCCACGCAAGCGCCGTGGGCCGAGCATTTTCAGATGCGCAGCTATATTGAGGATGAACTGCCCGCGCTGATCGCGGCGCATTTTCCGGCTGATATGGCCCGCCAAGGCATCATGGGCCACAGCATGGGCGGCCACGGCGCGCTGACCATATCGCTGCGCAATCCGGGGCGGTTTCTCAGCACTTCGGCTTTCGCGCCGATCGTATCGCCAATGAACTGCCCGTGGGGGGAGAAGGCCTTGGGGGGGTATCTTGGGGACGACCGCGTGGCATGGGCAGAGTATGATGCCTGCGCCCTGATCGCAGGCGGAGCGCGCCTGCCGGACTTGCTGGTCGATCAGGGAGAGGCGGATGGGTTCCTCGAAGGCCAACTGAAAACGCGCTTGCTTGCTGAGGCTTGCGCCGCTGCAGGCCAGCCCGCGACGATCCGGATGCAACCGGGCTATGACCATAGCTATTATTTCATCTCCACCTTCATGGCAGATCATTTGCGCTGGCATGCCGAGCGATTGGGATAACGCAGGCCAAAACGCATAATAGTGCTCCGGGCTTGACCCGGAGCCCAGGAGTCCCAAACACCGAAGCATCCCCCCTAGGCTCCGGGTCAAGCCCGGAGCACTAAGTGTACAGCTGAGCTAAAACACCCCCATCGCCAGACCAGCGGCCATCAGCAAACCCAAATCCCCGCACCGCGCCAAATCGTCCGCCCCAATGACTTTGGGGGCTAAGATCGCCTCCGCCGTCTGCGCATGAGTACAGATGATCAGTGGCTCCGCCACAGCCTTCAACCGCCACCCCGTTGCGATCCGCGCGATCTGCCGCGCGGCCCCCTCCCCGTCAGAGCCTGCGCAGATCATCGTCGCGTAAGGACGGCCTTCGATTTGGCCGAGCGCAGGATAGTAACAGCGGTCAAAAAAGTCCTTCATCACGCCCGACATGCTGGCTAGGTTTTCGGGGCACGCGAAGATATAGCCATCGGCGGTGAGCAAATCGTTAGGGCCAACATCAGCTGCGGCCTTGATTGACACTTCTGCGTGGCTGCGTGCACCTTGTGCTGCTGCAAACGCCATCTGCTCTGCACCGCCTGTGCGCGAATGCCAGACGATGAGGAGGCTCTTCACGCGCCCTTGGGATTGGCGGGTGTGCAATCATCTTTCAAGGACCAGCGTGTACCTTCGATGTGATGCGCCGGACCGTCGTCGCGCCAATAGCGGTGCTGGAATTGAGCATCCACTCTTCGGGATTCCGCAGGTTCACCGGGTAAGCTCATAACAAACTGACACGACGCTAAGTTTCGCTCTGGATTGGTGAACCTGCATGACAGACGATAAATGCGATACTTAGGGACAGGTGTGTAGTTGACGAGGTTACCCTGCTCATCGACGTTACCGTCAAAATCAGGCGCTGATATTTGGTCATGGATGGCGCAGGAAAGCGCAACTTCTTCAACAGATGGTGTTCCACACGCCGGCGGGGTCTCGTTGAATCCACCAAGAAATCGGCGGTCTCTAACGGCGCGAAATCCGCAAGCATTGACAGGTGGCAGAACTCCAATGGCGGTCTGGCTAGCGCAGCCACATGTTAACAAAAACATGCTGAGGCCAAAGCGGATCACCCCATAAACCCAAACAAATGCCCCGCGACCTTGCGCATCTGGATCTCTTCCGACCCTTCCGTAATCCGATACCGCCGGTGATGGCGATAGATATGTTCGAACGGCTTATGCCGGGAATAGCCCATGCCGCCGTGCACTTGCATCGCGAAATCGGCGGCGTTGCAGCAGAGGCGGTTTGCTTTGTAATTGCACATCGACACCTTGTCCGAAAGGCGCACGGCGACTTCGGGCTTGGACATTGTGTCCATCTCTGCTGCCGTTTTATAGATCAGCAGGCGGAGCATTTCCGCGTCGGTTTGCAGTTCAACCAGCGGAAACTGGATCGCTTGATTGGTCGCGAGCGCCTTGCCAAAGGGCTTGCGTTCGCGGGCATATTTGACAGATTCATCAATGCAATATTGCGCCGCGCCGAGGGAGCTTGCCGCCTGACGAATGCGGTTTTCGTGGACGAAATGCTGGGCGAGGGCAAGGCCTTCATCCAGCTTGCCAAGGATTGCACTCTCGGGAACCCACACGCCGTTGTAGCGGATTTTGGCATGGTCAGTGGGCATGTTGAACGTCCACATATACTGCCCGATCTCAAAGCCCGGCGCGTCGCACGGCACGATGAGGCAGGTGATGCCGCGCGCCTTGCCATCCACGCCGCTCGTCCGCGCGAACGTCATCACATGGCTGGTCTTGTGAACGCCCGTGATCCACATCTTGTTGCCGTCGATCCGGTAGCCTGCAACGCCGTCCCGCACCTCTGGCACAGCAACCGTATCCATATGCGTCGCGTCGCTGCCGTGAAGTTCTTCGGTCAGGCCGAATGCCCAGCCCATCTTGCCCTCAAGCATCGGCGGGATGAAATCGCGCTTCTGCTGCTCCGTCCCGAAATCGCGAAGCATCAGCACCTGCACCAGATTGCCGACGACGCTCGATTCATTCTGCAAATCATTGTGCAGCCCCAGCCCTCTGTGCGCCAGGTGGTGGCGGATGACAGCCATCGAGAGGTTTGAGCCGTTCTTGCCGCCGAATTCCTTGGGGATGGCATAGCGATAATGCCCTGCCTTATCTGCAACATCGCGCATTTCGCCAAGCAAGGCCCACCACTCCTCATTAGGCAGCCCCTCCCGATCCCAATCCGTCCGCGCATCTTCGCGGCGGTGATCAAAGAAGCGGATGTTATCGTCTCGCGCCTCAATCGGTTTAATCTCGCGGTCGATAAATGTATCAAGCTCTGCGAGATAGGCAGTGATTTCGGCGGGGATTTCAAACAGCATGATCATCTCTCTCCAAGCGATATCGCTCCCTATTGAGGGCAGCGGCAATCCATGGCGACCATGATAAGTGATAAGGCCTGCCGACGCCAGTTGTCTGGTGCCTGTCTCGTCGTCACGACGTGTGCCTGATAACTTGACAAATCAACAATGTTCTGTTAATGTTCCGCTCGCTCTTTGAAACCCTGCCGCCCCGCGCGCCAGATTGTAAATGACTTTCCCGCCCTTGTGGCGCTCTGGAATTTTGCGCCTTAATAATTTGGGGGGGCGATAAGGGGGTGACATAGTCTCTACTTCCTCACCGTCCGGATCGAAATCGCTGATCGTGGGGGTGTATCGCCAATGAAATAGCGTGCAATTGGCCGCTCATGTTGTTGCGTCAAACTCGCCGCACTGTAACTTTGTTTAGGTTTGAGAGGCGACATCCTTCAAGAGCGTTTCAGGTGTCAACCATGTGTCAACTTTGGGAAATTCCGGTGTAGGAAAAAGTGTTTAAACACACTCCACTTGTTGAAGAATCTGCCGTTTTTTGAATTTGAGACATTTCAAATGAGAAGATCACCTCGACACTCTGCGAGACTTACGAACGCCCAAGCTGGTCTCGGCGGTTACTGACCCAGCCCAAAATCTCCGCCCGCGCGTCGCGGCGTTCGCGCGCACGATAAATGGAATTGCCGCCGCTCCTCGCTAAGCCTATATTGCCCTTAACGGATTAAAGGAGAGCAGAGATGGATGATGCATCGGGGCCGCGCGCGACATTCCATGACATGATGTTGAGCACCCAGGAAGATTGGGGCGTGATCATGGAAAGCGCGAAGGCATTTTCGCCGCGCGGCGGGGAGCGGGTGCTGGCTCATCTGAAGCTGCTTGATGGTGATTTCGGCGGCTTTGCGGTCGACCGGCTGACCCATTGCCGCCAGACCGCAACGCGGGCCTACCGGGATGGCCGCCCGGATGATTATGTCGTGATGTGTCTGCTCCATGATATTGGCGACACGCTCGGCGCATTTAACCATCCTGATATTGCAGCGGCGATTATCAAGCCGTTTGTGTCAGAGGAGCTGCATTGGATCACTCAGCACCACGGCATTTTTCAGGGGGTAAATTTCTTCCACCACATCGGGCTGGACCGGGACATGCGGGAAAAATTCCGGGGGCATGAACATTTCGCGGCCTGCGAAGAATTTATCGATAAATATGACTGCCCGGCCTTTGATCCTGATTACGACACGCTGCCGCTGGAGTTTTTTGAGCCTATGGTCATGAAGCTGTTTGAGCGGCCCCTGAACTCTATCTACAAACGTGCGATGGCGGACGCTTAATTGTCTTGATCAAACGACGCGCGCAAACGCCGGAGGATGAGCCAAACACCAAGTGCCACCAAAGGCGCTGATAAGCCGACGATCAGCACGGGATCAAACCCCGTCACCAAATGTTCGACAGCCTTTGCGACATAGAGCAGCAAGCCAATGACATAATAGCTGATCGCCGCGACGGAGAGGCCTTCAACGGTGCGTTGTAGGCGCAGTTGATCGCCCGCGCGCTTGTCCATGGATTTGAGCAACGCGACGCTGGCCTCTTCGGATGCCACTTGCACCCGAATGCTCAGCATTTGCCCGGTGCGAGCGATGCGTTCGATCAGAGCCGCTTCGCGCCGCGCCACACTGGCACAGGTGCGCATGGCTGGCCCGAGGCGGCGTTCCATGAATTCAGAGAATGTCTGAACGCCCACTTCCTGTTCTTCGCGGATCGCCGACAGCCGGTCATGAATGATTTCATGATAGGCCGTTGCTGCACCAAAGCGGAAATTGGTCCGCAGGCTCAGCGCTTCGGCTTCGCCTGCCAGTTCTGCGAGGCGCGCCAGCAGCTTTCGATCATTTTCGGGATTGGTTTCGCCCTTCAGCTGTGCGGCAAGGGCACCGGCCTCTTTTTCAATCCGCGAAACAACCCGCCCCGCTTCACCAGCCAACGGAAAGGCGAGGAGAGACATAAGCCGGTAGGTCTCAACCTCGAGCAAACTGCGCGCGAGCCGCCCCACAAGCGGCGGGTTGTTTACGCCGGTCAAAATCAGGAACCGCGTTGTCCCATCGCCGTCGGTGCGGAAATCAGAATAAACCGATGCCGCCCAATCCATCACTGAAGATCCCACCATATCCTTTGCGAAATGGTCCGCCGGATTGGGCACGGCATCACGCGAACGCACTTCCAAGATCGCCGATACCAAAACTTCGCCGGGCAGGGCGGCAAGCCAATCCTGTGGCGCTGCCTCAAACGCCGTGGTGGCAAAAATGCCAGCGTCAGTCGGTTGGCGAAAGAAGGTCCATGTGGAAAATTCTGTGTGACGTTCCCACCTTAACTGCCAGCTGCCATCCTCAACAGCGGCCCAGCGGGCATCTGGGCTTGGTTCGGGCTGACCGAGCTTTCGGCAAAGCGCCACCATGTGGCCGCGATCAAGCTCAGCCCCTTCTGGGCCCGATAGCGTCGCGATGCGCGCGGCAAGCATTGGCGTTTCGAGAAGAACAAACGGACGGGCATGCGCCTCTGCCAATAATTGGTCGCGGTGGGGATGAAAATTCCAACGACGAGTTTTGTTTCTTGCCATAGTCTTGCCCCTCGTTCATATTTTATTTCATTGCATATGGCATTTGTGGATGTAAGAAGTCCACCGGATTTAGGTCGTATTGAGGACGTGGCACGACAGGTGCACTCCGCTCAATGACGTAGTACAAGTGGGAGATTGATAAGGTCATGACGAAATTTACAACAGCCGCAAAATTCGCCCTACCGATGGCGGCGCTGATGGCGCTTTCCGCCTGCGGTGGCGCTGAAAAGACACCAGATGCTCCTGCTGATACCACAGCTGCTGCGCCTGCTGCAGATGCCGTTCCTGCTCCAACCGCAGCTGTGACATTTGCAAGCTTGAAGGGCGATGAAGTTGCCGGTGAGAAAGTGTTCAAGCAGTGCATGGCTTGCCACGTTGTGACTGAAGGCCAAAACCGCGTCGGCCCATCACTTCATGGCATCATTGGCCGTACTGCTGGTCAAGTCGCTGGTTTCAGCTACTCAACCGCAAACAAAACAAGTGGCAAGGTTTGGGACAAAGAAACGCTGTATGCGTATCTGGAGGCCCCACAGAAATTTATGCCTGGCACGAAAATGGCTTTTGCAGGCTTGAAGAAGCCGCAGGACCGTGCGGACGTGATTGCCTATCTCGACACGCACGACTGATTGGACGGAGCGGGCTGGCCTTAGAGCTTTCCCGCTCCTTTAATCCGGCCGTAAAGGTCGATGAGGTGAAACGGCAGAGATGCTGTTATCCATATGATGACCCAAGACGCTCCCTGACCCGATAGTGCAGCGCGAAGTGCCAGCATCAAGAACAGACCGGGGATTAGCCCCAATAGTATTGGCCTTGCGTGGCCCCTGAGCCATACTGCCAGAACCAGCATTTCGATCAGCACAATGCCGATGATGAGAGCAATTGCGTTGCCACTGGAAACCCAATTTTCCACCGGCATAATCATCCAAAGGCACCATTGAGGCGAATGATCTCCCAATTGAGGAAAGCGGCAACACTGACCCACACTAGATAAGGGGCAAGTAGCCATCCCGCCGTTTGGGAATGCTTACGCGCAATACCGATCATCACCACTATCGAAATCCAAAAAGCAACCACTTCGACGATAGCCCAGTCAGGTCGCTGGAGATCGAAGAAGAGCAAGCTCCACATGACGTTAAGGAAACCGTTGAAGGCAAAGACACTAATCACGGTTGCGCGTTCGGACCGCGTCGGGGCGGCGGTCCACGCCTTATAACCCGCCACGGCAATCAGGGAAAATACGACTGTCCATATCGCACCAAAGGCAATGTCGGGCGGTGTCCAGCTCGGCTTGATCAGTCCTCGATACCACGGGCCAATGGTCGTCAGCGTTGTCCCAATGCCAGCGACAAGGGATGTCGAAAGGCCTGCGATGATGATGGGGCGCCATTTTCGCGCGCCCTGCGGCGTCACGCAGTTATGCCCATCAAATGTGCCATATCTTTGAAGAATATCTTGGCATGGGCCATTGGCTTTCGGCGCACCAGACGTTTGTTCATATAGGCGTCCCACGTCAGCTTTTGCACGTCGGCATCATCGCACATGGTTACAAAACGTTCGCGTCTCTTGTCGCTAGAATACCAGAAATATTGCATCATGCCGAGGACGGCAAAGACTGTGCGATGCTCCTTCATAAACTGCTTGCGCGCTAGTTTCAGAGTACGGACATCGCCCGTTGCAAGAAACTGCGCGCCAGCGTCCGCCGCCATCCGCCCGCTCGACATGGCATAATAGATGCCTTCGCCCGACGCTGGGGCCACCACGCCAGCCGCATCGCCAACCACGATAACATCGCGGCCATTGTCCCACCGCTTGAGGGGTTTTAGAGGGATGGGGGCTCCTTCGCCGCGCACGGTTTCAGCCTCTGTCAGGCCCGAATTATGCCGGATTGTTTTTACAGCGTCTCGCAGCGCAAAGCCCTTACGCGCGCTACCCACGCCGACGCTGGTCTGGCCACCGTGAGGGAAAACCCAGCCGTAAAAGTCGGGTGAGATTTGACCCTGATAAATCACATCGCAGCGGCTGCCGTTAAAGCCTGAGGCTGCATCAGGTGAAGCAATCACTTCATGATAGGCAAAGACGCAGTGCATTTTGCCGGCACGCGGTATTTCTCCCCGCGCCACGGCGGACCGTGCGCCATCTGCACCAATGACCAGTCGCGCTTCAACATGACAGAGTTTTCCATCAGCGTTACGGAACCGCACAAGCGCCTTATTATCGGCATCACGTTCGATGGCTTCATATGTGCCTTCGCGGCGTTCCGCCCCGGCTCGCAAAGCTCGGTTGCGGAGCCATTCGTCAAAGCTGCCTCGGTCCACCATCCCAACAAAGCCGTCGCCGACAGGCATTTCTACAGCGCGGTTAGTGGGGGAAATGATCCGTGCCGATGTGGCCTTGGCAACAAGCATCTCATCGGGAATTGCAAAATCCTGAATGAGGCGCGGCGGCACGGCCCCGCCGCAGGGCTTGATCCGACCTGCCTTGTCGAGCAGCAATACCTTATACCCCTGACGCGCGAGGTCAGTGGCCGCAGTTGCGCCCGCAGGCCCACCGCCAATGATCACAGCATCATACGCAGGGATCATGCAGTGGCCTCCATCATGGACCGGCCCGCCGTTACCGCAGCGCCGTCTTTGCCCAACGATAGGGCGAGCCAAGCTGCCGTTGCAAATACGACTGCCTCTACAGCGAACACCGCGACGAAAGCTGTGCCTGTGTCCGCAAAAACTGCACGGCCCCAATCAACGCCGCCGGCACCGAGAAATCCGCCAAGGCCGAATGCTACGGCTTGCGCCGCTCCCCAAAGCCCCATGCGCGCGCCTTCCTGACGCTTCACTCCGCGCCCTGCCAATTCCATCATCGCGGCGATCGCTGAAACGGCGAATACGCCATTGGCAAAGCCGAGCAGGAAGACAGTCGGGGCTAATGGCCAGCCGGGACCGACGACAGCTGCTGCAGCCATCATTATGAGCGCGCCAGCCGAGCCGACACAGCCCCCGAAAATCCACGGGCGCATTTTGATGCTAGATCCTTTGAAGGCGTTGCCGACGAAGCCAACAAGGATCATGCCGACAAGCACACCCATATGTTGGAGCGAAGAAAGTTTGGTCGATTCGCCCGGGGTGAAGTTAAAGACGAGGCCGGAGAAAGGCTCAAGGATCAAATCTTGTGCGCTGTAAGCCAGCATCGACACGAAGATGAAGACAGTCAATCTGCGCGCAGCAGGGTCAGACCAGACTTCGCGCATAGCTTCGCGGAAATCAGATGGCGGCCGGGACACATCATTGACCGAAACCAGTTCGTCCTTCTCAATGCCCCAAAGTGCAGCCAGAGTGAGCAAGAAGGAACACAGCGCCACACCGCCTGCTACAAGCGCAAGCCGCTGGGTTGAAAAAGGATCAAGCAACGATCCTGCAACGCCTGCAGTGATGATAATTCCAACGATCATCATGATCCACGCGACTGCTGCGGCGGCTGGACGCCGTTCGGGGGCGACGCGCGATGCCAGCAGGGCAAGCAGCGACGTACCCGCTGCGCCTACGCCAAACCCAATCATGCTATAAGCTAGAACCAGCAGGATGAGAGCTGTAACGGGGAAAGTGGCGCTAATGATCATAGCATCGGTGGCCAAGATGCCTCCTAATGCCAGCAAGCTCATCCCCCCTATAATCCAAGGGGCGCGGCGGTTACCAACATCGCTGTTATGCCCCCATTTGGGTCGTGAAATTTGCACACCGTAATGCCACGCGACAAGAGCAGCTGGGATCATGGCGGGGAGCGCGTATTCGACAACCATGATTCTGTTCAGCAGCGACGACGACAGCATCACAATGCCGCCCAGTGCGCTCTGCACTAATCCCAGTCGAATGATCGACGGCCAGCCCAATCCAATCATAGTCTGCTCCCTATCAATTCTTTTACAATCCGCCGACCCCGAAGGCCGAAATCAACATTCCGATCACATACATCGCGACGCCGGTCGCATTGTACCAAGGCGCATATTTTTCCGGATCACTCACCATCCGCAACATCGCAAACCCTTGTCCGATCAGCAGGACGATGATGGCAAACGCGTGCCACATCAGCCCCCAATTGAGCATCAGGGCAATGACAATCATCTGCGGAATGGCCATGGTCGCGCAGGCCAGTTTCGCCGCACCATCAACACCTAAGATGACTGGCAAAGACTTGATCCCCATTTGCCGGTCGCCTTCTACGGCCTTAAAATCATTCAGTGTCATGATGCCATGCGCGCCAAGGCTGTAGAGCAGAACCAGCAGCAGAATTTCAACGCGTGGCAAACCGCCCGCCATCACAGCCGCCCCGGTAAACCAAGTCAGTCCTTCGTAGGAGAAGGCAACAGCGAAAGGCCCCCACCACCCGCTCATTTTCAGCCGCGCCGGCGGCGCACTATAAGCCCAAGCAAGGATCACGCCGACAATCGTTGCGGCGAACACCCATTGGCCCATCGTAGCCGAAATAATCAGCGAAATGACGCTGCCAATGATCGCAATCCATAGGCCCCATTGCCCAGCGATGCGGCCTGATGGAATGGGGCGGCCCGGCTCATTAATCGCATCGACATGCCGGTCATACCAGTCATTTACGGCTTGGCTTGTTCCGCAAACCAGTGGCCCGGCCAGCAGCATTCCGGCGACCATGAAGGGCCAGCGATCAGTTATGGAAACACCTGAAGAAACGACGCCGCACATGAACGCCCACATCGGTGGAAACCACGTCACGGGTTTCAAAAGTTCGATAACATCGCGCAAACGCGGCACGCGGGGGATCGACTCTAGTGCGGTAATGCGAGCCATACTTGTAAGCTAGGTGAGACAGGCAAAAGCGTCAACCTTTCTTGACACTTATTTAGCGGTTAATTTCCGCTATCTGGCTCACCCAGGTTGCCTAGACCATGGCGGTGAAGCTTTGAATAAAGGCTCTGGCGGCTGAGGCCCAGAACTTCAGCAGCAGAGGCGCGGTTGTCCGACGTATAAACCAGCGCCGCCTCGATGCAGAGCCGTTCAATCAAGTCCGTACTTTCGCGCACGATGTCTTTCAACGCAACGCGACCGACCAGTTCCGTCAATTGCTCCACAGAGCGCGGTAGGCCGGCGTTGGGTTGTGTCATCGAGGCGAGTTTGCGACCAACGCTGCGGATGCTGAACCCGTAACGCGTGATGCCCTCATCTTGTACCGACACGGCCGAGGCTTCAACATCTTCCTGCCCATCATAAATGCTGCGCAGCACAGTAGCGAAATTGCGCGCCGTGCCGTAATCTTGCAATTCAGTAAGCAGCAAGTTGAGGTCAATCCCCGGGCGCCCCAAAAACCGACTGAGCGGCTGGCCGTGCACTTGTTCCTTCCGCGGCAGCTGCACCATATCAAGGAAGGCCGAATTGCCGCTAAGGATCAGCAGATTTTCATCGGTCACCACCAACGCATCGGGCATGGAATCGATCACGTTCATCAACGGGCGTTGCGACAGATCAAATTGCTGCGCCATCGCTCCATCAGGTACGAGTCGAATGAGGAAGCAAGACCCGCGATCTTGCCGGAACAAACTAACGGCAAGCATAACATCGCCTGCATCTTGGGCCAAACGCACCGCCAGGGGTTGACGCTGTTCCGCCGCCCCAACAGACCCCAGCAACGCGACGACCTTGTCACGCACAGAGGCGTCGAATAGGTTAGACACCGGCTGTCCGACTAAGCTTTTCGCGTTGGCGGCAAGCAAATGACACGCGGCAGGATTGGCCTCAAGAATGCGGCGGTTAGTGGTGTCTGCGACAATCACAGCCTCTGACGACAAATCAAAGAGCTGCCGATAGCGCGCCTCAACTTGACGCATTTTCACATAGTCACGCTCTATAGCTTGTTGTGATTGGAGCAAGCGCTGCTGAAGAACAGCTTCGGCCCGCATGTCTCGGCCAATCGCAATAATATGCCCCTGAGAGTCCGCGCCAAGTGTTGTGTAGCGCACAGGCAATTCGCCCAGAGCGCTGCTATGATTGACTTGGCGCCAGCGCGGTTTGCCCTCACCAGATCGCACGTCACGACACAGGGTTTCGATCTTGCTGCGGCTTTCAATCGTCACTGTGTCGGCCCAGCGTTTGCCGATCAGTTCGTCGGTCCAGCTTTCAGAAATCGACGGTCCACCAAGGGCTGCATCGCAAATCACATCTTGCGAATCAATGACCAGCGTAATGTCGCCAGCCAGCATAAGTGCCCGGCACGCGAGCGCGCTCACACCAAGGCCTAAGCTCTTCTGAGAATCTCGAAAAGGATGTGTTCCTTCAGGAACAAAGGCTATGTTCATTGGACCTCGTGGGAAAGAGGATGAAAAAGACGATTCAAGACGTCACTACGGACCGCTTTGCGGTCTCACGAATGAAGGCAACTGCAAGATCGACGGCGGTCCGCGCATCGGGCGCACTAAGATCAGCACCCTGACGCTGCGCATAACCGTTGGCGGAGTTGAATAAGCGCCCGCCAAGCATGATGGCCACCTGTGGGTTGGATGACGATGTACGAAGTCGCCCTATCAAATGCGGCAAATCAACCAGATCAGCATCGCAGCTAACCGTCAGGCCGACCAGATCAAACCGCTCGCTCGACACGGCGTCAATCAACTGGGATTCATCAGTCGCCGTCATGCAACGGCTGTGCCACCCGTTGCGGCGAAAACACTCATCAACCACTGTAGTGCCAAAGCCGTGATTATCCCCCGGCATCACCGAAAATAGAGAACGCAGCGCGCCGTCTTCTGGGACAGCAGCAGCAGGAATGCGCGCGGCGAGATCATGGACAACCTCTTGCAGACGCCACACGGCCATGGTGACGTCGATGAAAGTTATGTCATCATTATCCCATTGTTCGCCCAAGAGACGAGACGCCGGAGCCAGATAATTGACTAACACCGCTTCGGCTGAAACGCCGCGGCGAATGATGCCACTGACATGATTGACAAGTGTTGCTGCCTCTTGGTCAAGGGCAAGTTCAGCCAGCAACGCAATGTCGCGCTTCGTCACCGACGATGGAGCTGAGGTTGGCCTCATATCGGCCCCTTCCAAATCCCGGCGATGCGCCATCAAAAGCCGGGGGATAATCTCCCCCTCAATCAGACTCGCAATCCGCGTTGGGCTCTCTGCCGGGTCTTGATCGCTCGAATGCAACATGGGTTGATTGGGTCCCGATTCTGACGGCGTCGCCATCGCATTTCTCCTCGCCGGGTCAATATGCACCATTTTTAATGCATCTAAGACCAAGGAATATATCGCAGATTAGCGACCCTCATTCCCCTTACGACTCAAAGCTAGACCGATTCAAGCCTAGGCGCAAACCATGTTTAGACATATACAAAGCAACATGTCCAGTTTGTTTGACGTAAACAATCATTGACAGTCAACTGTTTCCCGCCATAGTTCTTGTTCATAAGGGAGGTAGTGGAGCCGATGGCGCACCAAAACACGATATTTGAGGAGTTTTCTTCGGGCATCACTGTCCGCAAAGATGCTGTGTCGCGTTCGACTCGCAAGCCGCTTTACACCCTTGAACAGCGCGTCCTGCGGGACAATACGAAATGGACTTTGGTCCAAGGCATATTGGCACCCATTCAGCTGCTCGTTTTTCTGATCAGCCTTGGCCTTGTGTTACGGACGCTGTTGACAGGAGAGGGCGCTGAAATTGCGGCTGCCTCAATCCTCGCCAAGACCCTAATCCTCTACACAATCATGATCACTGGCGCGATTTGGGAAAAGGTCGTGTTCGACAAATATCTCTTTGCACAGGCCTTCTATTGGGAGGATGTTTTCTCCATGCTCGTGATTGCGCTGCATACCGCATGGCTGGCTTGTTGGTATTTTGGGTTGGGCACGCCGACTAAACAGCTGCTGGTCGCATTGGCGGCTTATACCACTTATATTATCAACGCGACGCAGTTTCTTTTGAAGCTCCGGGCCGCGCGGCTTGATTTGGCCGCTGCGGATGCTGCCATATGATCCCTATCTCCCCCTTCGGTTCGGCGCGTAAAAGCGCTGATCTGGGACAGCCGGTCGCAGCTCCCTCCACCGCGACCGGCTGGTTTTATTCGAGTGCGCGGGGATGACAGCCGCCCGCAAATCTCTTTGGATCAAACTCAGCACGGCTTATATGCCTTTTGCTGATGTGGCGTCAGATGATTTGCCGCTTGCCCGGCTGCTGCGGCTCGCTTTGTTTCAGATATCGGTGGGTATGGCCGCTGTGCTGCTAACAGGCACGTTGAATCGCGTGATGATTGTTGAACTGGGCATCCCGGCTTGGGTGGTGGCGGTTATGGTCTCAATCCCGTTGCTAGCTGCTCCGCTCCGCGCGTTCATAGGGCATAAGTCGGATCAGCACCGATCTTTGCTAGGCTGGCGGCGTGTGCCCTACATCTGGGCTGGAACACTCCTGCAGTTTGGTGGCTTTGCAATTATGCCCTTTGCACTGCTGATCATGTCCGGTGACACTACTGGATCCCCCATTGTCGGGATTGTTGCGGCGGTCCCCGCCTTTGTGTTGGTCGGTCTGGGTATGCATATGACGCAAACCGCTGGTTTGGCGTTGGCGACTGATTTGGCCACAGAAGAGTCGCGGCCTCGTGTGGTTGCGCTTCTTTATGTTATGCTGCTGCTGGGTATGCTTGGTAGCTCAATTGTCATTGGGCTGCTGCTGTCTGATTTCTCTGCAATCCGTTTGGTCCAGGTTATTCAGGGCGTTGCAGCCGTCACGATGGCCCTCAACCTTATCGCCCTCTGGAAGCAAGAGGGCCGTAACAAAGCGCTCACGTCTGCTCGCAACGTAACGCCGCCTTTTCGTGAAGTGTGGCGATCTTTCTCTAGCCAACCGCAAGTGTTCCGCCTGCTTGTGGCCCTTGGCCTCGGTACGGCGGCTTTTTCCATGCAGGATGTGTTGCTTGAACCTTTTGGCGGGCAAGTGCTGGGCCTCTCTGTAGGGCAGACAACCGGGCTGACCGCGATTTGGTCTTTTGGTGCGTTGATCGGATTTGCTTTGGCGGCGCGGCAATTGGCGCTGCATTCTGATCCGATCCGATTGGCAGGTTTAGGTGCAGTTGCAGGCGTATTCGCATTTGCCATTGTCGTCTGGTCGGCAGCTGCGGTTTCGCCAGAGATTTTCTGTTTTGGTGTCTGCCTCATCGGATTCGGAGCAGGTATCTTTTCTGTATCCATGCTGATTTCTGCGATGTCGCTGGGCGGCAAAGGCGAAGCTGGCTTGGCGCTCGGCGCATGGGGCGCTGTGCAGGCGACTGCAACAGGCGTCGCTGCGGCTGTTGGCGGCGCCATTCGCGACGGTGTTGGTACTGTCGCTGTGCAAGGTGGCTTGGGAGAGGCGTTGGCCAGCCCCACCACTGGTTACAGTTTTGTCTATCATTTCGAAATCATGTTGCTGTTTGCAACTATGATCGCCCTTGGACCATTGGCGCGGCGCGTTGTCACTGGTTCTTCCACACCCGCGTCAGCCTTTGGATTGTCAGATTTTCCCACCTGACGGTCCTGCATAGAAAGAGGGAGGCACCTCATGCAGAATGTCCTATTTTTTGGCCGCATGGATGCAGCAGAGCTTGTATTCTATATTTTTGTGGCCTTTTTCATCGGGTTGGTGATATGGCTCCGCCGTGAAGATCGGCGCGAGGGCTATCCCTTAGAAATGGATGTGAGTGGCGCGCTGCTTCGCAATGATGGCCTGTTGCAAACGGCACTGCCTAAAACCTTCCATTTGCCCTTCAACCAAGGGGCTGTGGTGCAACCCAATGATGAGCGGGATCCCTTCGTTGTTCCCAATGCGCGGCGGACAGCCAAGTGGGCTGGATCAGCACTTGAGCCGATTGGCGACGGCATTGGCGCAGGCATTGGCCCAGGGGGCTATGCGCAGCGCAGCGATTTTGCCGATGTTTCCCATGACGGCAACCCGCGTATTGTGCCGATTGGCCCCGCTGAAATGACTGTGGCAACGCAGGACTCCGATCCGCGCGGCATGGCTATGCTGGGTGCGGACCATGTCGAAGTCGGCAAAGTCAATGACATCTGGGTGGACCGGTCAGAAATGCTGATCCGCTATTTAGAAGTCGGCATTGGCGCATCCTCGGTCTTGGTGCCCATGACGATGGTTCTGGTCGATGGACGAAAAAAATCCATCTATTGCTCCGCTCTCAACGCGCACCAATTTGCCGGATGTCCTGGGATCAAAACCGCGGGCCAGATTACGCGTCTGGAGGAAGAAAAGATCATTGGCTATTTCGGTAGTGGTTATCTTTACGCAACTCCAGAACGAGCAGAACCGCTCATATGAGCGAATATGATCATGAGCCTATTCCCGGCCTGCCGGGAACGCTTCCTGCCGGAGAAGAAATTCTCTGGCGGGGATCGCCTGACTGGTTCGGATTGGCTCAACGCGCCTTTCATGTGCGTGGGTTTGCTGTATATTTCGCGATGCTGCTGGTGGTTTCGCTGATCAATGGCACGCTGATTGGCATTGGCCTGACAATTACAGGGGCCATGCTAGGGCTGGGTATCTTATTCGGCCTTGCTTGGCTGAGCGCACGGACAACCATTTATACAATCACGAACAAGCGGGTTGTCATGCGGTTTGGCATGGCTCTTCCGGCGGCGATCAATTTGCCATTTTCAGCGATTGGCGGCGCCAATGTGGCCTATGACAGCAAAGGGCGCGGCGATATTCCCCTGAGCCTCACTGGCAAGCACCGGTTGGGATATTTGCAATTTTGGCCGCACGCCCGTGCTTGGAAACTGGCGCGGCCCGAACCGATGCTGCGCAGCATCAAAGACGCCACTACCGTCGTCGCGATATTATCCGTTGAACTGGCCAAAACCCATGCATCTATGTCGCCTGTTCAGGACGTGCACCCGGCCCAGCCGCAATCGACTGAGGCCATTGCTGCATGAGCGGGCATTTGCATGACAACACGGTTCCGCGCGCGGCGCTGATCGGCGCTGCGGGATGCGTGATTATCACGCTGCTGTTAACAGGTGCAGTTGCCGTGGGGCTGCTGCCTCGCCCCGTTACAATGGATCAATCCCGCCAATCCTCAAAAGTCACGGCACTTGCCAGCCGCGACTTGCAATTTCTCGACCAGAAAGATGGTTCGGTTCAGATCCGGGACGTCACCAAAGGCAGTATTGCCACAACAATCACGCCCGGCAGCGAAAGCGGCTTCATTCGCGGCGTCATGCGCGGAATTGCACGGGACCGGATGTTGCGCGGCCTTGGCTTTGAACAACCCTTTCGCCTGACATTGTGGAGCAATCAGCAATTGTCGATCAAGGATTTGGCGACAGGGCGGATCATTGAACTAAACGGCTTTGGGAATACAAACCGCATGGCTTTTCTGACACTGCTGCAACCAGCGCCCGCCGCCCCCGCCGTGGCGGCGCGTTAGGCTGTGTCGCTCGCTTGGCCCATCCTGTACGTTGCGCTGGTCTGGTTCATCAGCACTGGTGCGATCATATGGTTGGATAACCGGTCCCCTATCACTTACGGCGCAAGCCTTATGGGCGCGACTGTGGTGGCGGGATTTGCAGTCTGTGCTGTCATCATTAGTTTGAACGAAACAAGTGCGGTTGGCGCATTCATAGCCTTTGCAGCGGCTACAGCGATTTGGGGTTGGCACGAAATGAGTTTTCTGATGGGCATCATCATGGGGCCGAACCGTAAAGACTGCCCCCCGAATTTGAGCGGATGGGGCCGGTTCAAAGCTGCAACGGCCACGCTCATCCACCACGAAATTGCGCTCGCGGCGACAAGCGTGGCGCTTTATGCGCTGTGCTGGGGCCAAGCCAATATGCTTGCTGCGCATGTGTTTGGGTTGCTGTTTGTGATGCGCCTATCAACCAAATTCAATATATTCTTCGGGGTGGCCAATTTTTCAGCGGATATCATGCCGCCACGTCTGGCCTATTTGAAAAGCTATTTTCGCACTGCTTCGATTAATTGGTTCTTTCCCTTTTCCCTTGTTGGAACGGGTTTGCTGACTTGGGCTTTCCTAGGCGCCGCTCAAGCAGCACCGGCTGGCAGCGGTGCGGCTGTTGGCGCGATCATGCTCTTCACTTTGGTCTCGTTAGCGCTGCTTGAACATGCGTTCCTGATGATGCCATTGCGAGATTCCGCGCTTTGGGATTGGGCTTTCCCCGGCAAAACAGGTCCGAAACATTCGCGCCTGAATAAATAATTAGCGCTGCGGCTGTCCCTGTGTAAGGCGGCGGCGATGTCCACCGCACATGTTCCTCGCCTTCACCTCCTTATGGCGGTTGCCGTAACAGCTGTCTGGGGCAGCAACTTTGTGGTGATTAAGATTGCTCTGGCGCATTTACCGCCGCTCACTTTGGCAGCGCTGCGGTTCACCTTCGCTTTATTACCTGCGGTATTTTTCCTGAAGCGCCCGAATGTAGCTTGGAGCAATCTCGCGGCGTATGGGCTGGCGATTGGTGCAGGACAATTTGGCGCGCTGTTTGTCGCAATGAAGGCTGACATTACGCCTGGCCTCGCGTCGCTTATTGTCCAGAGCCAAGTCTTTTTCACCATTGCACTTTCGATGCGGCTGACGGGGGAAAAGGTGAAACCGCTGCAATGGGTCGCGCTGGGCCTTGCCTCAGCAGGAATTTTTGTAATCCTTGACCATGCGGAGGGCAGTGCGACGCCGCTGGGAATTGGTCTTGTCCTTTTCGCAGCACTAAGCTGGGCGACTGGCAATATCGTTTCGCGCAAGGCCGGGCAGGTTGATATGCTGGCTTATGTCGTCTGGGCGAGCCTCTTTGCCATACCGCCGCTCATCATACTCGCCCTGATTTTTGATGGTTGGCCCGCCATTTACACAGGGGTGTCAAGTGCCGGACCCGGGACTTGGGCTGCCGTTGGTTGGCAGGCCGTCGGCAATACAATGTTTGGCTACGGCGTTTGGGGTTGGCTCCTTGCCCGTCATCCCGCAGCCAGCATCACGCCAATGGCGTTGCTCACACCGATCTTTGGGATCGGATCGTCGGTCATTATACTGGATGAGCCACTTCAAGATTGGAAGTTGATCGCGGCGGGTCTGGTCATCTCTGGCCTCATCATCGGCGTGCTGGGGCCGCGGTGGTTGAAACCCCGTCCTGTCTAGGCCCACGCCAGATTTTTAAGAACCGTGTCGCCTTGGCCCCGCGATCTTCAGGTGCACAGCGCTGCGGGCGCATGCTGGTGTTTAGGCATAACCGAACTTCTTGCAACCAGCCATCAGGGGTTGTCTTTACGCCTACCATGTTAGGCGCGACCCCAGGGTTCTGGCTGGCAAAGGCCGCCATCAGTGTCGCCACAGTGATTCTGCGGCGCGACAGATAATTCATATCTGGAAATTTGAGCGCACCATAAAGCAGACTAGCTGCTTTGAAATATTTGTCTGGATCACTCGTCGCGCAAGTGCCGTGTTTGGCCCATTCATGTTGCAGCAGATCGGGCGAAGGAGTCATGCAGAAATGCTGGCGGATAAGCGTGCGGGGCAGGGGTTTTGCGGGTCCGCACCATGCTGGGTCACGCCGCCCTGCGACATCGGGCCAGAGGCCGTGGAGAATGAAGCCGAATTTCCCAGCCTCGCCGCTGCATTGATACCGGTTCTGCGGGCGATCCCCCGCTGTGCGGCAAAATTGTGGGGACCAGCTGAGCGACAGAAGATTCTGGGTGCCGCGCAAATTGACCACTTCGCCCGAGGGCGGGTTTTCCCGTTCGGGAGTCGGCAAAGTATCAGGAATTCTACATTGCTGCGCTTGTGCGTAGGCAGTGGTGGGGATGAACGCTATTAAAGCCAACACTGATGCCGTTTCCCTGATTTTTCTAAATCCCATCTCAAACGCTCCCAAAATCAAGCCCGATATCCGACGCAGGCGCGCTTTGTGTTAAACGCCCAACGGAGATGAAAGTTACGCCACTTTCTGCCTTGGCACGGATGGTTTCCAGCGTCACTCCGCCTGAAGCCTCCGTCGGCACGCGGCCTCCAACAATCTCCACGGCTTCTCGCAATGTCGCTGGATTCATATTATCGAGCAGCAACTGTGTCGCGCCCGCTGCCAACCCCGGCTCGATCTGGCCCAAATTGTCCACTTCTAGTATGATCCGCTCCACCCCTGCGGCGCGTGCGCGCCGCACAGCCTCTGCAACACCGCCTGCAACAGCAACATGATTATCCTTGATCATCGCCCCGTCCCACAACCCCATACGGTGGTTGGTCGCCCCACCCATCCGCGTCGCGTACTTTTCTAACACACGAAGGCCGGGAATGGTCTTGCGGGTGTCAAGCAGTATGCAACCTGTGCCTGCAATGGCCTCCACATAAGCCTGTGTCATCGTTGCAATGCCAGAGAGATGCTGAACAGTATTGAGCGCAGATCGCTCCGCTGTAAGCATTGCCCGCGCATGACCCCTCAGCCGCATCAAGTCTGTCCCGCATGACACAGCATCGCCGTCAGCAACGAGCATTTCAATTTCCATGGCTGGATCAAGTGTGCGAAAAAACGCCTCTGCAATGGGTAAACCCGCGACAATGATAGGGTCGCGACTGTCCATCACCCCCGCGAACCGCGCATCTGCTGGGATAACTGATTCCGAGGTTACATCGCGCCCGCTTGGCCCCAAATCTTCGGCCAAGGTGGAACGGACGAAGGCGGCCAGATCGAATCCAGAAAGCGTAAAAGACATGAGGCGCTTAACGAGCCAGAACGGTGGCTTCGTGTGCCATGCGTGTTATCATCGACTCACTCCTTGATTCATAGAACAAGATAAGAACAAAATCGCCATCGTCAAGGATAAGCACTTAGAATCATCCGATCCACTCTCCAAGCGCCGCATTCACTGCCTCTGGTGCCTCTTGCTGAACCCAGTGAGAGACGCCGGGGAAGCGGTGGAGGGTGAAGTTGGGTACCCATTCCTCTGTCCCTTGCGTGCAGCAGATGTTGAGAGCCGCGTCTTCTTCACCCCAGATCATTAGCGTCGGGACCTCAACCCTTGCGTCGCCTATGTCACGGCTGTCAGGACGGCGGAGCAAGGCGCGATAGTAATTGATCATAGATTTCAGCGCGCCGGGACGCAACGCCGCATCAGCATAGATTTGAAGGACTTGTTTGGGGAAGCGGCCTTTGTCGACTGCCATATTGTAAAAGGCGCCTTTGATACCGCGCGCTCCGCTCCGCCCCATCATCCATTCGGGAACGCGAGGCAGTTGAAAGAAAAAGATATACCAGCTTTTCTTGAACTGCCGCCAATGCCTGATTTCGCGCAAGGCCACTTTGGGATGAGGCACGTTCATAATCACGAGCCGCGTCAGCGGCCTCACTTTCTTGATCGCGAAATGCCAAGCAATGATTGCTCCCCAATCATGCGCGATTAACATTACTTCCTTCGCAGCAGACGAATCGATCAGCGCCGCCACATCTGCGGTGAGCGTGTTGAGGCCGTAAGCGGAAACGCCTTCTGGCTTGTCGCTCGCGCCGTAGCCGCGCAGATTGGGTGCCCATACCCGCCAACCTTTCGCTGCAAGCATCGGCATTTGAAATCGCCAACTGTAATTCAGTTCAGGAAAGCCGTGGAGGCAAAGGGCCAGCCTGTCGCCAGTGCCGCATTCGGCGAGTTCGAAACGCATGCCGTTCGCATCGATAAACCGCTGAGTGATCCCGCTGTCGGGGTCTGGTGTCCAGCTAAATTCAGTCATACTAGGCACTCTTGATAGCTCACGATCTTGCCCTTGTCGGGAAATTCGCCGCGTCCGACTTCTGCAAAACCAAGCGCGCTGTGAAAGGCCATGGACGCTGGGTTGGGCGGCTCGACATTGATTTCGGCGACAATGCGGCGGTGTCCTGCGGCGCGAGCGGCCTTAAAAAGAGTGGTGTAAAATCCGCGAGCAATCCCTCTGCCTCTTGCATGGGGCGCTGTTATGATCCGATCAACATAGATGAACCTGTCATAGCGTAATTGGAACCACTGGAAATTCAAGCTGTCATACGCAGCATCTTGGTCAAACGTGATCATGAATCCATCTGTGCCGTCGCGCGCCGTCGCGATACGAAATGCGGCGTCGAGCATAGCTTCTAGTGTGGCGCGATCTAGCGGAGATGTTTCCACTTCATGAGCGGCGTTTAAGGTCATGATCGCGTCGATCATTGGTCGGCCTCTATCGCGGCTAGAGCGGCTGCTAGTCTCGCGTCACCTACTCCATTGATCAGCGCCCAACGTACTCCGCGGCGTTCAAGAACCGCTTGGCTTAGTGCGAAGAAATGTGCCCGTTCTTCTGCCTCTGCATAAACCCGCAGACCATCATCAATGAAGGGCAAATCAATGTCCATTAGTAGATAGAATTCCCCGGTTGGCTCCGCGCTGTCAAACCATGGATCGCGCTTGCCAAACATCATTTCTGCCCAGACCGAAGTGACAAGGCTGTCGGTATCGAAGATGACAGGTTTTTCCTCGGCCTGCGCAGCGGCCTCCCAATTGAGCGCATCTTGCACTTGGCCAATGTGAACCAGCGCCGCCATATCGATATCCGTGCCGTGCACCTCGCAATAGCTGCGGCCATATTCCGGCACGATCCCACAATTGAAATGCGCGGAGAGTGTCTCTGCTAATTCAGATTTTCCGGTGCTTTCAGGGCCGTGGAGACAGATGCGAGTCATTCAACGCTGCCAGATTGCCGGTTGGCATCTTGGGTCCACTTCAACAGGCCGTAAACCGCCAAGCCCCAGTTCAGCATGTAAAGCGCAGAGGAGACATAAAGATCACTTTCAACGAAGAGCACAACAGAAATGATATTTACCACAACCCACCACAGCCAGTTCTCGACATAGCGCCAAACCATTAGTAGTTGCGCCACGACCGAAAGCATGGCCCCAGCGGCATCGGAATAAGGAAAAGTCCCGCCTGCAAACTGCTGCATGACCCAGCCCCACCCGATCACGGCGCTGATAGAAATAGTGACCCAAATGACGCGTGCGATAGGCGACAAAAAACGCACCACGACTTCGCCATCCACCGAAGTGCCGCGCGACCATACCCACCAGCCGTATACATTGATGAGAATGAAAAAGACTTGCAAGCCCGCCATGCTGAACAGCCTGGCTTGCCAGAAGATCAACACATAAAGTGTAACGCCAGCAATCGCGAAAGGGAAATTCCAAACGCTTCGCCTTGCGACAAGGATGATATTGATAAGGAGGAAGCCTGCGGCAATCCATTCGAGCACTGACATGCAAAGGGGCTAAGCGGGTTTGGGGAGTGATGGCAAGGGGTGGTGCACGCAATAGGCACTTGCCAAGACTCAAAATATCGCGAGGATGGTGGTCGTTATTGAAATGTGGAGAAGAGGAAATGCGCGGGATCGTTGGTTTAGTAGCAGTGGCCGTCATAGTGACGGGATGCAGCAGCGAGAAAACAGCTGACGCAGCCAAGGAAAGCACCAAGCGACAAGCTGGAAGCTGGAAAAATACACTCACTTTGGATCAATTTGAAGTTGCAGGAGCCCCTCCCGAACTGAAAACCATGATGCAAGGTATGATGACAGCGGCGTCCAAGGAAGAGGTTTGCATGACGCCAGAGTTTGCAGCCAAAGAGAATCTGGCTGAATCGTTAGCCAAGTCTCAGGCGTCTCAAAACTGCACATTTTCGAAGCAGGAATTGGTTGGCGGCAAATTAGATGTCGCTGCTATTTGCAAAGACAATAACGGGCAATCCCTTAACCTGAAAATGGCTGGGACGTCTTCGGCCACCACAACCAACGTGAAGACTGAGCTGACCGGAAAAGCTCCCACAGGGGGCGATATGAAGATGGTGATCACTATCGTGTCAGAGCGTACTGGCGATTGTAAGCCAGGTCAAAAAATGATGGTGGGCGGCCAAACGAGCTGAGCAATAAAATGGGGATTTGAACATGATCGGATATGTGACTTTAGGCACCAGCAATGTGGCCACGGCACAAGCATTTTATGACGGACTTCTTGGCCTGACCGGGGCCAAACGGATGATGGAGTTTGACAGCTTCACGCTATGGGGCAGCGGCTTCGATAAGCCGGGGATCGCGGTGACCAAGCCCTATAATGGCGAACCGCAAAACCCTGGCAATGGCACCATGACTGCGATTACCGTCGATGATCGTGCCTTGGTTGATGCCCTTCATACAAAGGCTTTAGAATTGGGCGGCACATGCGAAGGGCCTCCCGGATTGCGCGGTGACGAAGGGCCAAACGCATTTTACGCGGGGTATTTTCGTGATTTGGATGGAAACAAGCTTTGTGCTTACAAGATGGGTCCGGCCTGATGCGCGCGCTTTTTCTCGCCGCTGTGGCGCTAATCGCATCGCCAGCCTTGGCACAGTCTGAGTTTTCCGCCGCGGTAAAGGCGGACTATGATCGTTCGCTTGGCGCGATGTGGGATCATTTCCACCGCAATCCCGAACTGTCTTATAAAGAAGTCAACACTGCAGCCCGGATGGCGAAGGAATTGCGCGCAGTTCCAGGCATGGTCGTTACGGAGAAGGTCGGCGGCACTGGCGTTGTCGGTGTTATGACCAACGGCAAGGGGCCAACAGTTCTGCTCCGCGCGGACATGGACGGGCTTCCAGTTGAGGAGAAGTCCGGTCTGGCAAACGCCTCTAAGGTGCGCCAGATTGGCCCGGACGGCGTTGAAGTGCCAGTGATGCACGCCTGCGGCCATGATGTTCATATCACGTCGCTCGTCGGCACAGCGCGACAATTGGCGGCGAACATAGCACGGTGGCAAGGGACGATAGTCTTCATCGTTCAACCCGCCGAAGAGCGCGTTGGCGGTGCGAATGCGATGGTGAAAGATGGACTCTACACACGCTTTCCTAAACCAGACTATGCGCTGGCTTTCCATGTTGCGGCTGGCATGGCGTCGGGCACGATTTCGGGATCAGAGGGCATTCAATACAGCTCATCCGACAGCGTGGACATTACTGTTCAGGGCGTTGGCGCGCACGGGGCCAGCCCGAATATGGGCAAAGATCCCGTTTATATTGGCGCTCAAATTGTACAGGCGCTGCAGGGGATTATCAGCCGTGAACGGGCTCCGTTGAACCCTGGTGTCATTACGGTTGGGTCCTTTCATTCCGGTACCAAGCATAACATCATTTCAGACCGTGCGGAGCTGCAAGTGACGGTACGAGCCAATGATGAAGAGACGCGGGCAATGTTGCTGGCTGCTATCAAGCGGGTTGCCGAAGGCGTGGGGCGCGTGAACGGCCTGCCTGAGGATAAGCTGCCGATTGTGAAGCGCATAGAAGGCACGCCAACGACGATCAACGATGCCGGATTGGCGCGCCGGTTGAACGCGTCTCTGTCCAAGGGATTAGGAGCAGGGGTCGTCATTCCATTTCAGCAAAAAGGCATGGGCGCAGAGGATTTTGCCTATCTCGTGACTCCCGATTTGAAAGTGAAAGGCTATTATTTTGCGGTTGGTGGAACCCCTCAGGCGGAAATTGACGCGGAGAGGGCAGGTGGACCTGTGATCGCCGGGCATCATTCCCCGTTGTTCAAGATTACGCCGGAACCTGCCGTGAGATTGGGGACCGAGGCGATGACCCTTGCGGTGCTGGAATTATTGAAACCTGTGAACTGAGCCGCTCGTTAAATCCGCCGTTTCCGAATAAGTCCTTCTTGCGCCACGCTAGCGACTAGCCGTCCGTCGCGGCTCCAGATTTGGGCATGGTTCAGGCCGCGACCCGCGCGGGAAATGGGGCTGGTCGAGGTAAAGAGCAGCCAGTCATCGACACGAAAATCGTCGTGCAGCCAAAGCGCATGATCTAGGCTAGCAGACATCAGTTCGCCGCGCATCCAGCTGAGCCCGTGCGGCAGCGCACATGTGCCCAGCAGCTGCATGTCAGAAATATAGGCCAAGATTGCGCGGTGGATGAGTGGATCATCTTCAACAGGCGCAGCCAGTTTGAACCAGCTTTGTTGGCGCGCCGGTGCTGGGGCATCGCTGGTCCAGTGGCGCGGGCTTAATGGCCGAAAATCAATGACCTGCGGGCGCAGAAAATTCTTCTTGAAATGTTCAGGCACATTCTCAGCATATTCTATGCGCAGATCAGCGTCACTTTTCAGGCCCTCAGGCGGGGGCACATCAGGCATGACGTCTTGATGCTCAAGCCCATCTTCGCGCACTTGGAAGGAAGCTGCGAAGTTCAGGATGACTTCGCCTTGTTGAACCACCGTCACCCGTCGCGTTGAAAAACTGCGGCCATCAAAGTCGCGAGAAACCCGATATTCGGTTGGGTGGCTCTCGCTTCCCCCGCGAATGAAATAAGCATGGAGAGAGTGGGCGACCCTGTCTGAATTGACTGTCCGGGTGGCAGCCATCAGCGCCTGTGCAATAATTTCTCCGCCAAAAACGCGGCCTTCCCCGCCGCCTTTTCGCGCCCCGATGAAGAGGTCAACCGAATGTTCTTGTACATCAAGCTGATGGACCAATTTGTCCACCAGCGCGCGCGGGCTGATCGCCGTGTCAGTCGTCATTGCGCAGGCTTATTTTACCACTGCGTAGAACATCACAGTTCCCTTGCCACCAACGGCTATCGGCTGTGCGAATGCCCAGCGAATCTGCGTCACATCAGCAGCAGTAGCGCCGCGTAACTTGCCGTCAGCGCCTTTCACTTTCAGCGTGGCAAGCGTCCCAAATGTCTTGCCGCTGTCGACTGATACCGTTGCCGATCCCTCACGAACGCCAGTAAATTCCGTGCCGTTTGGCACAGGATTGTTGATGACAAAGCGCGTCGCCGGACCTGTGCCAATGTTGTTGTAAGACAACTGAAACACCAAAGGATCACCGGGCAAAACCCGCGTCGCAGGGAACAGCTTGTTTGATTTCACGCCTTTGTCGTCAGTCACGGTTTTCGCAACAAAGGTTGCGCTGGTCAGTTTGACATTGCTTGCAGCAGGTGCAGGCGCTTGTGCCATCACGGCGGTGGGGACGAAAAACGCTGTTAAAGCAAATGCATATTTCATTGGTCTACTCCTGATACGCGCAAGGCCTTAGCCGTAAAGCACGCGCGATTAAAGCTTTGGTAAAGTCACGCCGCGTTGGCCCATATATTTGCCCGCTCTGTCTGCATAGCTCGTCTCGCACGGTTCATTGCCCTGCAAGAACAGGAACTGGCATGCACCTTCATTTGCATATATTTTGGCGGGGAGCGGGGTGGTGTTTGAAAATTCCAGCGTAACATGGCCCTCCCACCCCGGTTCGAGCGGCGTGACATTCACGATGATCCCGCAACGGGCATAAGTGGATTTGCCCAGACAAATGACCAGCACATCACGCGGAATGCGAAAATATTCAACTGTGCGTGCCAGTGCAAAACTATTGGGCGGGATGACGCAGACATCGGTTTTGCGGTCAACGAAGCTGGCGGGATCAAAGTTTTTGGGGTCAACAACACTGCTGTTCACATTCGTAAAAATCTTGAAATCATCGGACACACGCGCATCATAGCCATAGGAGCTCAGGCCGTAGCTAATGCACCCATCGCGGCGCTGCGCCTCAACAAAGGGTTCAATCATCCCCGTTGTTTGTGCTTTATCCCTGATCCAAATGTCACTCAGGATTGCCATAGTGCCTCCAAATTCGTTGCGCCGCTATTGCCGCAAAGCGTGCGTCGGGCAAGAGGGGAGGTGAGCAACTTCTCCTTCGACTTTGGAACGGCTGCGCCCTAAAGCATCCTCATGTCCGAGTCAGATGATCTTCCCGGTTTCGATCTAGGCGAGCCTCCCGCTCCCCCCGTCGCTGCCCAGCCTTACCGTGTGCTGGCGCGCAAATACCGACCCCAAACATTTTCAGAGCTGATCGGCCAGGATGCAATGGTCCAGACGCTGGGTAATGCGATAAAACGCGACCGGCTGGCCCATGCCTTCCTGATGACAGGTGTACGCGGAGTGGGCAAGACTTCGACGGCGCGTCTGATTGCCAAGGCCCTGAATTGCATTGGTAAAGACGGGCAGGGCGGGCCAACGATCGATCCTTGTGGCGTGTGTGAGCCTTGCACAGCGATCGCAGCGGGGCGACATATAGACGTGGTGGAAATGGATGCCGCGTCCAACACCGGCGTGGATGATGTGCGCGAAATTATTGAGGCTGTGCGCTATTCCGCTGTCTCCGCGCGCTACAAAGTCTATATCATCGATGAAGTTCACATGCTGTCAAAGAATGCGTTCAACGCGCTGTTGAAGACATTGGAAGAGCCGCCACCGCATGTAAAGTTTCTGTTCGCGACGACCGAAGTACAGAAAGTTCCGGTTACGGTGCTCTCGCGCTGCCAGCGGTTTGATCTGCGGCGGATATCGGCAGAACAGCTCGCCGCACATTTCAAAGCCATTGTGAAGGCTGAAGGGGTTGTTGCCGAAGATGAAGCCATCTCGCTGATTGCGTGTGCGGCCGAAGGATCTGCGCGTGATGGCCTGTCGATCCTCGATCAAGCGATTGCCCATGCCGATATGGACGGCGAAGGCCATGTGACGGCGGACCAAGTGCGGGCGATGCTCGGCCTGTCGGATCGCGGCGCTGTTCGGGCGCTGTTCGGGTTGATCCTGAGTGCTGACGCTAAGCCAGCGCTGGCGGCCTTGGCGGAACAGCATGATCTGGGCGTTGATCCTACCTCAGTGATCAAGGGCCTGCTTGAAACCTGCCATGCGACGACTTTGGTGAAGGCAGGCGCGCCAGTTGACGCAAGCCAATCCGCCGAGGAACGCGCCGCTTTTGAGGGCTGGGCGGGCAGCCTGTCATTCGCGTTGCTCCACCGGCTTTGGCAAATGCTGCTAAAGGGTCATGATGAAGTGGCGCGCGCGACAGACCCGCGTGAAGCGGCAGATATGGCCATATTGCGCGTCATCTACGCGAGCAGCTTGCCCGATCCGGGGGAGCTGGCGCGGCGGATTGAAGGCGGGGCAATTGTGGCTTCAGCTCCCACCGCGCAATCTCAAACACCTGCCGCACCTGCTGGTCCGCAGTCCTTTGAAGCCATGGTTGAGGCGTTAGAGCAAGGCGGTAAACATCTGATTGGGGAGCAATTGCGGCGTGAGTTTGGGTTGGTCAGCTTTGAACCACCCTTGCTTGTCATTCGCCCGTTGAAGCCGCAACCCGACGTGAATTACCAAACCCGTTTCCTTCAGGCGATCCGGGAAGTGCTTGGCGCGGAGTGGCGGCTGGAAGTGAAGCAGCAAGCCGCAGCACCGTCGCTCATTGAGCAAGAGGAAGCGCGTGAGGCGCAGGCACGGAACGAGATCCTTGCAAGCCCCCTCGTCAAGGCCGCTTTAGAAACTTTCCCCGGCGCGGAACTGATCAGTTTTGACCGCGCCCCAGTGCCAGACTAAGACCCTCACCGGAGTATGACCGCATGAACAGCATCGATGATATCCTGAAAATGGCCCAGAATGTTCAAATGGAGCTGGAAAAGGCCCAAGCCAATCTTGACAGTATTGAAGTTGAAGGGGCGGCGGGTGGCGGCCTTGTGAAGGTCCGCGCCAGCGCAAAGGGCCGGATCATTGGCGTATCGATTGATGATAGCTTGATGGAATTGGCCGAAAAACAAATGCTGGAAGATTTGGTGACAGCTGCGTTCAATGATGCTCGGGCAAAGGCAGATGCTGTGTCGTCAGAGGAAATGGGCAAGATGAAAAGCGGTCTTCCCTTGCCTCCCGGGTTTAAGCTGCCGTTTTAAGCGACAAATATTAGAGCAGTCCCAACCCCGCCAAACCTGCCGGGATATTCTCCTTGAACGGAAAGAAGCCTTTTTTTGCGTGGGGCCAAAATGTTGCGTCCCACGCGCGCTGACGTTCGATCAGCGATAGTCCCGCTGCCGCCAATTGCGGGCGAATAGCAGCGAACGTGTCTGCCACAGGCCCAACGGGCGCGAACGCTGTGATGATGTTGCGCACGCCTGACCTCTGCGCCTCAGCGATTACATCTTCAGCGTTGAGCGTATCGATCTGCTTTGCAGCGCAACTATAATGTTTCGCCGCTCGGCCAAGCGCATCACTCGCTCCAGCCTCAACAAACGCAGCGGCCTTATCACCAAACGGCCAGTCGGTTGTGGCCCCCGCCGAAACGATCCCAGCAACAGTGTCATTGGCCTGCAGCGCCGTTTCAGGATACAAATCTTCGCCAGTGATCAGCATCAGCGACGGGCCATCGACGCGGCCACCACCGCCTGATCGCAAACCTGACGGCGCAGGAACCGGTGCCTCCACCAACGCCTCCGCTCGCGTTGCCAGCCCCGTCGGCGCAAACCGTCCGCCCGTGTAGCGCGCGATATTGTCCGTCGAGGCCAGATAGGTTTTACCAACTGTTTGCAGCCCCGCGACCCAGCGCCACGACAAAGTGTTGCTTGCTGGATCAGCATCAATCAGGTGACGCAGGAAGAAATCTGCACCTAAGGCCCAGGGCAATCTCAGTGTAAAAATCCAGATTGAGGCAAACCACATCCGTGCATGATTGTGCAAATATCCAGTTTCGATCAGTTCAAGCACCCAATCATCAAAGCCTTCGATGCCTGTTGCCCCAACCAGTGCCTTATCGAGATCGCGGTTACGACCAGCGTCCTGCATCGCACGGTCGCGGTCTTCCAGAAAGCTGGTCCAGACGCTGGGCCGCATTTCCAGCCAGCCCTTCCAATAGGTCCGCCAGAGCACTTCCTGCACATATTTCTCAGATGCGGCAAAACGGTGGCGTTTCAGGACAGCGGCAACCACTTCATCCTCTGTCACCATCCGGTGGCGGATATAGGGCGACAGGGCTGAAACGCCGCTGCGATCCCCCGGCCCTAGATCAGCATTGCGGTTGGCGGCATAGTGAGATGCAGCACGCGGCACAAACGCCTCCAACCGGGCCAGCCCCTCTGCGCGGCTTGGAGGAAAAATCACGCACGCATCCACCCGGCGAGGCGCGGGCGCACGCGAAGGAAGCGGAGATAAAGCCACTCAAGCGCCGCCAGAATGCTGCCATTCCGAGCCGCCAGACCAAGCGGACGAAGCAACGGGATCGCCCGCCACATTGCCGCAAAGGCCGCTGCGCCTGACAACAGAGTTCCATCCTCCTCCGCGTGAAAGCGCGCTAGCATGGCGGCGGGGACAATGGGGCACACCGACTGCGGATCAGTCACATCAACAAATGTAATGGCACGCGCTTGGTCAAGCCGTCGCATCAGCGCAATCTCACGCGTGCAAAGCGGACAAGCGCCGTCATACCAAACCGTAACACTCACGCCTTGCCCGTCACCAAATTTGTCAGCCACCAGCCTGCAAGAGAGGCCGAGCCTGTCAGCGTTGTGCCCCAGATAATATCGAGCACAGTCACTTTCGTGCTCCAGATTTTCATCGTGGCATGATTGGTCAGGTCATAGGTCATGTAGCAAAAGAAGCCCAACATAGCCCCTTGGATCAGCGCCGTCTGCCATTGGCCATCGCGCAGCGCAGGCCCAACCGCAAACATCATCATGCCCAAAATGTAGAGCAGGTAAAAGATGACAGCAGGCCCCATGCGGAACCCGCCTTTCATCATTAACTCACCAATTTCAGGCTGATACAGGCGCGTATACATGGTCCGCAGCCAGAAACTGTCAATAACAGCAAAGGAGATGCCCGTCGCGACATAGCCGATAAGATATTTGGTAATCATTTCGTTGCTTCCCATCCTGAGAGGTCAATTTGGCAGAAGTGCGCCGTTCCGCAAACCGGTCTTTAAGGCTCAGGTCGGGCTTAGCGCGCCGTCACGCAGGCCGCGCCAGATGCGCACCGCCTGCACCGTTTCAGGCACATCATGAACCCGGATGATCTGCGCGCCTTGCTCCACGGCCTTTAGCGCCAGCGTGATGGAGCCGCCCAGCCGGTTATCGGCGGCGGCCTCCCCCGATAGCGCGCCTATCATCCGCTTCCGGCTTGAACCCACCAGCAAGGGGCAACCGAGCCCGTGAAACAGCGAGAGGCCATTGATAATCGCAAGATTGGCCGCAATGCCCTTACCAAACCCAATGCCGGGGTCTGCAATGATCCGGTCCCGCGCGATGCCCGCCGCGACGACTGCGTCGATGCGGTCGGATAGCCAGTCATAGACTTCGATCAGCGGATCGGAATAGCTGTCGGCACTGTGCGGATCGCTTGGTTTTCCGGGGAAGTGCATCAGGACGACGGGGCACGTGCTGCCCGCAACCACAGCCAGCGCGCGGTCATCATAAAGCAACGCCGACACATCATTGATCATATGCGCGCCTGCGCCAAGGCCAGCCTCCATCACAGCGGCTTTGCGCGTGTCGAGGGAAATCGCAGTGCCCGATGCGGCCAAATGCTCAATCACAGGCATAACGCGCTTCTTCTCATCCTCCTCCCAAACAGCCGTTGCACCGGGCCGAGTGGATTCGCCGCCAATATCAATGATCGCGGCCCCCGCCGTCGCCATATCGACGGCAATTGCGGCTGCCGCTGCCGGATCATTCAAAGCGTCACTGCCGCCCGAAAAACTATCCGGCGTCATGTTCAGGATGCCCATCACCTGCGGCTGATCCAGCCGGATGGTGCGGCTGCCCAGTGCCAGGGCAGGGCGGGGGGCAGTGGCCCGCGCCATCAAGCTGCGCGCCGACGCGGATTGGGCGGGGGAGAGCGTGCTCAACATATCGTCCACCCGGTCAATGGGGATCAGCCAAGCTCCAGTCCGCTTGCCCCCATCAACCGCGATCATTTCCCAAGCGGAGAAAAATTGTAACCCTCCCGCAAGGCGCGCAAATTGCCCATCAAAGCCAAACGGCGCATCGATGAAGGCTGTGGGCCGGAAATAAAGCGAAGCGGTGGGGGCGGGAATCGTCATGTTTCTTTGCTTACAGACTTGGTGGAGGGATGGGATGGGAAATGTTGACTGGTACGCATCCAATTTCAAAAAACGGCGGAATCTTCAACAACTGGAGTGAGTTTAAGTGCGTTTCCCAACATCATATTCCTCCAAAGTTGACACACGGTCCACACCTGAACCGCTCTTTGGGGACTTTGCTTCGGGCACCTGAACATGGGGACTGTTGAAGGGGGAGGAGCGGTCGGACTTGAAGGATATGACGGTGCACCATAGGCAATTATCGCAAGCAGAAGGTCACAAAGGTCACACGAAAACGCACTTTTGATGAACAGATGTTCATCTTCCGCCCTCTGGCAAACCGACCGCCACCTCTCGCGTCATCGCGCGGTATATGACGGGAATTGAAAAAGCGCTGTGTGGGGGATATTTCATTCTGCCTGTCCACCAGAAAATTCCCTACTTTGCAAGAACATTGTGCGAACATAGGGTTTTGTTCGTTGCGCTTTATCCCCTACCTTGTCCCACACACGCCCCCATCTTCGCCTGCATGGCCTGTGCCAGCACGATCAATTTTCGCGTGGCCTTTGCTTTGCCGTCGCCAACAATGTTGAACTGTATGCCCGGTGCTTTGATATGCACGAAATTATACTGCATTTGTGCGGTTTCGGCTGTGGTCCAATCGATGGTCCAACGGCCGAGCGCGCCATCGCCGCCCGGATTTATCGGCTTTGCTGTGACGATGGTGGTGCAGCCTGCGGTGCGCACCGATTGAAAGATCCAATCGCCTTTCTTGGCGACATCATCCTCAATCTGCGCAACCACGCCCTTTGCCGCGCGGTCTATGGCCTCAGTCGGCGCTGATTTGGCCGGGCGCCGCGCCAGTGCTGGCGAAGCGATGATGCCAATAAGTGTGATGACGGTCGCGGCGCGGCGCTTGCGTGCAGTGTCAGATCTCATGGGGCGACATTGGCAGAGGGCGTATGCAGCGGCAAGTGCCGCAATGCGGCTAGACGTCCAGCGCCGCGAGTTCCCCAAAGAGGCGCCGAAGAAGCTGCCGCAGCAAATTCGAACAAATTGCAGATGCCAGGGAGCATCCGCAACTTGCCGTATCAATCCATTACGCCGTGAGAATAGCTGGCTTGCGCTTCCGACCCGCGCTGCGCATCACCCCACCGATTAGGCCAAAGCCCGCAATCATCATCAGCCACGTCGCTGGTTCAGGCACGGCGGCAAGCGTGTCATATTCAAAGATCGCTTGTCCACCATTTGTTGTGAAATCAAAAATAGGTGTCGAACTTGATCTTGTGCCGAACAAAATGTTGATCGAATTTCCTGTGAACGATAGTGCTGATGTTGGTGCTGGGTTGTCTCTTAAGTTGAACAGTGGAGCCAGTTGGATCGCGCGCAGGCCAGTAATAGTCGCTTCGGTGATACCAGTGGCGCTAAATTCACTGAACCTATAATCAGCAAAACGCGCCGCTGCGGTCGTGAAAGTAATCGTCCGCGCTGATGTGTTGAGCGCAACTGAATACCCACCCTGACAGCCGGTTGAATTATAAGTGATGACTTGGCCCGTTGCAAACGGCCCTGTGCTCGTTGACGAATTGCAGGCCGCAGGATCGACGCCATGTTCTGCAGTAAATACTGCAGCCAAAGATGGCGATGCTGTCAATGCGAGAGCGGCAACCGTAATAATCATCGAACGTAGTTTCATTTTATATTTCCAACCTGTTTTCGATTTCATGATACACCATTTATGATTTACTGATCTAATGGACTGCGACTATTGTCAATCTGATAACATAGTCTCGTTTTGAGACACATTCCGATGACCAGCGTCAGCCTGAAGTGCAATCGTTTTAGCGACGCTTATGAACTAGGCGTAAGACACTGTTGCGTTGCGACGCCGCATTCCAGCCCCAACCAAGCCAAAGCCCGCGATCATCATCAGCCATGTGGCAGGTTCAGGCACGGCGGCAACAGTGACATTAAAGCTGCCATTATTATTGGAATAAAATGTATCATTCACCAATGCATAAATATGGCCTGCGCTGCTCAGAGAGACATTGCTTCCGTTACCAATTAGAAAATAGTCGCTGGTATTTGGTGCCGTTACAAAACTGCCGATCAACGCGCCAAGATTGAAGGCGGACCCCCCAGGTCCTGTAGCATTGCCGGAAAGCGCATCAAGTGTCGCTCCGTTTGGATTGAAATATCCATAGCCGGGAAAGAGAACTGGCGTCACAGGAACGCCATCGGGCCCTACGTCAAACGCTCCGTCTCCGGCTGTTCCTGCCAAAGACACGATACCTGAGGCAGAGATTTGATAGCTACCAGCCGAGAACAAACCCAAATCAGTGAGTGTCGGTTGGTTTGCAAGGACAACAGCAGCACGAGCAGACCCTGCAAACAAACTCATCGCAGCAACTGCCACGACTGTCACAAAGGATGTTCTAAGACTGGCCATAAAATATAACTCCAAAAACAGTACCCACGTTAGGCAGGGACAGGAACAAACGCGACCAATGAAATCAAGGCGCGTTTAGATCGCGCATTTCCTAAAGACCCGATTTAGCCAAAGCTAACGCCCAACTTTTCTTTCCGGCGCATCATCCCGCCGATCAGGCCGAAGCCTGCGATCATCATCAGCCACGTGGCGGGTTCAGGAACAGCGCCAAGCGGCTCGTTGAGCGAGAATGAAAGGTTATCAATTCCTGCATTAAAGCCATCTGGGCCCCACTGAAGCCGCAATCCGCTGCTGTTGCCGGTATTGAGTGCGATTGTGCTGTTGCCGGTTCCGGGTGCTGACACAGCGCCGGAGTTGAACAGCAGGTTATAGTTCAAATCATAGATCCGAAATTCAGTAGGTCGGCTGGTATTCGGCCAGCCTGCATATTGCAGACTGTTCAAACGGATCGTGCCCGGTTGCGTTAAGGTGAAAGTGATTTCAGGAACGCCGCTGTTGAAGGCGGTTCCGCCCCACGCCACTCCGCTCAGGTTACCGTAGCTTCCGCCCCAGTACCGAAGGCCTTGATAGCCAACAGTAGAATTCCCTGGGCCATCCATTGATTGATAGGAAACGTCCAGCCCTGCTTGGTCGCCGTAGGTCTGAAGGAAAGTCCCTCCGTCTGAGCATCCTCCGGCACAATTGGTGTTTCCAAAGTCCAGCACAAATGTTGCCGCGCTGGCAGGGGATGACGCGATAAGTGCGGCAATACCCGCTGTTACAGCCAACTTGAGTTTGAATTTCATATCAAAATTCCCTGTGGAAACTGGTAAACCAAATATGTGGAACCAACAGATCCTCTACGTCTGCTTAGGCGTATGCTACCTTTGTTACACGCCGACGCATCATCCCACCGATCAGGCCGAAGCCTGCGATCATCATCAGCCATGTGGCGGGTTCAGGGACAGCCGCGATGTTAAAGGCAATCTGGCCGCTGTTGTCGCCCGAATTTGAGTCCCAGTAGAAAAGCTCAAGATTGCCTGTGCCCCATGCTGCACCGTTAAAATTCGCGCCGAGCGTCTGATAGACACCACCAATACGGCCGACCAGCGAACCAAAGGCCGCAGTGTGCCCAAACTGAGTGTAGGATCCGAAATTCTGACCGATTTGAGTTCCGACCAGCTGTCCTGAGTCGTCCAGAACTGTTGCAAACCGGTTGCCCACCAAACCATTCGCGTCTGAATATCGTGGCAGCGCGCCCGCATTCCAAAGATCGTTAAGATCTGATGACACCGTAAAAATCTGCCCGATGGAAAGCGCAATGGTGGAAAGCGGAGCATTTGAAGCGCTGGAATGATCAATTGCCTTCACAACAAACACCGCGGCACTTGCGCTAGTTGCCATGCCAATCGCCGCAATGGCGAGGCCAGATTTCAAGATTGCTTTGCGAATGGACATGATTTTTCCTTCCAAAGGGAGCACTGCTCTATGGCAGTATGTTAAAAATGAGAGACCCCGCAGCAGGTGTCGGCATACATCGCCGCCCTAGTTAACTTTTTATTCACTGATTCGCACGATTTTGCAATCACAGAATTGCTGCGCCGCACATATTTTCCAAAGCTGCTAGTTTAATAGCTTAAATTAGGCAGCTGCCCATTTAGGGCTGCGTGGCCAGCAAATAGGTTTGCCGCAGGGCGTCCACTGGCTTCAACACGCCGTCTTCCTCATAATGCCAAAAGGTCCAGCCGTTGCAGCTGGGCGCGCCTTGGAGGACCGCGCCGACTTTATGGATTGAGCCTGACGCCGCGTCGCAGATGATGGATCCGTCGCTGCGGACATTGGCGGACCAGCGGCGTTTGATGTCGAATATGGGCGTTCCGGGGCGGAGATAGCCAGTTTCGACCAGCGTACCGAACGCGACCCTTGGCGCAGCAGTATCGGCTTGCATCGTCTTGAGCATCGTTTCATCAAGCGGCAGAGCAGCGGCAATCCGTTCCTGCGCGACATCGACATAATCCAGTTCACGTTCACAGCCGATCCAGTGACGGCCCAACCGCTTCGCGACGGCCCCAGTAGTGCCAGTGCCGAAGAAGGGATCAAGCACGACATCGCCGGGTTTCGTGGTGGCAAGGAGGATGCGGTAAAGCAGCGCCTCTGGCTTTTGCGTCGGGTGCGCTTTCACGCCGTTCCGCTTCAGCCGCTCTGCGCCGCCGCAAATGGGGAATGACCAATCGGACCGCATTTGCAGTTCATCATTCAGCGTCTTCATCGCGCGGTAATTGAACGTATACTTCGCCTTCTCGCCCTTGGACGCCCAGATCAGTGTTTCATGCGCATTGGTGAACCGCGTGCCGCGAAAATTGGGCATGGGGTTCACTTTGCGCCAGATGATGTCATTCAGGATCCAAAAGCCCTCATCCTGCAAAACGGAGCCAACGCGGAAGATATTGTGATAGCTTCCGATGACCCACAGCGTGCCGTTGGGTTTGAGGATGCGGCGCGCTTCAGTCAGCCAGGCGCGGCTGAACGCATCATAAGTGGCCAGACTGTCAAACTTGTCCCAGTCATTATCGACCGCATCGACGCGACCGCCTTCTGGCCGGAACAGATCGCCGCCAAGTTGCAGATTATAGGGCGGATCGGCAAAGACCATATCGATGCAGGCATCAGGAAGCGCGCGCATGGCGGCAATGCAATCGCCAATGATGATCTGGTCTAGCGGTAGCGCAAGCGCCTTGGCATCACTGACCCTGATCTTCTCCAAAACCCCCATGCAAACGCTCCTTTGATGCACAAGAGACCTTGCTGAGTCATCTGGACTCCGCCGTCAAGTCAAAGGGTTAACGGAAAAGGTTAATAAATTAGTTAAGCGCGGCGGAACGAACCGAGTCCCCCACAGGATGATGTGGGTGTTCTTCATACGGACTCTCAACTTATGGGGTGTGGCCTGTTTGACTCACTATCAAAAAAACTTTTTGCGACAGGCGCAAATGAACGTCGATGGAGGGGAGTAGCGCCTAGTTTGGCAAGAGCGGTCAAGTGAACCGCCGCGCCGTAGCCCTTGTTGGTTGCCCAGCCGTAGCCGGGATAATCGACGTCCGCCGCGATCATGATCCGGTCGCGATGCTCCTTGGCGATGATGCTGGCGGCGGAGATACAGGGGTGGGTCGCGTCGCCGCCGATGATGGCTTCTGCGCTATATCGCCACTTTGGCAGGCGGTTCCCATCTACTAAGATGTAGGCGGGGAGGGTGGCCAGAGCCTCCACCGCGCGGGTCATCGCGAGGAGAGTGGCCTGGAGGATGTTGATGCTGTCAATTTCATCGGGTGAGGCCATGCCGACGCCGACGATGCAGCGCGCGAGGATTTCCGCCTCCAGCACCGCGCGGCGTTTGGCCGACAGTTTCTTGCTGTCATCGAGCCCTGCGATGCCGCCTTCGCACAGGATGACGGCCGCAGCGACCACGGGGCCAGCCAGCGGCCCTCGTCCCGCTTCATCAACACCTGCGATAATCACAAGTCACGCACCGCCTGATGCCCCATCGGGCCATGGCCCTTGCCAAGGCTGGGCGCGGCGATAAGGGCCGCGCGGACAAAGGCGCGCGCGCGTTCGATGGCGTCGGTCAGGCTCAACCCTTGGCCAAGTCCACACGCAATCGCGCTGGCCAGCGTGCAACCCGTGCCGTGGGTGCTGGTCGTATTGATCCGGCTCCCTTCCCACAGGGCAACCTCCGCGCCGCCGTCGATCAGGCGGTCAATGATGATATCCCCATCGCTATGGCCGCCTTTGATCAGGGTTGGCCCCACCATCGCGGCTTCACTGCCAAGGGCTGCGAGTTCGGGCAGGTTTGGGGTGGTAAGGGTTGCAAGACGCATCAGCCGTTCGAATGCGTTGATCGTCTGTGCGTCGGCCAACATGGCGCCGCTGGTTGCGACCATGACAGGATCAAACACGATGGGCACGGTCAGCGCGGTCAGATAATCCGCAACTGCGTTCGCGGTTTCCGCTGATCCAATCATCCCAATTTTAATCGCATCCACGCCAATATCGCTGATCACGGCGTCCATTTGGGCAATGACCATATCGGTGGGGATGGGATGAACAGCCGTCACCCCCGTTGTATTTTGCGCCGTGATCGCAGTCACTGCCGTCATCGCGTGGCCACCGAGCATCGTGACGGTCTTGATATCCGCCTGAATTCCTGCGCCGCCGCCGGAGTCTGATCCTGCAATGATGAGGATGCGGGCGGTTACTGGCTTACGCCACTGCATCTTTCACAGCCTCACAAATACTATCAACCAGTCGCTCTACCTTCCCAGCATCATCACCTTCGGCCATCACGCGGATCACGGGTTCGGTGCCGGATGGGCGAATGACGAGGCGGCCATTGCCGACGAGTTCAGCCTCAGCATCGGCAATCGCCTCCTTCACGCGCGCCGCATCCAAGGGCTTGCCGCCAGAGAAGCGCACGTTTTTAAGCAGTTGCGGTACGGGATCAAAGATATGCAGCAGCTCGCTCGCGGGCTTTTCCTGACGCACCAGTTCAGCCAGCACTTGCAACGCCGCGACCAGACCATCGCCAGTGGTGCCGTAATCGCTCAGGATCATATGGCCAGATTGTTCGCCGCCGACGTTAAACCCGCCTGACCGCATTCGTTCAAGCACATAGCGATCCCCCACCTGAGTGCGCTCCAGCGTCAGGCCCGCGCTGTTCAATGACCGCTCAAGCCCCAGATTGGACATGACAGTCGCCACAACGCCGGGCCCCCGTAACTGGCCAGAGGCTGCCCAGCTATGCCCGATCAGCGCCATGATCTGGTCGCCGTCCACAATGCGGCCTTTTTCGTCGACAATGATCAGTCGGTCTGCGTCACCGTCCAGCGCTACGCCCAGGTGCGCGCCGCTCGCGACCACGGCCTCTTGCAATGCGGCAGGATATGTTGAGCCGCATTGGTCATTGATATTGGTGCCATTGGGGCTGACACCTAGCGGTACGATTTCCGCCCCCAGCTCCCACAACGCTGAAGGAGCAACTTGGTAAGCAGCCCCATGCGCGCAATCGAGCGCGATTTTCAGGCCATCCAAGCGCAGTTCTTCCGGAAAACAGCCTTTGGCGAAATGGATATAGCGTCCGCGTGCATCCTCCACTCGGCGTGCGCGCCCGATTTTGCTGCCATCGGCCAGCAGCGGCGGTGTATCCAGCAGCGCCTCAATCGCAATTTCATCCGCGTCAGACAGTTTATAGCCGTCAGGGCCGAACAGCTTAATGCCATTGTCATAAAATGGATTGTGGCTGGCGGAAAGCATCACGCCTAAATCCGCGCGCATTGACCGCGTGAGCATGGCAACAGCGGGCGTTGGCATGGGGCCGACTTGCACCACGTCCATCCCCACTGACGTGAACCCCGAAACAAGTGCATTTTCAAGCATATAGCCAGAGAGGCGCGTATCTTTGCCGATCACAACGCGGTGTTTATGGTCGCCGCGCACGAAATGCGCGCCTGCCGCTTGGCCGACTCTCATTGCCATTTCAGCAGTCATCACGCTGGCGTTGGTGCGCCCGCGAATGCCGTCCGTTCCAAAGAATTTCCTGCTCATACACGCCCCTGTACTCGGTCACTTCGACGCCTCATGGTCCAAAAGTGTGACAAATGCCAGATGGGTCGCTTGTTCACGTTGAGGGGCTTGACGCCTGTGTGGTGCTAGAGGCACACAGGCTTGCAGTGAAACAGCGCCCGGCGAATCAACAAGGGGTCGCAGATTGAGCGTCACAGGAGATTATCAATGCCAGAACCAGCACGGGCCCGCGCGGTTTTTTCCACAGAAGATTTCCGTTTGCTCAAGCAGTCGGTGCAGTATTTCTTGCAGAACAATCTCGACCACCCAGATTCAATTAAATATTCAAGCTTGTTTCACCGCTTGGGACGTCTGAAGGATAACTGAAGCGGGCGGGCGGGGCTAACCCGCTGTACTCACAAAATGATTTCTGCTGCTGGCGTTGGGGGAACCATCATTTCCGCGTCAGGATTTAGCTGATCAATTTGTAGTGTTATCAGCGACGCCAGAGTGAGCCAAACCATATAAGGCACCATCATCCACGCAGCCTGTTTCCGGATCGGGGCAATCGCAAACGTCGCAGCAATTGTAAGCGCTAAGATTGTTACGATCAAAACCAGCGCCAATGTGACTTGGTGAGCTGTGAAGAAGAGCGCTGTCCAGCTAAAATTGAGCATCAATTGCGTCAGAAACAACCCCAATGCCAACCCGCGCCCTTTCGCCCCGCGCGCGTGAAGGAGCATGGCCAGGACCAGCCCAAGCATGATGTAAAGGATTGTCCAAGCGATGGGGAATAGCCACCCCGGCGGAAATATCGCGGGTTTTGCCAGCGCGTCAAACCAGCGATTGCCAAAACCGGAATTTGAAGTTCGTCCGGCCAGAAAGCCAAGAAATATAATCCCAGGCACCGTCACCAAGGCCCAGCGGATGAAGGACATACGCAATTGTTCTTTCGACGCTAAACCGCCCATGAATATCATTCCTTCATTGTCTCTTAATTTAGCCCTACGCGTTCGAGGCAGTGAGCGGAAGCGACCTTTGGTTTATATATCCGCTGCGAGGTTCAAAATGAAAGCACGCGGAACCGTAAAGGTGAAGCCGCCGCTGCTGCTCACTTTCCAGCCATAATCATTAAACAGGTTCGTCACTTGCGCACGGGCAAGAAACTTAGTCTTGCCCAGCGTGAACCGGTAGCGCGTGCCAATGCCAAATGTTTCGCGCGCGGGGCCGGTGAAACTGTTTGAGATGGTTGCCGTTTCCGGGCCAGTCGCCTCAAAGGCAAAATCGAACGACCAAGCCTCTTGCCCGGCGGGTTTCCAATCAAGATTGGCAACAGCGCGGTGGCGGAATGAGCCTACTGGGCGCTGCCCGATGCGGCCAGCCGTGACGTCCGGTCCCGCTATTTTGGGATCCAAAATCAGGCCGCCTGCAACGATCGTCAGGCCCGGCAACAGTGTGCCGGCCAGTGACAGTTCAATCCCCCGGTTGCGCACAGTGCCAAGACTGCGAAAGCGCGATGCTGCATCAATGTTGAAATAGGGCTTTTCAAGATCGAACACACCAGTAATCAGAGCAAGCTTCGGCGTGATCGCATAGCGCAGACCGGCATCAATCTGGCGCGTGAGCAGTGCAGGCGGCGCTTCGCTGCGGTTGATTGCAATATCAGGAGCAACAGCGCTTTCCTCCAGCCCGCGCACATAACCGCCGTAGGCCAGCAAGCCTGACACAAGATTGATGGACGCCGTACCGCTGAACAGCCAAGGTCTATCGCGTGCGACGCTATTTGCCAGCGCGGAGTTGGCGAAATCAACTGTTTTGCGGTAATCAGATTTCTGCACCGCAAGCGCCAGAGAACCGCGCCCCTTCACTTGCAGATCATATCCCAAACCAAGTGTCACCTGGCGAACGGCGGATTGGTCATTGTTACCAAAATTATAAGTTGGCCGCACGCGGTCATCGGGCGCGCCGATCGTGCTTGCACCCAATGAAATGCGTTGTTGCCCGCCAAATTCGCGCACTTGGTCCCGCCCTCGAACGGTCGCAATCAGGCTGTGACGTAACATTTTTCCAGTCCAGCGGCGTGTCATGCGGATTTCGCCAGAAGTGGAGCCGGCGAAATTATCGACGTCGGCCACGATGAGACGGTTCGCAACGCGGCCATCCGGCGTGACGCCCAGCAGCAAATCCGCAAAAGTCCGATCATCTTGGCGCACGGACCGGAACAAGCCCGCCTCAACCCGCACGGTACCGACATCGGCCTTTGCGATCAGGCCGCTGTTATAGGTTGTATAGCGTGTGCGTGCCCAAGGTTGGCCGAGGAATGTTTTTCGCGGAATTGCCTTTGGAATGTCGGGCGTGCTGGGAAACAGGATCGGCGACGCACTGGCGCGGGAGAAATGAAAGCGGCTCCAATAGGCCGTAACTTCAGAATTTGGTTCTGGCGTCCAAGTGAGAAAAACACTTTGGCTGTTAAAATTGCCAAAGCGGCCTTGGGGTTGGCGGCCACGTCTGAACCCTTGGCCAAATGATATGCCCAATTTATCTTTGATCAGCGGCAATTTGACTTGGACCGATCCACTGCTGTTGCCGTCAGCGTCCATTTCCCCTTCGATACTGACGATCCGCTGTCCTTCATATTTTTCCAGTTTCAAATCGACCACGCCTGTGGGCGCTGGAAAAGGGTAGCCTCGCGCGCCGTATCCCACGCGGATGGACGTGCTATCAACCATACGGTTTGAGGCGAGGCCCTGCTGGTCGTAATAGAGCCCTTCGATGCGGACATTGCCTGCTTCAATCGGGTTGAACCCGCGCACTTCATCTGAGGAATAAATTCCAATCTTTTCATTGCCCACTGCGCGTCCAAAGGCGTCGTCAGCTTGAGTGACTGCATTGTTTGTGGTCCGTTGGGCAAGGGCGGGTGCGCTGAAGGTGATAAACAGCATGAAAAGATGTCTGGACATGCTGCTCGGTTGCAGGATGCAACTGGTTCGTCAAGGGAGGCGAGAGGCCCCGATGAGAAACTCCACATTGCCTTCAGGCCCGGTAATGGGGCTTTGCGTTATGCCTTCGACGTTCCAGCCGCTTGAGATAAGCCATTCCCGAACCTCCTCGCGGACCCTAAGGTGGACTTCGGGATCACGGATGACGCCACCTTTGCCAACTTCGCCTCGCCCCGCTTCAAACTGCGGCTTGATCAGAGCAACCAGCCGTGCAGCCGGGGCCGAGAAGGAGAGTGGGCGTTCAAGGACTTTGGCCAGTCCAATGAAACTCGCGTCGCACACAATCAGGTCCACGGGTTGCGTGATGTGGGTTTCGGTCAATATCCGTGCGCTGGTTTGTTCATGAACCACGACGCGGCTGTCCTGCCGCAATTTCCAAGCCAACTGATTGGTGCCGCTGTCGACTGCAAACACCTTGGCTGCGCCCTTCGTCAGCAGCACGTCAGTAAATCCGCCAGTCGATGACCCTACATCTATCGCCACAAGGCCAGACACGTCCCAGCCGAAATGTTCGAGCGCGTGGGCAAGTTTGATTCCGCCGCGCGATACCCAAGGATGATCGCGGCCCTTCACTTCAAGCGGCGCGTCCGCAGGCATGGATTGCCCGGCCTTTTCAACCTTCCGGTCGCCTGACCAGACGAGCCCGGCAAGGATCAATGCCTGCGCCCGGGCCCGGCTTTCGACTAGGCCGCGTTCGACAAGCATTTGATCGGGGCGAGACTTAAACATGGTCTTGCCCCTAAACGCTGATTGTCACAGAGTGAAGCTCTACAGGGAGACTGTTATGCGCATAATTTTGGGCCTGTTGCTTGCTTTTACCTCTGCGCCTGCTTTTGCGGCGTCTGATCCCGTCGCCGATAAAACTTTGTCAGACCTGTCGGCGGATATGGCCTTGGGCCGGACGACGAGTGTCGCGATTGTAAAGGCCTATCTCAAACGAATTGCTGCAATTGATGACGCCGGGCCTAAACTCAACGCTGTGCTCGCCCTGATGCCCGATGCTCTGGCTGTTGCAAAACAGCGTGATGCAGAGCGTAAAGCGGGAAAGTTACTTGGTCCGCTTCACGGAATTCCAATTCTGATCAAGGATAATATCGAAGCCAGCGGACCAGTGCCGACGACCGCTGGTTCGCTGGCTCTGAAAGACAATGTAACCAACCGCGATGCTGGACTCGTTGCGCGCTTGAAGGCAGCAGGTGCGATCATATTGGGTAAAACCAACTTGTCCGAATGGGCGAATATCCGGGCCGACACCTCAACGAGCGGATGGAGTGCAATTGGCGGCCTCACCCGCAATCCGCATATCCTCAACCGCAACACTTGCGGCTCTTCCAGCGGCAGTGGATCTGCCATGGCGGCTGGCCTTGCGGCGGGAACCGTGGGCACGGAGACCGATGGCTCCATCACCTGCCCCGCCGGAATCAACGGCGTTGTTGGGTTCAAGCCCACCGTTGGCCTGGTCAGCCGCGCGCATGTGGTGCCAATTTCGCATACCCAAGATACGGCTGGTCCGATGACAGCGACAGTACGCGACGCAGCAATCATACTGTCGGCCATGGCGGGGACTGACGCGTCCGATCCAGCAACACAGGAGGCGGACACGCGCAAGCGCGACTATGCGGCGCTTCTTTCTGCGAATAGTTTGAAGGGCAGACGCATTGGCGTGATGCGCGACCGTCTGGGCAGCAGTGCGGCCATACTCACACTCTTTGACCGGGCGCTCGATGTGTTGCGCGGTGCAGGCGCGGAAATTGTTGATATCAATGACAGCCGCACGGGCCTCGAAAAGCTGGGCGATGCCGAATTCACGGTGCTGCTGTATGAGTTGAAGGCTGACATGACAGCTTATCTCGGCAGCTTGCCTCAAGCGGCAAGCCCCAAAACGCTGGCTGATCTGATTGCCTTTAACAAGGCCAACGCCGCCAGCGAAATGCGCTGGTTCGGGCAGGAGACATTCGAGCAGGCACAGGCAAAAGGCCCGCTGACCGATGAAGCGTACAAGGACGCACTTGCCTTGTCACAGCGTTTGGCAGGCCCCGAAGGCATTGACCATTTGCTGGCCGCGAACAACGTTGATCTGCTGCTTGGCATCACCAATGGCCCGGCCTGGGTTAGCGATCTTGTGAACGGCGATAATTTTGGTGGTCCGGGATCAAGCCAGTTGGCGGCTGTCGCAGGATATCCGCATCTCACGGTGCCGATGGGGGCTGTGCACAACCTTCCCGTCGGACTCAGTTTTATTGGGCGGAAATGGGATGATGCAGCGGTGCTTGGCGCAGGTCATGCGTTTGAGCAGGCCGCAAAGGTAAAAATCGTACCGGGTTTTGTGGAGAGTTTCGAAGGGCGTTGAAATGCCGCCACTCCAAGCGTAGCGAAGCAATCCAGAGTCAGCGGCAAACTTTCTGGATTGCTTCGCTGCGCTCGCAATGACGCTAACCGTTGCTTTGATTAAGTGAGAGACGATCAATGACCCACCAGTTCGATAAATCCAAACTCCCCAGCCGCCATGTCTCAGTTGGCCCATCAAAAGCGCCGCACCGGTCATATTATTACGCGATGGGGCTGACGGAGGAAGAAATCGCGCGGCCGTTCGTCGGCATCGCTTCGGCGGGCAATGACAGCGCACCGTGCAATACAACGCTGGATGCGCAGGCAGATATCGCACGTGGAGGCGTTGAGGCAGGCGGCGGCATGCCGCGTCGATTCAATACAATCACGGTGACGGACGGAATCGCGATGGGGCATCAGGGGATGAAATCCTCCCTCGTCAGCCGCGAAGTCATTGCGGATTCTGTCGAACTCTCCGTGCGTGGACATTGCTATGATGCGCTGATTGGATTTGCGGGCTGTGATAAATCATTGCCGGGCATGATGATGGCAATGTTGCGGCTCAATGTGCCGTCGATCTTCGTTTATGGCGGGTCCATTCTGCCGGGCCGGTTTGAAGACCGGGACGTGACTGTGGTCGATGTGTTTGAAGTCGTCGGAAAATATGCGGCGGGCGCCTGCCCAATCGAACATGTGACGGCGCTCGAAAAGGTTGCGTGCCCCGGCCACGGCGCCTGCGGCGGTCAATATACTGCGAACACGATGGCGTGCGTCGCCGAAGCCATTGGCCTTTCTCTGCCCAATTCAAATATGGCCCCTGCACCCTATTCGACGCGAGATCAGGTCGCGCATGCGGCTGGCGTTCAAGTGATGGATCTGCTCGCTCAGTCAATTCGGCCCCGCGATATCTGCACGCGCGAAGCGTTTGAAAATGCCGCGCGTATTGTGGCGGCCACAGGCGGTTCCACCAACGGGGCGCTTCATCTGCCCGCGATGGCGCATGAGGCGGGGATATCGTTCGACCTGTTTGATGTGGCCGAAATCTTCAAAACCACGCCCTATATGGCGGATCTTAAACCCGGCGGAAACTATGTCGCCAAGGATATGTATGAAGCGGGCGGCATCTACATGCTGATGAAATCGATGATGTCCGAAGGGCTGCTTCACGGCGACTGCATGACAGTGACAGGCAAGACACTGGGTGAGAATCTTGAAAAGATCACTTGGAATCCAGACCAGAAGGTCATCTATCCTGCCAATGCCCCGATCACTCCTACCGGCGGCGTTGTTGGCCTGCGCGGTACGCTGGCCCCGGAAGGTGCCATTGTGAAAGTCGCGGGCATGGCGCGGCTTGAATTTACTGGACCCGCCCAAGTTTTTGAAAGCGAAGAGGAGTGCTTTGCAGCGGTTGAGCGACGCGAAATCCGAGAAGGGGGCGTCGTGGTCATCCGTTATGAAGGCCCCAAAGGCGGCCCGGGCATGCGCGAAATGCTCTCCACCACAGCAGCTCTGTACGGACAGGGTATGGGAGAGAAAGTGGCGTTAATAACAGATGGCCGCTTTTCCGGCGCGACACGTGGCTTCTGCATCGGCCATGTCGGCCCCGAAGCTGCGGATTGCGGCCCTATTGCCCTGATCAAAGACGGTGACGAGATCGCGATTGATGCGGTAGCAGGCACCATAGACCTCAATGTCCCAGCAGACGTTTTGGCCGCGCGACGGGAAAAATGGTTACCGCGTCAGAATGATTACCAATCGGGGGCCTTGTGGCGCTATGCCCAGAATGTGGGGCCTGCCTATCAAGGCGCGGTCACGCATCCAGGTGGGAAAGCGGAAACACATGTCTTTGCGGATATCTAGCATATTGGGTTTGGCCTTAGCGCTTACGGCTTGCGGCGATGCGAAAGTGGATGATGCCAAATCACTTGCAGAGGCAGAGGCCATGGCACGCAGCAAAGCCGCCAATGGCGGGGCGATTGACTGTGCGGTCTCAGGCTTCAAAACATTTTCCCGCACTTGCACCGTGGAGCGCGAACTCGATGGTACGGACTTGATGCTGACCATCCGCCATGATGATGGCGGGTTTCGGCGGTTCAAAGTTATGAAGGATGGCAGCGGGCTTGTTGTCGCGGATGGAGCAGAGCCTGCGGTCTTGCAGACTATTGGGAACAATCAGATTGAGGTTCAGGTGGCAGGTGACAAATATAGGTTGCCTGCGACGGTGAAGGGCAAGACGCCTTAACTGGTGGCAACTTCCGCTCACCCTGAGCCTGACGAAGGGTTGGGTGGATTTGAAACGCAAAGCTAAGTTCTGCACCAACCCTTCGTCAAGTTCAGGGAGAGCGGGTCTAGGGGTGCAGAGAGAACACCCAGACGCTGCGCGGACCTCACGCCTTCCCATCCGCTGCTACCCCGCTTAAAGCACCGGGATGACCGGCCACCAAATTCCAGCATCTTTCCGAGTGGAAAGGCCAAAGCTAAGCCCGCCAGCGCAGGACGCCCATAAATATAGTCGCGGGATGGTTGTGGTCGTTGGCGGGGAAATGCCCGGTGCAGCAATGCTGGCGGCAGAAAGCGCAATGCGATTTGCAGGCTATGTTGCGCTGGTCGGCGGCGGACTGGGCGGCCCCCATGCACTTGTGCGCAAGGCTTGGGACGACGTGACGGCAGACGCCCGTGTTGGTGCACTTCTTATCGGGCCGGGCCTTGGGCTTTCGGACCAGAGCCGTGGCAAACTGGCGGCAGCCCTGGCAAGTGACCATGCGCTTGTTCTTGACGGTGACGCGCTGACGATACTGAGAGAAACAAGACATCTTGATTTTCAAACACGCGCTCGTGGGGTCATCCTGACTCCGCATGCAGGAGAGTTTGTTGGGTTGTTTCCGAACTTGTCCGGCGGCAAAGAGGATCAGGCGCGAAGTGCCGCAAAGGCATCGGGCGCAACGGTCATTTTCAAAGGTGCCAAGACAGTGATCGCATCGCCTGGCGGTGAAGTCGCAGTGAGTTCGGACGCTTCGCCGTGGCTGGCGAGTGCGGGAACAGGCGATGTGCTGGCCGGAATTGTCGCAGGACTCCTGTCGACGGGACTCGCACCGATGGAGGCGGCCTGTGCCGCCGTGTGGTTGCACGGCGAATGCGCGCGGCTGGTGGGCCCGGCACTGATTGCAGACGATCTGGTGCGGGTCTTGCCCCGCGCGATTGGGCACTGCTTGTGAGCGACAACGCAGAACTGATCATTGGCTTTGCCGCACGCGGGGACGGGTTGACGGCGTCAGGACGGTTTGTCGCGGGCGCTGTGCCCGGCGACTATGTGACTGACTTGGCCGAGATTATCCCCGGCCCCAATCGGCAGGAGCCGCCGTGCAGGCACTTTGGGCGCTGTGGCGGATGTCAATTGCAGCATGTCAACGACGCGACTTATGCCAGCTTTGTGACGGATCGAATTGTTTCTGCTCTTAAGGCTCAGAAGGTAGCGCTCCCCGAAATTCGCACGCCGCTTCTCTCGCCTGCCTTTGCGCGGCGGCGTGTAGCATTGCGTGCGCTGAAGGCAGGCAAGCATATCCAGTTGGGCTTTGCCGAAGGGGCGAGCCATAAGCTGATCGACCTTGCCGAATGCCCCGTCATGGCGAGCGAACTGTTTGCCATGATTGCGCCGCTCAAACGGCTATTGATGCTCATCCTGAAGGACCGCCGCCCAGCGGACATCCGCATGACGTTGGCGGATCAAGGGATTGATCTGCTGATCGCAGGCGGCGAAGCCGAAGGGCTAGAAGCGATTGAAGCGTTGTCTGATTTTGCGCGGGTCCACAAACTCGCGCGGCTGTCGCTGGACGAAGGTTACGGCCCACAAGTGCGGTGGGAGCCGGAGCCTGTGACGGTGACCTTTGGCGGGCTGGCCGTCGCGTTGCCTGAAGCGGCCTTCCTTCAAGCGACGCGAGACGGCGAAGCGGCGCTGGTCGCAGCTGTCAAAGAGGCGGTCGGGGATGCGGAGGAGGCTGCTGACCTGTTTGCAGGGCTCGGTACATTCGCCTTCGCTTTGCCAGGCAAAGTCCACGCAGTTGAGGGCGCTCGTGATGCGATCCTCGCGTTACAACAGGCTGCCAATCGAGGGCTGCGCCCGGTCACCGTCGAACATCGCGATCTGTTCCGTCGCCCGATTCCCACAGCCGATCTGGCCCGATTTGATGCCGTCGTTATTGATCCGCCGCGCGCCGGAGCAAAGGAGCAAGTTGAGGAATTCGCCGCAAGCCGCGTTCCCATCATCGCTTCGATATCATGCAACCCATCCACCTTCGCGCGCGATGCGCGGATACTGATCGGCGGGGGTTATCAGCTCGACTGGATCAAACCCGTCGGCCAGTTCCGTTGGTCAAACCATGTGGAGCTGGCCGCGCGTTTCAGCCGTTAGCCGTGGTGGATTACGCCCAAGTAAGCATGCAGTACCAGCGCTATCAGCGCTAAGCTTGATAAGGCAAAGATCGCAAACCGCACAGCAACACGGTTCCAGAGAACCTGCACCAGACTATGCGCCACTCGCAGGAAGACATAGGCCCAGGCGATCTGGGCGTTAAGACCGTTGCCCTGCCCAATTATCGCTAACACAATCGCGACCGCGTAAAATACCGTTGGGGCCTCGTGAAGGTGATTGTAATTATGGGCAGGCCACTGGGTCTTGGCGGGCAAGAGCCTTTCAAGGTCTGCGCCAACCCCGCCGACCCATGTTTTTGAATCGAGTTCGGGAACTTTGTTGATGGCGGGAATGCGAGTGATGTACATCCACACCCACATAACCATGGTCCATGCCGCGAGCGCGACGACCGGGTGGAGAATTTCTTGATGGGTCATGCGTAAAATCCTTAAATCGTCGCAATGACGGCGCGAACCGCAAGCGCCGCCAAACAAATAGTTGAAGTTAAAAACAATGCAAAGCGCACTGGAATCTTATTGACTAAGGTCTGCCAGAGGCTGTGTGCAATCCGCAATCCAACATAGGCCCAAGCTAATGTCGTGTTCAGCCCGCCGCCTTGGCCGGCGAGCGCAAGAATGCCAACGACTGCGTAAAATAGCGTCGGCTGTTCCATCAAATGCGTATAATTATGGGACTTCCAAGCGACGGACGGCGGAACCGTCAAATCAATTTCCTGACCACGCCCACCTGGCGGCGCGGTTTTTAGGTCCACACCTAACTTAGACATTGCCGGCAATCGTGTGCCCGCCATCCAGATCAGCATGATGATCGACCAAAGCACCAGCACGGCGGCTGGCGCGAGTATTGTATTTTCCATATTTGGGCTCCCCTCCAGTGAAGGAGGGGAAGCTGCACCCATTTTAATCAGTTGTCAAAAGCTACTGATATCAATCGAAAATAGCACCCCAGCGGCGCTTGACGCGGTCCTTCCACAGGCCGCGGTGATACGCGTCGGACGCGAGCAGCGGCATGACTGAGCCTGCTTCGGCAAAGACCATTTGTTCGATGCCTGTGTTCACTTTGCCCCAGCTGGCGGCTTCTTGCAGCGTGGAGGAGGAGCAGGCCCCATCGCGGACGTCAGCCACGGTGATTTGCACGGCATATTTGTGGACCTGCACATCATCATGTCCCAGGATTTCGGCGCAAACGACGGTATCTTGAATGAAATTCTTGGGCACGCCACCGCCAATCATCAGAAGGCCCGTGGTACCTGCCTTGATCTTGATGTCGGTCAGTTCACGGAAATCGGCAATGGCGTCGAGCACCATATAGGGCTTGCCTTCCTTCGCGCGGTCGACCTGATGCTTGACGAGGCCAAAGCCAGCCGATGAGTCCACGAAAGCCGGGCAGAAGATCGGAACATCATGTTCGTAAGCCAGCTTGACGAGGCTGTTATCCTTCTTGCCATGTTCGACCAGATATTTGCCCATTTCACGGATGAACGCGCGACTGGAATAAGGGCGGGGCTCCAGGCTGTTGGCTATGTCCAGGATCGTGTGGTCGCAATCCTGCAACTGCTCTTCATCGATATAGGTATCGTAAATCCGGTCGATCAGCAGCGAACGCAGCGTATCATCATCGGGCACTTCCAACGCCTGATAATGTTTGTGGCCCAGCCCTTCGAAGAAATCCATATCCACGATGGACGCGCCCGTGGCGACGATGCCGTCGATCATATTGTTGCGCAGCAATTCGGCGTAAAGATCCATGCAGCCGCCCGCGCTGGTGGAGCCAGCGATGACGAGGAAGATGGAGCAATCCTTGTCCGCCAGCATCTGATTATAGATGCCCGTCGCGCGCGCCAGATCGCGGCTGGTGAAGCTCATCTTGCCCATGCCGTCAATGATCGGCCGCGCATCAAAGGTGCGGATGTCGATATGCTCGACGGTGGTGGAAAGGAGCTCAGCCTTACGCTGGGCGTCGATTTGGGCGGTGGTCATTGGGAAATCTCCGATAAAATACCGTTCGGACTGAGCCTGTCGAAGTCCTCCCTTCATCTGGAACAAGCCAAAAGCAAGGAAGGCTTCGACAGGCTCAGCCCGAACGGTTCAACTCTTGATGCGTTACAGTTTCACGACGTTTGATGAAAGCCTGTCCGGCAGATCATCCGCGACATAAAGCGAAGCCATGGGTTCATCATTCACGATACGCGTTTCGCCGTTCGTGAAACCATTGAACCCAGTCCGCATGGCGCAGCCATAAGCGCCGAGCATGCCAATTTCGATATAGTCACCGGCGGCAATATCAGCGGGCAGCAGGAACGGCCCGGCCATATGGTCCATATCATCGCAGGTCGGGCCGTAGAAGCTGAACGGCATATCCTTGGCATCTGAGCTGCGGAGCAGTTCCACGGGGAAACGCCAGCCGACGTGGGCCGCATCAAACAGGGCCCCATAAGCGCCGTCGTTGATGTAAAGCTCATCCCCGCGCCGCCGCTCAACGCGCACGATCAGGGAGCTATATTCAGCCGACAAGGCCCGGCCAGGCTCGCACCAGAGTTCGGAGGAGTAGCTGACCGGCAAATCTTCAAAGCAGCGGTGGATAACGTCAAAAAACGCCTCCAGCGGCGGAGGCTCCATACCGGGGTAAGAAGACGGAAACCCACCGCCCACGTCAACCACATCGACAGTCACCGCAGCCTCAACAATCGCGGCGCGAACCCGCTCCATCGCTTGTGAATAGGCCGAGGGCGACATGGCCTGGCTGCCGACATGGAAGCAAATGCCAAGTGCATCCGCCACCTGTCGCGTGGCCATCAGCAGGTCTTTGAGTTCGCGGGGCTCTGCGCCAAATTTGGAAGCAAGGCTCAGCTTGCTATGTTCGGACGACACGCGAATGCGCACGCACAGCGTCAGGTCCGTCGCGCCGTTCGTGGCGCGAACGATCTTGTCCAGCTCTTCCACGGAATCGAGGGAAAAGATGCGGACGCCGTATTGTTCATAAGCTTCCTTGATCGCCTCTTCGGCTTTGACAGGATGCATGAAGCAAAGCGTCGCTTCTGGCGCGACAGCATGAACAAGACGCACTTCGGCGATGGATGCCGTGTCATAATGCGTGATTCCGCTTTCCCACAGCAGCGCGATCAGATCGGGCGATGGGTTGGCCTTCACCGCATAAAGCGACTTGCCCTGAAACTTCTCAATGAAGAATCGGGCGGCACGCGTGGCGGCGTGGGGACGAAGCAGCGTGACCGGCTGAACCGGACGCGACTTAACGAGTTCGATACCGCAGGCGGTATCGGCTGGAACTATTTCTAGCCCGAGCGTGCTATGATGCTGATGCAACTCAAGGGACCTCCAAAAAGATAATCATTCGACAAAGGCTGCCTTACGGTTATTGGAAGTCCCCTTGGGGCAGCGAGAGCGCATATATGAAAAGGGGTCCCTCAAGTAAAGACCCTGTGCACCGACCGGTGCTTTTTTTCGATGAGGCGAAAGTAATGGCGCGAAAGCCCACTCTATCTGGTGTTTTGCAGGCCGCTGAAAAGGTGAGCGCTATTCTGCCGCCGACGCCGCTGCTGCCGCTGGAGGTGAATGGCGCGACACTCTGGTGCAAATGCGAATCAGCCCAACCGATGGGAGCATTCAAACTGCGCGGCGCATGGCACCGGTTGACCGAGATGACAGCAGACGAAGCGCGCGGCGGCGTTGTAGCCTTCTCCTCTGGCAATCATGCACAGGGCGTCGCCTGGGCCGCGCGGCGGCTGGGGATGGCGGCCACAATCGTGATGCCATCCGACGCGCCGAAGATCAAAGTTGATGGCACACGCGCGCTAGGCGCAGACATTGTCTTTTATGACCGGATGACAGAGGATCGTGCGGGAATCGCGCGAAAGCTGGCTGATAAAAGAGGCGCGGTTCTCGTGCCCAGTTACGACGACGCCTATGTGATCGAAGGGCAGGGGAGTGCCGGTATCGAAGCCGCTGCTCAACTCGCAGCGTTAGGCCTGGCCGCGCCAGATTTGATCGTTTCGCCGTGCGGGGGTGGAGGATTATCGTCTGGCCTGGCATTGGCGCTGCCCGACGCCGAAGTTGTGATTGTGGAGCCGGATGGATGGGACGATATGGGGCAGTCTCTGCGCGGCGGTGCGATTGTGCCGGTCGGGCCAAATCCGCCGCCAACGCGCTGCGACGCGCTTCAGACCTTGCGTGTATCGCCGCTGACATTCGATGTGTTGAGTGCCCGTCTGGCGCAGGCAACTAGCGTGAGCGAAGATGAAGTGGCCGCTGCGATGCGGTTTGCCTACGAACAACTCGGCATGATCATTGAACCTGGCGGCGCTGTCGGGCTGGCGGCGATTATGGCAGGCAAAGTTTTACCGGGTGAACGGACATTGCTACTGCTGTCGGGCGGGAATGTGGAACCTGCGCTGTTCGATGCACTGGTTCACGTCTAGGGTCGCACGATGGCAAACATCATTCTCTTAATGGCGGCAATGGCTGTTTGTACGTTGGTCGCAGGTGGCATCTGGTTGATCAAGACGGACAGTGACCGCACCAAGGGGCTGTTGATGATCATCGTGGCACTGGTGATCATGGGCAATATGGCGATCTGGATGGTGCCGGTTTAGCTTCTACCGATCCGGCAGATTGTCCATCACCAGCCTGATTTCATGCAGCACCCGGTGAGTAATGCGCAGTTCCTCTGGCGGGATTTCAGCCACCAGCTGCTCAAAATCAGGCCCAAGCCGGTCCAGCTGTTGCTCTTGCGCGGCTCTCCCGGCCTCTGTCACGCTGACAATCGTATCGGATTGCTGCAGCCCCTGAACGATGCTGACATAGCCAAGCGACGCCAATGCCTGAATTTGCCCCGCGACGCGCGCCTCATCCTCCTGGAACGACCAGGCAATGCCCGCGACGGTATCCGGCCCGGGATGGTTGCGAATGAAATAGTTGAGGATGCCGAAATGCGCGGACTCCAGCCCATGGGGGAATTGCCGTTCAATCCGGGTCCGGGTCAGATGTTCGAGAATCGCGAGTTCCGTGAACAGGCCAACAAGAGTTTCGCGCATATCAGTCACGGAGGCGCGTTACCGGATCGGGCAGTTCGGATCGAGACGCATGTCGAGATAATGATCCACAGATGCCATCAATTCCGTCATTTCATTTTCAAAGAAATGGTTCGCGCCTTTGATTTCATCATGATGGATCGTGATGTGACGCTGGGTCCGCAATTTATCGACCAGCTTTTGCACGCCAATCGGGGTCACCACCTCGTCCGCTGTTCCTTGGATGAGGATGCCGGACGACGGGCAGGGGGCAAGGAAGCTGAAATCATACATGTTGGCAGGTGGAGCCACCGATATGAAGCCGCGAATTTCAGGGCGGCGCATCAGCAATTGCATCCCGATCAGCGCGCCGAAGCTATAGCCGGCGACCCAGGTCTGTTGCGCCTCAGGATGAAAGGATTGCACCCAATCGAGTGCTGAAGCCGCGTCAGACAATTCGCCAACGCCGTTGTCAAACACGCCTTGCGATTTGCCAACGCCGCGAAAGTTGAAGCGCAGCGTCGCAAACCCACGTTTCACGAAGGTCTGATAGAGCGCCTGAGTGATGCGGTTGTTCATCGTGCCACCAGCCTGCGGATGCGGATGCAGGATCATAGCAACGGGCGCGCGGGGGCGGGGGCCTGGGTTGAAACGACCTTCTAAGCGGCCTTCGGGACCGGGAATAATGACTTCTGGCATGGGGCTCGCAAATCGTAAAAATGAATGACGGCAAAGCGAATGCTTTGCGGGATGTGAAACCGCTATATAGGGATGAAACGGGTTTTCGCAACGCTTTGGATAATCACTTGAACCAGCGGCTTTATCTTGATCATGCGGCCACGACGCCGCTTCTGCCTTCCGCGCGCGCAGGCGTGCTGGCGGGGATGGATATCTGGGCCAATCCGTCATCCCCCCACGGCGAGGGGCGCGCTGCCCGCGCTGCAGTCGAGAATGCCCGGGCGCGGATCAAAACCGCGCTGGGCTGGGACGGTGCGGTGATCTTCACCAGCGGCGCCAGCGAAGCCATTGCCATCGCCTTGACCCGGACAGAGGCAGACGCCGTTATCGTGTGCGCAACGGAACATGACGCTGTGCACAGGGTGGCGCCAAAAGCGTTCTTTCTGCCTGTCGGCACTGACGGACTGGTCGCCGCTGACGCTTTGACCGGGCGCTTAGGGGCGCTGGGGGCCAAACAGCCGCTTGTCGTGATACAACATGCCAACAATGAAACCGGCATCATTCAGCCGATCGATGAGCTTTTGGAAATCGTGCACGTGTCGGGCGGCATCCTGATGTGTGACTGTGCGCAAACGGGTGGGAAGATTGCTCTGCCGGATGCAGATTTGATTTCCATTTCTGCGCATAAGCTGGGCGGGCCGCCCGGCGTTGGCGCGCTGCTGGTGCGTGATCTGGCGGTGCTCAGCGCCACCGGCGGGCAGGAGCAAGGATATCGGTCTGGCACGGAAAACCTGCCTGCGATCATGGGCTTTGCAGCGGCGGTTGAGGCGAACCGGGGCTGGGTAGACCGCGCAGCCGATCTCCGGGCGCATCTGGACGGGGCCATCGAAGCCGCAGGCGGTCAGGTCGTCGCGCGTTCGTCTCCGCGTATCGCGACGATTGCCGCTTACCGGATGCCGGGCCTTGCCGCTTCGGCGCAACTCATCCAATTCGACATGGCAGGGGTTGCGATTTCAGCCGGGAGTGCGTGTTCGTCAGGCACGCTCAAGGCCAGCCACGTGCTGGCCGCCATGGGTTGGGATGATAAGGAGGCTGGCGAAGTGGTGCGAGTGAGTTTTGGCCCCGAAACCAATCGGGCGGATATCTACCGGTTCATCGAAGTGTGGAAACGCATTCAGCCATGAGTATTTTGGCGTGAGTATTCTGGCATGAGCATCTATCTCGATTACCAAGCCACAACCCCCGTTGCCCCAGAAGTGCGCGGGGCCATGACCCCTTGGCTCACAGACAAATTTGCCAATCCGCATTCATCGCACAAAATGGGGCGCGAGGCCGCAGCGATGATCGAAGTGGCGCGCGATGCCGTGGCGGCGCTGTTGCCACGGGAGGGCAAAGTCTATTTCACCAGCGGCGCGACAGAGGCGATCAACTGGGCGATGCGCTGCGCCGGAGCAGGCGGCATTGCGGTGGTGGAGACCGAACATGCCGCCGTTCGCGACACAGCGGCGTGGCTTTCCAAACATCGACGCAAGATGACGCTGCTGCCCGTCGCACCATCCGGGCTGGTCGACGTGAAGGCGCCTTTGCCGAACGGTGTCGGCATTGTGGCGGCGATGCTGGTCAATAATGAAATTGGCACGATCCAGCCCGTTGCGACGCTGGCCAAGGCTGCGCACGCCGCTGGGGCGTTGTTCCTGTGCGATGCCGTTCAGGCCTTTGGGCGGATCGACATTCCTGAAGGACCGGATTTGATTGCGGTCAGCGGCCACAAAATCCACGGCCCAAAAGGCGTGGGCGCGCTGTGGGTGAAAGACGGGGTTGAGATCGAACCACTGCTCTTTGGCGGCGGGCAGGAAGGCGGCTTGCGGTCTGGCACGCTTTCTCCCGCGCTGTGCATAGGCCTTGGCACAGCCGCCACCATCGCGCGGCAGCGGATGGAGGCTGACGCCGCGCATGTGTCCAACTTATGGACAGTCGCGATGAACATGCTGCCGAGCGGATGGGTGCTCAATGGCGGATCGGAAAAGCGCTATCGCGGCAACCTCAACCTGCGCTGTGACGGGCTTGATTCCGCGCGGTTGATTTCGGATTTGCGCGATGTCGCCTTTGCGTCGGGTTCCGCCTGCGCCAGTGGTTCAGGGCGGCCTAGCCATGTATTGCGCGCTATCGGCCTGTCTGATGCAGAGGCGCGGTCTAGCATCCGTTTGGGCTTTGGGAGGTACTCAACTCTTGCCGAAGTGCGAGAAGGATTGCGATTGATCTTTGCAGCAGCGGGAAGGCAGACTAGTCTGGCGGCATGATCCGCATCCACTTTCTCACATCTGACGGCGAACTCGCCTCTGAAATCACTGCAAAAGCGGGCGACCGTTTACTTGAAGTCGCGCAAAATGACGGGCAACCGCTGGAGGGAACCTGCGAAGGCCAGATGGCTTGTTCGACCTGCCATGTCATCATCGATGCGGATTGGTTTTCCAAACTCCCCCGCGCGGCGGAGGAGGAGGAAGACATGCTCGACCTCGCGCCCTGCGCCACGCGTTACAGCCGATTGGCCTGCCAGATTGAGCTGACCGACGCACTCGACGGGCTGATCGTGAAACTTCCCGGAGAAGCGCGAAACATGCAGGGGCGCTAAGCCCACCTCTTTTTCTTGCCCTTTCCCTCATTCCCCGTCACAAGCGCGGGCGGGAGTCGGGCGGACGACGCACTCGCCAATCTGGTCAGGTCCGGAAGGAAGCAGCCACAACGAATTCGCGTCGGGTCGTTCCGGCTCCTACTTGGCTCCCCTTACTTCACCCCTATATCACCAGGTCCAAACGCATGAGGCAGAAGCGCGCTGATCAAGTGAGTCTCCGTCGCGCTACCATCAGCAGAGGCACAGTGAACGGGCACATTGCAGTTTGAAAGCTGAGCCGCTTCATGGATCACTTGGCGGCACCGCCCGCAGGGCCGCACTGGATCGCTTCCCGTCATCACGCCATCCTTGATCAACCCGCCAACCACTGCAATTTCTCGCACTTGCCGCAACTTGCCCTGCGCATTGACCGTGGCGAGCGCAACGGTTTCGGCGCACAGCGTCAGCCCGTAACTCGCGTTTTCAAAATTGCAGCCAGTTACAATCTGACCGCCCTCCAGCAGCACCGCTGCACCCACGCCAAAGCCAGAATAAGGCGCGTGGGCATTGCGAGCCACCGCGCGGGCGGCATCCATCAGCACACTCATGGCCGCACCACTGACCAGCCGGTGGGTTCTGAAACGCCGTCCACAGACCGCGCTGGATTGGCGCGCCACATCACCCACGGGCGGTCCCCATAACTTGGCGTGAGCAAGCGGGAGGACAGCCACAGCGGGCGGTTGATGGCGCGGCTGATCGCATATTCCTCATCAAATGCGCGCGATAAGCGGATCATAACCGGCTTCTCCGTGTGCGCCTCAACCATCTGGATGAAGCTGGCAAGTTCGTTCAGCAATACTGCGCGAGCTGGGCGTGTGGTACAACCCGCATCCAGTTCCAGGTCAAGCGCTGCGGGCAGCTCATCAGCTTCACGCGGCACAGTCGCGATGAAATTGGTCGCTTGATCGCGCGCCAATCGGCAAAGATGGTAGCGGTGGACCGCGCCGCGCGTCAGGCCCGCGGCAGCGCTACCCTGCCAATTCTCCGCAAACGACGCATCGCGTTCGCTATCGCCAAAGGTGGCTTCAATATAGGCAAAGTCCGCGTTATCCGCTTTTACTTTGGCCCAATCGACTTTGCCGAGGGCGTGGCCGACTTCAACCCCTTGTTGGGGATAATCGACCTCCCCAGGCCGCCATCCGCGCATCCAGAAAAACAGCATCGTGGCCAATAAGGCAGCGATCAAGGCACTGATCAACAGCTTGGACAGACCAGACCGGAAAAGACCAGATGGGGACCTACGCACAGCCACCGCCTAAGCCCTGATGTGGAGCACGCAGATCAGCGTGAACAAACGCCGCGCGGTATCAAAATCGACCTCAATCTTTCCGGCCAGCCGCTCCTTCAACATTTCAGACGCTTCGTTGTGGAGGCCGCGGCGAGCCATGTCGACGGTCTCGATATGTGTCGCCGTTGCCTGTTTAACGGCCTGAAAATAGCTGTCACATATCGCCCAATATTCCCGAATTGGCCTTTGAAACCGGGCAAGGCCAAGGATGACCGTTTCCAGCGGGCTTTCATCTTCGCGCGATATCTCAAAGACCAGACGCCCTTCCTGAACCCGCAGATTTAAGCGGTACGGCCCCGCGTACCCATCCCCGTGCACCCGCTGCGGCGCGAAATGATTGCCTTCCAGCAGATCAAAAATTGCAATGCGCCGCTCTTGCTCAATTTCGGCACTGCGCCAAATGATGCTGGATTGATCAAGATCGATATGGATAAGGCGCGGGTCAGACATGGTGTCAAGGCATCTATCGCGGCCCTCATGCAAAAGCAAAGGGGAGCTTTCAGACGCCTCTCCGCTACAGCCAGACAGCTCTCACTCAGACTTCATCTCGCTTCAGAACCCTACAAACATCGCGGCCTCATTCACACTCTTGCGCTCTGAGACGACGGCGTTGGCAGGGAAGCTTTCGTCGGGCCAGCCGAGCGCGATGCTTTTCATGATCACCTGGTCGTCGGCGATGCCGGCATGTTCACGCACCACGGGGGATTGCATGATCCCCTGACTGTTGATGACAGCGCCAAGACCACGTGACCAGGCGGCGTTGACCAGCGCCGTGGCGACTGCGCCGCAATCGAAAGGTGTATCGTCGCTTTCCGATAAGGTTTTGTCATAGGTGATGATCACGCACACCGGCGCATCAAACTGGCGAAAGCCGCGCAATACCCAGTCCTGACGCCGTTCCTTGTCATCGCGGTCGATGCCCATCGCGGAAAACAGCTGCTTGGCAACGCCAATCTGCCGTTCGCGGTGCTGCCCTTCAAACGCTGTTCCGGTGCGAAACTCGCGTGATTGGGGCACGCCAGCGATCATCCGTTCCGTATTGCCAGCGCGGATACGGTTCAGCGGCTCCCCTGTAATCACGGCGAAATTCCAAGGCTGCGTATTCATCGACGACGGCGCGCGCATCGCCAGCTCCAAAATCTCCTCAATCAGAGCCCTTGGCACGGGATCAGGCTTGTAGCCGCGGATGCTGCGTCTGCCGAGGATGACATCATCAAACTTCATGGGAGCCCCTTTTTCATGTGCTTGGAAAACCGATACTGATTTGTGGTGCGGTTAAAACCCCTAAATGATCAGTGGTGTGGCCTGTCCGCGACATTGCGCGGCGGCTGCCCTAGCCACCCGCGATAAGCTTGGTTACATGGATCGCCACGAATCGAAATGGAAATGGTGGCATATGACAATCCGAATGGGTCTGACGTTTGATGATGTGCTTCTGGTGCCAGCGGCCTCTGAAGTTCTGCCCAGTCAGGCGAGCACCATTACGCGGATCAGCCGGGACATCTCGCTTAACATCCCCATCCTGTCGTCTGCAATGGATACGGTGACTGAGGCCGATATGGCGATTGTCATGGCCCAGCTGGGCGGCATGGGCGTGCTTCACCGCAATCTGACGGTGGAGGAGCAATGCGCCGCGGTGCGCGCAGTCAAGCGGTTCGAATCGGGTATGGTTGTCAATCCCATCACGATCGCCCCTGACGCGACGTTGGCGCAGGCACAGGCGAGCATGACAGCCAACAAGATTTCGGGCATTCCCGTGGTGGAGGCGTCCGGAAAGCTGGTCGGTATACTCACCAACCGCGATGTGCGTTTTGCCGAAAATCCCAATCAACCCGTCAGCGAGCTGATGACGCGCGACAATCTGGCGACGGTGTCGCTGGGCGTGAGTCAGGATGAGGCGAAGCGGTTGCTTCATGCGCGGCGGATCGAAAAGCTGCTGGTGGTGGACGGCGACTATCGCTGTGTTGGCCTGATCACCGTCAAGGATATGGAGCGGACAGTCACCTATCCCAACGCCACCAAAGACGCGACGGGGCGGTTGCGCGTGGCGGCGGCCTCGACTGTGGGCGATGCGGGTTTTGAACGCACCCAAGCGCTGATCGATGCCGAATGCGATTTGATCGTCATTGATACCGCCCACGGCCATAGCAAAATGGTATCCGACATGGTGGCGCGGGTCCGAAAATTGTCTAGTACTATTCAGATCATAGCCGGCAATGTCGCGACGGGCGAAGCCACCAAGGCGCTGATCGGCGCCGGGGCAGATGGGGTGAAGGTTGGCATTGGCCCCGGATCCATCTGCACCACGCGGGTTGTGGCGGGCGTCGGCGTGCCTCAGTTAACGGCAGTGATGGATGCGGCCAATGCTGCGGCGGCCACCAACACGCCCGTTATCGCCGACGGTGGCTTGCGCACATCCGGCGATATTGCGAAGGCTTTGGCGGCGGGGGCTTCGTCCGTCATGGTCGGTTCGTTGCTGGCAGGCACTGAGGAAGCACCGGGCGAGACATTCCTTTATCAGGGGCGGGCCTACAAGAGCTACCGAGGCATGGGGTCCGTCGGCGCGATGGCGCGCGGCTCCGCAGATCGTTACTTTCAGCAGGATATCAAGGATCAGTTGAAGCTGGTGCCGGAGGGGATTGAAGGTCAAGTCGCCTATAAAGGCCCAGCGCGCGATGTGATCCACCAGCTGGTTGGCGGGGTGAAAGCCGCGATGGGCTATACCGGGTCAGCCACGATCAAAGATCTGCAAGAACGCGCTGAATTTGTGCGGATTACCAATGCGGGCTTGCGCGAAAGCCATGTTCATGACGTAACGATTACTCGCGAAGCCCCCAATTATCCCACGAGAGGATAGCATTTGACCCCCTCTGCCCGTCTCCAATCCGCCATACAGGTGACGGATCTCATCATGGCCTCCGCCCGTGAAAATGGTCCGGCGGCGGATGCCATCATCACGAACTGGTTTAAGGAGCGGCGCTACGCTGGGTCAGGGGATCGGCGCGCGGTGCGTGACTTGGTCTACCGCGTGATCCGCGCCTTTGGGCGGCCGCCGCATACGGCGCGGGCAGGCTTTGTCACATTCACCGATTTGCACCCGCTGTTTGACGGGTCGACCCACGGGCCTGCGGTGCTCACCAAGAATGAAAACCCGGCCACTCCCTCGCTCATTCCGGCATGGCTTGAGGATAAGATACCAGTTGAGGAACGTGAAGCTCTGCTCGGCCGCGCGCCCTTTGATCTCCGCGCCAACCCGCGCATGACCAGTCGGGACAATTTGATGCCGCTATTCCCCGGCGCAGAGGTGATTGAAGGGACCGCCCACGGCCTTCGTTTGGCAGACCATATTCCCCTCGCCAATCGGCCGGAACTGACGGGGCTGGTTGAGGTGCAGGATGCGGGCAGCCAGATGATTGCGGCGGCGTGCCAAGCACAGCCGGGGCAACGCATTCTTGATCTTTGTGCAGGCGCTGGCGGCAAGACGCTGGCGCTAGCGGCAGATATGAACGGCGAAGGGCATATCCTCGCATGCGACACTGACCGGGCGAGGCTCCAGCGGCTAGAGCCGCGTGCGCATGTGGCAGGCATCAGTAACATTTTGACGCGTTTGCTCAATCCCATGCAAGAAGCCGCAATGCTGGATGATCAAGTCGGCCTGAACGACTGCTTGCTTGTCGACGCACCCTGTTCAGGCAGCGGCACATGGCGGCGCAATCCTGAACTGCGGTGGCGGTTGACGAAGCCAAGGTTGGAGGCGGTAATTGAATTGCAGGCGCGGCTATTGCAATTGGGCAGTCTCTTTGTGAAACCCGGTGGCGCGCTGGTTTACGCCGTTTGCTCGCTTATCCCCGGCGAAGGCCGCGCTCAGGCAGAGGCGTTTCTGGCAGCCAATCCGGACTGGGAGCCAGAGAGTGTCGGCCTCACCGTCGGCCGCCCCGATGGCCGTGGATGGAAGCTGACGCCCGCCCATGATGGATGCGATGGATTTTTTATCGCTCGCTTGAAAAGAAGCTGCTAGGTCATCATTCAAGATGACAATACTGGAGATGGTCATGCGTTTTTCCCCGCCTGCGGTCGCCCTTGCGGTAGGCCTCGCCCTTGTTTCCAGCGTTGGCCACGGCAAGCGCGGCGATGATGTGATCAAGCCGCTGTCCGTGTCGATGACAGCAGACGGCAAAGCGGCGTTGGCGGCTGAGAAATATGATGCAGCGGTGGACGCGCTGGAAACCGCGCTCGCCATTGATCCGCGCAACCGCGATGCGATTGTGGCGCTGGCTATGGTGGCTCAAAAACAAGGCCTGACGGGTAAAGCGATTCGCTATTACCGGGAAGCGTTGCTGATTGAGCCCAACGATGTGGCGATATTGGCGGGCCAAGGAAAAGTACTGGTCGAACGCGGCGCGCTGGCCAAGGCAAAGCTGAACCTGACCCGTATCACGCAACTGTGCCCGACAGTCTGTACAGAACAGACTGTGCTGGCGGCAGCGATTGAAAAAGGTGCGGTGGCACCTGCCATGGCGGTACAAGCGGTTACGCCCAAGCCAGTCGTTGAGGACGCAGCTAAGCCTTAACGCCCAAGCACTCGCGCCAAGTTCACAAACTCCGCGACACTTACCGTTTCCGCCCGTCTTGTGCTTTCAATTCCAAGTGACTCCAGCGCCTCAACTGCGCCTTCGACACCTTTCAAGCTCTGGCGCAGCATTTTTCGGCGTTGGCCAAAGGCAGCGGCGGTAATGCGCTCAAGCAGCGCGGGTTTGATGCCTTCTGGTTGATCAATAGGCCGTAAATGCACAATCGCAGACATCACCTTGGGCGGCGGAGAGAAGGCGGACCTGTGGACTGTCATGGCGAGCTTCGCCGTTGATCGCCACTGCGCCAGAACGGACAGCCGACCGTAAGCATCGCTCCCGACTGGAGCCACAATCCGGTCTGCCACTTCGCGCTGAAACATCAGCGTCAAGCTTGCCCAACGCGGTGGCCACACAGGGCCGCTCAGCCATCCGATGAGCAGAGCCGTGCCGACATTATAGGGCAAGTTCGATACTACGTGCGCACCTTCAACAAGCGCCTCCGCAAGCGCTGCATCCATCGCGTCGCCTTCAATGACGTTCAGGCGGTCTGGAAAGGCTTCTGAGAGTTCAGCCAGCGCAGGCAAGCAGCGCCTGTCACGTTCAACAGCTGTCACGATCGCCCCAGACCTCAGCAAGGCACGAGTGAGGCCGCCGGGGCCAGGGCCAACTTCGTAGACGGATGCCCCGTCCAAATCGCCGGGTATCGCCGCGATCCGCGCGAGCAATTGTTCATCGAGGAGGAAATTCTGGCCCAGTGCTTTGCTGGCAGACAAGCCGTAGCGGGTGATGACTTCGCTGAGCCGAGGCAGGCTTAAGCGGGGCAATTGGGGCTGCACTGGGCCTCTAATCTCAGTTCGGCACATTCGCCTGCCATGCGGATCGCGGCAATCATCGCACCGGGTTCAGCTTTGCCTTGGCCCGCAATGTCGAAGGCTGTCCCGTGATCAGGCGAGGTGCGCACAATGGGGAGACCCAGTGTCGTATTCACGCCTTCATCAAAATAAAGGGTTTTGAGCGGCACGAGCGCTTGATCATGATAAAGGCACATCGCAACGTCGTAGGCCATCCGAGCCCGTTTATGGAACATGGCGTCAGCTGCCATCGGGCCGATGCAATTGATACCTTCACTGCGCAATTGCTCCATCGCAGGTTCTAAAATCTCAATTTCTTCGCGACCCAACAATCCCTGTTCACCCGCATGGGGGTTTAGCCCTGCGAAAGCGAGGATAGGATCCATGATCCCAAAATTGCGTTCCAGCCCTTTTGCTGTGGCGCGGGCTTTCGCAACGATCAGTTCAATGCTGAGCATTCCCGGCACTTCGGCAAGAGGAACATGTGTGGTGATCGGCACCACCTTCAGGCTGGGCCCGGCAAGCATCATGACGATGTTATCTTTTGACATGCCGCAACGTTCAGCGACAAACTCGGTCTGCCCCATATGAGTGAAGCCAATGAGCTGCAGTTGAGATTTGCTCACTGGTCCTGTTACAAGGCCACCCGCCGCCCCGGACCGCGTCAGGCCAACCGCCATTTCAAGGGAATCGAGCGAGCAGCGCGCGCCTTCTAAATTAGGTACGCCCGGCTCAATTGGCCCAGCATCCTCTACCTGAATGACGGGAAGCGCAGATGGGAATACGGACGTTGCTTCCGTTGGTCCTGATATTTTGGCCACCGGCCCACGCCAAACCGCTTCGATGGAACGAATGTCACCCACCGCGAAAAATGGCGGTAGGTTGTAAGATTCGCGCGCGACCCAGGCCTTGGCAATAACCTCAGGCCCAATGCCTGCTGGGTCGCCCAAGGACAGGGCTAAGGGAAGGGCCGTCACAAAAAATCAACGATAGTCGACAACGGCATCGCGCCTCAGATCCCTCAGATAGCGCTGCGCCCTCTTGTTGACCCGCTCTTCCTCAAGCTGCGCCATGATCTGGTCAAATGAAGGTGCGCCAGCATCACGCGGGTCATCGCGACCGCAGAGCACAAGTACTCGAACGCCCTCGTCCTTTGAACCGAAGGGAGGAGTCGCCTCACCAATTTGCAGTTTCAGCAGCATGTCTTGCAAGGGGGCTGGCAAATCGCGAACACGCACTTGGTCATTGTCGACCACTTCTGCGCCGATGGCAGCGGCCACCCCGTCCACTTTACCACATCCGCCCATGCCCTGCGTCGCCTTGGCAAAATCACCTGCTTTGGCTTGCGCGTCCGCAGCCGACATGGCGGCAGGGAAAGTCATTGCCATTTGCCGCAGAGAGAGAAGCGCATCCCGTGGATCGGCGGTTAACACTTGGCGCTTGTCAGTCAGATAAATGACTGAATAACCACCGGGAATTTCAATGGGACCGGCAATTTGGCCAATCGCTATTTCCTGCACAGCCTGTGCCAGCGCATCGGGTAATTGAGCCGAACGCACCCAACCTAGATCTCCGCCAGTACCAGCCGTCGAGGCTTCCGAGAATTGCCGCGCGTAGGCTTGAAATGATCCGCCCTGACGCAGTTGTTCAATGATCTTCTTTAGATTATCAACCACTTGCGTCGCATTTTCCGCAGATGCTGAGAGGTAGATTTCACCAACGCGGAATTCGCTAGTGCCTTTGGCTTCTTCCAGACGCCTCATGATGGAATTGACCTCAGCATCGCTGACATTCACTTCGACCTTACGGCGCAACAAGCGGCTCCACGCAATTTCAGCTTGAATCTGTTGCCGCATGGTGCGGGCCGACGCGCCGTTATCGATCAGATATTGCGTCATCTGAGCAGGCGTACGCTTGAAATTCTGCGACACGCGGGCAAAAGATTGATCGATATCCTCTTTCGTGATTTCGATCTTGTTGCCCTTTGCCTCCTGAATCTGCAGCATTTCATCAATGAGGTTGCGGAACACCTGCACGCGCAGGCGCTCTTTTTCCTCAGCTTCAATCTTGCCGCCATTGGCAATCATAATCAGGCCCAGCCGGTGATCGACGTCGGTGCCGGTTATGATTTCGCCATTGATGATCGCCGTAGCTTTGCGGATTTGTGGATCAACTTTGCCAAATGTGGTCAGCGTTGAGGGCAAATTCAGGTTCGTCGGCGGCAAAACACCGTCATCACTGACAGTCTGCGCGGCAAGGGGAAGCGCCAGCGCGCTGGCAAGGACAAGCGCAATTGTGCGCAAACGAGTGGTGTTCAACATGTTCAGACCAAACCCCAAATACTCAGTGTGAGGCGCGTTCAGTAGTCAGCCCCTCCTTAATGGCGGCTGACGGAAAGCACCTTAGTTAACGTGCGTTTAGCGACCCAAATTGCGGAAAGATAGTCGAATCAAATAGGTATTGCCGCGCTTTGCATCACCCGAATCTTCATAATCGCGCTTCCACGTCAGACTTAACTGCAAACAATCATCCTCATAGGCCACGCCCAAACGGTGCCGGATTGGTTCATATCCGTCGGCCAAAGATACGGGGTCTTCGGCGCGGTCGGTGAGATCAATAATGGTTGAGCCGAAAACCGACCAATATTTCGCAAGCTGAACGCGGCCGCCCAGGCGGACTTCTTCGCGGTCGCTTAAATCCTCAAGCGTCGGGCCGATGTTGCGGTTGAGGCGGAGATATCCGGCGGTCAGATAGGTTTTGTCGCTACCTAGTGTCAGGTCAACTTCATTGCGGCGGACCGCAAAATTATCTTTGTCTAACCTGAATCTGTGCGTGAGTGCCACAAGGCGCTTATATTTGACGGTCGTGCGCCCCACAATGTCTGATGTGCGATCAGACAGGCCAGTGCCATCCGGGAAGACCGATGCTCTTTTTGTAATGCGGTAACTTTGGCCAATATTGCTGTTGATGCTGAAACCGGGGCGGTCCAGCGCCCAATCGACCCCGTAAGTGATGCGGGTGCTATCCTCCCACCGGTCATATCCGGGGAAGCGGTTGAGCGAAAAGAGGTTGCTATCTTCTAAGTCAACTGCCCGGGCATCTTCATTCGGGATGCTTAAATTGCGGGTCGCGGGGGACGCCACGACCTGAAATCGCGGCGTCAGCCGCTGAGTGCCGCCAAACAACGATCCAATCAGTGGCCAGCGAATTTCTGCGGCGACGGCACCAATGGCGCGTGCTGTCCAACCCTCTTGACCCCGATACAGGGCCGTTGTCGTCGAGAGCGTTTCATCGGTATGATAGACATCGCCGCGACCAAAGGCAGTCAGCAGCACTTCCTGCCCAGACCCGACAATCCGCCGCAAATCCCAGCGCACACTGGCAAAGGCACGCTGCGTGTCTTGACCAGATGTCCGCGCAATCGCCATGCTGTTGAGTTGCAGATCAACACGTCCGCCGGCAAAACTGTCCAGCCGCTTGCGGTAGTCGATGATCGGCAAGGCGATGGGCACCAGTCCCTGCCGGTCGCCTGCGCGCAGCGTTTGAAAGCCCCAGCCCTGAATGCTGAAATAGCTCGACGGTGTCACGCGCTCCACATCTACCACTGATCGTAGCCGGTCATCACGAGAAATATCATAGCGCCGCAGGAACGTGCGGTCAGTTACCAGCCGGATGGAGGTTTTAATGCTCCACTGCGGGTTCAACTGGAATTTGCCACTCGCATCCAGATAGCCGCGGAAATCATTCTGGGCCGCAACACCGGGCACAGTTGTTGGGATGCGTGACCCGTAGGTCAAGAAACCACCGACCTGATAGGCGCCATTCCGTGTCAGGGCGCGATACTTGGCTTCAATCGCGGGGTTTGCGTTGGTATAAAGATGTGGTGCGACGGTCAGGTCTCGGTTGCGGTCGATGAGGAAATAATAGGGAACGGATACTTCAAACCCATTGGTGCGGCTATACTGGATGTCGGGGATCAAAAGCCCTGATCCACCACGTTCGTCCGCCGGATGCGAAAACCCCGGAAGTGCAAGGATGGGGATGCCGAACAGTTCCAGCCGCGCATTCTTGTAACTTATCCGGTTCTTGGCCGGATTATGTATGACTTGAAGGGCTGTGATTTTCCATACCGGATCTTTAGGGCATCCCGCATCATCTACAACACGGCACGGAGTGTAGGCCGCGCGCTGCAATTGTGTAATCGTGTCAGACCGCGTTCCCCGTGCCGCGACTAGCCTGCCGCCGTCGGCAAGCACGATCAGCAGATTTTCTACGACGCCGTCCTTTAAGGTATCCGTCAATTCAATCGAATCACCATAAGCGACATCGCCGCCGGGGTTGGTGACGCGGACATTGCCTTTGGCAAACACCTGCCCTGATTTGCGGTTCCAGATGACTTCGTCGGCCTCCAGCCGATTGCCTTCGCGCGTCATCAACACTTTGCCGCGCGCTGTTACGGTTTCAACGCCTTCGTCATAAGTCAGCGTTTCTGAGGAAAAATCAACTTCATAGGATTTCGGGGCTTCGGTTGGTGTCGCCGCAGCGGTATCTTGCGCCACTGCCTGCCCGGTGAGACCAAGCATAAGCGGCAGTGCAGCCCATGAGATTAAACCGATCCTGCGCACCAAACCACTTACCTAATTCACCTGTCTGTTTCCCTATTGCACCGGAATCGCCTCAAGACAATGTGCTGCACCTGATAACTTGCACTTCTCCCGCCTTTGCGCCGGGTCTTTGCCAGTCTAACAAGCCCTCGTACGAATCACTTGCCCACTCCGGCGTTTGAGATTTTCAGGAATGATCATGCTTCAAATCAATTTTTCCGTTTCTATGCCACCAGTTGCGTGCGCCCTGATTATCGCAGTTCCTAAGGATGGGCTCGGTGCCGTTACATCGTTGGAGCTCAGTGACGCGGCAGTAATGTTGCTTCGCGCCGGGGCTGCGGCATCGCGATTTGACGGGGAGGCGGGATCAAGTTTTGAGGGGTTTTCTTCGACGACAGGGGGCACCCGCCGCGTCATGCTGGTTGGCACTGGGCTAGGCAGTGTCGAGGACTATGAGAAGGCAGGAGCAGCAGTCGCTGCAAAACTTCAAACATCGGGTGAACTGGCTACAGTGGTGGATTTTGGGGGACTTGCGGTCGCCCGGTCGGCTGAGGCTTTGGCGCGCTTTGCTGCTGGCGCTGTGCTCCGCAATTGGCGCTTTGATGTATACCGTACCAAGCTGAAGGATGCTCAAAAACCCAGCCTCGAAACGCTGACCATCGTTGGCGCTCCTGACGGCACAGCAGAGGCTTGGTCGCGGCATGAAGCGATCGCGAGGGGCGTGTTCCTGACGCGTGAACTTGTGACCGAGCCTGCGAACATCATCTACCCAGAAAGTTTCGTTGCACGGTGCCAGCAACTGAAGGCGCTTGGCGTTGAAATCGAAGTGCTGGGCCAAAAGGAAATGGAAGCCGCTGGCATGGGCGCGCTTCTTGGTGTCAATCAAGGCTCTGTTCGCGAGCCACAATTGCTGGTGATGCGGTGGGACGGCACAGGCGGAACGAAGAACCCGCCAGTTGTGTTCGTTGGTAAAGGCGTCACGTTCGACACTGGCGGCATCTCGATCAAGCCAGCGGGCGGCATGGAAGATATGAAGTGGGATATGGGTGGGGCAGGCGCAGTCGCAGGTGCGATGATGGCGCTTGCCGGGCGTAAGGCCAATGCGCATGTCGTTGGTGTCTGCGGTCTGGTTGAGAATATGCCGGACGGCAATGCGCAGCGCCCCGGCGACGTCGTAACGTCCATGTCAGGCCAGACCATCGAAGTGATCAACACTGACGCCGAAGGCCGCTTGGTGCTTTGTGATGCAATCACTTGGGTGCAGCAGAAATACAAGCCAGAGATTCTGGTGGATCTCGCGACGCTGACAGGGGCAATCATTGTGTCGCTGGGCCATGAATATGGTGGCCTGTTTAGCAATGATGACGGGCTGGCAGATCAATTGCTGGCGGCGGGCCAAGCGTCCGGCGACCCGCTGTGGCGCTGCCCCATTGGGGCGGCTTATGACAAGCTGATCGATAGCCCCATTGCCGACATGAAAAACGTCGGCCCCCGCGAAGGCGGATCCATTACAGCAGCTCAGTTCATCAAACGCTTCGTCGATGAAGGCGTGAAATGGGCGCATCTTGATATTGCAGGCACAGTCTGGACGGCTAAGCCGGGCACCGTTTGGGATAAAGGTGCAACTGGTTACGGCGTGCGTCTGCTCGACCGGTTTATTGCGGATAATTTTGAGGGATAGAGGTGGTTCCTGAGTTTTGATTTCAGGCCGCCCCTCGAACGGTCCGAAATCAAAACTGGTGGACAGGGCTGGATTCGAACCAGCGTACGCTCTCGCGGGCAGATTTACAGTCTGCTGCCATTAACCACTCGGCCACCTGTCCCCAGATGCCTTCTCTCCAGCATTGCCGGTTTTCAGGAAGGCAGGCCAATGGCGAAGGCGCACAGGTCTGTCAACATCGTGTGGCGAATTTGCGGCTCAGCTATGCTCGATTAGCCAGTCACTGGCAGGAGCACGCTTGGTGGCTAGGGTGTTCGCGGGGTCATCTGGATCTTTGTAACCAATCGCCATACCCGTCCAAAGGATCCGGTCTTCGGGCTGTTTCAGGAACGCGCCGATGGTTTTGGGATACACGGCCCAACATTCCTGCGGGCAACTATCCAACCCAGCCTCGCACAGGAGCAACGCAATATTCTGAAGCATCATGCCCGCGTCGCCCCACTGCGGCGGCCCCATTTGCCGATCGAGTGTCAGGAATAGCGCGGCCGGCGCGTTGAAAAATTGGAAATTGCGCGAAAACCACATCATCCGGCCCATTTTATTTTCACGCGGGATGCCAATCGCTTCATACAGCATTTGGCCAACTTCAAAACGCCGGTCAATATAAGGCTTCTTCAGTTCCTTAGGGTAAATGTCATATTCTGCTGTTTCGCTCGGTGGGCCTTCTGCCATTTTACCGCGCATGATTTCTTTCAACCGCGCCATCGCATCGCCGTGCACCAAATCAATATGCCAAGGCTGCACATTGCCACCGGTTGCCGCGCGTGCTGCCCGCGTAATAATGTCCTTCAATAGATCGATATCAACTGGTTTATCAAGAAAACCACGCACTGACCTGCGGTGCGCAACAGCTTCACTCACATTCATGATCGCTCTCCCAAAGACCTCACAAGTTTCCCTTGCCGTAAACGTCAATTTGCGCAAGTGGTTCGCCCATCAAAGAACAAACGTTAGGAGTCGAGCCATGGCAACAGCCTATATTGTCGATGCAGTGCGCACCGCTGGCGGGAAGCGGAACGGAAAAATGGCCGGTTGGCACCCCGTTGATATGGCCGCGGCGACGCTTGACGCCATTGTCGCGCGCACGGGTCTTGATGGCGCGCGAATTGATGACGTCGTCATGGGCTGCGTCAGCCAAGGGGGGCAGCAGGCTGGGCAAATTGGCCGAAATGCCGTTCTTGCCGCGCGCCATTTGCCCAACAGCGTTCCAGCAGTGACAATTGATCGCCAGTGCGGATCGTCGCAGCAGGCCATGCAATTTGCGGCTCAGGCCGTGATGTCAGGCACAATGGACGTCGTGATTGCGGCAGGCGTGGAGAGCATGACGCGGGTGCCGATGGGTTCCACTGGCGCGTTCCATATGCGCGAAGGGCTCGGCAACTATAAATCGCCACGGTTGGAAGAAGAATATCCCGGCATCATGTTCAGCCAGTTCATGGGCGCGGAAATGATCGTTCAGAAGCACGGCTTCACCAAGGCTGATTTGGATGCGTTCGCGTATCAGAGCCACGCCAAAGCCATCGCCGCGACCCAGTCTGGCGCGTTCGCCAATGAAATCCTCGTGCTGGATGTCGAAACGCCTGACGGCATCGTGAAGCATGGCGTCGATGAAGGCATCCGCTTTGACGCGACACCCGAAAGCATCGCTGGTGTGAAGTTGCTGCAAGAGGGCGGGACGTTGACCGCTGCGTCATCCAGCCAGATTTGTGATGGGGCTTCTGCTGTTCTGATCGTTTCTGAACAGGCCCTACAGGATCACGGCCTGACGCCCATCGCGCGGATCCACAATCTGACCGTGACGGCAGGCGATCCCGTGATCATGCTGGAAGAGCCCCTATTTGCGACAGACAAGGCGTTGCAACGGGCAGGTATGAAGATTGGCGACATTGATCTGTTCGAAGTGAACGAAGCCTTTGCGTCCGTGCCGCTCGCATGGCTCAAACATACCGGCGCTGATCCGGAAAAGCTGAACGTCAATGGCGGTGCCATTGCACTTGGCCATCCGCTCGGCGCATCGGGCACCAAGCTAATGGCGACGCTTGTTAACGCGCTTGGCACGCGGGGCAAAAAATACGGCCTACAAACCATGTGCGAAGGCGGCGGCGTCGCCAATGTGACGATTATTGAACGGCTTTAAGCAACCACAACCCTGTCATGCTGAACTTGTTTCAGCATCCATGCCTCATTGCGAGCCTCGATAGCTGCATTGAGGCATAGACCCTGAAACAAGTTCAGGGTGACGATTGAAGAAAAGGACACCCAAATGAAACTCGATTCAACAGTATCCGCGGTCATCACTGGCGGAGCGTCCGGCCTCGGGGCCGCCACCGCCCGCGCCCTTGCCGCAAAGGGCGTCAAGGTCGCGATCTTTGACCTGCAAAAGGACAAGGGCGAAGCGATGGCCGCTGAAATCGGCGGTGTGTTCTGCGAAGTGAACGTGACAAGCGATGAAAGTGTGATCGCTGGTTTTGAAAAGGCCCGTGCCGCGCATGGCCAGGAACGCATCCTCGTCAATTGCGCTGGCACAGGTGCGGCCATGAAGACCGCCAGCCGCTCTAAATCAGATGGCAGCATCAAACATTATCCGGCAGACGCGTTTAACTGGCTGATCCAGATTAACTTGGTCGGCACATTCCGCTGCATCGCCTTGTCTGCTGCTGGCATGATGACGCTGGACCCGCAAAATGAAGATGGTGAACGCGGCGCGATTGTGAACACAGCATCGGTTGCTGGCGAAGATGGGCAGATGGGCCAAGTTGCTTATTCCGCGTCAAAGGCTGGCGTCATCGGCATGACGCTCCCCATCGCACGCGATCTGATGTCAGAAGGCATTCGCGTCAACACGATCCTTCCCGGCATTTTTGAAACGCCGCTGATGCTGGGTGCGCCGCAGCAAGTGAAGGATGCGCTGGCCGCGTCGGTTCCTTTCCCCAAGCGTCTGGGCAAGCCCGAAGAATATGCGGGCCTTGCGCTCACCATGATCGAAAACGGCTATTTCAACGGCGAAGATGTGCGCCTTGATGGTGCCATCCGTATGGCGCCGCGTTGATCTAAGCGACTATGTCCAAACCGGAAAGCTGGCGGCTCACCCCCGCCAGCTACCCTTTCCACAGCGTTACGCAAACTCGCTTTCAGGATATGGATATCCTGGGGCATCTCAACAACGTCGCCTTTGCCGCGCTGTTTGAAAATGGCCGGGTGCGCTTCAACCGGTCGATGGATGAACGGGGCAAACGGGGCACCGGCGAACGCTGGCTGGTGGCGGCAGTTTCGATCAGTTATCTGCGCGAAGGCACATTCCCCGATGACGTGGATGTCTCCAGCGGGATTGGCCGCATTGGCAACAGCAGCTGGGTGATCGAACAAGCCATGTTCCAGCATGGCCACTGCATCGCGACTTGTGACACCACGATTGTTTATGTGAATGAGGCTGGGCCAAAGGCACTGGACGATGCGTTCAAGGGGGAGCTGGCAGCGATGCGGACGGGGGCTTAACGCACTGTTCCTCTACGCGCTCAGGCTGAGCTTGACGAAGCCTTGTTTTCGATTTCGTCACCTTTAACCAACAACGCTTCGTCAAGCTCAGCGTGAGCGGACAGGGACAGGGCGTGCGTAAGCTCCCCGGTCAATCCGCAAAAACCGCTTCCCGCTTTTCCATTGCGGCCATCACAGCCTCTACCTGATTGGGTTTGCGGATCACCTTGAGTTGCTCATCCGTTTCCAGCACCAGCAGTTCGGCGTCGGTCAGATCGCCCATGGCATTGCAGAGCCGCTTTGCCCCGCGCATGGCGTGGGGGTTTTTGGCGGCGATCACGTTGGCCAGTTCGAGCGCATGGGCGTAAGGATCGTCAGACAGGTGCGTCACAAAGCCCATGGCGTGGGCTTCGGTACCGTTGAATTCACGGTTGGTATAGGTTAGCTCTCGCAGGATATCGTCGCGCACCATCGTCCGCCATAGTGGGAAGCCCGCCATGTCAGGCACCAGGCCCCATTTCATTTCCATGATCGCGCAGCGCAAATCAGGATGAGCGATACGGATGTCTGCGCCCGACAGGATTTGAAACCCGCCGCCAAAGGCCACGCCGTGCGCCGCTGCGATTACAGGCACTTCCAAGCGACGCCAGCCCCAGGCGACAAACTGCGATGGATTGGCTTCGCTGTCTTTGCGGTCCAGCCCGTCATTGCCCGATCCGCCGCCCGCCATGCTGCCCATATCAAGCCCAGCGCAAAAGGCGCGACCTTCGCCTGACAGGATGACGCAGCGCAAGCCGGGCGTGGCCTCCAGCGTGCGGATCGCTTCGCCAATTCCTGCAAACATCGCGGGGTCGAGCGCGTTCATCTTATCTGTGCGGATCATCCGAACGTCTGCAATGCCGCCTTCGAGCATAGTGATTGAAACGCGGTCTTTCATGTTATTATCCTTTAGTCTGATTCAGGGCCAAACGATTGCCTTCACTATCTTCGACTTCAGCGACCATCCCAGCTTCACCTATATCCTTGATCGGGTACAGTTGCGTGCTGCCCAATTTGAGAGCCTTGTCGACTGTCGCTTTGATATCATCAACCTGAAAATACAGAATGGGCCCGGTTTTGGACGGCACATAGACATCGCCCTTCGCCAAAGCCCCGCTTGCGCCCGAGGACCCTTCCTTGAACGGGAAGAGCGCCATGTCATAGCCGTCGACTCTCTGGCGCTCCAGCTTGACGCCCAGCAAGCCCTCATAGAACCGGACTGCGCGGTCCATATCTGTCACGGGGATTTCGAAATAAGTGACAGGATGGATCATGGGGATGCTCGCTTCCTTTGGTGCTTCACAGGCCGAAAGCAAAAACAATGCGGAAAAGGCCCACCAGTGCTTCACGCTTGCCGAGCCAAAGCTGCCTCTACCAGCGGCAGTTGATCATTACCAAAATACATATCTGTGCCACCCACAAAAATGGTCGGCGATCCGTAACCGCCGCGCGCAATCAGCTCTTCGGTATTGGAACGCAGCAATGCCTTCACCTCATCGCTTTGGGATCGGGCACGGATCGCCGCCCCATCAAGGCCCGCCTCATTGGCGACGCGTTCCAGCACATCGGGATCATCCAAATTCTCTTGGCGAACGAAATAGCTGTGGAAGGCGGCGCGGGTGAAATCGGTGAGTGCAGGCATATCACCCGCCAACGCACAGCAGAAGCGCATCGCATTCACGCTTTTTGCCGGATGCCACTGCGATGGAAAGTGAAGTTCAACACCAGCGAGTGCCGCCCAATCCTTCAACACTTTCCAGCTATGTTTAAGCTTGCGATCATCCGTTTGTTCGCGGGCAGCATAAACGGCAGGGTTTACGGCATTGAACACCCCACCGACCAGCACCGGGCGCAGCGCGGCGCAGAACCCCGTGCGTTCAATAACCCCGAACAAGTTGGTGAAGGCAAGATAAGTCCAAGGGCTGGACAGATCGTAGAAAAACTCCACGCGTTCGCTCATGCCTTGATCCCAAACAATATTTCGCGGGCCTTGCTGTCATCGCGGCTGGCGCTCGTCCGCCATTCTTTCTTCAAAGCCATACCCCGTTCAACTCCCGGTCGAGCTCGGAGACGCGTGAACCACGCCTTGGCCGCTGCAAATTCCGACAGATCGATGTCCCGCGCCTTGACGGTCGCGATCCACGGGAAGATCGCCATATCAGCGATACTGTAATCGCCCGCCACACAGTCTCCGGTCTTGATCAACTGACGATCCAGTACGCCGAGTAGCCGTTTGCATTCCGCATCATAGCGGGCAATCGCATAGGGGAGCTTTTCCGGCGCATAGAGTTTGAAATGCCCGTCCTGACCAAACATCGGCCCCACTCCGCCCATTTGCCACATGAGCCACTCAATCACGCGAGTGCGACTTCGCAGATCAGACGGCATGAATTGGCCGGTCTTCTGAGCAAGATAAAGCAAGATCGCGCCAGTCTCAAACACACTCACCGGGTCGCCGCCATCGGTTGGCTGATGATCCACAATTGCAGGCATCCGGTTGTTGGGGCTAATGGCTAGGAAGTCTGGTGCGAACTGATCGCCCGCGCCAATGTTAACGGGTATGGTGGTGTAAGCCAGCCCCATCTCTTCCAGCGCGATGGAGATTTTCCAGCCGTTTGGCGTGGGCCAATAATGAAGGTCAATCACTTCCGACTGCTCTGCTGCGTTTTCAAAGCAGCCTCAAACGCCGTTTCCATTTCGGCATTGAAGCGCTGCAATTCGCTTGGATCCACAAATGCACCGGCGTCTCCGGCGATCTGCCGCGCACGTTTGGCATGTAGGTCAAAAAAGCCATCATGGTTGCCAAGGAAGACATCGGCCTTCATCGCGCGAACCTTTGGAAATGTGGCGCGGAAGTTTGCGACAATGCCTGGATAGGCTTCTGGGACGAGGGACTGCCCGGCGACGGTCTCGCTGCAACTCAGGAATATGCGCTTACGCTGCCTATCCGCGCCCATAGCGTCAAAGCTCCAACTGGTGCAGCCGGGGGAATGGCCGGGCGTCAAATGTGCGGTCAAGGTGACACCGCCGAGCGTCAGCCTTTCGCCATCTTTCAGGGTGCGATCCACGCGCACCGGCGGAAATTTCATGCCTCCACTTGGGCCGTGGCCGATATCCCCTGCCTCAAGAAATGGCTTGTCCGCCGCACTGGCGACCATCACCGCGCCGCTCGCGCGCTTCAGCCCGGCCAGTCCGCCTGCGTGATCAAAATGCGCGTGGGTGTTGAGCAGATATTTGACGTCGCCAATCTTAAAACCAAGCGCCTTGATATTGGAAATGATGATTGGAGCAGATTGGGGCAAAATCCCGTCGATCAGGAAATGACCTTTGGGCGTTGTAATCAGGTAAGCACTGACGCCTGCCGTTCCGACATAATGCACATTGCCGATGAGTTTGAACGGCGCATAGGGTTCGTTCCAGCGCCCTTCTTGAGCAAAGGCGCTAATCGGTGCTCTTTCAGCCGCGTCGATTACCGCGTCACTCGCAAGGGGCGGCTTGACCGTCGCCGCTGGTGCACAAGCGCCCAGCAACCCGAGGCCAATCGTAAGAGTTTTCATAAGGCTGGTCATCAAAAGCGGTCCTTACACCTTGCCCCAATATTGATCACGCAGCAGCCGCTTATAGAGTTTCCCTGTATCATGGCGCGGCAGTTCCGCCAGAAAATCTATCCGCCGGGGTATTTTCACGCCAGACAGTTTTTCCCGTGCATAGGCGATCAAATCATCCCGCAACGCGTCGCCAGCGTCGGCCATGTCGAGCGGCTGGATGACGGCAATCACTTCTTCGCCCATTTCCTCATGCGGACCACCGATGACCGCCACGTCCTGCACCTTGGGGTGGCCGACGAGATGGTTCTCGATCTCTTGCGGATAGACGTTGACCCCACCGGTGATGATCATGAAGCTCTTGCGGTCAGTCAGATAAAGATAGCCATCCTCGTCCACCCAGCCCACATCACCGAGGGTGGCCCAGCCATTCTGGTTGCGGGCAGAGGCGGTTTTTTCCGCGTCGCCGTGATATTCGAACACATGTTCGCTTTCGAAATAAATGCCGCCTTCGGTGCGCGGGGGCACTTCATTGCCGTCATCATCGCAAATGTGGAGGATGCCAATCACGGCTTTGCCGACTGTGCCCTTATGCTCAAGCCAATCCTTTGAACCCACGAATGTCATACCGTGGCCTTCAGACCCTGCGTAATATTCCTCAATCACCGGACCGAACCAATTGATCATCGCTTCCTTGACAGGAATGGGGCAGGGCGCCGCCGCGTGAATGGCGCAATCGAGCGACGACAGGTCATAGCGCGCGCGAACATCTTCCGGCAGTTTTAACATTCGCACAAAATGGGTGGGCACAAACTGCCCGCAGGTGACTTTATAAGTTTCGATAAAGCGCAGCACGGCCTCTGGATCGAATTTCTTCATCATCACAACAGTGCCGCCAATCTTGTGCACGGTCATTGACCAGCGCAGCGGGGCCGCGTGATACAGCGGAGCGGGGGAGAGGTAAACGCTATTCGCATTGAACCGGTAAAGCCCAACCGCCAACATCAAAAGCCCATTGGACTGTGCAATGTCGGGGTTCTCCGGCAACGGCACGCGCACGCCTTTAGGGCGTCCTGTGGTGCCGGATGAATAAAGCATATCAACGCCTGCGCGTTCGTCAGCGATGGGAGTGGACGGCATGGCGGCAACAGCGTCCGTCCAGTTTGCATAGCCGGGCAAATCACCGCCGAGGGAATAGCGATCAATTTGCGTGGTCAGCGCCTGCGCAGCCACACCAAGAGTTGCCGACACAACCAGCAATTTTGCGCCGCTATTCTCCAAAATATAGTCCGTTTCATCCTGCGTCAGCCGCGATGGAATGCACACGAACCGAAGGCCTGACCGCTGCGCGCCCCATGTGAGCGAATAATATAGCGGATCATTGTCAAGCATGAACGCGACAACATCATCATGCTGCAACCCTTTGCTGCGGAACAGATGCGCGACGCGGTTTGAGGACTCGTCTAATTCCCTGTAACTGATCGCCTCTCCAGTTTCCGCAACGATGACCGCTGGTTTGTCAGGGTAGGTCTGGGCATGGACGCTCGGGTGCATTGGGGGTCATCCTCTATTGATCGCGCGAATCTTTTCGTCGTCCGCTACCGTGGTTAGCTAGAGCAAAGGTTGCAAGCCAATACTGAAATTTGCCAGCGTGATGCGGCTGGGTTAGGGCTGCGGTGTGGAAACATTTGATGAAAGCTTCAATGTTCGGGACTTGATCCCGTTTCTGGTCGGTCGGGGGCATTGCCAGTTGCTGGGTATGCAATTTTCTGACGCGGGCGACGCTTGGTGCGAACTCAGTTTGCCTTATCGTGCTGATTTGGCTAGCGACGCCGACTCTGGCATCATGGCATCCGGGCCGATCTTCGCGTTGATGGATATGGCGTCAGGCATGTCGATATGGTCTGCGCGTAAGAAGTTTCTGCCGCATGTGACGCTCGATCTGCGCGTCGACTACCCCCGACCCGCAAAACCCGGCGCGACTATCTATGGCCGGTCCGAATGTTACCGAATGACCAAATCCGTCGCATTCGTGCGCGGGCTCGCTCATGACGGAGACGTGGATAGGCCCGTCGCGCACATTGCGGGAACATTCATGTTTGTTGACGAACCGTGAGCGCGCCGCTGGATGCGCCCTATGCTGCGACAATGGGGTTCGGCCATGGACGGAGCGAAGATGGCCGCCTTGTACTCACTATGGACTATGCGGACAGCAAGATGGGCCGCCCCGGGTACTTGCACGGCGGGGCTATCGCAGGGCTGCTGGAATCTGCAGGGTTTGCGGGTTTGGCCGATGTGCTGGCGGAGCAGCCGACCCCGCGCCTCAAACCCGTAAACGTGACGGTGACGTATATGCGCGGCGGCCTTGAAAAGCGCACCTATGCCCGCGCGACGATTGAGCGGCTGGGGCGCAGGGTGGCAAATATCGAAGTCACGGCATGGCAGGATGATCCGGCCAAACCCATTGCGATGGCGCAGATGAACATCCTGATTGATCGGGGATGATTGCCGCTACCGCTTTCCGCCAAATAATTGCCGACCCGCCAGATCGAGCATGATTTCCTCTGATCCGCCGCCAATCGCGTTGACGCGGACTTCGCGGTAAATGCGCTCGATTTTGCTGCCGCGGATATAGCTGGCCCCACCCAGCACTTGGGCAGCCTCACGCGCGACAGCCTCCAGCATCTGGGTGGCTTGAACTTTGAGCATTGCGAAATCGGCAGGCTGATCGCAACCCTGCTGCACCTGCCACGCACAAAGATCGACCCAAGCCTGCGTTGTATTGATCTGCCGCGCCATGTCTGCCAACTTAATGCGGATTGATTGATGGCCGACCAGTGTCTTGCCGAACGTCACACGCTGTTGCGACCATTCTGCAGCTTCTCGCAGGCACACACGGGCAAAGGCGCAGCATCCCATCGCCATGCCTAGCCGCTCGCTGTTGAAATTGCGCATGATACCGATGAAGCCGCCATTTTCCGGGCCAATCAGATTGTCCTCTCGAACCTCAACATCTTCGAAATAGATCGCTGCTGTATCGGAACAGTGCCAGCCCATTTTATCAAGCCGTGTGCGCGATACGCCTTTCGCGGCCATGTCAATCAGTATTAGCGAAACGCCGCTTGCGCCTTCCCCGCCAGTGCGTACAGCGCAGGTCAGCCAATCCGCGCGCATCCCGCTGGTGATGAACATTTTGGATCCGTTGACGATATAACGATTATCGCGTTTCTCAGCCCGAGTTTTGAGCTGCGCCACGTCTGACCCGCCTGACGGCTCTGTAATACCCAGCGCGATGATCTTGTCGCCAGCCAGTACGGGTATCGCAACGCGTCGTTTCATCTCGTCGCTGCCCGTCGCAAGGATGGGGGGGAGGCCGATCCCGTGCGTCATGAGAGACGCTGTAAGGCCGCCTGCGCCGACGCGGCTTAGCTCCTCCGTCTGAGTCAGCCCGTGGAAGATGTTAAAGCCGTCGCTATGACCGCCATATTCTTCCGGGTAGCGCAGGCCAAGTATGCCAGCTTCTGCGGCCTTCTTATGCAGTGCGCGGGGAAGCTCTCCATCCTTCTCCCATTGATCAATGAAAGGCGCAACTTCTCGTTCAACAAAGCGCTTTACGGAAGCCGCAAGCGCCTCATGGCTGTCATCGTAATATGGTGATCGCGCTCGCCATGTGTCGAATTCCATTTTGCGACTGCCCCTGAAAACGTCACGGGCGAGCTTGGCACAGGCTCACCGCCTGTCAAGCATCAGCTTATGTAGCGATCCAATAGGCCGCCGCGAGAGACAGCATGAATGAAGCAAGAGTGGCGGCCAATACTGGCATCGCACTTCGCCAGCCTTGGTTGAGCAGCAACTGCATCGGTGACCTTATACCTGTCGCCACGACAGCGAGGAGGAGGAGCGCACTGGTGCCCTTTGCCGCATTTGATGTAACACCCTCTGGAACGGACAGAAAACTGTTCGCAGCGGCCAAGCTGAGGAAGCCCACAACAAACCAAGGGATCGACACCGCAAATTTGCCACTGCCGTCTTCACGAGCGATGGTCACTGAAAGGATGGCAAGGACCGGCGCGAGCAGGGTGACGCGCGTCAGCTTTACAATAGTGGCTGTCTGCCCGGCATCAGAAGAAAAGCTATAGCCAGCCCCCAGCGCTTGCGCGACGTCGTGGATCGAAGCCCCGATCAAAAAGCCAGCCTGTTGATCAGTCAGTCCGAGATAAGCCGCAGCAACCGGATAGGTCGACATGGCAAAGGCGCTGGCCGCAGCGACAGTTACAAGCACCAGCGTGAGTTGCGCTTGGGTTGCCCGCTTTTCACCGAGCAGGCTGGACAGAGCCAGTGCAGCAGATGCGCCGCAAATGGCCACTGCCCCACCTGCTAGTATGCCGTAGCCCGTACCAAGGCGAAAGCCCTTTGCAACGCTGCAGCCCACGGCCATGACCAGCCCCATGATCACCACAATTGCGGCGAAACCGGTCAGCCCCAACGATCCGATCTGACCGAAGGTGATCTGCGCCCCTGCGAGCACAATGCCCCAACGCAATAATGTCTTCGATGCAAAGCCAAGGCCGGGGTGGAGCCGCGCATCCGCATTGGCAAAGTTAAAAGCGAGCCCGATGAGCAAGCCCATCAACATGAGCGGCGCGCCGTAGTGTTCAGAGAGCCAAGCCGCAGCCAGTGCCGCTATGCCAGTCAGGAAAAGCCCCGGCCAATAATCCTGCCAGCGGGTCTGTGTGGACGGTGATGTTTCGAGAAGATCGCCGAACAGATCAGCAGCGGCAGGGGCAGGTCGTGTGCTCATGCGCGTTTGATCTCTGGCAGCATGAACTGGAACCAGGCAAGCGCGAGCAGATAGGATACGGCTGCAAACAGGAAGAGGGGCGTATAACTATATCCTGCGGTCAGAACGATTCCGGTTATCTTAACGATCCCAGCGCCGCCCAGATTGCCGCAAAAAGCGCCGAACGCCGTCACACGGCCAACTTTGGCACGCGGAGCGACATCGGTAACTGTTGAAAAGATCGAGAGCGAAAAGCCTTGGTGGCCTGCCATGACCAAACCCATCATGATCGCAACGGGCCAGAAACTGTTGAGCTGGAGAACGAGCGGCAGCGGAAGAACAACCAGCGCCGAAACCAGCATCACGCCTTTGCGCACCCGGTTGACTGTGACACCGCGCTCCAGCAGCCACGTTGATATCCACCCTGCGAATAGTGCACCAAGGCCCGATCCTGCAAAAGCAATCGCCAACGGAATGGCAAGCTCCGTTGTCGAAAGGCCGAACTGCTTGCGGTAAAAATCGGCCAGCCAGAAATTGATGAACCACCATGTGGAATCCGACAGCGCTTTAGCAATGACAATAGCCCATGTCCGGCGTTCCATTAGGATGGGGCCATAAGGCTCGGCTTTGTTATTATAATCCTGCGTTTCATCCTCTGCGGCATCATCAAATTTCACCCCGCGCGCGAGTATCAGCCAGAATGCCAGTGTCACAAACCCGCCTACGCCGCCAAAGATCAGCGCACCGCGCCAGCCGTAAGCAGCGGCAAGTGGGGGGATGAAGAAGGGCAAGGCGATTGTCCCTAGTCCCGCAATCGCGGTCCCAATCCCGAACGCCAGCGACCGACGATTGGGTTCGAACAGCGTCGCCACGGTCTTGATCGTGAGCGGCGTCTGCACGGCCTCCGTTGCACCCAACCCGATGCGCGCCGCAATTATGTGCCACATGGTGAGCGCCCAGCCGTGTGCCATCGCGGCAAGGCTCCACGCCGTGACGCCTGTGACCATTGATTTGCGCACGCCCAGCCTGTCGACCAGCCAGCCTGTGAACAGGAAGGACACGGCCGCAGCAATTTGCGTATAAAAGGCCAGATCGCCGAAATCCTTGTCTGTCCAGCCAAAGTCGGCAGACATGTCGGGTTTCAGGATGGCGATGATCGGCCGATCCATCGCGTTGAAAATTCCCGCGACACACAGCAGCGCAAACAGGGACCAGCGAAGGCGAGGCGTGATGAAGTTCATGCCGCCTTCTGGCATATGATAGCGGTGTCAGAAAGCCCTTATCTTCGATCCGGTACCAATCGAGGTTCGGCTAAATATGGACCATGGCCGTTCGTGTCGAGCGAAGTCGAGACACTTTTGCCGCTGTGCCGTGTCTCGACTTCGCTCGACACAAATGGACTATGTTTCCAGCTCGACGACCTAAAACGCGGGGTCGCTGCCTTCGGGCACTGGCGTATGGATGCCGCATTCGACCTTTTCCCATCCGCGCCATCGGCCAGCGCGCGGGTCTTCTCCGGCTTGGACGCGACTTGTGCAGGGGGCGCAGCCAATGGAAGGGTAGCCCTGTTCGACCAACGGATGCACCGGCAAGTCATGTTCTGCCATATAAGCTGCAATGCGCGCTTGATCCCAATCGGCCAGCGGATTGACCTTCAAACGGCCTTCTTCGATTTCAAAGCGGGGCAGGGCAGACCGGGTTGAGGACTGGAAGGCCTTGCGCCCGGTAAATTGGGCGTCGAATGGCGCGAGGGCGGCCTTAAGCGGAATGACTTTGCGGATTTCGCAGCAGCCGTCTGGGTCATAAGACCAGCGCAGGCCGGTTTCATCTTTCCTCGCAATGGCCTCCGCATCCGGAGTTATGTTGCGCAGATCTTTTAGCCCCAGCCTGGCTTTCAACATATCGCGGTAGCTGAGGGTTTCAAGAAAATGCTTCCCCGTTTCCAGAAACAGCACGGGGACCCGGGGATCAATGCTAGCGATCAGATGCAGCAGCACTGCACTTTCCGCGCCAAAGCTTGAAACAATCGCTGCATCGCCCAACATCGACTCTTGCAAAAGAACCGTCAGCATCTCGACTGTGTCACGCCCGCGGAACATGTTGTTCAAGCGAATGGCATCCGCCTCGGTATAGCGCGGGGCTGTGTTGATGCGGTCGACGGTGCGCGTGGCGACATCAGCCATGCCGCAGCTTCCACACCGGCACAGCCGCATCTGCTGCGCCTTGATACACATAGTCAAATCGAGAAAGCGCGGCTTCGACATCCGCTTGGTTCAGGGCTTCATCGGGGGCAAAATCATCAAAGCCGCACCGCGTCATGAACGCAATCTGATCGACGAGCACATCACCCACCGCGCGCAGCGTTTCATCATAGCCGGCTTCTCTCAGGATCCTTGCCGACGAATAGCCCCGGCCATCGCGAAATTTAGGGAAGGTCACTTCGATCAGTGTCAGCTGGTCAAAGAAAGGGATCAGCGCACGCGCGTCTTCACCCGGTTCGATGCGAACAGCCGTTGCATTGGAACCGACCAGGAAATCAGCGAGCGAAACGACGGGATCACCCATAAATAGCCTCCTTAAACGGTTCAACGCCAACACGGCGGTAAGTATCGAGGAAGCGTTCATCGCCTTCGCGAATGGCACGGTATTTCTCGACCGCTTTTTCAACAGCATCAATAACGCCGTCTTCATCAAAGCCAGGGCCGATGATCTTGCCAATGCTCACGTCTTCAGCTCCCGAGCCTCCAAAGGTTAGCTGGTAATTTTCGACGCCCTTTTTATCGACGCCCAAAATGCCGATATGGCCGGCATGATGGTGCCCGCACGCGTTGATACACCCAGAAATTTTCAGCTTGAGTTCGCCGATATCGCGCTGCCGTTCCGCATCAGCAAAGCGCAGCGCTATTTTCTGCGCCACTGGAATGGAGCGCGCATTGGCCAAGCTGCAATAGTCCATGCCAGGGCAAGCAATGATATCGCTGATAAGATCAAGATTGGCGTTGGCCAGTTCAGCCGCGTTTAATGCAGACCAGACCGCATAAAGATCGCGTTTCGCTACGTGAGGCAGAACGATGTTCTGGGCGTGAGTGACGCGCAGTTCGTCAAAGCTATAGCGCTCCGCCAAATCCGCCATCACATCGATTTGTGCCGATGTCGCGTCGCCGGGAATGCCGCCGATGGGCTTCAGCGCAACGTTGACGATTGCGTATCCGGGCTGCTTGTGCGCTTTCACATTCTGATCAAGCCACACTGCAAAATCAGGATCGCTGCGGTCAACTTCATCACTGACCGCTTCAAAAGCAGGTGGAGCGAAGAAGGCCCTAATCCGGTCAAATTCTGCGAGCGGCGGATCAATGCCCAGTGTTTTAACATGGGCAAATTCCTCAGTGACTTGGCGGCGATATTCGTCCGCGCCCAGTTCATGAACAAGGATTTTGATCCGCGCCTTGTAGACATTGTCGCGGCGTCCGTAGCGGTTGTAAACGCGCAGGCAGGCTTCGATATAACTCAGCAGGTCTTCTGCGCGCACGAACGGGTTTATTTCCGGGGCAATCATCGGCGTGCGGCCCATGCCGCCGCCCACGAAGACGCGACCGCCCAAGACGCCGTCCTTTTTGACCAGTTCAATGCCAATGTCATGCAGGCGCATCGCCGCACGGTCTTCCTCAGACGCGATGACAGCAATCTTAAACTTGCGCGGCAAATAGCTGAATTCAGGGTGAAAGCTGCTCCATTGCCGCAGCAATTCCGCCCAAGGGCGCGGATCGGCCACTTCGTCGGCTGCGGCTCCAGCATATTGATCGGATGAAATATTACGGATGCAATTGCCGCTCGTCTGGATCGCGTGCATTTCCACGCTGGCCAGATCAGCCAGCAGGTCAGGGCATTCCTCCAGCTTGATCCAGTTGTACTGAATGTTCTGGCGCGTGGTGAAATGGCCGTAATCCCGGTCATATTTCCGCGCGATATGTGCGAGCATCCGCATCTGTTTGCTGTCCATCGTGCCATACGGAATGGCAACGCGCAGCATATAGGCGTGGAGTTGCAGATAGAGGCCATTCATCAGCCGCAGGGGCTTGAACTGATCCTCTGTAATTTCGCCTGCCAGACGGCGCTTCACCTGATCCCGAAATTCGTCAACGCGCGCATCGACAAGGGCTTGGTCAAATTTATCATACTGATACATGGCTTATGCTTTCGCGATCGGAACGGATGGATTGACACCAAGGTCACGGCGCACGGTGGGGCCAGCGGCGCGGATGCGGTCTTTGATATGGGCTGGCAGGCCATCAATGGCATCAAGCACATAAGGCGCATTCACCCGGCGGGCGAATTCTTCAGAGGCGGCAATCGTTTCACCACCATCGCCGACATCGGCGGCATTGCCAATCGCGCGAGACCAGCCCGAGCCAGTCCACCATAGTACATCGCCCGAAGGCAAATCATTTCCAGTCAATAATTTCACGCAAGACGCTCCGCTTTTTCAATGAGAGTGAGGAGGCGGTCTTCCGCATCCGATTTCAGAACGACTTCACCGACGACGATGATCGCAGGACTTTTGACCTGTTCGCGCACCATCAAGCCGCCAAGGTCAGTCAACAGCGTCCGCATCGCCCGCGAACCCGCACGCGTGCCGCGTTCGAGCACCGCAACGGGCATATCGGGAGAAACTCCGTCGGCAATAAGCTTTTCACAAATGTCGTCCGACGTCGCGACACCCATGTAAATCACGAGCGTGCGGCCTTTGCCTGCAAGGCCAGACCAATCCTGATCGGTCAGGCCCTTACACTGGCCTGCGACGAAGCTGACCGCACTAGAGGCGTCGCGGTGGGTGAGGGGAAGGCGAATTTCAGCCGCGCAACCCAAGGCTGCCGAAACGCCGGGGACGACTTCAATGGACACGCCCGCGGCCTGACAAGCCTCAATCTCTTCTCCGCCGCGCCCGAAAATAAACGGATCGCCGCCTTTCAAGCGTACGACCAAATGGCCTGCGCGTGCTTCTGCAATCAGGATGGCGTTGATGCCGTCTTGTGGCACGCTGTGTTTGCTGCGCTGCTTGGCGACGGAAATGAACCGCGCATTCGGATTGGCCATCGCCATCACTGCATCATCAACCAGCCCGTCATGCACAATCACGTCGGCCTCAGCAATCAAGCGCGCGGCCTTCAGCGTCAGCAGATCGGGGTCGCCAGGGCCAGCACCGACCAGAAAGACTCGTCCGATTTCCATGCTCTCCATATGAGCGCAGAAGGTGTTTCAAACAAAAGAGAGATTATTGGGGATCAAGTAGAAGAGCTTGGCACATATTCCCGCAGCCCGATGCCAATGGAGGCGCGGGCATTTTCTTCCTCAGTCGAAACCACCGGATAGGCACAGTAATCTGCCGCATAATAGGCACTGGGCCGATGGTTGCCGGAAAGGCCGACGCCGCCAAAGGGTGCGCTTGACGGTGCTCCGTTGGTGGGGCGGTTCCAGTTGACAACACCAGCCTTTATATTCGCCCAGAAGCGGTCATAATGTTCAGGTGTCGCGCCGATGAGTGATGCGGACAGGCCAAAACGCGTCATGTTTGCCTCTGCAATCGCTTCATCAAAATCATTGACGCGAACCATTTGCAGGATGGGGCCAAACAGTTCGATGTCGGGGCGGTCAGTCGCTTTGGTCATATCAATGATCGCGGGGCTCAGGAACGGTCGATTTTCGATGGGGCGTTCCAATTGCTTGATCGGCGTGCCGCCGCGCATCATCAGCGAGAGAAAACTCTCTTGCAGAGCGTCTGCTGTATCATTGTCGATTACGGGACCCATGAAAGGGGCAGGGGAACTATGCGGTTCGGCCACTATCAAGCGCGCGGCGATTTTGTTGATTTCCTGAACCAAGGCTTCGTGCGCGCCGTCTTTGACTATCAAACGCCGCGCGTTGCTGCACCGCTGCCCGGCGGAAAGGAAAGCGGATTGTATGACCAGAACCGCAGCCGTATGGACATCTGGCGCATCCCAAACCACGATTGGGTTGTTGCCGCCCATTTCGAGCGCGAGGATTTTTCCCGGCATTTCAGCATAAAGACGCGAGAGGATAAGGCCTGTTTGGGCCGACCCTGTGAATAACAATCCATCCAGGCTAGGATGAGCCGCGAGAGCTTTGCCCTCATTTATTCCGCCCACAACGCAGCGGACGACCCCGGTGGGGATACCTGCTGCATGATAGAGATCGACCAACATGAGACCCGTCGCAGGGGCTTTCTCAGACGGCTTGAATACGACAGCATTGCCCGCGATCAGCGCAGGAACAATGTGGCCGTTAGGTAAATGGGCCGGAAAATTATAGGGGCCAAGAACGCCAAGAACGCCGTGCGGCTTATGACGCAGTACACTTTTGACTTGCAGCGCACCTTCCATCCGGCGGCTGGCCGAGCGTTCGGAATAAGCGGAAATTGAAATTTCTACTTTGTTGATCACGGATTCAACTTCGGTGCGAGCCTCCCACAGCGGCTTTCCAGTTTCTCGGGCGATACAGTCGGCTAGCTTGTCGGCGCGTCCGCGCACGGCGTTGGCGAACCGGCGAAGCGCTTCAACACGGTAAGTAACCGGCTTGGCTGCCCATTCAACCCATGATTTTTGGGCAATTTCAACCTCTTGGTCGACATCGCTTATTGGCCCCTGCCAATAAACTGCGCCTGTTGCCGGCTCAAGTGAGACAAGTTCAGTGGTGCTCATACGGCTTTACTAGTGGAGGATGGTTAACGCCGTGTAACCAAAGTGTTGCGAAAGGCAAATCTCAATCACCGCGCAACGCGTCTCCCATGGCCCGGATTTGGGAAGCTTTGGCGTAAAGCGCACTCCAATCATCGGAATCCGCTATCGGTTGCCAAATAGCCTCCACTTCTTCGATTAGCATGGAGCAGGGCGCTTCTTCGCTCCAATAATTGTGGTTGAGTTCAGCTGCCGACCTGTAATTGGATAATAGAGTTTTCAGGTCCGCGAATGCGTCGCCTTGATAGCGATCAGGCGTGCGGCAGGTTCCACCGCGCCAATCGAAGAAAAAGGCATCAAGCGAACATCGGCTTTCAACCAGCGCGCGTTCCAACGCTTGAACCAGTGCGATGTCAGATCCATCGCTTTGTGTTTCTACACCCAGCCTTCCGAGCATCGCTGGCACCAGCGCATTCCGGTATGCATCACCAAATCCGTGAAGGGCCGCCAGCAGATCATCCTCCGCCGCCAGCGAACTGAAGGCAATGGCCAATTGCGCCACATCCCAATGGACCGCCTCTGCTTGCCGACCAAAGGCATAAAGGTTGGCGTGGTCAAAATAGGCTGCGGTGAACCCCGCATCGAACGTCGGCGCGAACCGCCAGGGGCCGTAATCAAAACTCTCGCCAGTAATATTGATGTTGTCACTATTCAGCACGCCGTGAACAAAGCCTGCCGCCATGAAACTCGCCGCCATTTTCGCTGTGCGCGCTACCGTGTGGCGGAGCAGGCGAAGCGGAGCATCATCGCCGTCTTCTTCACCGAAATAATGCTTCAGCGCATAAGCAATCAAACGTTTGAGATTGGCCGTATCACCGAGGGTCGCCAGCCGCTGGAAATTGCCAATCCGCATATGGCTGTGGTTCAAACGCACAAGCACGGCTGAGCGGGTGGGGGAAGGCTCATCGCCTCGGTGAAGCGCTTCGCCGGTTTCGATCACAGAGAAGGTCTTGCTGGTTTCCACGCCAAGCGCCTCCAGCATTTCTGTGGCGAGGATTTCCCGGACCGCACCTTTCAGCGTCAAGCGCCCGTCGCCAAAACGAGACCAAGGCGTTTGCCCTGATCCTTTGGTACCAAGGTCCATCAGTCGTCCGCTGCTATCGCGCATCTGCGCGAACAGAAAACCGCGTCCATCGCCAATGTCTGGATTATAGACGCGGAACTGATGGCCATGATATCGCATGGCTAAGGGCTGCGGGAGGTTGTCAGGCAAGGGTGCAAAACGGCCGAAATGCTGGCACCACTCCTCATCCGATAGCGACGCAAGGCCCACAGTTGCGGCCCACCGATCATTGCGAAACCGCAATTTGGTCTCCGGGAAAAGCGCTGCCTCGACTGGATCGGCAATAAAATCGGCAATTTTCAGGATTGCGGGGTCTGGGCGGTAATCGCCATCTTGCGGGATTGTCATCATCGGTTGATATGGGGGCGATGGTGGGCAAAGCGCAATATGAAGATCGATATTGGTTTTCGGAGGACGGCCTCCGCCTGCATTACCGCGACTATGCGGGGCCAAAGGCAAGGCCGCCAATCCTCTGCATTCCGGGCCTCACGCGCAACGCCCGGGATTTTGAACATGTCGCCGATCGTGTGGCAGGCCAGTGGCGATTGATCTGCGTTGATTTACGCGGGCGGGGGGACAGCGCCAATTCGCCCAGCGGGTTGAGCTACACACCGCTCATCTATCTCCAGGATTTGGAAACCTTGCTCAGTGAATTAAAAATCAAGGAATTTGTCGCAATCGGCACATCGCTGGGTGGCCTGATGACGATGATGCTCGCGGCGAGCAAACCCGGGCGCGTGAAGGCGGCGCTGATCAACGACATTGGCCCCGTGATTGAATCCGCCGGGATGGACCGGATTCGCTCTGCTGTGGGTAAGGCGCAGAACTGGCCGACATGGGTGCATGCCGCCCGCGATCTGGCGGCGCTTCAGCGCGACATCTTTCCGGATTATGACCTTAGCCAGTGGATTGCGATGGCCAAGCGGCTCAACCGGCTCACCCCTGCAGGCCGCATCGTGCCAGCCTATGATCGCAAAATCGCTGAGCCCATGCGCGTGGCAGCAGAGCCCGTTGATCTTTGGCCGGTGTATGAGGCGCTGGGCGACGTTCCGGTGACGATTTTGCGCGGGGCTTTGTCCGACATACTCTCTTTTGCAACGGCGAGGGACATGGCCAAGCGGCTGCCGAATGTGAAAGTGGTGACTGTTCCCGGGGTCGGCCACGCGCCTGCGCTCGATGAAGCGGCATCAGTGCGAGCGATTGATACGCTGTTAAAGGCGGTTACAGGGTGATCCCCAGGCGCATCCTCCACTGCCACTCCACCTTCTCGCTTGGCGGAAAAGAGGCGCGCGCGGTTAGACTGATGAATGTGTTTGGGGATCGGGCAAGCCACACCGTCCTCTCTGCCATGCCCCATGCACTGGGTGCGCGAGACGCCATTGATCAGGGCATAAAGGTGAATTTTCCCGGCGAAGCTGCTCCTGCACTGCACGGCAAACCGTCGCCATCCCGCTACCGAGACCTTACCCGTTACATGGCACAGTTTGATCTTGTGCTGACTTATAATTGGGGAGCGATGGATGCCGTTGGTGCGCGGCGGTTGTTTCCCGCAGGATGCCCGCCGCTGATCCATCATGAGGATGGGTTTAACGCCGATGAAGTTGTCCGGCTCAACTGGAAACGCAATGCCTTTCGCCGCCTGATGCTCCCCGCTGCGCACCGGTTGGTCGTCGTGTCGGAACGGCTGGAGGGGATTGCGCAGACTGTCTGGAAACAACCGGCCGAGCGACTCGTGCGCATTCCCAATGGTATTGATACATCCCTTTATTCCGCCGCCCCCATGGCTGACGCCATTCCGGGTTTCCGCCGTGAAGAGGGAGACATTATCGTCGGGACGCTTGCGGGACTGCGCGAGGTCAAAAACCTCCCCCGCCTCGTCCGTGCGGTGGCCAGTCAGCCGCCGCACGTCAAACTTGTGATTGTGGGTGAAGGGCCAGAGCGCGGTGCGATTCTGGCTGAGGCCGATCAGCTGGGAATTGCTGACCGCGTCTTCCTTCCCGGCTTTATGGCCCAGCCTCACCGCTATATCGGCCTTTTCGATATCTTCGCGCTTTCGTCTGACAGTGAACAATTTCCGATTTCGCTGGTTGAGGCGATGGCGGCGGCAAAACCTGCCGTTTGCACCGATGTTGGGGATGTAAAGGCCATTATATCCGAAGAGAATCGGTCGTTCATTGTCCCGGCGCGCGACGAAGAGGGGTATGCGGCGGCGCTTAAGCGGCTCATCAATGACGCAAATTTGCGCGCTGAGCTTGGCCAAGCCAATCAATGCCTCGCGGCTTCAACCTATGACGAAGCCAATATGGTCGCGCGTTACGCGAAGTTTTACGGTATCCCTGAAGTCAATTGAGCGCATCGCCCCAACTACCCCCAAAAAACCATGCGCATTTTGCCGCCAACTGCTTATAGCTCATCGCTAGATCAAGGCCGAATTGTGGGGATTGAATGTTTAAGGGACTAAAGCCAATCATCTATCGCGGCCAAGAGGTCTGGCCATTGGTCGAGGGTGGCAAAGGCGTTTCGGCCACCAATCACGCCAGCGCAGGGGCCTGGGCCGCAGCGGGCGGCATTGGCACGGTTTCCGCCGTCAACGCGGATAGCTATGACGCAGATGGTCATGCAATCCCGCAAATTTATCACGGTAAAACGCGCGTGGACCGGCACCAGGAGCTGATCAAATATGCCATTGATGGCGCGGTTGAGCAAGTGAAGCGCGCTTATGAAATCGCGTCGGGCAAAGGTGCGATTAACATCAATATCCTCTGGGAAATGGGCGGTGCGCAGCCGATCATGACGGGCGTGCTTGAACGTTGCAAAGGCCTGATTTCGGGCGTCACCTGCGGCGCGGGAATGCCTTATAAACTCGGCGAAATTGCTGCGAGCTTTGATACGTCTTACTTGCCAATTATCAGTTCTGGTCGCGCATTTCGCGCGCTCTGGAAGCGGGCGTACAGCAAAGTTTCCGATCATCTTTCGGCAGTCGTTTATGAGGATCCCTGGCTGGCAGGCGGCCACAATGGCCTGTCGAACGCCGAAGACCCGCGCGTGCCGCAAGATCCCTATCCGCGTGTGAAAGATTTGCGCGATGTGATGCGCGAAGCTGGCATTCCGGATAGCACACCAATCGTTATGGCAGGCGGGGTCTGGTATCTGCGCGATTGGGAACAGTGGATTGATAATCCCGAACTTGGCCAGATCGCTTTCCAATATGGCACGCGGCCTTTGCTCACGCAGGAGAGCCCCATCCCGCAGGCATGGAAAGACAGGCTCACGACGCTGGACGAAGGCGATGTTCTGCTTCACAAATTCTCGCCCACCGGTTTCTATTCCAGCGCCGTCATCAATCCTTTCCTGCGCAACCTGCAAGGGCGGTCAGAACGGCAAATCCCTTACGCAACCATCGAAGGCGGAGATCATACTCACCTGCTGGACGTGGGCGTCCGCGGCAAGAAATATTATGTGTCCAAGGCTGATCTGATGCGCGCGCGCGAATGGTTTGGCGGGGGCTTCACCGACGCCTTGAAGACACCAGACACGACGCTGATTTTCGTGACGCCAGCAGACCGCAAAGTGATCCAGAAGGATCAGGCCGATTGCATGGGCTGCCTATCCCACTGTGGTTTTTCCGCTTGGAAAGATCATGACGATCACACAACCGGTTATCTTGTCGATCCACGCAGTTTCTGCATTCAGAACACGTTGCAGGATATTTCACATGACGGCGATCCTGAGAATAACCTGATGTTCGCGGGCCATTCCGCGTATATGTTCAAGCAGGATCCCTTTTATTCCAATGGCTTTGTGCCAACCGTCAAGCAATTGGTAGACCGGATCAGGACAGGCGACTGATGACCTGATCAACCGTCCAGATCCCAGCCGCGTTCGCCGTGGCTGGTCAGGTCGAGGCCCGTTTGTTCGGCTTCTTCGTCCACCCGCATGGGCAGCGCGAATGATATGACGAAGGCGATGCCAAGCGTGACGATCAGGGTCCAGGCGGCCACTGCGCCGACGCCCACCGCTTGCGATGCCAATTGCGCAATCATGCTTGTGCCTTCTGGCAAGCCGGGGCCGCCGAACGCCTCGACCATGAAGACCGGGAAAATCAGCGATCCCAAAATCCCGCCAACGCCGTGCACAGCGAATACGTCGAGAGAATCGTCAATCTTCATAATCTGTTTGACCAGCAAGACGGCACCGAAGCAGATGACACCGGCCAGCGCGCCGAGCATCATCGCGCCAAAGGGCCCGACGAAACCCGCAGCGGGCGTTACCGTGGCAAGGCCAGCCACGGCCCCGGTGACAGCGCCAATGGAGGTTGCCTTTCCGATCTTGAACCATTCCGCAATCAGCCAAGTGATGGCCGCCGCACAGGCCGCAAGGTGGGTGTTCAATATCGCGGTTGCCGCAGCATCGCCCGCACCGAGAGCCGACCCACCATTAAAGCCAAACCAGCCGACCCAGAGCAAACCAGCACCCGTCATGGTGAGTGCGGGGCTGTGCGGTGGAAGGAGCGATTTGTTGAAGCCTTTGCGTGCGCCCAGCATCCGCGCGAGCACAAGGGCCGCAACACCTGCGGTCGTGTGAACAACGATCCCGCCTGCGAAATCAAGCGTCCCTTGTTCGAACAGCCAGCCGCCACCCCACACCCAGCGTGCCACCGGGATGTAAACAAGCAGCGTCCAGATGAGAGTGAAAGCAACAACCCAGCCAAACCGCACCCGTTCTGCAAAGGCCCCGACAACCAGTGCGGGCGTGATGATCGCAAAGGTCATCTGGAACAGCGCGAAACTTGATTCGGGAAGCGTGGTGCCTTCGCGCAGGTCGGCCAATCCACCGAGCATGGCATTGCCAATGCCGCCAATGAAGGCCGATCCTTCACCGAAAACAAGGCTATAGCCAATGACGGCCCACATCAGCGATACGACGGCGGTGATCATGAAGCAGTGCATGAAAATGGAGAGGACATTTTTGGCGCGCACAAGCCCGCCGTAAAAAAGCGCAAGGCCCGGCACCGTCATCATGAGCACCAAGGCCGATGCCGTCAGTACCCAGGCTGTGTCGCCACTGTCGGATACGATTTCGGGTTGCGCAAAGGCCGGTGAAGCAGCGAGCACCAGTGGCAGGAAAAGTGCAGTCTTGGCAAATCGCATTGCGTACCCCCTCTTTTTTCTTTGTCGCTTTGCTAGGCGAGCGAAGCCTGCGCTGCAAGTCCTGCCTTAACGTGTTGGTTACCGCTTGAACGCTGCGCGCGGTTTTGGCAGGACGGGCGGGCCATGTATGGCAAGGGAACTGACAAGAATGCGTAAATTTTGCTTTTCATTCGCTGTGGTACTGATGGGCCTCGTGCAACATTTGCCAGCGCAAGCAGAGAGCAAGCCGCCCTATTGGGCGTCAATTTCAGCGAGCGAAGCGCGGCTCCGCACTGGCCCCGGCCGCCAGTTTCCGGCGAGCTGGCTCTATCAGCGCGCGCAATTGCCCGTCAAAGTGATTGCGACCTATCCCAATTGGCGCAAGATTGAAGATCCTGATGGCACGCAGGGGTGGATGCAGGCCAATCTGCTGAGTGCTGAACGCACAGGCGTCGTCACCGGGGACGTCCGATCCCTGCGCGATAAGCCAAACGCCAAAGGCCGGGTGATTTTCCGCGCCGAGCCCGGTGTTGTCGGCAAGATTAGCGATTGCAGTCGCGGTTGGTGCAAACTCGATGTCAAAGGACGGATGGGCTATATCGAGGCGAGCTCGCTCTGGGGTGTCGATGCCCCGGATGTAAAACCCTGAACCCTGAACTGATTTTTGCTGTTGCGGGTGCGTTACTCGGCGCAGTGTTCGGCAGTTTTATCGGAACACTGACGCAGCGGTGGGGGCAGGGGAGGTCCATTGCCGGTCGTTCTCACTGTGACAATTGCATGCGCCCGCTTGCACTGATCGACCTAATCCCGGTCCTCAGCTATCTCGCGCTCAAGGGGCAGTGCCGGACGTGCGGAACGCCGATAGGGCGGCGGCAAGTGCTGGTTGAACTGACAGCCGCAGGTGTCGGGGCTGCTGCCCTGTTCGTTTCACCTGATGCTGTCGGGCTGAGTGGTGCGCTGTTCGGTTGGGCGTTATTAACGCTTTTCCTGTTTGATGTTGAACATTTCTGGTTGCCGAACACGCTAACGCTGCCCTTGGCCGCGCTCGGCCTGGCATTGGGTCTCGGCCAATTGGAGGACAGAGTCATAGGCCTGGCGGCTGGTTTTTTGAGCCTGACTGCCGTTCGTCTGACATATCTGCTGGTTCGCAAACGCGAAGGGATGGGCGGAGGCGATCCGAAGCTTTTTGGTGCCATCGGCGCTTGGCTAGGGTGGATCAATTTGCCGGTCATTCTGGTTGGTGCCAGTGTGATCGGCCTCGCAACAATTGCTATTCGCTCGGTGATGGGCAAGCCTGTTTCAGGGGATGTTGCGCTCCCCTTTGGGGCGCTGATGGCCGTTGCGGGCTTTGCCGGATGGATGTTGCGTGCGGAGAATATCTCCCTCCCATTTTAGTATATTGCCCTTTTGCAGATGTCAGCGCAGGACAAGGATAATAGAATAACAGGATCGAGGAAGTCCCATGTCAACTATTGACCGAATGAATAGCGTTTTAGCCGCGCAGCGCGCCGCCTTTACCAAGGAACTGCCCGTATCTGCCGCCGTGCGTAAGGACCGGCTGGCCCGCGCAGTGGCCATGATGGTTGATCAGGGCAAACGCTTTGCCGACGCTATGTCAGAGGATTTTGGCCACCGCAGCCAAGAACAATCGATGGTGACAGATATTGTCGCGTCGATCAGTGCGCTGAAATATACGTCCAAGAATGTCGACAAATGGATGCGGCCAGAGCGGCGCAAGGTCATGTTCCCGTTGGGGTTGCTCGGCGCGAAAGGGACTGTTGAATATCAGCCTAAAGGCGTGGTTGGTATCATCGCGCCTTGGAATTTCCCCGTTCAGTTAACAATGGCACCGATTGCTGGGGCATTTGCAGGCGGCAACCGCGTGATGATAAAATCATCCGAATTCACGCCTTCAGTTTCGGCCTTGTTTGAAGAAGTTGCGCCACAATATTTCGCTGAGGATGAAGCCGCATTTTTCAGCGGTGGTCCAGCCGAGGGCCAGGCCTTTGCCAAGCTCGCTTTCGACCATATGTTGTTCACCGGTGCGACTGGCATCGGCAAGCATATCCTTCACGCTGCCGCTGATAACCTGACGCCAGTGACGCTGGAACTAGGCGGGAAATCGCCAACGATCATTGGACGCTCTGCTGATATGGAACAAGCGACGCAGCGGATTGCGCTCGGCAAAATGCTGAACGCAGGTCAAATCTGCCTTGCGCCTGATTATCTGATGGTCCCGCGCGAGCAGGAGGATGCCGTGGTTGCAGGCATGCAAAAGGCGGTTTCAGTCATGTATCCGACGTTGCTCAACAATCCCGATTATACGTCCGTCATCAATTCCCGCCACCGTGACCGCCTTCGTGACTATTTGGATGATGCGTGGGCCAAAGGTGGGGAAATAGTGGAAGTGAACCCCGCAAACGAAGATTTCGCGGCCTCAAACGGCAATAAAATGCCACTCTATCTCGTCCGCAATCCGACCGATGATATGAAAGTCATGCAGGAAGAAATTTTCGGCCCCGTCCTCCCCATCAAAACCTACGACCGGGTCGAAGAAGCGATTGACTATGTGAACCGGCATGACCGCCCCCTAGGCCTTTATTATTTTGGGCAGGATGGCGGCGAAGAACGCCAAGTCTTGGATCGGACCATTTCTGGCGGCGTCACTGTAAACGACGTGGTGTTCCATGTTTCTATGGAGGAGCTTCCCTTTGGCGGCGTTGGTCCTTCAGGCATGGGGGCCTATCACGGGCACGATGGGTTCAAGACATTCAGCCATGCGAAAAGCGTTTATCATCAGCCCAAGATCAATGTTGCCAAGCTCGGCGGGTTCATGCCGCCCTACGGTGCCGCGACGCAAAAGACGATTGCACGGGATTTCAAGCGTTAGGGGGTCAATCGACCCATTCCAGGCCGATATCACGGTAAAGGCTACGGTCTTCTTCCCATTTGGGGTTGACCTTGACGTGGAGGTAGAGATGAACCCGCACGCCGAGTGTTGAGGCGATTTCGGCGCGCGCGCGGGAGCCTATTTCCTTCAGGCGAACTCCGCCCTTGCCCAGCACAATCGCCCGTTGTGTTGGTCTGCCGACCAAAATTTGCTGGTGAATCTCGATGGAGCCATCATCACGCTCCTCATATTTTTCCGTATTCACCGCGCTGGCATAAGGCAGTTCGGCATGCAGTTGATGATACAGCTGTTCGCGCGTGATTTCCGCTGCCGTCAGACGGTCCGTCGCATCCGATACTTGGTCAGCGGGAAAGTGCCACGGCCCCTCCGGCATGTAAGCATCAAGCGCTGTCTTCAGCGTATCCAGTCCTTCGCCTGTGATCGCGCTGATGAACAGCGTCTCAGTAAAGTTCAGGCGTTCATTTAATTTACCGGTATGGACCAACAGCTTGTCCTTGGCGGCAATGTCGACCTTGTTGAGGATCAGCATTTTGGGTTCGGGTCGGTGCACCAGCCCTTCCATGATCATTTCGACCTTGCTGCCCAGCCCGCCCTTAGCATCCACAACCACCGCGATCACATCGGCATCCTGAGCCCCACCCCATGCCGCTTGAACCATAGCACGGTCCAGCCGCCGTTCGGGCTTGAAGATGCCCGGCGTATCTACGAGCATCATCTGCGTTTGGTTATGGATTGCAATGCCCATCAACCGTACCCGCGTGGTCTGCGCCTTCGGGCTGGTGATGGCGACCTTTTGGCCCACAAGCGCATTAACGAGCGTGGATTTCCCGGCGTTTGGCGCGCCGACGATGGCGATGAGGCCGCATTTTGTTTTTGTTTCAGTCATCAACGCTTCCAACACTCCGTTCGGGCTGAGGCTGTCGAAGCCCTCCCTTCTTTGCTTCACTATTTCGCGCAAGGGACTGGATCATCGCCCAATCGCCTCTAATCAAAGCCAGCTTCTTCGCTTTCGACCAGCCTTTGATTTTCCGCTCCGCCTCCAACGCTTCACGTCGTGATGCAAAACTTTCATACCACACAAGTTTTATCGGCAATCGGGATTGAGTATAGCCTGCTATTTCACCGGTCTCGTGCTGAGCCATTCGCCGTTCCAAATTGTCCGAATGACCAACATAGAATGTCTGAGCAGCGCAATGCACCATGTAAGTCCAGAAAGCCATATTCAACGTCGTATAGGTGAAGGAAGAGCCTCGACAAGCTCAGCCCGAACGGTTTTTGTTACGGTATGAATAATACACTAGCCCCCCAATATCCCCAGCAGCGCCCCCGCCGCTGCGCTTTCAGCCTCTTGCTTTGACCGGCCCTCGGCTTCCGCTTCACCAGCACTGCCCAGTGACACTTTGACCCGGAACTTTGGTGCGTGATCGGGGCCTGACCTCTCCACGATAGTGTAAACCGGAGCGCGCCGATTGTGCGCGGCGGCCCATTCTTGCAATTCGGATTTGGGGTGGCGGGGTGCGGTAACTTGGCCCGTGATTGCGGCCTGCCAGTGGCGGCGGATGAAGGCCTTTGCCGCATCCAATCCCTGATCGAGGAACAGGGCACCGATCAGCGCCTCCACAACATCACCCAGCACATTATCGCTATCAAACGCCCCATCTTCAAGTGCTTGCTTGCCCAGTTTCATACGCGATGAAAGGCCTATGGCCCGGCCCACATCTGCACAAGTTGTTCGCGCGACGAGCGTATTGAGGCGGTGGGAGAGCTTGCCCTCAGGGTCGTCGGGATGCAGTTCATACAGCCAGTCGGCAATGATCAGGCCGAGCACCCGGTCCCCCAAAAACTCAAGCCGTTCATAGGTCGGGCCTGCGTGGCTGCTGTGTGTCAAGGCGCGCTGAAACAATATAGAGTCAGCCGGACGAACGCCTAACGCATCCTCCAGCCACTCAGACAGGCTGGTCAAATCGCTTCGCCGATACGGCTTCCTCGCGCCGCCGTGAACCAGCTGATCGGGTTTAACCAGCTGGAGCTGCCATCTGTGGAAAAGATCATAAACCATGCGCGTCCAACAAGATTTTCCTGTGGCACAATCCCAATTCCAGCGCCTTCGACAGCCGGGAAGCGGCTGTCGGCAGAACGATCCCGGTTGTCGCCCATCGCGAAGAAATGGCCTTCGGGCACAGTGTAAATGTCCGTCGTATCCTTTTCCGACACCCCCATATCAATCACGGAGTAGGATTTTCCGCCGGGCAATGTTTCCCGGTATTGCGGGTAGCGGCAACGCAGCGATCCGTCCGACGCTGCCTCCTGCGTTTTTGGACTGTCACATTTGGTATTGGGCGATACTGGTACGACAAAATCCGCGATACGCTCTTTCTTCACGGCAACCCCGTTCAGATAGAGCGTGCCGCCCTGCATCTGGATCATATCGCCGGGCAGGCCAATGATCCGTTTGATATAATCGGTTGTGTTGCCCGGAGGGGCCTTAAACACGGCGACATCGCCGCGTTTGGGCATGTTACCAAAGACGCGTTTGCCGCTCCCATCGTTGCTCGCAAATTCGGCGCGCTCGCCCATCATGACGCGGACAGACTTGGGCAACCACAGCGAATAGGTTGAATAGCCATAAGCCCATTTTGAAACGATCAGATAGTCGCCAATTAACAGTCGCGGCACCATCGACTCCGATGGAATGCTGACTGGTTGAAAGATGAAACTACGCAGCACGAAGACGATCAAAGCCAGCTTGGTGAGAAAGCGCAGAAAGTCTCCTGTCTCAGAAACTTGGCTCTTCGCTTTTGTGGTCATTTCGGGCAGAGGCTGCGGTATGCTGTCAGTCATCGCGCCGATGTGAGGGCGCAGACGCGCGGCGTCAAGGTTTGCAGATGAAAGGCTTCTCTCAAAATGACTCAATCAATGACGCTTATGGAGGTTTTTGCCAGCGAACCTGATCGAGTTTCAAAGCTTTCCGGCGAGGTCTGCGGCATCTGGTTTGATTTTGCCAAAACTCATCTGACGAATGATTTGCTTGCTGAACTGTCTGCGAAGGCAGCTGAGGCGGGACTAATGGCTAAACGTGATGCGCTTTTCTCTGGCCAGATCATCAATGTTACCGAAGGGCGCGCGGCCGAACATACGGCTGAACGCGGTGAAGGGGCGGCGGAGAGCGTCGCGCTGGCTAAGATGTTACATGAACGGATGCGCGGGCTTATCGAAGCCATTGAGGCAGGTGCGCTTGGTGATGTGCGCCATATCCTCCACGTTGGTATTGGCGGATCGGCGTTGGGACCGGACTTGTTGATCGATGCGCTGGGCCGGGACGCGGGGCGTTATGATGTGGCGATTGTGTCGAACATTGACGGCGCGGCTTTGAAAGAGGCGTTTGCGCGCTTTGATCCGACCAAGACCCTGTTGGTAATGGCGTCCAAAACATTTTCGACCACTGAAACGCTGCTGAATGCAGAAAGCACATTAAAATGGATGGCAGCGGGCGGCGTTGCGGACCCGCATGGCCGGGTGATTGCGCTGACGGCTTATCCGGATAAGGCGCTGGAATGGGGCGTGGATGAAACGCGCATCTTGCCATTTAACGAGAGTGTTGGCGGGCGTTACTCGCTTTGGTCCAGCATTGGTTTTCCTGCCGCAATCGCGCTTGGTTGGGGCGCGTTTGAGGAAATGCTGGAGGGTGCCGCTGAAATGGACCGCCATTTTCGCCTGACGTCGGTGGAGGCTAATTGGCCCATAATCGCGGCCTTTACCGATCACTATTACGCTCAAATGTGCGGGTGCGAAACGCGGGCGGTCTTCGCTTATGATGAACGATTGCGGCTGTTGCCGTCCTATTTGCAACAGCTTGAAATGGAATCGAACGGTAAGCGCGTCACCGCAGAAGGGGAGGCGTTGGTCGGCCCTAGCGCTGCCGTCACTTGGGGCGGTGTCGGCACAGACGCGCAGCACGCGGTGTTTCAATTGCTTCATCAGGGCACACATCTGATTCCCGTTGAATTCCTCGCTGTGGTGGAGCCGGGCCATGATCTGGACGATGCGCATCACCGCCAATTGCTTGGCAATTGCCTCGCTCAAGGCGCAGCTTTGATGGCGGGTAAGGCCCACGAAGACCCCGCACGTGCTTATCCGGGAGATCGCCCATCGGCGACGTTGCTGCTAGATGAGCTGGACCCGCGCACTTTGGGGGCGCTGATTGCCTTTTATGAACACCGTGTGTTCGTGAATGCGGTTTTGCTTGGCATTAATCCGTTCGACCAGTTCGGCGTGGAACTGGGCAAAGCGATGGCCAAGGCTGTGGAAAGCGGCGGAATGGAATTTGATGCGTCAACTGCGTCGCTGCTGGAACGGGCTGGGCTGTAAATTCGATCAGTGTGATTGGTGATGTTGATTGGCGTTGCTGAGGGTTGGGGACTAATGGCTTCCCCAAACACCGTTCGGACTGAGCCTGTCGAAGTCCTCCCTTTTCCTAATGCAACCAAAAAGAAGTAAGGGAAAACTTCGACAGGCTCAGTCCGAACGGATTTGAAATTTTGGGAATTAACAATGACAACTTACGACTATGACCTTTTCGTGATCGGCGCGGGTTCAGGCGGCGTGCGTGCGAGCCGAATTGCGGCGGGCCACGGCGCGAAAGTTGCCGCAGCGGAGGAATACCGTCTCGGCGGAACCTGTGTGATCCGCGGCTGTGTGCCCAAGAAGCTGCTTGTCTACGGGTCGCACTTTGCCGAGGATTTGGCAGACGCGAAGCGGTTCGGATGGAACACTGAGGGCGCTACATTTGATTGGCCCACGCTGCGCGACAATGTGCAGGACGAAGTGAACAGGCTGGAGGGTCTTTACGGCCAGACCTTCGCCAATGCAGGAGTTGAAGTGTTCCACGAACGCGCCACGGTTTCAGGCGCAAATGAAGTCACGTTGACGAACGGGCGCGTGATCACCGCGAAGATCATCCTGATCGCGACAGGCGCTTGGCCAGCGGTGCCGGACGTTCCCGGCGCGGATTTGGGCATTACATCAAACGAGATATTTCATTTGCCCGCCCTGCCCAAACGCGCCGTAATCGCGGGTGCGGGTTATATTGCCAATGAATTCGCAGGCATCCTGCATGAACTCGGCGTCCATGTGACACTGGTAACGCGCGGCGATAAAATGCTGAGGTCCTATGATCAGGAAATCGTAGGTAAGCTTGTGGGTATGAGCCAGGAAAAGGGCATTGATATCCGTTTCAACTTCCCTTTCAAATCCGCTGCGCGCCAAGATGATGGGTCGATCCTGATCGATGGCGGTGATCAGGGGATGATCGAAACTGATATGCTGATGTGGGCCATTGGGCGTGATCCGCACAGCAAGGCGCTTGGGCTGGAAGAGGTGGGCGTTGCCTTGGACAAGGTCGGCGCGATCATTGTGGACGAGTATAACCGCACGAATATCCCCAGCATCTATGCGGTGGGTGATGTGACCAACCGCGTGCAATTGACGCCGGTTGCCATCCGCGAAGGCCATGCCTTTGCCGATACAGTTTTCGGCGGTAACCCGCGTACAATTGATTATGGCAGCATCCCGACAGCAGTGTTCGCCAATCCGCCCATCGCAAGCGTCGGCATGACCGAAGACGAAGCGCGTGCGGCATTTGGCGAGATACGCGTTTACAAGTCCGATTTCCGTGCCATGAAAAATGTGCTGGCCGGTCGCAACGAACGCGCGCTTTATAAGATGATTGTCGACGCTGCGACGGACCGAGTGGTCGGCCTGCATATGATCGGTCCCGATAGCGCAGAGATCCTTCAGGCGGCTGCGATTGCCGTGAAGGCAGGCCTCACCAAAGCGGCTTTCGATGATACCGTTGCCCTGCACCCAAGCATGGCTGAAGAGTTGGTGTTGATGAAGTGAAAATGCTGGGTGCGATCATTGCGGGTGGCGCGTCGCGTCGCTTTGGTAGTGACAAGGCCATTGCACTCCTAGGCGGAAAAGCTCTGCTGGATCATGTTTGCGACGCGCTCCGATCGCAAGCCGACGCCGTCATTGTGGTTGGCCGGGAATGGCCGGGTCTTGTGTCTGTCGCTGATCGGCCTCTCCCTCATCTGGGACCACTGGGGGGCATTTGCGCGGCCCTGCATCACGGGTTGGCGGGCGGCTATGACTATGTGCTCACTGCTGGCTGCGATATTTTGCCGCTGCCGGATTTTTCCAAATGGTACGGAGCAAATGTGCCAACTGTAGTGGAAAGTCAGCCTCTGCTTGGATGCTGGCCGTGCGCACTGGCCCTCGACTTAGAAAAGCATTTGCAGGCCACTACAAATTTATCCGTTTATCATTGGCTGGACCATGTTGACGCCAATCTAATTTCGTTGAGCGGCGTCCATCACAATTTCAACACTCCTGCTGATTTGGCCGCCTATGCCGATTCACTTGCAATTCATCCCCGCTGACGCAAGACGCTCAAGTCCCCAAATGATAGTGTGGAGTTTGCGCGTGATCACTCGAGCTATAATCGCCTCAGCTTTGATAGCTGCTCCAGTCTCCGTTTCGGCGCAATCTACCGATTTGGCTAAGATTTCTGAGCATCTGAAGTCTGTATCGACGATGACGGCCAATTTCGCACAGACAGACCGCAGTGGGAAAGTCCTGACCGGCGTGATGACATTGGTGCGGCCAGGTCGCATTCGATTTCAATATGAAAAGGGCGTGCCGATCCTGCTCGTCAGTGATGGCCGCGCACTGACCTATATCGATTATTCGGTGAAGCAGGTTCAGCGCTGGCCGATCAGCAATTCACCGCTGGGTGTGTTGCTCGATCCAAATAAAGACCTGAATCGCTTTGCCAAGGTCGTGTCGAGCGGTAGTGCGAATACGCTCGTGGCAGAGGTGCGGGATCCCAAGCGGCCAGAGTTTGGCGTTATCTCCTTGGCCTTTGAACGTCGCGACTCAGCACCGGGTGGATTGCTGCTCCTCGGGTGGGTTTCCCTCGATAGTCAGAACAACCGCACATCGATTCGGTTGAGCGACCAAAAATTTAATGCGCCGATCTCCGGCGAAGCGTTCAAATGGCGCGACCCGCGGAGCCGCGCCCGCGCTCGCTGACAGTCTGTTCATATTGGCGACAGGAAGGCTGGGATATTTAGAAGATCGCAGCTCAGATGCTGGTCGCGGGATTCCCCCCTGTTGCTCGCTATTTGCATCTGGCTCGCCAGCGTGACGAACGCTCGGTTGGCCCTCGCTCCACGCCCCCGGAGCGGGGGCCTTTCCATTTTACGGTATATTGGCTTTTTGCTGCGAATCGTTCGCACTGGATTCCCGGTTCGAGCAGGAGTAGACGGTGAAAAAATAGGGGCCGCGCAAGCGACACAATTACGAGGTTTGACGTGGATTATCAGCGCGTGTTTACCCAGGCGATTGACCGCCTGCATGAAGAAGGGCGCTACCGCGTCTTTATCGATATTCTCCGCAATAAAGGCTCGTTTCCTAACGCACGCTGCTTTGCCGGGCATAATGGGCCAAAGCCAATCACCGTTTGGTGCTCCAATGACTATCTCGCGATGGGTCAGCATCCCAAAGTGATCACGGCAATGGAAGAGGCGCTGCATGATGTAGGCGCGGGTTCCGGCGGCACGCGTAACATCGGCGGTAACACCCACTATCATGTCGATCTTGAATGGGAATTGGCGGACCTTCATGGCAAGGAAGGTGCACTGCTGTTTACATCCGGCTATATCTCAAACGAAGCGACGCTCTCGACGCTCGGTAAAGTTCTTCCCGGTTGCATCATTTTCTCTGACGAATTGAACCACGCATCAATGATCGCGGGCATTCGCACGTCTGGCTGCGAAAAGCGGGTGTGGCGTCACAATGATCTCGCTCATCTGCGTGAGCTGCTGGAAGCTGAAGACCCAGCGGTGCCGAAACTGATCGCCTTTGAAAGCGTATATTCGATGGACGGTGACGTTGCGGATATCGCGGCGATTTGCGATTTGGCCGATGAATTCAAGGCTATAACTTACTGCGATGAAGTTCATGCCGTTGGCATGTACGGCCCGCGTGGTGGCGGCATATCTGACCGCGATGATGTTGCACACCGGCTTACGATCATCGAAGGCACGCTGGGCAAGGCCTTCGGCGTGATGGGCGGCTACATCGCGGCAGACCAAGTGATCATTGATGTGGTTCGGTCCTATGCGCCGGGCTTCATTTTCACGACTTCGCTGTCGCCAGTGCTTGTCGCGGGCGTGCTCGCCAGTGTGCGGCATTTGAAGGGGTCATGTGAGGAACGCGACGCGCAACAGGCTGCTGCTGCTTATCTAAAGACCAGCTTTGCCGACGCTGGCCTGCCAGTGATGGATTCCACTACGCATATCGTGCCGCTGATGGTCGGTGATCCGATCAAGGCCAAGCGCATCAGTGACATCTTGCTCGCTGAATACGGCGTTTATGTTCAGCCCATCAATTATCCCACCGTCCCGCGCGGCACTGAGCGTCTTCGCTTCACACCAGGGCCTGCGCACACGCAAGACATGATGGATGAGCTGACCGGTGCGTTGCGGGAAATCTGGGAACGGATGGAACTGCGTAAGGCCGCTTAGGCTAGCCCCATGACCACGGTCAGGCTGCCCAGTCCCAGCGATAATATCCACCGCAATTGCATCCATCCTGCCGGGTTGCCGCCGATCTTCAGGTCGACCAGTGGTGACGCTGCGACCAGCATTCCGAGAATGATCAAAGACGGCCCCGGCCATGTATATCCCCAAATCCACGGCAGATAAGTTGCTACTCCGATAAGGCTGGGTAAGACCGCGACGGCGTAAATCCAGCCCGGCGTATTTTCTTGGCGTAATGCCATCCCCCACCAAACGCCGCCAAGAAAGCTGAATATCAGCGCGGCATAGGCATAACCGATCGCGAGCGCACCCCAGCGCATTTCTGCATTGGCAAAAACGGTAAGCGTCGACCAAAGCTGAGGCGCGATGCCTGCCAGGCCAAGCCAATGGGCCAATCGGGGGAGGGGGAAATTCATAGGATCCTTTATCCTTTGGCCACCGAGCAGTCACACTGGCAAAAAGCCCCAATCGCAACGCCCGCCACTAGCAAAGTCTTGTGGCAATATCGGCGGTCATCCCCTAAGGCAGCGGTCATTCGATTCACCCTTCGACTAAAGGAAGCAGACTCCTGTGCGCATTGCCATTGCTTCTGATCATGCCGCGGTCGAGATGAAAACAGTGCTCGCCACCTATTTGCGCGAAGCTGGCCATGATGTGCAGGATCTTGGCCCGTTTGACAGCGCGTCAGTTGATTATCCCGATTACGGGTATGCGTTGGCAGCGGAAATTGCAGAGGGCAAAGCCGACCGCGGCATTGCGATTTGTGGTTCGGGCATTGGCATTTCAATTGCCGTGAATCGAAACCCTGCATGTCGCGCAGCGTTGGTTTCTGAACCTCTGTCGGCCAAGCTTGCGCGCGAACATAATGACGCCAATGTGATCGCTCTTGGTGCACGCCTGACAGGAATTGGCATGGCCAAAGCCTGTATTGATGCTTTCCTATCGACACGTTTTGGTGGTGAGCGTCATGTGCGGCGTGTTGCCAAACTTTCAAACCCAAATTTCATCAAGGAGCCTGTATGACCGCCGCTCGTAATTTAGATACTGCCCCAGATGGTTTCTTCACTGCCGGACTGGCTGAAGCGGATCCTGAAATTGCGGGCTGGATTGGCAAAGAGCTCAGTCGTCAGCGGGATAAGATCGAACTGATCGCGTCGGAAAACATCTGTTCTCTGGCCGTGCTTGAGGCTGCCGGATCCATCCTCACCAACAAATATGCAGAAGGCTATCCCGGCCGTCGCTATTACGGTGGTTGCGAATATGTCGACGAAATAGAAACCATCGCCATCGAACGCGCCAAGCGCCTGTTCGGGTGCAACTTTGCCAATGTGCAGCCCAATTCGGGTAGCCAGATGAATCAGGCGGTTTTCCTCGCGCTGTTGCAACCTGGTGATACGTTCATGGGCCTTGATCTGAACTCAGGTGGGCATTTGACGCATGGGTCTCCAGTCAACATGTCTGGCAAATGGTTTAATCCAGTTGCGTACGGCGTGTCGCGCGACACCCATCAGGTGGACATGGATGAGGTCGCACGCACCGCGCGCGAATGTAAGCCGAAGCTCATCATTGCGGGTGGCACGGCTTATAGCCGCATTTGGGATTGGGCGGCTTTCCGTCAGATTGCCGATGAAGTCGGGGCCTATCTGCTTGTCGACATGTCGCATATCTCTGGCCTTGTCGCGGGCGGCGCGCATCCGTCGCCTATTCCGCACGCCCATATCGTCACAACAACAACTCATAAATCTCTCCGCGGGCCACGTTCCGGCGTCATCCTTACCAATGATGAGGCGCTTGCAAAAAAGATGAACAGCGCCATTTTCCCAGGACTTCAGGGTGGGCCGCTGATGCATATCATCGCCGCTAAGGCCGTTGCCTTTGCCGAAGCGATGAAGCCTGAGTTCAAGCTTTATGCCCATGCCGTTGTCGACAATGCGCGTGCGCTGGCGTCAAGCTTGCAAGAACAAGGTTTGGATATTGTATCTGGCGGGACCGATAACCATTCCATGCTTGTCGATCTGCGGCCCAAGCAAGCCAAAGGTAAGCACGCGGAAAAGGCGCTCGACCGTGCGTCGATCACCTGTAACAAGAATAGCATTCCGTTTGATACTGAAAAGCCGCTGCTCACATCAGGCATCCGGCTTGGCACTCCAGCAGGGACAACGCGCGGCTTTGGTGTTGCCGAATTCCGTCAGGTTGGTCGCATGATCGCTGACGTTGTCGAGGGCCTGCGCAAGAATGGCGAAGCTGGGGACGCCCAGATAGAAGCGAAGATCGCTGCAGAAGTTGAATTGCTCTGCGCACGCTTCCCAATCTATCCGGAGCTTTAGGCTTTGCGCTGCCCCTTTTGCGCCCACGCTGAAACACAAGTCAAAGACAGTCGTCCGACTGAGGATAGCGGGTCCATTCGTAGGCGGCGTCAATGTGAAGAGTGCGGCGCGCGCTTCACGACCTTTGAACGGGTGCAGTTACGCGAACTGACGGTGCTGAAATCCGAAGGGCGGCGGCAGACCTTTGAACGCGAGAAACTGGAACGCTCCATCGCCATTGCGTGCCGCAAGCGCCCCGTTGATGCCGGGCGGATGGACCGTCTGGTCACTGGCATCCAGCGGCAGTTAGAAACGATGGGCGAACCTGAGATTCCGTCAGCGCGCATCGGGGAATTGGTGATGGAGGGCCTCAAGGCCGTGGACGCCGTGGCCTATATCCGCTTCGCTTCGGTCTACCGTGACTTTACCGAACCCAAGGATTTTGAGGATTTCGCCGGAAATGTGGCGGAAGCCGCGCGGGGGTAGGGTGTGTGCGTGTCCGTCTGAGAGCAGTTTGAGATGAGTTTCTGGGCCTATATCCTGCACTGCTCCGACGGCAGTTATTACACCGGGCATACCGACGATCTGGAGAGGCGGATATCGCAACACCAATCGGGTGAGGTGAAGGGATATACCAGCACGCGCTTACCAATCTCACTTGTGTGGTCGCAAGATTTTGGGTCCCGCATAGAGGCCATTGAAGCTGAAGTGCAGGTTAAGGATTGGTCTCGGGCGAAGAAACAAGCCCTTATTCGAGGGGATTGGGGATTGGTCAGCCATTTTGCCAAGCCTCCATCGCGGCGATCCTCTCGACACGACGTCTCGACAGGCTCGACATCTGCTCGAGACGAACGGGCAGGGGAGAATGAAAGCAGGAACCTGACTCCCACTCCCGTTCGTATCGAGCCAGTATCGAGCGAAGCCGAGATACGCCGTCGAGATGTCACCACCCCCACCATCATCCTCGTCCGGCCCCAACTCGGCGAAAACATCGGCAAAGCCGCGCGCGCCATGCTGAATTTTGGCCTCACTGACCTTCGCCTTGTTGCGCCGCGTGATGGCTGGCCAAACCCGGATGCGGGTCCAGCGGCGGCAGGCGCGGATATCGTTTTGGAACGCGCGCAGGTCTATGAGACAGTGGCAGAGGCCGTGGCGGACTGCGACCAAATCTACGCCACAACCGTGCGCAAACGCGGCGTGGTCAAACCCGTGATGTCCCCGGATGAAGCCGCAGAGACAATCTGGGCAGGGGGCGGCCGCACCGCAATCCTGTTTGGCCCCGAGAGGTCCGGCCTGGAAAATGAAGATGTCGCGGTGGCGCGGACGATCATTACGGTGCCCATCAACCCCGAATTTGGCTCGCTGAATTTGGCCCAGGCCGTCATCCTCGTGGCCTATGAATGGTCAAAGCGGGCAGAGCTGGCGTCCCCCCCCAAAGTCGATCTCGATCCGCCCGCGCCGCAGGGGGAGCTGGACGGCATGATTGGCCAACTCGATGCCATGTTAGAATCGGCGGGCCATTTTGAACCCAAGGCGCGCGCGCATATTGATCGCTGGACCATCCGCTCTATCCTCACAAAGCCCGGCTGGTCTGCGCAGGAAGTGCGCACGTTGCGCGGCGTATTGCGGTCGCTCAACCGGAAAAATCGGGTGGTTGTCACACCTGACTGACGCCAAAAAAGTGGATTGCCGCTTTCGGTCAAACTGATAAACCAGCGTTAGTTTTATCGGAGCACTAAACATGCTGATCTTATTTCCTCTTTTGATGATGGCATCCGAACCTGTTGCCGCTGCGCCCGCCCAACCGGGTAAGCAATCTGACCCCAATGAAATTGTCTGCGAAAAACTGCCAGCGCCCACGGGGTCGCGGCTGGGGGAGCGCAAGGTCTGCAAAAGCCGGGCGGATTGGGAGCAGGAGCGATTTGACGCGAAACAAGCGCTTGAGATCAACCAGACGCGGCGGTCCACCAAAGGCTGATTGTCTCTCCTGACTCTTGGCATTCGCTCCCAAACTTGACTTCCCTGCCTCATCGGCTAAGGGCAACGCTTCGCAATTGACCCTGCACGCCGGTGAAGCAGTGGTCCGTCCTTTGGCCGCTCACCCTGAGCGTGCCGAAGGGGGCGCGGACCCGGCACTTGTGATAACGCAATTGAAGGACTGAACATGTCAAAGCGCCAAAGCGCCAAGTATAAACTCGACCGCCGGATGGGTGAAAACATCTGGGGCCGCCCGAAATCTCCCGTAAACAAGCGCGAATATGGCCCCGGCCAGCACGGCCAGCGCCGTAAGAGCAAAGTCTCTGATTACGGCATTCAGCTGCGCGCCAAGCAAAAGCTGAAAGGCTATTACGGCGACATCACTGAAAAGCAGTTCAAGGGCCTGTATCAAGAGGGCGACCGGATGAAGGGCGATACGTCGCAGAATCTCATCGGTCTTCTCGAACGCCGCCTTGATGCAATTGTGTACCGCGCCAAGTTCGCGCCAACGATTTTCGCTGCGCGCCAACTCGTCAGCCACGGCCACGTTCGCGTGAACGGCGGCAAGTGCAACATTGCCTCACGCCGCGTCGATGTCGGTTCTGAAATCAGTCTTGGCAGCAAAGCCCAGGAAATGGCCTTGGTCATCGAAGCCCAAAGCCTCGCCGAACGCGAAATTCCCGATTATCTGGCCCCAGACGGCGCCGCAAAGGTGACCTTCACTCGCGTGCCAACGCTGGATGAAGTGCCTTATCCGGTGAAGATGGAACCAAACTTGGTCGTCGAATTTTATTCGCGGTAAGTTCTGGGTTTTTACTGGAAGCAAAAAGGGGCGGTCCGATTGGGCCGCCTTTTTTGTGCGGAGTTCGCAGGTTCGATCAATTGGGAACTGCCAATCGATTGCTCCACTTTGCATTGCAAAAACGCAGCATTGCCCTCGCTAACTGGGAACCATCGATCTAGGATTATTGGATTGCTCGTTTGCTCGCACTGAATTGATTGGGCGCACTAAATGTCAAAATCAAAACCGAAAGTCATTTTTTCAAAGCAAATCGACACCAGCCTTCGCGGTCGGGTTTTGAACTCGCTCGAAAACGCCACCAGCATAGATAACAATGGACAGGTGACGTGGGGAATCGAAGGCGAAGTTCAACAGCATATTTCTATCTTGAGGGATGCATTTGAATTTCCGAATGAACTCTCTGGTCATGAATGTGCAGGACTGGTTTGGCGAGGGTTGTTTGACGCTCGAAAGAAAGGCGCATTGACCGATTCGTCGGTCATGGAAGAAGTTCAACGGAATGCCGACGCAAATCTAGCGCAGAGCGTTCGGCGTTACTCCATGTGGTCACAAATAAGTTATGAGAAATCTGCGGCGGTCCGCACTCTGAAATTCAAATTTGATGACGTTGAAATTCGATTAACATCGCAACTGCCAAGCTATATGCACCTTTCAGCTGGAACGTTATCCAATTTGGGTCACTTGTCGGTTAACGATAACAATCGTTTTGGATACCTTGTTGCGGTCACGACGGCGCGAAACGAAGCACACGCAGCAGACAAGATTTTTCGAGCCACCGAGATGGTCCAATCGGTTTATAACCTTGCGCTAAAATCATGGAATATTTTTGGTTCTGAGCAAAAACCCGAAGCATTGATGCTGATGGGCTCTCATCATTTTCTATACCGGGACAAGAAGCCGCTCTATCCCGAACATACCTGGTACAATCCAAATTTCAGAGAAGAATTTTGGACTTCGACGCCTCGCGAATCAAAGACGATATTCACCTCAGCAAAAACAGTTCGAAAGGCCTTGAAAGCTCTCGAACATCATCCATTAAAAGATCCAATTTCAACAGCTTTCTTGATGATGAACGACGGGATGCAATCCGCAGATATGTCGCACCGAACTCTGAGGTATTGGACAGCAATTGAGCGACTTTTCCAAGCCGGTGATGAGCGCGCGAGTTACGAAAAGATAATCAAGCGAGCGACATATCTCGATGATGCCGATAGCCTTGCCGGTGCTAAACTGAGTCGCCTCGTTCGTATTAGAAATCGCTACGTCCATATGGGCACCGCTGAAAACTAGCATCACCAACTGACGCAGTATTTAGCGGAACACGTCCGCCGCCATTTGTTCTATCTTTTGTTCCACGGTGATGATTTCGCTGATCATTCTGAATTTATTCATATGACCGATTTGCCATCAAACGTGGACGCGTTAAAACGCCGCAGGAGCGCTATTGATCGTCGCGAGCGAATAATTGACCAAGGCCGCCATAGAAGTGATTGAAAATTTGACGAGCGGCGGCGACGTCGTGTTTCGAGAGTTTCGCAGCCTGAACGGTTCGGGGTGGTTGGTCTTGACAAATCAAGGCGATTATCCCCTTCGCATAGGTAAAAATTGACTCAAGATTGGCACGGACTGTCGCATTGGCGTTGAGTGATTCACTAAATGTTCTACTGTGCTTATTATGAGCAGAATAATATGACTCCACATTGCTTTTTAAGCGTGCATGATCGCCCTCAAATAAGAGGGAAAATTTATGCAACACACGACAAACTTTTCGGTCAAATATTTGACGGACGGTCCCGTTCCTATTCGAGACATTATAGAAAGCCTTCAGGGCACCGATACGGTTCTACACGAGATGTCGCGGCTTCTCCCTTCGTTTGTCGATGGTCTTCAGGTCGAAAAGCTAGAAATAAAGGTAAGGGAGGTAGCGCAACAAAGCCCCTTACGAGAGGTATTCCTTGTTGCGATGTTTCTCGCTTTCCAAAAGCAGCTTGAGGAAGAAGTGCCAAACTTCATAACTGATGCCACTGGAATAATTATCCCAGATCGCTTTGATACCATCGTTACTGTGGTAGCGTTGATCGTGGTCTTTTACGGAATTGGCGCTGTCAAAGACCTCGTAACTGGCAACGGTCAAGCGGGTGCTGCTGAAATTCATTTGTCAGGTTTAATTGCGGAATTGTCACTAGCCACCGGAAAGACGGAAACTGCTATACGCGACACTCTGGCCAAGCGTTACGGTGAAAAAGCCGTGTGGCGGCGGCTAGCTAACGCAACCTCTCGATTTTTTGCTCCAAGCAAAAGACAGGATAGCGCGCCTGTGGAAGTTAATGAGCGCCGATTTGAGAGAGAAGTAATTCAAGAGGTTCCATCTGATTATTTGGTCGAGGACGCTTCTGAAACTCATATCTCACGGAATTTTTCAAATGTTAAACTGGAGCTTCACGCTCAAGATCGAGACCATGCCGGGCGCGGTTGGGCGGCTGTTATCAAAGCGGTCTCAGACAGTCGGCTTCGCTTAAAGCTAATGGAAAATGTGAGCGCGGAGGAAATTTGGGGGCATGACGTTGTTAACGGCGATGTAACCGTGATATACGAACGCATTGGGACTGAGAATGCGCCGAGGGAAGTTCACTTAAACCGAGTAAATGGCTTGCAATGACAACGCTTAAAGAAGCCCGTGAAGCTGGAAAGCTAGCCCAGTTCGTCAAAGAGCATCGGCGCGACCCTAAGGGCAGCGTAGACGCCTTCAACGCGACTTTGGGGGCAATGGCTGGAAAGTCGAAAGCAATTCCGAAACCATTGTCTCGGAGCAATCCCGACGATTGAAGCGGTATTCGGCTTCCTTGGCATATTTCCACAGGTGCTTTGGCGATACGTGAATATGAGTGCCGTTGATTGACCGCTTCAATTGCGACCAAAAGCCTTCAATCCCATTTACCGACGTGCCGTGTTTGCCGACATATTGATCAATGCTGTGGTTGACCGTGTGGTGATAGAAGCCAATTGTCCCTAAGCCGCCATAGCCCTTGTGTTCGTCGGTGTGGACTGTGCTGTGCAGCTTCACGTTGGCCTTCACAATCGGCATTAAAGTGCCGCTACGGCGATCAGAGACAACCTTTGTCATGACATTGCCGTTGCGCTCCAACATTCCGAAAACGACAGTCTTGTTGGACAGGAAGCCTTCCTTGCGGGAAATCTTGCCGCCGATGAATGTTTCGTCGCACTCGACTTGCTTTGTGAAGCCGCCAAGGGGCGCTTCGCCGTCCACATCGGCCATATGTTCACGAATGAGGCCAGCCATCCGCCATGCGGTCTTGTATGTGACGCCCAGCTGACGCTGCAATTCCTTGGCGGCAACGCCGTTGCGGGTCGTGGTGAACAGATAAATCGCATAGAACCAAAGCTGCAACGGTGTGCGGGTCTGTTCAAACGGTGTGCCTACTGTCGGGTGCAGATGATGGCCGCAAAACTGGCACGAATAAGCGCGCTCGGCTTTGATGCGAAACCACTTGGAAGGGCGTTCACAGGAAGGGCATTCAAAACCCTGCCCGAAACGGACTTCAAACAGATGTTGCAGACAGGCTTCATCCGTAGGGAATTGCTTGAAAAACTCTGCGATGTTTTGTGATTTCGTGCTCATACCCCATTATATACACCGTTCGTTCTACGTATGCAAGGGGGATAATCACCCAAATCAATCATGTTCATCTAATGTTCCAACGTTCTTTGAAACCCTGACGCCTTGCGCGGCAGGTCGTGAATATTCCCTGCGCCTTTGTGCGCATGTGTGGGATCGCACGTAATCCTCTTTGGAAACGGTGAAAGAGAGGTGTGCAATACCTACTTCCTTCATTTTCACATCCTGACCCGTTATGAAATTGGGTGACGGCATCCTTCACTTCATGGGTCAGTATCAGGGACGAGGCTGGTCAAGGTGCATCGGTGTTTCAGGTGTCAACCATGTGTCAACTTTGGATTTGAACATTGGGGCAATATGGTGTTGGAAAATAGGCTTAAACACGCTCCACTTGTTGAAGAATCCGCCATTTTTTGAAACTCGGCGCAGTCTCCGTCGCTGTCTTTCCGATTGTATCCATCCCCACGCTTTGCCATGACGGCGCTGATACAAAACCCATGGGAGCCCTCATTCATGCGCACCTCTTTGATTCTGCCTCTTTGCGGGCTGCTAACCGCCCCGGCCTTTGCCCAAACGCCTGCGATTTCGACTGAGACTCTTAAAGAAGTCACCCGCACGCTCTCTTCTGATGAGTTTGAAGGTCGCGCGCCGGGGACGCCTGCTGAGGACAAGACCATTGGCTACGTGGCGGGGCGCTTTGCGGCTGCTGGGCTGAAGCCGGGCAATGGCGAAAGCTGGTTTCAGAATGTGCCGCTGGTTGAAATCACCTCTGACCCGGCGATGGAGCTTTCTTTCCTCGGCGGCAAAGCTCCGCTGCGACTGGCGTATAAGACCGATATGGTTGCGGTCAGTTACCGGATCACGCCCAGGACGGAGATTGCGAATAGCGATGTTGTGTTCGTTGGATACGGGATTAACGCGCCGGAACGCGGCTGGAATGACTATGCGGGCATGGATGTGAAGGGCAAAACGGTGATTATCCTGATTAACGATCCCGATAATGCCGCGAAGGATTTGAAGGGTCCGTTCGGGGGCCGCGCGATGACCTATTATGGCCGCTGGACATATAAATATGAAGAAGCGGCGCGGCAGGGCGCGGCAGCCGCGATCATCGTCCATGATACCTATCCCGCCGCTTACCCTTGGGATGTCGTCGTTTCGAGCTGGACTGGCCCGCAAATCCGGATGGAGGCCAAAGACAATGGCGCGGATCAAACGCTGGCCAATGGCTGGATGACGAACAGCGCGGCGAAGGCGCTGATGGCCGGGTCTGGCCAAGACTTGGCAGCGCTTTCGGCTAAGGCGAGAACGAAGGGTTTCAAAGCGGTGCCGCTGGGCGTGAAGGCTTCGCTGTCCTTTGCGAACACCATCAGCCGTGCGAAATCAAAGAATGTGATTGGCATCCTCCCTGGCAAGACGCGCCCGGACGAATATGTGCTTTACTCCGCGCACTGGGATCATCTGGGCAAATGTGAACCGGTAAAGGGCGATGACATCTGTAACGGCGCAGTGGACAACGCCAGTGGCACGGCAGGGCTGATTGCGCTTGCAGAGGCCCACGCGAAGGCCGGGGCGCCGGATCGTAGCCTGATGTTTTTGGCCGTGACGGCAGAGGAATCGGGCTTGCTCGGGTCAGACTATTATGCGGCCAACCCGCTCGTTCCCCTCGCCAGAACAGTGGGCGGTATCAATATGGACGGCCTGAATGTTGTGGGCCGCGCGAAGGACGTGGTGGTTGTCGGCGGCGGCAAGTCTGAGCTGGAGCCGATCTTGGCCAAATATGTGACCGCGCAGGGCCGGGTGATCGTGGCGGAGCCAACGCCGGAAAAAGGCTTCTTCTATCGGTCCGATCATTTTAGCCTTGCCAAACGCGGCGTGCCAATGATCTATTTCGATTCCGGCGAAGATCTGGTCGTCGGCGGCAAAGCCGCGGGGGCTGCCGCAGCAGAGGATCATACCGTCAACCGCTATCACAAGCCGCAGGATGAATATCGCTCGACATGGGATTGGAGCGGTGCGGTGGAAGATTTGCAACTGAACTATGCCATTGGCCGCGATCTGGCGATGGGTTCGCTGTGGCCAAACTGGTATCCCAGCGCAGAGTTTCGCGGCGCGCGGGATAAGAGCCGCTTGGGAAAGTAGCGTCCACTAGGGTAGGGGCACATCTTCACCGCTCAGGCTGAGCTTGTCGAAGCCCCTGCTTGACGATAGGCGAGCAAACTCGGAAACGACCTTTCGTCAAGCTCAGGGTGAGCGGAGTTTTTATGTCATCATTTTACCAACCGCCTGAATGGGCAAAGCATGACAGCGTCTGGATCGGCTTCCCAAGTGCAGCGGACTTATGGCTGGAAGATTTGGGAGGCGCGCAGGCCGAGGTCGCAGCATTTGCTCGAGCTGTGCACGCCGAGGGCAGGGGAGAGCAGGTGCGCCTTGTCTGCGCCAATGAGGCCGCAGAGGCGGCTGCGCGCGCGCTGGCAGGGGATTTCGCACGGATTGATTTTGCGCCATTCTTTGACATCTGGCTCCGCGATACCGGGCCGATCATCGTGAGCGATGCAGGCAAGCCGCTGGCGCTTGATTATCGGGGCAATGGCTGGGGCGGGAAATATCCATCGCCGCTAGATGATGCCCTCGCGCGCTTGCTCAGCACGCAGGCCGATCTGCCGCGCGCAGAGCGTGACTGGGTGCTGGAGGGCGGCGCGATCGATGTCGACGGCGCCGGGCTGTGCGTGACAACCGGGCAATGCTTGCTCAATCCCAATCGCAACCCCTCGCTATCGCGGCGGGACATTGAGGAGCGGCTCTGCGTCGAGTTGGGACTGCGCGAAGTGCTTTGGCTGGGCGTCGGTCTGGTTAATGATCATACCGATGGTCATGTTGATAACCTTGCCCGCTTTGTCGCGCCCGGCGTGCTGGCCTTGCCGGAGCCGCTTGGGGACGATGATCCCAATGCCGCTGTCTTTGCCGACGCGATCGACCGTGCGCGCGGCTGGCCAGTTGAGGTTGTAACGATTCCGTCTGCCGGCCTACACAAAAACGAGGATGGGGAGCCAGTTCCCGCTAGCCATATGAACTTCTACATCGGCAATGCCTGCGTCGTCGTGCCAACTTATGGGGGAGGAAGCGATGATGCCGCTGTAGCCGCCGTCGCAAAACTCTTTCCTGGCCGCGAGACGGTGGGCCTGCCCGCAACGCATATCCTGACGGGCGGCGGCAGTTTCCATTGTATCAGCCAACAAGTCCCGATGTTGTGACCTCAGCTGCGTTCATCATTCGCGCTGTGCTGTCAGGTTTGATTGTGGCTGCAATCGCGATGCTGGCGAAGCGCAGTCCAGCGGTTGGCGGATTGCTTGCGTCCATTCCGCTTGTCTCGACGCTGGGCATGATCTGGCTCTGGCGCGATACGCAGGATACGGAATTGGTTGCGGATTATGTGGGGTCGACATTCTGGTATTTCCTACCGTCCATGCCAATGTTCTTGGTGATCCCAGCTCTGCTGCGTCACGGCTTCGGTTTCTGGGTGTCGTTGGCCGCAGGCTGCGCGCTGACAATCATTCTCTATCTGTTTACGATCAGCATTGCCGCCCGCTTTGGCATTCGGCTTTAGGGGGATGACGCGCCTGCGCCTTGCGTCACCTCTGTGTGCGCGACTTACTGCCATTGGTATGTTGGTGATGCTGGGCTTGAGCATTTTTGCTTTTTCGGTCGAAGCACCTACGCCGGTGCGGGCTGTATCTACGCTTGATAGTGACGCTGGTCTCTATCGCGGGATCGTGAACGATGTGGGCACTGGGCGACCCTATTATGACGCCATGGCAGAGGCCCACCGCACCAAAGGCTATCCGCTGCGGCCGATTATGACGGTGCGGCTGCCAACGCTGGCATGGGTCAGCGCTGCGCTGGGCCCGCTCGGAACTCAATTGCTGATGACAGCGTTGGTGATCCTGACGCTGGCCGTTTGGTTCAGACGGTTAAGACCCACACAACCGTTGTTGACTACAGGCGCTGCATTGTTCGTCATGACACTCAGCACCATTCCCATCACGCAAAGCTCTATCTTGTTGTTTCACGAAAGCTGGGCAGGTCTGCTTGTTGCTTTGTCGCTTGGCCTTTGGAAACAGGAGCGGCCTTGGGCGAGCGTCGCAATTGCCCTCGTCGCGGCCTTGGTTCGCGAATCTGCTGTGCCCTTCCTGCTGATGATGGCTTTCTTCGCGATCCTGTCAAAGCGGTGGCGCGAGACGTCTGCGTGGTGCGTGGCCTTTGTCATTTGGGGGATCGCCTACGCGGCTCATTACGGCGAAGTTGCTGCGCTCGTTCGGCCTGATGACCTGACGTCTCCGGGATGGAGCGGGATGGGCGGATGGCCGCTGTTTGTGGACGCGGTCTTCAAAACAACCCCGTTGACGTTTATGCCGTCTTCCTTTGCAAGCCCACTCACTTTGCTTGCCCTTTTGGGGTGGCTCAGCATTCGGAGTGGCTTGGGCTTGCGGGTGGCGGGCTGGCTATTTGGCATGGCAATGATGATTATGTTGTTTGCACGGCCCGATAATTTTTATTGGGTTGCATTGCCCATGCCGCTGCTGCTGGCTGGCCTCGCCTTTGTGCCACTTGCATTGGTTGATCTATGGCATGCGCTGATAGGGCGTGACGGGCGACTGGACTTCGAGCACGCCTAGACGCTATGCCCGTGCTTATGATGGGTAAGCGCATAATTTTGATCATTGGCGGCGGCATCGCGGCCTATAAGGCGTGTGAACTGGTACGCCTGATCCGCAAATCGGGCGCATCGGTGCGCTGTGTCCTCACCAAAGGCGGGGCGCATTTTGTAACGCCGCTCAGCCTTGCTGCGCTGTCTGAGGATAAGGTTTATACGGACCTGTTCGATTTGAAGGATGAGGTAGAGATGGGCCATATCCAGCTTTCCCGCCAGGCCGATCTGGTCGTGGTCTGCCCCGCGACGGCAGACCTTATGGCCAAGATGGCTGCTGGCATCTGCGATGATTTGGCAACGACGCTTCTGCTGGCGACGGATAAACCTGTGCTTGCCGTGCCTGCCATGAACGTGCGCATGTGGGGGCATCCCGCCACACGTCGCAATGTTGCGACTTTGCGGCATGACGGGGTGACTGTAGTGGAGCCAGACGAAGGCCCAATGGCCTGCGGAGAATTCGGGGCTGGTCGCTTGCCTGAACCTGAGGCGATACTTGCGGCGATTGAAACGGCATTGGCGGCGCCCGCCAATCCGCTTGATGGCCAGCCTGATTTTGCCGGAACGGGATCCCCTCCCCTTCAGGGGAGCTAGCTGTCCATGCCCCATCACATAATCGTCACCGCCGGGCCGACGCATGAACCCATCGATCCGGTGCGCTACATCGCAAACCGTTCCTCGGGGAAACAGGGCTTTGCGATTGCAGGGGCGCTGGCCGCAAAGGGCGCGCGCGTTACATTAATCGCCGGGCCAGTGAGCCTTGATACTCCGCCCGGCGTCACCCGGATCGACGTGGAAACCGCGAGAGAGATGGCCGGTGCGGTCGAAGCTGGCTTGCCCGCGGACGCCGCAATCTTGGTCGCCGCCGTCGCCGATTGGCGCGTGGAGGGAGCAACTCAAAAGATCAAAAAGGACGGCAGCGGCGTGATGCCAACGCTGACACTGGTTGAAAACCCCGACATATTGGCCGGGCTAGCGCGCAGCCCAAACCGCCCAAAACTCCTGATCGGCTTCGCCGCCGAAACCGAAAATGTAATCGAAAACGCAGTCGCAAAACGCGCCCGCAAAGGCTGCGATTGGATCATCGGCAATGACGTATCGGGGGACGTGATGGGTGGTGAGGCGAATACGGTACATCTCGTGACGGCGGACGGTATTGAGAGTTGGGAACGGATGAGGAAGGGGGATGTGGCTGAACGGCTGGCGGAGCGGGTGATGAAGGCAACGCATGTCCGAGCTTTGGCTTCAGAAATTCAGTTGGATTCTAATCAATGAGACCTGATATCAATCAGCGGGCCCTTGGTTCTAAACCACGTGTGTCCGCCGTCTTTTTTGAAGTTGAATGCGAATGCTCAGATGGATCTGATTAGGCATTGGCGCGCAGCATCTAACTTAACGCGGCCCTGAACTCCTTTTGATTTCCCCGGTAAAATCGACAAAGAATACAGGGCCATAAGAGCGTTGCTTCAGCGTCCCATCTTGATCCTTTTCAATCAGAATTAGTTCCTCCTGTGCCCAATTGGGGCCAAGGGGAATCGCCATTCTACCGCCTGGCTTAAGCTGTGCCAACAAGGCCGGAGGAACCTTGGAGGCTCCCGCTGTGACGATGATTGCATCAAAAGGCTGCTCTACCGGCCATCCCGCATAGCCATCCCCCGCCCGGACGATGACGTTCGAATAGCCCAATCGATTGACCCTCTCGGCCGCTTCGCGTGCCAAGGGCTCGACGATTTCGATGGAATAGACCGCCGCACCCAACTGACTCAAAATAGCTGCCTGATATCCGGAACCAGTGCCAATTTCGAGGATCCTATCGCGCTTCCCGACACGTAAAAGGCTTGTCATGAGTGCGACAATGAATGGTGCGGAAATAGTTTGACCATGCCCGATAGGAAGAGGCCTATCATCATAGGCTTGCGTTTGGCCGGATAGTGGCACGAATAAATGACGAGGCGTAGCCCGCAGCACTTTAATGACGGCATGCGCATATCGATCATTGCCCACACCCAAATGTTTGAGACGTGTAGCCACGGTTTGCGCCAGCGCATTCCGTTCCATAAAGCGGTCGCCAGATCGTTTTTCTTGTGCTCTCAAGGACAGCGGAAATGCAGCAACCGCTGCGATGGCAAAAGTGCGCCTGGATATCATGTCCTATGATTTGTTAGGGATGAGGCATGATCTAAACGGTAGAGGATACCATAGCCAATATGATCGGACAGCATGGTCCCATCACGTTCAGTGCCGAACGGCACGAAAAGCCTTACGGCATCTAAGGTGGCGTGAGCGCCTCTGCCGTAAAATTGCCAATCTCGCCCGCGTTTGATCATAGTGCTGGCTAGGCTATTGATCTGCTCTCCGCGCTGGACAGCACCCATGACACAATCTTGCAGGGCGCTGTAGACCGGTAATGGCGACCAAATATGCGCGCCTTGATTGATCAGATAGTGACGTCGATCGAGGCTGCTAGCATTGAAATCTCCCGCAAAAATAATGGGCAGATTGGGATCGCGGTTTGCCGCAATGAAGCTGTCAATGGCTGCGACCTGACGCTGATAGGCATAGAGTGACCGTTGTTGTCCGACACCAGAAGCGTGTCTGCTATTCATGTGAGTTGTGGCCACAGTGATTGGCGTCGCGCTGCCCGGCACTAAAAGCGTCACGAGCAACATACCTTTGTTCGCCAAACAGTCATAGCCAGCGCAGGCAAAAGCCGGGAAAGCGGCCCTACGCACTGACAATATGGGGTAATCGGAAGCGATTTGAAGGCCACTGTCAAGAAGCTTGCCGCTACTTTCTCCTCTAAAAAAACGCGCGGCTGCTGCAAATTTTACGTCTGCCGTAGTGGCTTGACCATCATTCTGCAGATCACGGGACGGCCCATTGGCATAGTAGCGATATCCGCTGCGCGTTCCAATTTTCTTGGCTGAGTCTGTAAATGCTTCTTGCAGCACGATGACATGGGGTTGGGCATTGGATTTGCGCAAAGTCGATAGTCTGGCTTCAATCTTGCCAAAAGCTGCGTCGCGGCCTGAAACCAATGGCCAAGGAAGGCCGTGAACATTGTAGGTCATAACCGACAATGAAGCGACGTTAGAGTTCTCGGTTGACGAACTCGCATTGGCAGCATCGACCCCGGATAGCGCAACAGCGCAGCCCAAGACTAATTTTATCGCTCGCGCTGTAAATGCCATCTGTGCGTCCTCTTCATCTGTGCTTTGAAGTAGGACGGCACGCCTTAGGCCGTTCCGCAGTGAAAATTTAAATTGAAAGTTATGCGACGCTGGATAGCTTCCGAGCAGTCTTTGCAGTTTGCAAGATGTAGAGCCCAACAAGGAGTATACCCATGCCACCGATGACAAAATCAAACCCCGAAAGCCCCGTTCCAAGCAAAGGCGCAGGATCAAATACAAACATCGCTAACGTAATCGTCATCAAAATAAGCCGCAGTTCAGTCGGCCCAGCAGAAAGATAAGATAGTCGAAATTCGGCTATAACTCTGGCCGCAAGGAACGTGTGGATCGACATCAGCAAATAGCCGATCAGGCAAAAGAGCGCGACATCAAGCCGCACGAAGGGACTCAGTCCGAGACCGATGGCGAGAACCGTATTTGCAAGAGAATCCGTGCTATGATCAATAAAATAGCCAAAGTCGGGGCGCTCAATCTTGCGGAACCTTGCCAGGCTGCCGTCAAGGGAGTCCCCAAACCAATTGACGCAATATCCGGCGAGAGAAAGCCAGAGCCACTCAATTCGCCATGTGCTCAACGCATAACCGCATGCAATCAGGACTGACCCGGCAAAGCCAAGTCCAGTCAATTGATCGGGCTTCACCCAAGCGGGCAAGCGTGCGCAAATCCAAGTCAGCAGTCGGCGCTCATTCAACGCCAAAATATTATGTTGAATGCGGACAACGGGTTTCACGACCGCCGCAGGGGTCTTAATTTTTTGATGCATCATTGTGATGTGACGTTTTGATGACATGTTTCCCGCAAGTCAAATCTAGTGGACCAATGAGTTTAGGCTATCTCAATTTGACATGTGGGTTTTCAAACAGGGCGTCGTCTTACTCCTGAAGCAAAAAGGTGCGACGGTGCACCCTCAGCGAATGGAATGCATGATGAAGCACAATCCAATTTATCCTGCGGTCCTCGTTGCAATCTCTTGTTTTGCACCATTGTCAGCGAGTGCAAAGCCCACATCGCTAAGCGACCAAACACTCATTTTGACAAAAAATGGCAGTAATAGGTTGTCGAAAATTGGAGAAATTCAGGCCGAAAATAGCGGAGCAACCGACCTTGCCGTCGCTCCATTTCGCTTTCGACTGTTGACAGGTACGACGAAAATCAGAACTCACCATATCACTCTGTCGTGGGGCAGCGGGGCACTCACCCTCAACACTGTGCGCGCCAAATCGCCTCGTCGGCCGGACGCAATGGCAGTGCTGAATTTCAATCGCTTTGCGGTGTGGAATACCGACGCTGGTGTGGTGCAGGATTTGGACAGCGCCAACAGCCTGTCACTTGGGCTATCTTATGCGCAGGAACGCCGCCGCCCGAGCTTTAGCGTCGCGGGGCATAATAGTTATAAGACCAACAACAGCGCCATCACGCTGGGATGGAAGCGTGAAGACAGCTTTGCCTTGAATGCCAGCCTTTTTTCCACAAAGCCAAATAGATCGCGGTCACTGAACGAACGGATTGTTGAATTGGCTGGCGGTGCCCCGATCACCGCGCGCGGGATGGCGCTGACTGCAACTTTTGGTTCGACGCATGATCCTGCAGCACTGTCATTTGGCATTGACCTGCGCCGTCAGCAGTTGGGGCTGAACGATGCCAAACTGATCGGCATCGCTTCTGCGCGAAAAGACACCCGGGTGGGGCTATTCCTGGCGCGCTCCTTCTAAACTGATGACGTTCAGCAGCACCTTGAACGCTGGCACGGAGGCGGAATTGAGCACAGCTAAATGCCGTGTCGAACCGCATGCACGGATTCTGATTTTTAATGATACGCCGCGAAACGGTGGCCCCGGCAAAGTGCTGCTGCACTTCTTGCGCTACACAAATAGAGATCAGCTTTCCTGTTCCATCCATTTGATGCGGCCTGATGTGTTGAGCGCCCTCTACTGCGCCGAAGATGTAGCGAAACAGCTGAGCTTCGATGCCAATTTGATCGAAAATCCGATTCAGCCTCTCAGTCGCCCAATGGAACGTCGCGACTTTGAGGCACCGTTCTGGCTCAAAGGCATCCGAGCCACTGTCAATGTCCCGCGCGCAATCGCGGGTGTGGTGGCACTGGGGCGGCGTATGCACCGTGGTCGCTATGACCTGCTTTACTGCAATGGGCTCTATGCCGTGCTGGTCGGCGGGCTACTGGCTCGGCTCGGCGGGGTTTCAGTGCTGTGGCACCTTCACGACACGAGTTTGCCGAACGCGCTTGACGGCCTGTTCCGCTGGATGGCGCGTTCGGATCGGGTGCGATTGATCATCTGTGTAAGCCGAGCATCGGCCCAGATGGTTAGTGTTGCCTCTGACAAGACTATCATTGCCCTCAACCCCGTCGATCTTGAGGAGTTTGACGCATCACAAACCGTTCCGGCGCTCCGCAAGGAACTGCACTGGCCAAAGGATGCCATCATTTTCGGAAGCCATGGCCGCGTTGTTGCCCGCAAAGGCTATATCACCATGATCCGTGCGGCAAGATTGGCATTGGACGAAGCATCGCCCGAACTGGCCGCCAAAATGCGGTTCGTCGTTGTCGGGGATACACCCGCTGACCATCCCGGCGATCATCTAGGTGACTGTAAAGCGTTGGTAAAAAATCTTGGCATGACGCAACAATTTGCATTTGTCGGATACCGGCCGGACGTGCGGCCTTACGTCGCCGACTATAACATTTGCGTTGTGCCAAGTGTCTTTGCCGAGCCATTCGGGCTTACAGTCGTTGAGTCATTTGCCTTTGGCGTGCCGGTGATCGCAAGTGCTGTCGGCGGCATTCCGGAAATTGTGACGACTGGGAAAACAGGCTTACTGGTGCCCGCTCGCGACGCGAAGGCTTTGGCTGGCGCTATGCTGACTTATGCGTCAAACCCCCGATTACGTCGGCGGCACGGCGAGGCAGCTCGCGACTATGTCACTCAACACCATGATGCACGCGCCTACTCCGCTCTCATTCAAAAGAATGTGCTGGACGCCTGTTCCAAAGGTGGAGGCGCACCATGACACATAAGCGGCGGCTGCTCGCCTCAATCCATGATGTCACGCCCTATCACCAGTACCGCCTTGAAAAACTGGCGCCTTTGGTTGAACAAGCAGTTGGCAAAGGGCGGTTCGCGCTGCTTGTTGTGCCTAATTTTCACCGTGAGGCACGGTTGACCGACCATCCCGATTTCGCGCGAAAACTGCGCGGATGGGCCGATGATGGGTGCGAGATTTTTCTGCACGGGTTCACCCATTTGGATGACAGCAGGCACGAAACCAAAGCGGCACAGTTGAAGGCCAAACGGATGACCGCTGGAGAAGGCGAGTTTCTAGGGCTGACGTACGGCGAGGCAGCCACAAAACTACACGATGGTCGCGCGATGGTTGAAGATGCGATTGGGCGTGCCGTCACTGGGTTTATCGCGCCAGCCTGGCTTTACGGTGACGACGGCCTGATGGCGATTAAAGATCAAGGATTTGATCTGGTTGAGGATCATTTCCGCGTCTGGAACCCTCAATCTGGGGCGACACTGACACGCGGGCCGGTCGTGACCTATGCCAGCCGGTCAGTGCCACGTTTGTTAAGCTCCCTTCTTTGGTCGCGATTGGCAACTGTGCTTCTCGCGCGCGCAAAGACCGTGCGCGTCGCCGTGCATCCTCACGATGTGGACGCGCCGGAACTGGTCTCAGAAATCACGCGTGCGCTTGGCGCGTTCACACGATCCCATACGCCCAGTGCTTACCGCGATTTGGAAGCTCCATGAATTTCTTGGCGCCTCGGTGCGGAAACCGTGCTTCGGCGCCGTCACGTCTAAACAGGTAGCAATTGAGGACGGTGATGGCGACGCGCCCTATGAAAGAGTTTGATTCTTTGCCGATCCCGTCTTTACAATCCTTAGATGTCAGGCGTTTCAACTGGCAGGCATGGGTTTCTGGCGGCTTGTCGCTGGCTTTCCTGATCGTTATCGTCTGGAAAATCAAAAAATTCGGCTTTGTGAGCTCACTAGAGACGCTACCGGCCAGCCCCATATTCTGGTTTGCTTTTGCTGGATATTATCTGGCTCTCCCCAGTTCTGAATGGCTGATTTTTCGTCGCCTATGGGATTTACCTGTTGCGGGCTTTGCGGCGTTGTTGCGTAAAATGGTCAGTAATGAAGTGCTGCTCGGCTATAGCGGAGAAGCCTATTTTTACATCTGGGCGCGCCGACATGCGCACCTTGCCACCGCTCCATTTGGCGCGATAAAAGATGTCAGTATTCTCTCGGCACTTGCCGGAAATATCGTCACGCTTGCCATGCTGGTCCTAGTTTGGCCACTGGTGGGCACGGTGGTTCCTCAGTTTCACGGACAGACGGTGCTACTGTCAGCGGGCGTGATGATTGCGCTGTCGATGGTCATCCTGGTGTTCAAGGCGCGCATATTTTCGCTGAGAGCAGCTGAATTGAGGGGCATCTTCGGGGTCCATATCGTTCGGCTGACAATCACAACGATATTGTCAGGGGTGATGTGGCATACTGCGCTTCCCGATGTGCCGCTGGTCTGGCTGGTTTTGCTGGCCACCTTGCAGCTGCTCGTCACACGATTGCCATTCGTTCCGAATAAAGAGTTGGTCTTCGCCAGTTTTGCAATTTTTTTGGTCGGCAACGATGGCACTGTTGCCACACTGATCGCAATGATAGCGACGACAATTCTGACAACACACTTAGTGATTGGCGCAGGGCTGTTGCTCCGTGACGCTGTGGAGGCGACAAACGGATGAAACGGGTTCTCATCATAGGCTTTGCATTGGCATTGATCGGCGCTGCTCCTGTCAAACCAAGCCCTAATCTCGGCAAAGCAGGGGCGGCTTGCCGCGTTGGCGAACAGGGGCCAGCACTGCTGATCACCGCCACTGGCCTGAAAGATCGCAAGGGCCTGCTCCGCGCGGAACTTTACCCGGATAATGATGCTGATTTCCTTCAAGATGATGCCATACTGATCAATCAAGGCAAAACGTTCCGTCGCGTTGACCTTGGCTTGACGTCGTCAAGCAGTTCAACATTGTGCCTGCGTGTTCCAGCGGCGGGACGTTATGCAATGTCGCTGCTGCATGACCGGGATAGCAATCTGAAATTCGGCGTGTTCTCCGACGGCATCGGTTTTTCGGGCAACCCGAAACTTGCGCGGTCAAAACCCAAAGTGGCTTCGGCCATTGTTGTGGCAGGACCGGGCCTGACCCGAATTTCGATCCGCATGAACTATCTCCACGGCATGATGCAATTCGGGCCGTTGGATACCAAATGAAGATTGTCGACGTTTGCGCTTTTTATGCGCCTGAAGGTGGCGGGGTGAAAACCTATATTGATCGCAAGCTGAAGGTTGGCGCGTCATTGGGGCAAGAGATTGTGATCATCGCGCCTGGCAAAGACAATCGAACGGAACATCGCCCAGAAGGTGGGCGCATCCGCTATATCGCCAGCCCACAGCTTCTGGTGGATAGGCGCTATCGCTATTTTCAGGACAGCGCGGCTGTCCACGCCATCCTAGATGCTGAACAGCCTAATATCGTCGAAGCCTCATCACCGTGGCGCACAGCCAGCATTGTGGCGGATTGGGCAGGATCAGCCCCACGCACACTAATCATGCACGCGGACCCGCTGGCGGCCTATGCCTACCGTTGGTTCGGCCAAGTCAGTAGTCGCGAAACCATAGATCAAGGGTTTGAGTTCTTTTGGCGATACCTGCGCCGGCTAGGCATAGGATTTGATGGCATCATCAGCGCCAATGACAGTCTGACAAAACGCCTGACGGGCGGCGGCGTCGCAGGGGTGGTGACAATAGCTATGGGTGTTGATCCAGGTATGTTTTCGCCAAAGCACAGAGATGCTGAATTGCGCGAAAGTCTGCTTGCAAGCTGCGGTTTGGGCACAAATGCGACGTTGTTGCTAGCTGTGGGCCGCCACAGCGCAGAGAAGCGCTGGCCTATGGTGATCGACGCCTCTATTGCTGCTGGTCATCAGCGACCTGTTGGCCTGGTCCTGATCGGCGATGGGCGAGATCGTGCAAAGATAATCCGTCACATCGGCGGCAATCCTCACGTCCATTTGTTAGCGCCCGTGCGGGGCCGCGCCACATTGGCCACAGTTATGGCCAGTGCCGACGCTTTGATCCATGGATGCGAAGCAGAGACATTTGGGCTGGTTGCAGCAGAAGCAGCGGCCTCCGGGCTGCCGTTGATTGTTCCCGATGAAGGCGGCGCATCCGCCTTGGTTACACCAGCGACAGGGGAGACTTATCGTGCGGGGGATCGTGGATCAGCCGCAGACGCCATAGTCCGATTTTGCAACCGCGATCAAAAGGCCCTTCGTGCTGCGACAGATAAGGCGGCCTTGGTTGCACCGACAATCGATGATCATTTTTCAAGGCTATTTGACCATTATGATCATTTGAAAATGCTTGCGCGTCGGGCTGCCTGATCCACCTGCATCTCGAAGCGTCGCACAATTTTTTGTCTAGAACGTGCGGGCTTGCAACGAGCAGAGCGTCTTGCTGTTATGGATAATTCAACACTTCGATCCGCTCCAATGGCTCTCGCTCGGAAAACGCAAAGTCGTTTCAGTCGCCCTTCAAGCGAAGGCCTGCCGCTTTGGTGGCGGTTCCTGAACTTTGCTGCTCGCAACTCGAGCCGTTGAGAACGTGAACGCAGTTGCGCTTAATTACTTTGCCGAAGAACCAATGGCGGTGTATTCCGCAATCTGTGCAATGCTGCCTCTCACCCGTGTTCCCGAAGTGACACCGCAGAGCGGCCTTGCCTCAGTCTTCATGACCAATCGGCCAGCGCTGAGCCGTTTCCTGCGCGCTCGTTTGCGCGGAGAAGGAGATCCTGAAGATATCTTGCAAGATTTGTGGATCAAACTGGACTCCGTCGCGACTGGGCCCATCAGTGAACCTCTTGCTTACCTTTACCGAATGGCTGAAAATCTTGTGCTGGATCGCAGAAGATCTGCGATCCGCCGGACCAACCGAGAGACGGAATGGACTAAGGGCCAGATCGATGGCAACATTGGAATGGCAATTGACGGACAGCCCTCGGCAGAACGTACGCTGCTGGCGCGTGACCATTTGAAACGGGTGAATGCCGCGCTTGATGCTTTGCCCGAACGCACAGCCTTTGCATTCCGCTCGGTTCGAATCGACGGTGCCCCGCAAAAGGACATAGCAATAGCAATGGGCGTCAGCTTAAGTGCTGTCGAAAAGCACTTGCAGCGGGCGTATCGGGCCGTTGTGGAGGTTCAGCAAAGGCTTGATGCGGATAATGGTATGCCGCAACGTCTTGGTGGGGAAGGATAAATGATGCCTGAGCATGACATCGTCGCCGATGCCACCTTGTGGCACATTCGCTTGTCCGATCCGTCGGCACCCGCCACCGCTTGGGCAGAATTTACCGACTGGCTGGACGCCGACATGGCTAACGCCGAAGCGTATGACGCAATCGCACTGGCTGATGCTAATCTGTCAGTCTCAATTGCACTTGGTCAAACCGATACTCAGCAGGCCGAAAATGACAATGAAGCGGCTCCGTCAAAATGGTATCAGAGGCGCGGGCTTATGGCCGTTGCGGCCAGCGCCGTGTTGGCATTGTTGGCTGCGCCAGCGTTCCTGACAGGCCGTGATTTGCAGACCTATGAAACCAAAGCTGGGGAAACGCGCATCATCGCCCTTACTGATGGCACAGAAATCGCCATGAATGGCGGCACCCGTGTATCTGTTGACCAAAAGACGCGTCGTTTCGCAAGGCTGGAAAGCGGCGAAGCGATGTTCACTGTGCGGCACGATGCCACCGATCCTTTTACGGTCGAAACGCAGAATGCAAGTCTTCGAGACTTGGGAACTATCTTCAATGTGCGACAGGACGATGACAGTCTGGAGGTCAGCGTTGCAGATGGTTCTGTGCAGTATAACCCAAAAGCCGAAGCGGTCACACTAACCGCAGGCAGCCGGTTGCAAATGTCAAAAGACCAGCGCCAACCGATTGTGACCAAAGGAGACCCAGCGGCGATAGCAGGCTGGCGCAGCGGGCGCTTGTCTTATCAAGATACTAAGTTGAGCGTGATTGCGCTTGATCTCAGCCGCTCGATTGGAACGCCGGTGACCGTTTCACCTGCGCTTGCCAATCGTCGCTTTACCGGTCTCATTCGCGTGGATCAGGACCGCGACCTGCTGTTCCGCCGTTTGGAGGGGTTGCTTGGCGTGCAGGCGAAGCATAGTGCCAAAGGATGGCAGCTTTCGAAATAGGGCGATGAGGGTCGCAGGCGCAGCAGTTGTTTGTGCACTCTGTATTTGCGTGTCGCCGGCCTACGCCAAGGGCCAGCAGAACTTCAACATTCCCGCACAGCGGCTGGATACTGCGCTCATTGCGCTAGGCGCCCAAGCGCAAGTGTCGATTGGCGGCGTCGATGCACGCTTGAGCACTGACCGCAGCCATGCCGTGCAAGGGAAAATGCCGATAGTTCGTGCCCTGCAAAAGATGTTGTTGGGAACAGGATTTGACTTTGTGACGGTCGATGGCAGCACATTCCGCATCATCCGCGCCTTACCAAGACGAGTGTCATCACTGCCAAAGGCTCCCAAGCCGACGCAGCCAAGGGCGTCACCTCCTTTCCCGCCGCCACCTGATCTGGCCGTTCAGGATATCATCGTCACAGGCAGCAAACAGAACCAGCCTTTGGATCGCTACCCCGGCACGGCGTATGTGACCAAAGTCGGCGGCGTTGGCATGTCTGAAAATTTGGGAACAGCTGCATTCGTTGCGCGGTTGCCGTCGCTCGCATCAACCAACTTGGGGCCGGGGCGGAACAAGGTGTTTGTCCGAGGCATTGCCGACAGCAGCTTTTCCGGACCAACGCAATCGACCATTGGCCTTTACCTCGGGGAATTGCGGCTGACCTATAATGCGCCGGAGCCGGACCTGCGCCTCTATGACATTGACAAAGTCGAAGTGATCGAAGGGCCGCAAGGCACATTGTTTGGCGCCGGGGCGCTGGGCGGCATTATTCGGATCATGCCCAACGGCGCAGATGTCAGCAGTATCCATGCCTCAATCACCGGTGGCGTCTCCACGACTCAAAGTGGCGCGTCCGGCTTTGATCTCGGCGGTATGATCAATGTGCCCGTTATTCGCAACCGAGTGGCGCTGCGCCTTGTCGGATATCGACAGATTGAAGGCGGCTACATCAACAATATCGTGAGTGGTGCGCGCCACGTAAACCGCACGCGGGTGCAGGGTGGCCGCGCGAATCTGCGGATTGCGGCCGGCAATGACTGGGCAATTGATCTGGGCGGCGTTATGCAGAATATCGACACGCGCGACACCCAATATGCTGAGCGCGGATTGCCGCTGCGGACGCGGGCATCACAGATTGCGCAACCGTATGATAATGATTTCCGCGCCGCCAATCTGGTCATCACAAAGACGTGGAATCGATTTTCGTTGGTATCGAGCACGGGCATTGTTCAACACGACTTGTCAGAGCAATTTGACGCCACCGGCTATCTTGGCTTGCCCGGCATCCTTGCCTATCAGTCCAGCAACAAGATTAGCCTGATCACCCATGAGACGCGATTGTCGCGCACTACAGTTAATGGCGGCACATGGGTCGCAGGGTTCAGCTTTGTTAGCAACACGGACCGGATCGAGCGCAGCTTGGGCGCCGTCGATGCCCCTGCCATGCTGGCCGCACTGCGCAACGCAAAAACCGAAATTGCCGTTTTTGGAGAAGCCACACAGTCCATTGCGCCGGATTTGTCCGTGACGATGGGCGCGCGGGTGGTTCACTCCACGACAATAGGAGAATTGCCGGGAGGCATGGCGCCGGAGTTTGAACGCAAGCGCACGCAAACCCGCATTCTGCCGACAGCTGCGATATCCTGGAAACCGCGCAGTGACTTGCTTACCTTTCTGCGTGTGCAAACTGGATTTCGAAGTGGTGGCATTGCGGTCAGCGGTGGTCAAATTAACACCGCAGAGCGGTTCGATTCCGACGAAATCCGCACTGGCGAACTCGGCTTGCGTATTGGCGATGCTTCGGGCGCAGGGCGGGGCCAATTTTCGGGCGGCATTTCTGGGTTTTACACTCAATGGAATTCGATCCAAGCCGATGTGATTGGAATCAGCGGCTTGCCCTTCACGGCTAACATCGGCCGGGGCCGCATTTTTGGGATTGAAGCCAATGTGATGTGGCGGCCAAGTGACGGACTGACACTCGACGCAGCACTTTTTGCCAATGACAGCGCACTCACCACCGCTGCTCCGGGATTTGAGGAAACGAATAGTAACAGCCTGCCCAACATCGCGAAAATGGGCGGGCGAGCTAGTGTCGCGTGGGTGCGCCCTTTATCAGACGTGATTAACTTCAAGCTTGATGGCACCATCCGCTATGTTGGAGCATCTAACCTTGGAACCGCCGCTCCCTTGATCCTTGAACATGGCGAGACAGTGCAAGCTGATCTGTCAGCAGCACTTGAGGGACCCAAGTGGCAGATATCGCTGAGCACCACCAACCTGCTGAATAGCAGCGGAAACAGTTTCTCATACGGCAACCCGTTCACAGTAGCCCTCGGCCAACAAATCACGCCGATGCGACCGCGCACGATCAGGCTGGGGGTGAACATTGGCTTTTAGCGTATTACAGTTGGGGTAAGCACTATAAGTATCGACCAACTCGCTGGCCTGGGGCGTTGACCCCGAACGGCGATAGGGAGCGCGAAGCGCCCAGCCGAGTTCGCTGACACTTCGGTCGTTCCGAGGCTCGTTCGGCATCCCCCTTGCCGAACGTGCGATTACATGACCTTTACAATTTCAAGCTTCATCCGGAATCCGCACCTTCAAGACACAGGACTAAACAGCTGAGTGCTAAGCGGCAATCGCCAGCATATTCCGGTCCCCGGCAATCCGCATCATCGCCTTTTGCAGTTTTTCAAAGGCGCGCACTTCAATCTGACGAACCCGTTCGCGGCTCACGCCAAATTCTTGGCTCAGGTCTTCCAGCGTGCGGGGCTCATCGATCAGGCGGCGTTCGGTGAGGATCATTTTTTCCCGGTCTGACAGGCCTTCCATGGCTTCAACCAGCATTGCGCGGCGCGAAATCCGTTCTTCGGCCTCGGCAAAGACTTCGTCCTGCAACGGGCCATTGTCGGGCAGAGTATCCTGCCACTGGCCTTCGCCTTCTTCGTTCAGGGAGACGTTGAGTGACGTATCGCCACCGCCCAGCATCCGGCGGTTCATGCTGATGACTTCTGCCTCTGTCACGCCTAGATCAGTCGCGATTTTCTTCACATCTTCTGGGCGCAAATCGCCGTCATCATAGGCATCGAGGTTATTCTTCATCCGGCGAAGATTGAAAAACAGCTTCTTTTGCGCCGCTGTCGTGCCCAGCTTCACAAGGCTCCAAGACCGCAGAATGAATTCCTGCATTGATGCCTTGATCCACCACATCGCGTAGGTGGCGAGGCGAAAACCACGATCAGGCTCAAACTTTTTCACGCCTTGCATCAGTCCGATATTGCCTTCGGAAATCAGTTCGCTAACCGGCAGCCCGTAACCGCGGTATCCCATGGCGATTTTCGCCACCAGCCGCAAGTGAGATGTGACGAGCTTTGCTGCGGCTTCGGGGTCGCCGTGTGACTGAAACCGTTTGGCCAGCATGAATTCCTCCTCAGGCTTGAGGAGAGGGAATTTCTTAATCTCAGCCAGATAGCGGTTGAGCCCGTCCTCACTCCCCAATGCTGGGATCGTGGAGGCAGGCTTTTTCGCGCGAACGGCAACCGATTTCCCGGCCATATCAGTATAAACTCCCAAAGCCGCAGGTTTATCCCCTTGGCTGTTCCAAACTATCAAACACGCCTACGCCCCTTAAACACGCAACTCGCTTAACAGTTCCTGCATATCAGATGGGATGGGGCTTTCAAATTTCAATCCCTCCCCTGTTACAGGGTGCGAAAATCCCAACTCTGCGGCATGCAAAGCTTGTCGCACAAAGCCCATGTCTTTCAACAGGGCCTTATGCCCATCCCGTGGGCTACCATAAACCGGATCGCCGACCAGCGCATGACCAATTGAAGCCATATGGACGCGAATTTGATGCGTTCGGCCCGTTTCCAAAGTGCAGTGGAGGAAAGCGGCGGCGCGCAGTGGCTCCACCATATGCCAGTGGGTGATGGCGTGCTTGCCGCGTCCTTCCTCCACAATGGCAATTTTCTTGCGATTATAGGGGGACCGGGCGAGCGCCGCATTTACGGTGCCGCGCGTGGTTTTCGGCGTGCCGTTAACGACAGCGGCATAACGGCGGTGAATGCTATGTTTGGCAAATTGTTCTGCCAGCCCCTCATGCGCCGGATTGGTCTTTGCGACAACCAGCAGGCCTGACGTATCCTTATCAATCCGGTGCACAATCCCTGGCCGCGCGACGCCGCCAATACCAGACAAGCGCCCCGCAAAGTGATGGAGCAGTGCATTGACGAGCGTCCCATCCAGATTCCCCGCCGCAGGATGAACGACCAGCCCCGCAGGCTTTTCGACGACCAGCAGATGATCATCCTCAAACAGAATCGACACCGGAATATCCTGCGCGATGTTGTGGGCAGGCGTGGGGGCAGGGATGGTGAGCACGAAAGAAGTGCCAGCCTTCACCTTGAGCGACGGATCACGGGCAAGCGTCGCACCAGAAACGCAGTTTCCGGACGAAATCAACGCCTTGATCCGTTCCCGCGACAGGGTGGGGACAAGGGCGGCCAACGCCCGGTCCAGCCGCCATCCCGCCATGTCATCGGTAATGATTGATGGTGCTGTGTCGGAATATGTGAGGCTTTCCGTGGTCATGAACCCTCTATCGCCGATTTCGCCACTCTGCGCCACCTCTTGAAATCCGGCATCCGCCGCAACATCTATTTGGCTTGCCAGCGGTAACACCCCGCTGAGGTAAGACCGAGACATGACCGAACTTCGCCCTTTTGCCGAACTTGGCGCGGCTGACCACGGTTGGCTTAATGCTCGCCATCATTTTTCCTTTGCCAGTTATCATGATCCCAATCGCATGAATTGGGGCAGCATCCGCGTGTGGAATGATGACACCATTGCGCCCGGAACGGGCTTCGCGCCGCACGGGCATCAGGATATGGAAATCATCACTTACGTCCGCTCTGGCGCCATCACCCATAAAGACAGCTTGGGCAATGAGGGCCGGACAGAGGCAGGCGACGTGCAGGTCATGTCCGCTGGAAGCGGCGTTCGCCATTCCGAATTTAATCATGAAGCCGGACCAACAACCATTTTCCAGATTTGGATCATTCCGCGTGAAAAGGGCGGCACGCCGTTTTGGGGCGCGAAGCCTTTTCCCAAAGACGCGCGATCCGGGGAGTGGGCTTTGCTCGCCAGCGGCTTTGAAGGCGACGAGGCCCTCCCCATCCGCGCCGACGCCCGAGTTCTCGGCGCGACATTGGCCAAAGGCGGTGTATTGACGCACACCGTCGCGAAGGGCCGCCATGCCTACCTCGTTCCAGCGACTGGTGCTGTGAGCGTTGATGGCGTACGGGTGAACGCCCGTGATGGGATTGCACTGGGCGAAGGGGCGCACCGCATTGAGGCGAGTGAAAAGGCGGAGCTGGTGCTGGTTGATTCGCCTTAGGGGTTCGGCTGCAAATGCTGGTTCGGCAGCTTCCGACAAGTTTTTGGAAGTTCGGAAAGAAGAGACGTGTGCGCAATAGCGGACGTAGTGTTAGTGTGCAAAGATCACGCAATGGAACTTGTTCGAGACGACACACCCGCTGATCGCCTTTACCTTAAGGGACTGGCAATTCGATACGAGCGGCACTGCGGCTTGTGGATACCGATCATGTGGCACCTTGCCCTACGCGGTCACACGGGGGCCATGATCGAATTAGCGGACTGGTTCTCGGACGATAACAGCGCCAAATCTTTCGGTACTCCTGCGGACGCTTTCAGCCCGGCAGGCCTCTATCATCGCGCGAATCGCAAAAGGGATGCTCGCGCTGGACACAATGCGGCAATGAGTTGCTTTAATCGAAACGATATGTCGGGGTATCGCCGATGGCTTAGGCAAGCTGCGAAGGCGGGAGATCAGGAAGCTAGGAGGCAGCTACGACGTTTCGAAACGCGCCTTTGGCACTCTGCATCCCGAAAGGTTGGTCGCTTGAGGCCCGAGTTAAAACGGGATGAGTTCGCTTAAATCGAATGTCCGCTTTCCATCCTCGCGTGCCCACTAACGGACAGTCAGCTCCCCCAACATACGAGACATTGCGCCTATTGTTCTTATAATGTTCTTGCAATGTAGGACATTTTCTGGTGCGCTGTTGGGATGTGGTTTGACACTCTCTTTGATTCGTTGCGGCGCCTGATCAGGTGCTTTGCGGGCTTCGTGGCCAAGTTCTCCGGCGCAGGCAGCCGAAGGGCCGGGGAACGGCGGTGTTCGCAATATGAACATCTGTTCATGAAAAGTGCGTTTTCGTGTGACCTTTGTGACCTTCGGCTCCAATCCCCAACATTTCAGCCATTGCGCCACCAACAGTACAGCCTCAGGTCGTCAAACACCTTGTTACATTGTTCACATAATGTTCTTGCAATGTAGGAAATATTCTGGTGCAAATTTTAATTGCCCGAGTGCGCTCATCTCGATTCGTCCGCCCGCCTTCAAGCGCTGGCCAATGTGCTGGCGCGTCCGGTTGCGAACCGGAAGCGCCGCAAATCATCGCCGACAGCAATGCGTTTCAGGTGTCAACCATGTGTCAACTTTGGCGCGGACCATGGTCAGAGCATTGCGGTTGCATGCCTCATCCGCCATCGTTGGGCCATGCTCAAACCGGTTAGCCTTTCCATTCCGCACTCCGTCATTAACAAGCTGATCGCAGCGGATTTTGCCTCCCCGACCGAGGAGGTGTGTGGTCTGTTGTTCGGCGGGGCGAGCCGGGTTGAGCGGGCCGAACCCACTGCCAATGTCGCCGCCGATCCGGCGCGGCGGTTTGAGGTTGATCCGGGGGCGCTGATTGCAGCGCATCGGCAGGGCCGGGGTGGGGGAGCGAAACTCATCGGCCATTATCACTCCCACCCGAATGGCCGGGCGGAGCCTTCTGCTTGTGACGCAGACATGTCGGTCGCGGATGGATCGGTCTGGCTCATTATCGCAGGCGGTGAAGTGACGGCGTGGCGCGTGGTGGAGGATGGTGCGCTCCACGGGCGCTTTGATCCGCTGCCTATTCTTCGGTATTGATGAGAACGGTTTCGCCAATCAGCAGGAAGAGGAAGAACGGCCCCCACGCAGCGAGCAGCGGCGGATAAGCGCCAAGATTGCCCATTGCGAGGCCGAAATTATCCGCGACGAAATAGGCAAAGCCAAGCGCCATTCCGATGACCGCACGCACGAAGAGGCGGCCAGAGCGCGCAATGCCAAACGCTGCGACGGCACCAAGCAATGGCATCAGCAATGCGGAAAGTGGCCCCGAAATCTTGTGCCATAACCCAGCCTCCAACGCTCCGGTGGGCCGCCCGGCGGCTTTCAAGTCGCCAATGGCGCTCCACAGCGCGCGCAGTGAAAGTTCATCGGCATCCACTGCGGCGAGGGTGAATTGATCAGGGCTGATACCAGCGCCCACCCGGATCGTGCCTAGCTTTGTCATGGTGCCGCGCGCCACATCAAACCGGTCAGCGTCGGTCAATTGCCATTCGCCGCCAATCGTCTGAGCCAGGGGGGAACGGACGATGGAGTCGAGCGCGCCGCTCCCTCTGTTGTAGACAGTCACACCGGTCAGTCGCGTCGCCGCCCCGCGCCCGGTGACTTCAGCGGCATGGATCAGATTGGGCCCGTCACGCACCCAGATATTGAGGGCGGACTTGCGGTCTTTTGGCATGGGGCCAAATTCGGCTTTCTCCCACCGGTCTAGCGTAGCGTTCGCGCGCGTGACGATCCGGTCATTAAAGCCAAAGGAGATGAGCGCGACGCCAAATGCCGCAACCATGAGCGGAGCGAGCACCTGATGCGCGGAAAGGCCCGCTGCTTTCATCGAAACGACTTCGCTATTCTGGTTGAGCGTCGCCAGCGTCACGAGCGTTCCGAGCAAGACAGAAAATGGCAGAAAGCGCGACACGATCTGTGGCACGCGAAGGCCCACATAAGTGAGCAGCTCCGCTGTACCGTTGCCCGGATAAGAAAGAATAGAATCGGATTCTCCAAGCAAATCCAGCGCTTGGAGGATGAGAACCAGCGCGAACAGGATCGAAAATGTCCGGATAAGGAACATTTTCGCGACATAAATTGTAATGAGTCGGGAAGGGAAAAAGCTGTTGGCCATGGTGCGCTATCCCGCCGCCGCGGGCATGAAGCGCGCAAAGAACCGACGGAGTGCCGCCGTCATTTTGCCAAATCCGCGATCCAGCCCACCGATGGGTTCCCCGCCCGGTGTATGGGCCAGCACATAATACATGCGGATGATCAGGCCTGCGAACAGCACGAAGGGTATCCAGAGCGCAAAGAACGGATTGACGGTGCCAAGCGAGCCTAGCCCTTCGGCGGACTCGTTGATCTTATGATATGTCACCACCATCACAATCGATAGAAACACACCCAGCGCCGAGGAGGATCGCTTGGGAGGAACTGCCAGCGCAACCGCGAGTAAGGGCAGCAGAAACATCATTGCCACCTCGACCAGGCGGAAATGGAAATTAGCCAGACTTTCGTTACGTAACATGGCGGGTTTTTGCGCGTCGCTGCCGATGCGGGCAAGCTCTGGCAAAGTCAGTTCCCGGTCTTTCCCGCCACGCCCTCGGAAAGCTTCGATCTTGGGCAAGTCGATCGGAAGATCATGCCCTGTAAAGCTGAGGACGCGCGGCACTTTATACCCCGGCGCATTGTGGACCAGAACGCCATTGGTCAGCCGCAGGATGATGGTGTCGGGATCATCCGTCCCCATGAATGTGCCCTTTTGTGCCGTTACAGAAAGCGATTTGCCATCCTTCGCTTCGGTCATCACGAATATGCCGGTCAGATCACGGCCTTCATTGGCGCTTTGTTCAATCCGCATGGTCATGCGTTTGCCAAGGTTGGTAAATTCGCCAACCTTGATTGAGGCCCCAAGCGCGCCGGATCGGAGCTCAAACCGCAGCCCTTCATACGCATAGCGGGCATAGGGCTGAACATAGCCGACAATACCCAGATTGATGGCCGCAAGAGCAATTGTGAACATGTAAGGCACGCGCAGCAATCGCCCATAACCAAGCCCCAGCGCGCGCATCGCGTCCAGCTCAGAGGAGAGCGCGATCTTGCGGAAGGCAAGAAGAATGCCAAGCAGAAGGCCGATGGGAATGCCAAGCGAGAGATATTCAGGCAGCAGGTTGGCCAGCATTCGCCAGACGACGCTAACAGGTCCGCCCTCCTGAGCCACGAAATCGAACAGGCGCAGCATTTTATCGAGGACAAGCAGCATCGCCGCGATAACGAGCGTCGAGAAAAGCGGCAACGCGATAAGCCGGGCCAAGTATCGATCAGTCGCCGTGAACATCTACAGTAAGGGAACCTTCGATCCTTGACCATTATTTCGCCGTAAATCCGACGTAATGCGATTCTCGTGGTGAGAAACCGCCCGGCGACGCGACGTCGGTATAACCACCAGGAGTTGATTGGTCATGGTAAAAATGCGTTTCGCGTCCGCCGCTGCTCTGGCAGCTTTTTTGTTGCCACTTCAAAGCGCCTCTGCGGCTCCATTGGGGCCCGATGCTGCACGCTGTGCATCAGGCGACGGTCCGGCTGTGCTCGTCAAGGTCGTTGGCCTGAAGAATCGCGTAGGCAAAGTACGCGTTCGCACGTTTAATGGTGCGAATTCGGCTCATTGGTTCAACAAGAAATTTGCGATGAAGCGCACGGAAGTTGATATTCCCTCCGGCGGCCCCGTTGAAATTTGCATGGCAGTGCCAAAGGCCGGCCCCTACGTGTTCGATCTGCGGCATGATTTGAACAATAACGGCGATTCAGACCGAGCCGACGGCGTGGGTGCCTCCGGCAATCCCGTGATTTCCATGTTTGACGTCATGTTCGGCAAAAAACCGCCTGCGGCCAAAGTGGTGATGCAAGTTGGCAGTGGCGTTGCAACCGCAGTCATCACAATGAAATATCTCTCTGGTGGCTCCTTTAAGCCTATCCAGACAGCGAACCGCTAAGCGTGGTCGCAGTCGCCCTTTTGTCGAACCCGCTTTCGACGGGCAACCGCGCCATCCTTCCTGCGATTCGCGATTATTGCGCTGCGCGACCTGAACTGTTCCATTATGAAGTGGAGCGCGCCGATGAAATTGGCAAAGCGCTGAAGGCAATTGCCCGAGCTGAACCGCGCGTCTTGGTGATCAATGGCGGCGATGGCACTGTGCAAGCGGCGCTAACAGAGCTTCATTTGGGGGATCATTTTAAGGGAGCGCCGCCGCCCGTGGCAGTGCTGCCCAACGGAAAGACCAATCTGATCGCGCTAGATCTTGGTTCTGTCGGAGATCCCTTGGCTGCATTGGAACGGATAGTAGCTATAGCACAGACCAATCTGGCCGATCATCTGGTGGAGCGCGAACTGATTGCGCTGACTGAAGGTGAACTTGGCAATCGCCCAGTGCTCGGAATGTTTCTAGGCGGGGCAGGGCTCGCTGATACGATCCTTTACTGCCGCCATAAAATTTATCCGATGGGCCTGCCCAATGGGTTAAGCCATGTGCTTGCGGGAATTGCGGTCTTTTTTTCCATGTTTACAGGTATCAGAGGGCGTATTTTACCGCCTAAGCCAATGCCAGTCAGTGTCTCCCTTACCCGCGACGGCCAGATTAGTGGCAATTTTGCATTCCTGATCGTCACGACGCTCGAAAAAATGGTGTTGGGCGCGCAGACAGGTGGTGAAGCCGGCGGCATGAAACTTATTGCTGTTGAAAATTCGGCTTGGTCTTTGTTGAAGGCTTTGATCTTGAGCGTTCGCGGCAAACTGGGCGACGAAAAGGTTGACGGCGTTCATCTTGAGAACGGCGACATCATAAGAATCGATAGTGAGAAGACGAGCGTTATCCTTGATGGTGAGGAATTTCATGCCATTGCGGGGCGACCGATCATGTTGCGGTCGACGCCGCCGATGAACTTCCTTCGTCTGGCGGCGTGACTGCGCTTAGAACCCTTATCGCAGGCGAACTGGCTGAACCTGTTGACACGCGTGTCTCGGCGATGGCTGCGGCTGTGGCCGGGCAGCACGGGGCCGCATCTCTAGCCGTCCTTTTTTATGGATCTTGTTTACGCGAAAAGCAGCTTGATGGGCTGATGCTCGATTTCTATCTTATTGTCTCGGATTACCCCTCTGCCTATGCTAAACGCTGGTTGGCGACGGCCAATCGGTTGATCCCGCCCAACGTTTTCCCCTTCGCACATGATGGTCTCGCTGCGAAATATGCGGTTCTCAGCATGGCCGACTTTCAGGCATTGAATTTGCCTACAGCTTCAACTGTTTCTGTGTGGGCACGCTTCGCGCAGCCAGTGCGGATGGTGTGGTCGGCTGGAGATGACGTAAGTGAGAAGATCGTCGGAGCAGTTGCCAGTGCGCCAGTGACGCTGACAGAGCTTGCAAAGCCGATGGCAAATAACGCTGATGCTGACGCCATCTGGCGCGCCGGGTTCGCGTTGACTTACACGTGCGAGTTGCGGGCGGAGAGGAACAATCGGTCAGGATCAATCATTGACTCTGATCCAGAGCGTTACGCTCAGATATCTGCGGCATTGCCCGAGATTAGGGAAGTCAGTCGCGATACTGCCGAGACGCGTTGGTCGTCACTGCGCCGTCACGGAAAACTAATGAGCGTTATGCGACTTGCGAAGGCCAGCCTGACGTTCGCCGGCGGCATTGATTATATCGCTTGGAAGATTAATCGCCACGCCGGAACATCAATTGAGATTAGACCGTGGCAACGGCGCTGGCCCCTGCTGGGGGCAGTGACGCTGGTGCCTCAACTGTTCCTCTCAGGCGCGATCAAGTAGGCCAAAAAAAGCGGCCTTTCGCGGGGGTGTGCGAAAGGCCGCTCAGTGTCCACAGCATAAGATGGAGTCGCTGTGGAGGGATATATATTGGCTAATTTAGCGCGCTTTGGCGTTGCACTTTTCAAGGGCAATTGCGTCGAAATCTGTGCCCTTGTAACTAAAGCTCGACACTTTTCCGACTTTGCGGGCGGCCTGCGCACACACGATTTCGGGGCGGCTGTTGGCAGTTGCTGCCGTGCAGACATTCGTGTTGCAGCGCCACAACGTGTCGTTCACGATTTTGGTGCCGGTAACTGACTGTGTCGGCGTCAGGCGAAAATCGGGTGCGTTGGTGGCGGCGAATGATGCGTTGGTTGTGGCACCAAGCAGGACAGCCGAAAATGCAATCGACGTGGCGAGGGGGATCATTTGGGAGAGGAATTTATTCATTGTGATGCACCTTTCTTTTTAAGTTGCGAATCACTACCTATTGGATTAGGTTTTTAGTTGCAACCTAAAACTGATATTTTTTTTGCATCCCTGCAAAATGCGCTTAGGATCGACGGAACTACTGACAAGGAGAGTCTGATGGGATTGAGAGAACCGCTGGAAGACATTGTAACGTGCGGCCTGCCGGTAGCCTTAGAGGCGATCGGGGAGCGCTGGTCGTTTCTGATTCTGCGTGGTTCTCTAAACGGGTTGCGCCACTTTGAGGAATTTCAGGCGACATTAGGTATAGCCCGCAACATCTTGGCGAACCGCCTTGGTCGTTTGGTGGAACATGGTATTTTGGCCCGTGCACCTATGCGTGATGATCGCCGAAAAATTGAATATCGATTAACTGAAAAGGGTGCCGAACTCTGTCCGGCCATGATTGCGCTGCGCACTTGGGGCGAAAAGTGGGGCAATGGAGTTCCATTCACACCTACGCTGGTCGATTCGCGCGACGAGCAACCAATCGCTGGCGTCGCGGTTCTGTCACACGATGGTCGTGTGCTTAGGCTTGAAGATTTGTGCTGGAAGCATACGCATGACATTCGGCCATTGGAAATGCCGATCCAGAATGCCCAAGCCGCTTAGCCTTGATGGGCTCCGGGTGGCAACCCGGAGCCTCCAAATTCAGTCGGTTTCGCCACCCAAATTCTGATTGCGCGGCGGAGTTGCAGCCGTCAGGCGAAGCGCTTCAGCGGATTGGCTGAGCGACCCCATTTCGTCGACTTCATCATCATCTTCCAGACGAACGCGTTGCAGGCTGGTGACCACTGCGTCGAGCAATTCATCAGGATAAACAGTTTCTTCTGCAATTTCGCGAAGTGCAACGACGGGGTTTTTATCGCGATCCCGGTCAATGGTCAGTTCGCCGCCGCCCGAAATCTGGCGTGCGCGCTGGGCCGCCACAAGCACAAGGTCAAAGCGGTTGGAAACTTTATCGACACAATCTTCAACGGTAACGCGCGCCATCCGACGGCCTCCATAATCTTAAAATGGGGTGAATTGAAAACACTGGTAGCAACACAGTACGCAAAAGGCAAGGAAAAGCGGCAAGCGCTTGCTATTGGGGCGACATAAGCGGCATGTGGTGGTTATGGTCCGCCTTCCCAATTTTCCGCAGATCCGAGCCGAGGTTGCGGGCCATACGCTTACTGTAGCAGTGACTGGTGCAGATCGATTGTCCGCCGTTTTGCGGATCATTGAAACCGCCAAATCTTGTTTACGTCTTTTTTTCTACATCTTCGGTGATGATGAAACATCGAACATTGTCAGAGAAGCTTTGATCGATGCGCGTAACAGGGGTGTCGAAGTGTCGTTGCTGATCGACGGCTTTGGCAATGGGGACCGTAGTGATTCGGCTTATGCTCCCTTGATTGAGGCAGGCGTTGTCTTCGCGCGCTTTCATTCTGCTTGGGGCCGAAGATATCTGTTGCGTAATCATCAGAAAATCGTCGTTGCTGATGATCAGCGCGCCTTGGTCGGCGGATCCAATATCGTCGGCCATTATTTTGCTGATGATCCCGATGGCGGCAGCTGGCACGATCTTTATGTGAGCATCGAAGGCCCGGCGGCCAGGCGGCTGGCGCTCTACCATGAGGCGCTGAAAAGCTGGATGCTGGGCAGTCGCAAATCACTGCGCACGCTCACCCAGATATTGACCGAACATAGCGACACAAGCGGCCCCATACGCTGGATGATGGGCGGTCCGTTTCAGCGCCTCAGCCCGCTGACCCGCGCGATCAAACGCGATCTGCATGGCACGCGGCGGCTGGATATGATCCAGGCCTATTTCTCCCCCAATTGGGGAATGCTCCGGCGGTTGGCGCGGACCGGCGTTCGCAAAGGCGGCCACGCACGAGTGATCACCGCCGCACGCTCAGACAATAGCGTCACCATCGCGGCGGCGCGGCATTGCTATCGGCGGCTGTTGCGCAGCGGCGTTGAGATCCTCGAATATCAGCCGCAAATGCTGCACATGAAGCTGATCGTGGCCGATGAGATCGTCTATATCGGCTCCGCCAATTTCGACATGCGCAGCCTGTATATCAACGCCGAAATCATGGTGCGCATTGTCGATAAGGCCTTTGCCGATCAGATGCGGAAATTGATCGAAGCGCATGTGCCCTATTCCGAAGCCATCACGCCGCAGCTTCACAAATCACGATCCGGGCTGTTTGCCCGCACCAAATGGTTGCTGTCTTATTTCCTGGTGTCGAGTGTAGACTTCACCGTTTCGCGCGGCATCAATCTGCGGCGTGGGCGGTAGGGGCTGGTTTGACTGACATCACTGTGGAATAGACTGGAAAAGTTGTAGTATGTCATTGACTGCTCCTCATCGGTATCATCCAACGTGCAAAACCGGCGCCCGTCAACACCATTTCCCGCCAGATTCTGCCCAAAGTTTAGTAAAGTTGTGCCAGTCGTGCGTTTGAAACAAGAGTGCTTTTGGAGGAAATATTTCCTCTTGCTGGGGATCGCTGGTGGAGCCTGCGCCCGAAGTTGACACATGGTTGACACCTGAAACCTCTCTTGGGGGGCATCGCTTCTCAAACCTGAACAAGATTACAGTGCGGCGCGTGTTTTGCGCGCCTTCCCGCCGTGATCAGGCACAAAAATCCCGCGCGCGCAGTGGCGTGGATCAATCATTCACAATCTGCTGCACAGGGCGACAGGGTTTCAAGGAGCAGTTGGAACGTTAGGCGAACATTTCTGTTTTGTCAATATGAATCAGGTGCCATTTGGCAGTGCAAAAATGGATCGCTAGACTTATGGTTGCAGCACCCGTGGCACCTGTCGAGGCAATAAGGGATCGGGATCCTCGCACAGGCAAGCGAGTGCCGTGGACGAAGGATAATGAAGTGCGCTATCCGCGGTAACCAACCAGTACTCTGGGCCTGACCCGGAGCCCAGCAGTCCCAAACGCCCAAATATCCCCACTCAGCTCAGCATCATGCCCGGCACACAGCACTTCTCACATTTCAAGAAACGGCAGATTCCTCAACAAGTGGAGTGTGTTTCAGCCTTTTTTCCTACACCCATCCGCCTGCCCGCATCAAGGGCCGCCGTTGCACACTGAAAGTCACAAAGGTCATACGAAAACGCACTTTTGATGAACAGATATCTGTCCTCTGCTCTTTCGCAAACGGCCATCACCTCAAGCCTGAGCGCGCGCCACAGGGCCGGAATCGGGAAGGCGGAAGGAAGGCAAAAGGTCATGGCACCCATCCACCAGAAAATGCCCTACTTTGCAAGAACATTATACGAACATTAGGGATGAGCTTTTGTATGGTCGGATTGTGCGGCGCATGAAGCGCTGAAGAGGATTGGAAGTCAAATGCGCTGTCGGCGTAATCCAGATTTAAGTGCATTTGGTAAACTGGTACCGTAATTCTGGTACCGTAATTCGAAGCGGGTCAAAACCTAGCAGCAGGCACTGGATAAGGACATAGGCCTGCTGGGGAGGTGATTGAGAGCTAATTCCATCGGCTACGGCCTACTCAGCTAAAGGTTTAAAACCTTTTCTAGAAATGCCTTAGCGGCGAGCGTGTCTATTTGTGATTCTGGGTTCATTATCAGATGCCCGACGGTCTTTCCCTCGAATTGTGACACCCCCCGAGAGTTTCGGCCTGCCCAATGTTTCAGTAGGATTGTTGATCCGAGAAGTTTGGTTTGGAATATTGAAATAAGAACCGTGTTAACAATTTTTTCTGGATCAACACCGACAAAATAAAACATGAAAACGGTTTTCGGAGCCGACAAGAATTCCAATATTTTATCTAAATTATAGGCCTTTGGATTAGAGTCCAAAATCATTATTTTGGTCTTAACGTCTGTTTCAGTGTGATATTTATCAAAGATTCGTTGATAATCTCCGAGATTATTGTCTGCCTTAAATCTCGGTATTCCCTTTGTTTTGTCTTTTAGGGCGAATATCAAATCTTGTCGTAAGAGTTCGTTCTCTCCAGCAATCAAATACTCAATAATTCTTCCACGCACATTCACATTCTCAATGAGTGCAGCAAGCAGAATCTCCGTTTGAAACCGAGCAACTTTCTCGTCAAGATCGCGCTTCAGTTCGACAGCCTCAGGCGAACCCGTAAATGCAATTGCTCTATCTGGGGCATCCATAATGGTAGTCCGACAGGCATCTGAAACAGCAAATTTTTGCCCCGTAGGGCTTATGTCGTTCGTGGATTCAACAAGACGCACGAGATTCCCGTCAAAGCCAATCCCGTTGTGAATATTGTACAAGCGCTCGAAGTTATCATGCGAGTTTTTAATATTCTCAAATTCGCGCATGATGTCTGAGCCGTTGAAACTTCCCCTGATATTGTTTTCTCTAAACTCGTGGGAACTGTGACTAATCTTTTTCAGAAATGTAGAATTAGATAATAGGTTATGATTTTTGTGTGGCAGCACGACACATACTATAAAATATCTGTCATCAACTTTTTGAAGATTTGAGAGAGAAAGAACGGTATTCCCAAAATTTTCGCTTTGGGATGAGCTGAACCTTATTGCGAAATCAGAGCAATAATAGACCGAGCGATCTTGAACGAGGGAGAACTCGTCCACAACGAGCCGTGCCAGCTTGCTCTTATCGTTTATCCCGTCATGACTTGAGATGAAGGCGAGCAATGGAGCTAAAACGTCACTCATCGAACAGTCCTGGAACATTTGTCGCAACAGGCCGTAATTTGGAGGCTTTTTGATCGCTTAGCGAGTTTCGTTCCCAAAAGTAGCCATCGTAATAGCCCTGAATAGATTCCTCATTATCTGCTTGCTCTAGCCGTTTAACGGCCATTTGACAGTATTCAGATTCCATCTCAACACCACTAAAATTGCGGCCTAGTTTCTTCGCTACAACGCACGTCGTTCCCGATCCTAGAAAGGGGTCAAAGATATATGCTCCCTTTTTAGAGCTGGCCAAAACCAGTTTTGCGATAAGTTTTTCCGGCTTCTGCGTGGGATGATCTGTATTCTCTGGCATAGACCAAAATGGAATTGATATGTCAGTCCACAGGTTCGACGGATGCGTCAAACGAAAATTGCCGGACTCTGTTTCTTCCCAATCCTTTGGCGCGCCAGCGCCATCCCGATAGGGAGCAATAACCTTCTTTTTTAGCTTCACGGCGTCAACATCAAAATAGTAATCCTTTGACATTGTGCAAAACCAAATATCCTCAGAGCAATTTTTCCAATTGCTATTTGCGCCTCTGCCTTTTTCCCGCTCCCAAGTAATGCGGTTACGGATAATAAAATGACGCTGCAAAACAGCTTGCACCGCACTTGATGACTGCCAATCACAACAGACGTATAATGAGGCGTCAGGTTTCATACAGCGAACCAGCCTACTCATCCAACTCTCTATCCATTGCTCATAGCTAACCGCAGTCGTCTTTACGAACTTGGTCTCGGAGAAGGTTTTATTGAGATTGTAAGGAGGGTCGATTATTAGGAGATCAATGAACGCATCCGGCAAGTAATCAAGGCATTTAAAAATGTCCTGATGAATTACAGTTCTGTTTATCTCATCCGCGGATACAGAAGTTGTGAGGGTAATCGTCTGACACATAAGTGAAGCGGTATCGTCGGCGGAAATGGTAAGAGTTCTATTCCGTGGCGCGCGCATTTTGAGCGGCGGCGTGTCTATGAAATCTTGCTTGGATTGCATTGTTTATCGGTCCTTATCATTTGGTGCGCGTCGCGCCGTGTTTGGTTGTCTAGCGATTCACGAGATTGCCGTGAAAGGTACCTAAATCGCTAAATACGATCAACGCCATGATCCAGAAATGACTCAAATCATATGCGCTAGCAAGTGCTAGGTGAATTCCAGGGTCGCCACACCGTTCAGCCCGCCCACCCCGCCCGCCCCACGCTCTCGGGGAGCACCCCTGCGACATAGGCGTTGAGCGATACGCCTTCACGCGCGGCCACAAATTTCAGTTTCTCATGCAAGGATCGTGGCACGCGTTGCCGCCATTGGCCAAGCGATGCGGGGCCGGGGACTGTTCGGCCCAGTTCCTTGGCGGCGCTGTGCCATTCCGCAATGGCGCTTTCGGCGTCGGCCAGTGCAGCCTCAGGCGTATCGCCGTCACCCATGCAACTGGCAAGCGCGGGCACTGTCGCGAGCCATCCCCGCTCTACCCAAAAGGCACAACTTTATTCCCCACATCATGGCCAATATCGGCCCTGCCGAGATAAGCGATGCCTGACGTGTCGCACCAGTGGCGGGTAACCTCTTCCTCGTTCAACACAAAGTCCGGGTCATTATCCGGGATGGCGCTGCACCGGCCGAGCATCAATCCGGCGACGCGGCGGATGGCGGGGGTGCTGGTGATGTGGAACAGGCTGCGATCCAGCCGGTACATATATTCGGCCACATCTTCGATCATCAGGATATGGTCGGTCAGGTCAGGCTGAAGCGGCGTGCCGAGCAGCTGGCTGAGCACAGTCAAGTTGAACGCGGCGCTCTTCTGCGGCGATGCAACGGGATCAAGGAACCAATCCACCGCGCGGATCACTGCTGCGTTCCCGCCGTCGCGCTTCAGGTCTGATGGCATGGGGCCGTGCGCGACGCGTCCGATGCCGCGCGCGTAGAGGCCCGCGAGCAGATAGCCTGCGTCGCTATAGCCCATATAGAGTTTGTCGCCCGCCACTGAAGTGAAGCGGTCCATCGCGGCTTCGGCCACGCGGCAGGCCCCGTATCCGCCGCGCGCGAACCAGACCGCGTCGATGCTGGGGTCATTCGCGACTTCGGCCAGTGCGGCGATCCGCGCTTCATCCGGCCCTGCAAAATGGCCTTCGGAAAGGAAACATTGCGGATGGAACAGCAGCTCTGGCGCGTCTGCCCCGAAATGCTCCGCAATCACCAGTGGCACTTGTTCAGCGACCAGCAGATCTAACGTGCAGGACGGGGCAACAATCGCGATTCGCATGACGGTCGCGTCAAATCCGCCCGCTAAACGTATCGCATTGTTCGGGATCGCCGCTGGTCAGCCCGCGTTTCAACCAGCGCATCCGCTGTTCGGCACTGCCGTGAGTGAAGGCGGATTCCACGACAAATCCCTGCGATTGTTTTTGGAGCGTATCATCGCCAATGGATTGCGCCGCACGAAGCCCCTCTTCAGCGTCGCCCGCTTCCATAAGGTTGGTATCGCGCGCGGCCCAGACACCGGCATAGCAATCGGCCTGCAATTCCATGCGGACTTGCAGTTGGTTGCCCTCAACTTGGCTGGCGCGCGCCTGTTTCTGGCGGACTTGATCAGCAACGCCTGTCACCTTTTGGATGTGGTGGCCAACCTCATGCGCAATCACATAGGCCGCCGCAAAATCACCCCCAGCGTTGAACCGCGTGGCCAGTTCATTGAAGAAATTGACGTCCAGATAAATGCCTTCATCCGCTGGGCAATAAAAGGGCCCCATCGCCGCTTGTGCTGCGCCGCAGCCGGATTGGTTGTTATCAGTATAGAAAACCAGCGTCGTCGGCCGGTATTTCTGGCCCGCTTGCGTGAAAATATCCGTCCAGCGGCGTTCAGTGGATCCCAAGACCTTGAGAACGATGGAGCGCACTTTGGGATCGATTGTAGAACCATCGGGACCGGGCTGTCCGGCCTGTTGCGGCCCTAATTGCTGCGTCGGGGCTTGTCCGCCGCCGCCGCCCATCATGTCGGCGGGGTTCACGCCAAAGATCAGCCCGGCAATGATCATGATGACCAGCGTGCCGCAGCCCATTTTGCCGCCAATGGGAAGGCCGCCACCGCCACCGGGAAAGCCAAATCCGCCGCCGCTCCGTTGGCCGGTGCGGTCTTCAAAATTGGTGCTTTCTTGTTCGTCATCCAGCCGCATGGCTCGCTCCCCATATTCGCTTCTGTTGACTTTGCACGGGCAGGCCCGCTTATGCAACGGGGAACGCCACAGGGAACGCCACGTGCAACGCCACTGGGAACGTCAAGGAGAAGCGGCATGATATTGAAGGGTAAGACAGCCATCATCACAGGCTCAACATCGGGTATTGGCGCGGTGTGTGCCAAGACCTTGGCGGCTGAAGGCGCGAATGTGATGATCAACGGTTTTGGTGACGCGGCAGAGATTGCAGCGCTCTGTGCAGAGCTGGCGTCGCTCAGTGGTGGGAAGGCTGTGCACAACGCCGCTGATTTATCTGATGCGGCTCAGGTGATGACCATTGTCGATCAGTGCGTGGCAGAATTGGGCGCGCCGGACATCCTGATGAACAATGCTGGCATCCAGCATGTCTGCCCAGTTGATGAATTTCCGCCCGAAAAATGGCGTCAGATGCAAGCAATCATGGTCGATGCGCCGTTCCTGCTGATGCGGGCTTGCCTGCCCCATATGAAGGCGAAAGGCTGGGGCCGGATCATCTCCACCGCCAGCGCCCATGCGAGCGTGGCAAGCCCAAACAAGTCCGCCTATATCGCCGCCAAACACGGCGTCCTTGGCCTGACACGCGGCGTGGCATTGGAAGTCGCGACACAGGGGATTACCGTCAATTGCATCTCGCCGGGCTATGTCTGGACCAAGCTGATTGAAAACCAGATTCCTGACACAATGAAAACGCGCGGGATGACTTATGATCAAGTCATCAACGACGTCCTCCTTGCCGCGATCCCGCAAAAGAAATTCGTCATGCCCGAACAAATCGGCGCGATGGTGCTGTTCCTCTGCCGCGATGAAGCGAGCGCGATCACCGGCGCGAACATGGCGGTTGATGGCGGCTGGACGACGCATTAAGGGGCTGCAACCATTTCTGAACTTCCCTCTGTTAGCGGGCAATGATGACAGTCACGACGTTAGTCACAGGAGCCGCAGGCTTCATCGGATTTCACCTGGCGGAAAAGCTGCTGGCGCGCGGCGACCAAGTGGTCGGCGTCGACAATATGAACGATTATTATGATCCGGCGTTAAAGCAGGCCCGCATCGCAGAGTTGACGGCCCGGTTCGGCAGCGCCTTTGAATTTCTGACGATCAATTTCGCAGATGATGCCGCGTTGGAGGCTGCGCTGGCGGGGCGCAAAATTGACCGGATTGCTCATTTGGGCGCGCAGGCCGGTGTGCGCTATTCAATCGACAATCCCCGCGCTTATGTACAGTCCAACCTTGTTGGCCATTTGAACCTGCTGGAGGTCGCGCGCGAACGCCAAGTGCCGATGGTCTATGCGTCAAGTTCCTCCGTTTACGGGGGTAATGAGACCCTACCGTTTAGCGTTGATGATCGTGCGGATCATCCCATTTCGCTCTACGCCGCCACCAAACGCGCCGATGAATTGATGAGCGAAACTTACGCGCATCTGTATCGCATTCCCTTGACTGGCCTGCGCTTTTTCACGGTCTACGGGCCTTGGGGGCGGCCAGATATGGCTTACTGGATGTTCACCCGCGACATTTTGGCAGGCAAGCCGATCCGCGTGTTCAATCAAGGCAAGATGCGGCGGGATTTCACTTATATTGACGATATAATCGCAGGTGTAGTCGCGTGCTTGGATCAGCCTCCACCCGATGACGGGGCCGCCAAACCCGGCGGCAGCAAGGGGCCGCACCGGATCTATAATATCGGCAACAACCAGTCCGAAGCCCTGATGGATATGATTGCAGTGACAGCTGACGCGTGCGGCAAGCCTGCGGTTTTTGACTTTCACCCCATGCAACCCGGTGACGTTCATGAAACCCATGCCGACATAAACGCAATTGCAACAGACTTGGGCTATGCCCCGACCACGCCCATCAGTGTCGGTATTCCGCGCTTTGTGGATTGGTATCGCAACTACCATAAAATCTAAATTGAGGATGTTTTGATGCGCGTAACAATGATTGGGTCCGGCTATGTGGGGCTGGTATCGGGCGCCTGCTTTGCCGATTTCGCGCATGAAGTGGTATGCGTGGATAAGGACGCGCGTAAGATTGACGCATTGCTGAAGGGCGAGATTCCGATTTTTGAGCCCGGTTTGGATGCGCTTGTCGCCAGCAATGTGGCCGCAGGTCGTTTGCGTTTCACCACGGATTTGGCTGAAGCAGTCAAAGATGCCGAAGTGATTTTCATTGCTGTCGGCACGCCGTCACGGCGCGGGGATGGCCATGCGGATCTAAGCTATGTCTATGCCGCTGCAAAGGAAATTGCGGCCGCTGTCACTGGTCCTGCGATCATCGTCAACAAATCGACAGTTCCCGTTGGCACAGGCGATGAAGTGGAGCGGATCTTACGCGAAGCGAACCCGGACGGCGATTTCCGCGTTGTATCCAATCCTGAATTCCTGCGCGAAGGCGCGGCGATTGATGATTTCAAGCGGCCTGACCGGATCGTGATTGGCACCGATGATGCTCATGCTCGCGATGTGATGGAGCGGCTTTACCGTCCGCTTTACATCAACCGATCGCCGATCATTGCCATGTCTCGGCGCGGTGCAGAGCTCACCAAATATGCCGCCAATGCTTTTCTCGCGACCAAGATCACCTTCATCAACGAAATCGCCGACCTGTGTGAGAAAGTTGGCGCAGATGTGCAGGATGTCGCGCGCGGCATCGGTCTTGATGGTCGCATCGGGAGCAAATTCCTTCACGCTGGCCCTGGTTATGGCGGCAGCTGTTTCCCCAAAGATACGCTTGCGCTTCTGAAGACCGCACAGGATTTTGACGCGCCTCAGCGGATTGTGGAGGCCGTGGTGGCCGTTAATGACAATCGTAAACGGGCCATGGGGCGGAAGATCATAGCGGCCATGGGCGGTGACGTGCGCGGCAAGACAGTGGCCATCTTGGGCCTGACGTTCAAACCCAACACCGATGATATGCGCGAATCCCCTGCCATTTCGATCATTCAGACGTTGCAAGATGGCGGAGCCACGGTGCGCGCTTATGACCCCGAAGGCACAGAGCAGGCGAAGCTTGTGCTCGACAATGTGACCTATTGCGATAGCCCTTATGACGCCATGCAAGGGGCGGACGCAGCGGCGCTGGTCACCGAATGGAACGCTTTCCGTGCGCTTGATTTGGCGCGCGTGAAAGCGCTGCTCAGCACGCCCGTGTTCGTCGATCTGCGCAATGTTTACCGCGCCGAAGAGGTTGAGAAGGCGGGGCTGACTTACGTCGGCGTGGGTCGCTAAACCCCCAAAAACAGTTTGAGCGACGGCCAATTGTCCACCACAGCTTTGCGCCCGGCAGCAATAGCGGCACTGATTTTTGCGGGCCGGAACTCCAGCGTATCAGCGGCGTCAAAGCCCGGGTCCGGCGCGAGGATGCGGATCGGCGCGAACTTATACCGCGAAAGCTGCTCATCAAGCGGACGCAGGATATCGCCAATCTGGGTTGCTGAGAGGCCAAGGCCCATTAGCCGCCGAAACTGCGCTTCCCGCGCGCCGAGCAGATCATTGATCAGCATCGCATTGCCTAGATCATTTTCTGAAATTTCCGCCGTTTGGATACCAACCGACCGCAGCGCGATTTCGATCAGATTGTCATAGACTTTGCCCGGTGCCGGCACAGGCTTTGGCGGGGACGCGAGGACCGCCAGCACCGCGCGCGGGCTTTGCGCCATGGCTGAACTCAGCGGCGTCACATTGCGCACGCCGCCATCCACCCATTGTTCCGTCACACCGTTCGCATCTTTGCTTTTGAGAGGCTGGAAAAAAGGCGGTTGAGCCGAACTGGCATAGACCCACTGGCCGATATCGGGCGATCGTTCATCAACATCGCGGTATTGGCCCGTTGCCAGATTGACGACGCCAACCAACAGCTTGCGCTTCGCGGCTTTTAGTTTTGCCACATCAGCAAAAGCAATCAACCGCGCTTTAATAGGCGATGCGTCATAGATGGAATTAGCCCCAAACGCTGCGCCGACGGCACCCAAAGGGCGCTTCTTGTAAATATCGCCATCGCCTTTGATTGACTGCCATTCATTCAACAACCGAGGCATATCATTCATCGCCCCGCCCAGCGCCTGTATCGCACCCGTTGAAACGCCTGCAAATATGTCAAACTTTACTCCGCGATTGGAGATCAGCTCATCCAACACGCCTACCTGAAACGCACCCTTCGCGCCGCCACCAGACAGCACCACTGCAAGACCGCCAGCCATCATCATTCTCCTCATGAATACCGCTGGCCAGCGACCTGTTTTATGGTCCAGTTTTGAGAGAGGAGAATGTGAACCCAGTAACGGGGATGCGTAAAGGGGCAGGGGCGGCAGTGGTCGTAATGCGGCAACAGCTTGGCTTAATTGGGGGGGCGGGCAAGACCGCTTTCAGTGGTGGCTGATCCTTCAACAGACAAATGTTTGCGAACCATTTCTTGTGGCCCGCATGGTTTCAATGTGAGTCAAATCAGTTGCGTTCGCACCTTCCGTCGTTGCCCAAAACCTGTGCAAAGTCTCTCCGTTCGCTCAGTTGCGCCTACGCCCACATCACCCCGCGCCCCAAATCTCGCGCGCCTTGGCAAGCGACGCATATTTGGGGACGTCGTTGGCCAGCTTTGCCAGCGCGCCTTTACGCAGCCGCGCGAGGAGGCCTGGTGTGGCGAGCGTCTTTCGGCCAGTGAGTATGTCATCGGCCAACGCCTTGTCGTAAAGCGCTACGGGATTTTCCGCCTCCCGGATCAGCATGCCAAGGGCGTTGAGGGCAACAGCGGCGCGGAATTTGGCATGGCCTTCGCGGCCCGGTTTTACGTCGCCCTCCACCCAGTCGCGGATCGCCTCCAGCAGCTCGACAGTTGACGTTTCGCCTGTGCGTCGTGCAGGGAGCGGGGGCGCAAGGGTTAGCGGAAGGCGCTGGGTTTCCGGCGCGTCCTCCTCCAGCAGCATCAGTAAGTCGCATTCATTTTCGCTCGTCCGCCTTCCAATGACAGCACGTTCAAGGCTTTTATCGACGCCCAGCCGCCAGATGTCGGACATTTGCATACAGCCCAGCGCCCACCAGAGTGTGCGGTAAATGAGCCAAAAGCGGAACCGTGCGCGGTCCACTTGTGTGCCGCTTTCAAATTCATAAGCCGCGAAATAGCTCTCCAAATCAGCAACGCCAAACGCGGGCTTGTCGATATGCCCGAAACGCCAAACAGTCATGCAGCCGTAAGCCAAATCTTCATGCGCATCGCCCAGATGGGCCAGTTCCCAATCGAGCACAGCGGCAAGGCCGTGCCCATCGACCATCAGATTGCCCATGCGGAAATCGCCGTGGACAAGGACCGGCGGTGCAGGCGCGGGCAGATGATCTTCACACCATTTGATCGCCAGCGCGATGATGGGGCGGTCTCCGCCGTACCCTGTAAAGCGGGCCTTGAGATCAGCAAGGGCAGCCGCAGTGTTGAGGGTGGGCAGAGCCAGGGAAGATTTTAGGCCGTGTATTCGGGCCAATTCCCGAGCAATATCGGTGATGAGCGAAGCCGGTGGGCTGACCAAAATCTTGGCGGGGCTCACCTCTGCCTCAACGCGACGCATGACATAGCCCGTGCCGATGCCGTCGGCCTCGCTCAATTCAGCCACCACTTCAGGTGCGGTAACGCCTGCCGCCCGCGCAGCCTTGACCAGCGCTGCCTCTACATCATGGCCAAAGGCGCGTCCTTCCATGAATGCAGCACTAGGGGCGCGGCGTAGCACATAGCCAGCGCCTGCGAGGTCGAATGAGGAACTTTCCATATTTGCCCCGCCAGACAGGCGGGTGAGGTTTTGAACTGACCCCATTGCCCCTGTCGCACGGGCCATGAGGGCGGAAAGGGCATGGGTGATATCAATCTCAGTTTCCAACATCCGCTTCCCTGAGCCTGTCGAACGACCGTTCTTCTTATGGCTTGATGTTGAAGTATATAAAGCATGGTCCTTCGACAAGGCTCTCCTGAGCGACGTCGAAGGACTCAGGGGAGGGGCGTTTATAACTGCTTTGATTTCCAATAGGCAAAAGCACGACCCTGAACCGCGTCCACAAACGCCCGTGCCTCCGGCCCCGTCCATAGCCCCTTGTAATCGCGTCGGCCGGTCCACCAGCCTTGCCCCGGCAGGCCGTCACTTTCGCGCACGACCAACACCGCAAGCTCTGGTTCCCCCCGGCCCGCCGCAAGGGCATCAACATGGTCCAGCGTCTTGCACAACACCCGCATTTTGGGACGCGTGAAGCGGAACCCAAGCGCCATCAGGATTTCAGAATAGCTGATCCAGCGCCCCTCCGCTGCGACACTGTGAAGGATCGCCGTGATCCGCGGCACGTCATACAGCGCGCTTTTGTCATCTGGGTCATCATCAAGAGCATATTCGTCGATCATGTGATCAGCTCAGGGCTTTCTCCATGACAACGAGATAGAGGTCGCTCCGCTTCGGCTCTCCAAAACGCGCTTCGTCGTAAGGAAAAGGCACTACGTCCCCCGTTAACAGGTAGCCGCGTCTTTCATACCAGGCGATGAGTTCTGTGCGCTGAGCAATCACCGTCATTTGCGCCCGGTCAAAACCCCATTTATCGCGGATATGCCTTTCGGCGGTTTCGAGGATGCGGCGGCCCATGCCTTTGGACTGGCCGGTGGGTTGGACTGTGACCATGCCGATATAGCCGTAATCGGCGCGGCGCTCGACGGTAATGCAGGCGCGCAGTTGGCCTGCGTCCTCAAACAGCAGGATCGCTTGGTTAGGGTCTGCGAGCACCGGCGCGAGCATTCCGACGTCTGTTCGCTGGCCGTCCAGCAAATGCGCCTCAGTTGTCCAGCCTGCGGTGCTCGCGTCGCCGCGGTAGGCGGATTGAACAAGGGCAACTACATCGGGGAGATCGCGTTCCAGAGCCTCCCGCACGGCAATTGCATCAGGCTGCAAAGCGTTTCAGCCGGTCGTTGATGATCGCATCGGCCTCTGCCATGATCCGGTCAATCAGTTCTTTACAGGTCGGGATATCGCGGATCAGACCAGCGACCATGCCGCAGCTCCATGCGCCAATTTCCATTTCGCCTTCCAACATGATGCGGGGGTAAACGCCTGCGACTTCAGCAGCGATATCATCAAACTTGATCGCTGCACCCAGTTCGCGTTCCTTTTGCAACAACCGTTCCACAGCCTGGTTGGTCAGCACCCGTTCGGTGTTGCGCAGGGGCCGCATGACAAGGCGTGTGTCGAGTTCAGATGCGGCAACGATTGCGTCTTTTACATTCTGATGCACTGGCGCTTCGGTTGTCGCGATGAACCGTGTGCCCATATTCATACCATCAGCTCCAAGGGCCAAGGCTGCAACAAGGCTCCGCCCATCGGCCATACCGCCTGAGGCCACAAAGGGGATTTCCAGCTCATCGGCAGCACGCGGCAAAAGGATCATGTTGGGAATGTCATCTTCGCCGGGATGACCGCCACATTCAAAACCATCGACCGATACGGCATCACATCCGATCCGTTGCGCTTTCAAGGCGTGACGGACAGCAGTGCATTTGTGGATGATCTTGACGCCGGCATCGCGCAGTGCAGGGATCACTGATTGCGGATTATTACCAGCGGTTTCCACAACCTTGACCCCGCCTTCTATAATTGCCTTCACCATGCCGGGATAATCCGGCGCATTCACGACAGGGAGGAAGGTCAAGTTCACGCCGAAGGGCTTATCGGTCATATCTTTGCACCGGGCAATTTCATTGGCGAGGTCAGCCGCTGACTTTTGCGTTAGGCCGGTAATAATGCCCAAGCCGCCCGCGTTCGAAACCGCCGCTGCCATTTCAGCAAAGCCGACAAAATGCATTCCGCCTTGAATGATGGGATGCTGGATACCGAACATTTCGGTGATACGGGTTTTCACGGGCGAATCCTCTCTGCAAGTTTGTTTCGCGAGGTGGTCGCGGAGATTGACGTTTACGTCAAGTGGGAGTGTAAGTTGACGCTTCTAGTGTTAAACACTAGATTATAGAAATGGATCGATATATTACAGCAACAGAGGCCAACCAGCGCTTTTCCGAAATGCTCCGCGAAGTGGGGCAGGGGGAAAGCTATACCGTAACATCGCGCGGGAAACCCGTTGCGCGGATGGTGCCTGCTGAGGAGGATGAGCAGCTCAAAAAGCTCAGTGCCGAGGAGTTTCTGGAATATTTCCGAAATAAGCCTCATCGGGTCGTTGGGCTTTGGACTCGCGAAGACGCTTACGATTGATGCGCATCGCCCTTGATACAAATATCCTTATTTACCTAGAGGGTCTCTCAAAGTTGCCGTCGGACGATCCAAAAATTGATCTTGCCCAAGACCTAATCGGTAAACTGATGGGTACCGCCACGCTGATAGTTCCCACTCAAGTGCTGGGGGAATATTATAATGTTGCCAGCCGACTTGGCCAACCACGCGAGACTTGCCGCACTTCCATACAGTTGATGCAACAACAATTTGACATCGTTGGAACCACCGAAGGCACATTCACACAAGCCCTCAACCTTGCGGTTGATCACAAACTTCAGTTTTGGGACGCGCTGATCGTTAACGCGGCTGCTGATGCGGGCTGCACGATGCTGCTGTCTGAAGATATGCAGTCCGGTTTTGAATGGCGCGGCGTGCGGGTGGTGAACCCGTTCGCCGACCAACCGGACCGCAAGTTGGCGCGGTTGCTTGCTTAGGGCCTAATGCACGAACCGCGCGACGACGTCGCGGTAAGATCGTGACACTTTCACTTGTGCGTTGGATTCCAGCACGAGGAAACATTCGCCATTGGTGTGTGGCTTCACTTGTTTGACCAGATCGAGATTGACGATGGTGGAACGGTGGACGCGTTGAAACCGGCGCGGGTCCAACCGTTTTTCAAGATCCTTCATAGTCTCGCGCAGGATCAGCGTTTCGCCGCCGACATAGATGCACATATAATCACCCGCGGCATCAATCCGCTCGATCGTATCGACATCAACGCGGAAAATCTGGCCCTGATCCTTGATATTGATCATTTTCTCATAACGATTGGCGGCAACGACATCTGCGCCAGCATCGACATATTCATCATGCGCATCAGGAGCATGTTCAGCCAGCGCCTCTTTCAAACGGCCAACCTCTTCAACGCCGCGTTTTTCAGCGAGGCGCTGGCGCACACGTTCAAGACTGTCCGCCAGCCGCTCCGGCTCAACTGGTTTCATCAGATAATCCGTGGCCTGCGCTTCAAACGCGCGAATGGCATGATCGGAATAGGCGGTGACAAACACAAACAGCGGCGGTTCAACTTCCATCAGGCCTTGGACAACGGAAAATCCGTCGAAGCCCGGCATTTGAATATCCAGGAAGACCAGATCCGGCTTGTTGGTTTTGATTGACCGGATGGCCTCACGCCCATTCAGACAGGTGTCGATAATTTCGACATCGGGGTGGGCCTCAAGCCGCAATTGCAGACCTTGAATGGCCAGTTTTTCATCATCAACCAAAATAGCTCGGATTGTCATGCGACTTTCTCCTCCCCGCGATAGGGCAATTCTAAAGTTACTGAAAACCCCCCGTCAGGTCGGCTGCCATATTCGATCATCTGATCTTCACCATAAGCCTGCACCAATCTGTCCCGGATGTTGGCAAGGCCAACCCCTGTGGATGAAGTCGTCGCAGGGAGCGCACCATTCAACCCCGGACCGCTATCAGATACGACGATGCGAACCCTGTCCCCGATGAGCCGCGCCTCAAGGTTGATTTCGGCCCCTTCTTCCTGAGGAGTGACGGCGTATTTAACTGCGTTTTCGACAAGCGGTTGCAGCAGCAAGGACGGCAGTCGCGCTTTTGATACGGCGGGATCAACATCAAAATTGATGCGCAAGCGGTCTTCAAACCGCATTTTTTCAATATCGAGATAGAGTTTTAGTGTCTCCACCTCTTGCGCCAACGTCACTTGGGCAGTGGGTTCATAGACGAGCGTGTAACGCAGGAATGATGCCAGACGGGACAGCATGGCATTGGCCCGCTCAGTTTGTTGGAGCAGCACAAGCGTGGAAATACTGTTCAGCGTGTTGAACAGGAAATGCGGGTTCAATTGGTATCGCAGCATAGCCAATTGCGCGCTTGACGCTTGGCCCTCTAGCTTCAGCAGCTCATCCGCGCGCTGTTCCAAGATGATGTAGAAATTGATACCGAAATAGAGCGCCGACCAAGCTGCAATGAGCAGAAAATTGATGGTGATTGATCCCAGAAACAGCGCCCCGTCGAAGGCGCCGCCATCCCGGTCCATCATGTTGAACACCCAAGCATCTATCGCCGAATAGGCGGCGACGGAGAAGGCAACGGCAAAGACGGCGCCTGTCCATGTCATGATGGGGCGTCGCGCGATGAGCCAGCGGAACACAGCGCTTAACACTAAGGTGATGGAATATCCGGCCGCAACAGACACGATCAGCGGGATCAGGAAAGATGCAGTCATCCCATTGCCGACACCGCTTGCCATGCGGAGCATTAGATAAAAGGCCCATCCAGCCGTCTGCAGCACCCAAAACGCGCGGTTCTTGTCATCGAAAAAGGGTTGGGAACTGAATCCGGGAAGGCGCATCATAGATGCTTAGCTTATTATTGCGGCGGATTGAAGCGCACTAGTGAAGGCGATGCCGAATGGGCTTAAGGTGACAAAGTTCCACAAGAAACGCGGTATTTCTGTCACCTTATGTCACCTTTGGGCCAGAAATATGAGCGACTGACACGCTGGTGCGACTTTGGGTCGACACGGAACGAGGGTGTATAGCAAGCCGCCGACAGCTTAGATCAAAATAATTCCTACATTTCAACGGTTTTTTGATCACAGCAGGCTTAATGATCCAGTCGGACAAAAGGCTCATTTGTGTGTCTAGCGCCTGCCGGACGGCAAGAGCCGTTGCTTTAAGAACTGTCACTGCGGTCAATGGCTTAAGGCATTGATACTAATGCCGTATTATTCATTCAATGGACATCGTTGACCCAATCCAACGCCTTTATCGTTCGTTGACAGCGTTGGCTGTCGTAGCGATGGGATTGATGATCCCGCCCAGCCCAGCCTCGGCCGCGCAAACGCTGAACACGATTAGCACGACTTCATGCTCAGCGCAGGGTGGAACGGTGACGGGTGCGAACCTGCTCACAGACTTTGCTAATGGAACCTTTGGCAGCGAAAGTGGCGCGGCCGATCAATCGCCATCAATCAATCCCTATCCCGGCCAAGTCAGTGGCGGAACATTTAGCAATTTCTACGCCATCACTTGGGGCCGCTATGCCTATTTTGCTAATGCTGTAACGCGCCGAAATCCCTCGCAACATGCTGCTGTTACCGATCCCGTCTATGGCAATAGCGGACGATTTTTTGCGTCTGATCCGAATGCCAGCACGCCTGTGCTCAACTTCTCTGCGCTTAACGTGGCTTCCAATCAAAATTATCAGTTATCATTTTGGGCAGCAAATAGTGAAACGAACGGGCTGCCGAATGACGTCAATATTGAGATTGACGGCATCGTCAGCTTAAACACTGGGCCTTTGCAAGCTTTTGCATCCGCACTGGAATGGAAACGCTATTCCTTTGTATTCAATGCAGGAAACCGCTCAACGATTCTCATAGCCATGCGTTCTCTCGAGACGGGAAACGCTGGTCGCGATTTTTACCTCGATAATGTGGAAATGCGATCCTGCAGCATTTCTGGCGGCACTATTTCCGGGTTTGTCTATTCCGATGTGAATCGAACCGACAGCTATCAACCCGCCAATGAAACTTCATTAAAGCTGATCACTGTGAGGCTTTATGACACGCGCGGTGATGCCAATACCGCGAACGATATCTTAGTGAGCAGCTATACGACCGACACGAGCGGCGCGTACGCATTCACTAACGCGCCCGCAAACGCCAATTACCAGATTCGTGTCGATGGCGCAGATCCAGATTTGCCGTTCGGCGCCGTAATCGGAACGCCGTCTACCATCAATGTTAGCTTAGCATCTGGGGGCAGCGTTTCAGATCGCAATTTTGGATTTGACGTGGCGCAGCCCAACCTGTCGATGGCGAAGACGTCAAGGTCATATACCAATCTATCAACCGGTGTCTTTTTCGTTCCGGGTCAGGATGTGGAATATTCTATTCAAATCATCAACAACTGCGGATCGGGACATGACAAAAACTCTCTCTTTTTGTACGATTCGCTGCCACCGATGTTAGAGTTTTATAATGGTGATTTTGATGACGCAGGCACTGCGACAAATGATCCGATATTGTTCATGCAAAGCGACGCCAGTTTGAGCTATGTCTATTCGAGAGATGTGGGCTATTCCAATTCCGCGACCATACCGACAGGCATGGCCTCTTGTAATTACATGCCCTCTGCGGGCTACGATCCGAACGTAAAGTTTATTTGCTTCAATCCAGATGGCGTCTTTTCTGGAGGCTTTTCTTCACCCTCAATCACGTTCAAGTTCAGGTCGAGAATTAGGTGATTTCCGATTTTGGTCTCGCCTTGATGGAGAGGCAGGTCGCCAAAGGTCTCACATCAATGGCGTAAGCGCCGCAACATCAACGCGGCGCTGCGCTTGCGAAACTGACGATGCTCTCACTGCCGTCTGCCGAGACGGACGACACGCCGACGAAATGATCATCAATGATCAGGCCGGGAATTTCAGCGGTGGTAACATTGCCCAGCGTTCGTTCATTCTGCCACTCGCTGGCGTCGGCCGCACGCCAATAAAGTTTATAGACGACGGCACCCGGAGCGGCTGCCCAGTTGATGGTTGTGCTGGTGGATACCGCCCCAAGCGCCACAACTTGTGTTGGCGGCGGTGGAGCGTTTGCAAGTGTGTTCGTCACAGCGATGTTCAGGGCGGTGACCTTGGCCAGATAGGCAAAGTCCATCCGGTCAACGGTGTCGCCAAACGGACGCCCGGCCTCGGTCCGCACGTCCTGATGTTGGGCATCGTAATTTTCGACGCCAACGGAAAAGCGGATGGCCGGAAGCCCCGCCTCCAACAGTGCCAAATGATCGCCGCCGCGCCCAAAACGGTCTGGCCTGCGCACAAGGAAAGGGGTCAAGCTGCCGTTGGTCTGCTTGGCAATTTTAACGACGGCCTTGGCAAGCGCCCGCGAAGACCCATCATCCTCGCCACCATTGCCGCGCCGGGCGCGTTGGGCTGCTTCACCTTCCGAAAAGCGGATGCCTTCGCTGAATATGCGGACTTTATCGGCGACTACTCGGCCATCCTGCCCAACTGTGTTACCGACGATATCATTGTTGAGCATAGCCAGCACGTTCCAGCCGCGCGCTTTGGCAGTTTCAGCCAGCAAGCGCCCGCCCCAGAGGCCCTGTTCCTCACCCGACAGGATCGCGTAGACAATCGTCGCGCGCGGCTTTGTTTTTGAGAGGATCCTTGCGGTTTCTAGCACAAGCGCGACGCCAGACGCGTCATCATTGGCACCGGGCGCGTCGCTTGTTGCGTCCATGACATCGCTGACGCGGCTATCGATATGGCCTGCGACAATCACAACGTCAGATGACGCGTCGCTGCCTTTTTGAATGCCCATGACGTTGACAAGATCGACACCCTGCGGCGCGCGGGAGCCGTCAAAGCGTTTGGACGGCAGATCAACGGTGATGCATCCGCCGCACGCCTTGGACATTTTTTGCAGCCGCGCCGCTGCCCAGCGCCTCGCCGCACCAATCCCGCGTTTCGGATCAGTTGCGGATGACAGAGTGTGACGCGTGCCAAAGCTGACAAGCGCCTCGACATCTTTGCGCAAGGCCTCAGGCGAGGGCGCAGGGCCAGCCGCGACGAGGAAGAGAGCGAGCGGTGCGATCGCCAAGCGCCGCATCACCCAAGCGCCGCCTGTTTTTCTTCGGCCAGCCGGTCCAGCTCTGCCCGCGTCTTCTTCTCGCTGGACGTCTTCAACTGCCCGCAGGCCGCATCGATATCACGCCCACGTGGCGTTCTCACCGGTGCGCTGATGCCAGCGCCAAAGATGATGCTGGAAAAGCTCTTGATCCGTTCCGGCGTGCTACATTCATAGGGTGCTCCGGGCCAGGGATTGAAAGGGATCAAGTTAACCTTGGCAGGCAGATCATAATGGCGGATCAGACGAACAAGTTCGCGCGCGTCCGCATCGCTGTCATTCTTGTCCTTCAACATCACATATTCAAACGTGATCCGCCGGGCGTTATTGGCCTGGGGGTAATCCGCGCAGGCTTGCAGCAGTTCTTCAATGCCATATTTGCGGTTGATCGGTACAATTTCATCGCGGACTTCCTTTGTGACCGCATGGAGCGATACCGCAAGGTTTACGCCAATCTCAGCCCCCGCCCGCGCGATCATGGGCACCACGCCGCTTGTGCTGAGCGTAATCCGGCGTTTCGACAGCGCCAGACCGTCCCCGTCCATCACGATCTTCAACGCATCGCGCACGGCCTCAAAATTATACAGCGGCTCTCCCATACCCATCATCACGATATTGGTCAGCATGCGCCCTTCGACAGAAGACGGCCATTCGCCAAGGCTATCGCGCGCGAGCATGACTTGGCCAACAATCTCAGTGGGCGTCAGATTGCGCACAAGACGCATTGTGCCGGTGTGGCAAAACCGGCAATTGAGGGTGCAGCCGACTTGGCTCGACACACAGAGCGTACCCCGGTCTGCATCAGGGATGAAGACCATCTCATAATCCTGCGCATCTGGTGACCTCAGCAACCATTTGCGCGTGCCATCAGTTGAAACTTGCGCCTCCACCACTTCTGGCCGCCCCACGACGAAGCGTTCGGTGAGCCACGGGTGCTGCGTCTTGGCAATGTCAGTCATCGAGCTGAACTCAGTCGCGCCGCGATTGTAAATCCAATGCCAGATCTGCTTGGCCCGCAACTTCGCGCCCTTGGCGTCCAGTCCTGCCCCTTCCAAAGCTGCACAGATTTGCGGGCGCGTCAGCCCGACAAGGTCGATGCGGCCATCTGCGCGAACAGGGGCATCGCGGGGCACCGTGACAGGGTCAATAATTCCAGGGATTTGCATGCGCGCGGCTATAAGTGCAAACCCCTCCCCAAGCCACCAAAAAGGAACGCTACACCATGGACCGCTTCTTCACGCGCATTGCCAACCGCACTTCGGCGTTCATGGGGCAGCCGATTGCTTTCATCATTGCGCTGTCCACCATCATTATCTGGGGGATGACAGGGCCCCTGTTTGGCTTTTCGGACACTTGGCAATTGGTCGTTAACACATCGACCACAATCATCACCTTCCTGATGGTGTTCCTCATCCAGAATTCGCAAAATCGGGATGCAGCCGCGATACAGGCCAAGCTGGATGAATTGATCCGGGCCAGTACCGACGCTCGCAACGCCTTCATTGGGATTGAGCATATGACTGATCGTCAATTAGCCCTGATCCGCGAGGCTTTGGAGGCTGAAGCTGACGCCATCGGGGATATTGCGGAAACCAGCCATGCCGCTGTTGACCGGTTAATAATGCGTCACTGAACTTTTGCACAGCCAAGGGCCGCAGCGTCAAACGCGCTGGCCGCACCCTTAAGCACATAAGTGTCTGCGAACCCTCGCCCCGTCATTCCAACGCTAGACACGCTGAATGAGGGGGCACTGCGAAGTTTGGTGAGGATGAATGCATCGTGGCGAGACGACGGTGCCCAAGCGTCGTATTTCCCTGCCTTAAGCCGCCATTTCCGTCCGCCCGCGACAAGCATCACATCCGCCCCGTTGCGCGTTTGCTGAGAAAGCCGAATGTGTAGCTGACCGCGCACTGCCTCAACTGGCCACCAGCTGACGCTTGCAAAAGGCCGCCATTTCGATCCGCCGCCGCCCTCTGGTTCGGCAATGGCATAACATTTAAGCGGAGCTGCGTCGCGAAACGCGCCCCATCCATCATAAATACCGAAGGAGTCCCGCGCGGCGGCAGGCAGGATCAGGAACATCGAAGCAGCTATACTTAAAGCTCCTTCCCTGAGCTTGTCGAAGGGCCGTTTCACCTGCGGCTCGCAGTTGGGAAAGAAGCAAAAAGGCCCTTCGACAAGCTCAGGGAAAGGGTAGCGTGATCCGTCACGCGTGCTGCACGCCTTTGCCCGTATGGATGATTTTCTCCACGCCGCCACCGATCATCACCATCGTCCCCTGTGGCAAGCTGCCCGCAATCGGCGCGCCAAACTGAGGGTCTACGTCCAACCCAAGCAGCAGCCCGCGCAGCACCCGAGACGACATGCCGTGCATCAGAACCAGCCGGTCACCGCTTTCGGCGGATACATCTGCGATCCAAGCCGAAAGCCGCGCTGCGACGTCTGCATAATCCTCCCCGCCCGGTGCGCGAACAGTGAACAGGCCGTGGTTCATATCCACAAAATCGCCATTCTCGGCTGCGATCTCGGCATAGGTTCGGCCCGACCAGTCCCCCACTTCAATTTCCTGTAGCCGGTCATCGCTGCGCGTTTGGTGCCAGTCCGCGCCGATATGTTCGCATATGACAGACAATGTCTGAAGTGCGCGGCCAGCTGTTGAAGACCAAAGTGATAACGCCTGATGCGTCCCCAGCCAATCGCGCAGCGCCCGCCCCATCTCATCAGCCTGCTGAAACCCGCGCATGGTGAGTGGCGTATGCACATGAAATTGCCCCTGCATCCGCGCCGCTGCGTTAAAAACAGTCTCGCCGTGGCGAGCAATGAAGGTTCGTCCGTGTAATGTCATGCAGCTTCATCCTTTGGATGAATGCGGTTGGCAAGGGGGTAAAGGGTGAAAACATAATCCTAAGCCCCTTGCCGCCGCCGCAAGACTTGCCCATGGTGAGAAGCCCATTATAGGGGCTGTTGGGGACCGAATCCCGCAGAATGATAGGGAGTTACCATGAAGGCTGTGATCGAACGCGCGACGCTTTTGAAGAGCCTTGGCCATGTGCAATCGGTGGTGGAGCGGCGCAACACGATTCCGATTCTGTCCAATGTGTTGATTGAGGCAAACGCCGACAACTCGATCCGTCTGATGGCAACTGACCTTGATTTGCAGATCAACGAAACGGTTGAAGCGCAAGTGGAAACGCCCGGTGCTGTCACAGTCGCGGCTCACACACTGTTTGATATCGCCCGGAAACTTCAAGAGGGCGCGCAAGTCTCTCTCGCGGCATCGGATGGCAAAATGCAGGTTGTTGCGGCCCGCTCTCGCTTCAATCTGTCCACCCTGCCGCGCGACGATTTTCCAATCATTGCCGAAGGCGATTTGCCGACACAGTTTGAACTGCCCGTCAAGACACTGCGCGATATCATCGATAAAACGCGCTTTGCGATTTCAACCGAAGAAACGCGTTATTATCTGAACGGCATATTTTTTCACGTGACCGAAGAGGGCGGAGAGCCTGTGATGAAGGCCGCCGCCACAGATGGCCACCGATTGGCGCGGATGACTGTTCCACGTCCCGAAGGCGCGGAGTCCATGCCCGACATCATCATCCCCCGCAAATGCGTGGCTGAACTGCGCAAATTGTTGGATGAAGTGGATGGCAGCGTTGGGATTTCGTTGTCTTCGACGAAGATCCGTTTTGATCTGGGCACTGCTGTGCTGACGTCCAAACTGATCGACGGCACCTTTCCCGACTACAGCCGTGTGATCCCGACGGGTAATGACAAGATGCTGCGGATTGACGCCAAAAGCCTGATGCAGGGCGTAGACCGGGTCGCCACCATCGCCAGTGAAAAAACGCGCGCGGTGAAAATGGCGCTGGAAAAAGATAAGATCACGCTCTCCGTTACTTCGCCTGAAAATGGCACAGCGGCCGAAGAAGTTCCCGGCGAATATAGTTCTGACGGGTTTGAGATTGGCTTTAACGCGCGCTATTTGATGGACATACTCGGCCAGATTGAAGGCGATACAGTTGAAGTCCATCTGGCTGATGCGGCGGCACCAACGCTGCTCCGCGAAAATGATAAGTCTCAGGCGCTTTACGTCTTGATGCCGATGCGGGTTTAGGGACGGCGGATTTTAGGGCCGCCCTGCTGTGACAGGCTCGCCTGTTGGCCTTCGGATTTGGACTTACAAGCGCCGCTTTGTTGCGGACGGATTGCCGTGTGAAGTGCGATTTGCGGCTGGCTTCAAAGGCGTAGAGACTGTGTTATTCGTTTGCGATGTGGAGCATGACCGTTGCTTTCGCCCCTCCACGGGTGCGGATTCGGTGATCAACCACCATCTCTCTGCCAAGCTTCCAAGTGGCACGATGCTCACCGCTGAGGCGGGTTACTATAGCTGGGTCAATGTGGCGATTGCCGCTCGATTGGACGGGGCGCTGATCCATGAAAGTCACCCCGGAACACCCATTCGCCTGCCCGAAAGCGCGGCAAAAATGATGGCGGAGACGACGGCTGCGGGCGCTCCAGCCATGGATTACAGCAAACTGAGCGCGAATAAGGTGCCGATTGCGGTTGATGTTGCAACGGGCATTCTCTTCTTCATGGTCGCGAAATTTACGGACCTAACGACAGCAGCACTTGTGGGTGCGGGCGTGGGCCTAGCGCTTGTTGTGGCGCAGCGTTTTGTAAAGGTTGATCTACTCGGCGGATTAGCAATGTTCGGCATCATCATGCTGTTGATATCCGGAGGATTTGCCTGGATTTTTCAGGATGACGAAATCATCAAGCAGCGGTCCACGGTTGTCGGCCTCATCGGGGCAAGCGTGTTTTTGACCGACGGATTGCTTCTTAATGGCCGCAAAATCGGCCGGGCCCTGTCCCGCTACATCGCCTATGCAGACATGAAAGAAGCGCGCTTGTCGATCAGCTTAGGATTGGTCGGTGTGGCGATGGCTGCCATTAACTTTGGCGTGGCCCGCCTATTTTCGACCGATATTTGGCTATTTTACACAAGTTTTGGTGACGTTTTCGTCAGTTTCGGAATGGCGCTATACGCGATTCAATGGTCACGTGGTGGACCCAACAAAGCCTAGATCACGGCACAAATAGTCTTTGTTTCCAAATAGTTGTCCAACGCCCCAACGCCAGAATCTCGCCCCCAGCCGCTTTGTTTCATGCCGCCGATGGGGAGTGACGCATCATACATGCTATGGGTATTGATCCAGACAGTGCCGGCGCGCATCCGCCCGGCTAACCGGTGCGCATCGGACAGGCTTTGTGTCCAGATGCTGGCCGCAAGGCCGTAATCACTATCGTTGGCAACTGCTACCACGTCATTTAAGTCATCATAGCGTTGAACGACAACGACGGGCCCGAATATCTCTTCTCGTACGATGGCCATATCCGCCGAGACGTCGGTGACGACGGTTGGCGTGATGAAGCTGGCGTTTGGCCCAGCTGTCTCTCCGCCGCAGAGCAAGGATGCACCAGCTGCTTTCCCATCAGCGATCATTTGTGCGACTTTTGCGGCGTGATGGCGGGAAACTAGCGGTCCCATCTGCGATGCGGGGTCAAGGCCGTGGCCAAGAACCATTCGGCGTGCCGCCTCCACAACCCCTTCCACAACGCGGTCAAACACGCTGCTGTGCGCATAGAGCCGTGACCCCGCGACGCAGACTTGGCCGCCATTGAAGAATATGGCGTTGGCTGCTCCGGGAATAGCGGCTTCCAAATCTGCATCAGGCAGGATGACCACCGGCGATTTTCCGCCCAGTTCCAATGTCATCCGTTTGAAATTGACCTTTGCCGCTTCCATGATGGCGCGCCCCGTGGCAGCGGAACCAGTAAAGGCGATTTTATCAACGCCGGGATGAGCGGCCAGTGCCGCACCGCATTCGTTTCCATATCCCGTGACCAGATTGACGACGCCGGCAGGCAGACCAGCCTCAATCATCAATTCCAGCATGCGAATGGCGGTGAGCGACGTATCCTCAGCCGGTTTCAGCACAACCGTGCATCCTGCGGCGAGGGCCGGGGCCAGCTTCATCGCGGTTAGTACCAGCGGCGAATTCCAAGGCACAATTGCTGCGACGACGCCGACTGGCTCCCTCACCGTATAGGCAAACACCTCTTTACCCGGGGGCTGATAGTTTACTGAGGTTGGGATTGATTTCCCCTCAATCTGATTGGCCAGTCCACCGAAAAAGCGAAACTGGTTGATCGCGCCGGGAATTTCAGCCCAGCGTCCCACGTAGAGCGGCTTGCCTTGGTCGAGCGTTTCAAGCTCCGCCAGTTCATCGATATGCGCCTCAAGCTTGTCCGCAATGGCCCAGAGCAGCTTGGCCCGGTCCATGGGTGTGTACGCGGGCCAGGCGCCAAAATCCAAGGCCGCGCGCGCGGCAGCGACGGCTCGGTGAACATCGCCTCCCTGCGCGCGCGGCACGCTCGCCAGCTTCTCCCCAGTCGCTGGATCAAGCGTATCAAATGTCTGATTGTCCGCAGCTGATTGCCACTGCCCGTCGATCAGCATCTGCTGCACTGGCCGCGCGAGGAAAGCGGTTCCGGCGGTAGAGAGGGGAGGGCAGGTTGCGGTGATAACGGTCATGTCGGGAGGCTAGACCGGCAGGTGCCGGGTTCGCAAGACTTCACGTCAATTGTTCGCGCAGCGGTTAGGGTGAGTTGACATTTATACGGCAATGACGTAGTGATTGGCTATGCATACGGTAGTGGAAACGCCTTCATATTTGGTTTCGGCTGCGAAGGCGGGCATGACCGAAGGCGAGCGGACTAACGCCGTAGATCAGATCTCGGCGGACCCGCAAGCCGGAGACGTTATCGCTGGTGGTGGTGGTGTGAGGAAAGTGCGCGTTGCTGGGCGTGGTAAGGGCAAATCTGGCGGCTATCGGATTTTGACCTACTATTTGACCGAAGGTGAGCCAGTTTTTCTCATTTCGGTCATTAACAAGTCAAAATCCGCCAATTTAAGCGATGCGCAAAAAGCTGTGGTGAAGACGGTAGCAAAGGATATTCGTGATGAGCGGTGACATAATGGACAAAGATGATTTTGAAAGCATGATCGCTGGTCTCCGTGACGTGGCTGACTATCAAAAGGGCAAGCGCGAAGGGTTTGTTGCGCATGTGCCAGCCAGTGTTGATGTTCGCGCCATCCGTAAAACGGGCGGTCAGACCCAAGATGCTTTCGCCCGCACTTATGGCTTTAGCGTGTCCTCTGTCCGTGATTGGGAACAGGGACGGCGGCAACCTGAACGTTCGGCGCGCATATTGCTGGCCATGATCGCTCATGCGCCGGGAGAGGTGGAGAAGGTGATGCGGGGGATTTGAGTCCGCCCTTGCGTTGATCATATTAAACAGCTTGCGTTGTACAATGTCACCAAGGCCAATAGAATCGTGAATAAATATCCTCGACCACCACATCGAGTATTGCTCCAATAAATAAGCCGGCCAAAAACTGCCAGAATTTAAAGATTAAAGTAATCGCAGGCTGAATAAAACGCAAAACTCGTTTGTGTGCAGGAGCGCGGGTCAGAGGGTTCAGTGCACCGGGAATCTCAATAGGATTGCCACTCAACAAGTCCACGAATTTTTTCCAAAGTGACATACTTACACCTCATTTGATTTAACAATTGTCATTGCGAGCGTAGCGCGGCAATCCAGACTGTGCGGCGTTGGCCTCTGGATTGCCGCGCTGCGCTCGCAATGACGGTAGTTGCAATGATGTAACGCGAACGGTTAAACCCCGACCCCAAACAGATCATGCTCATCGGCATCCTCGATCAGCACCGGCACGATATCCCCCTGCGCCAACCCGCCTGCATCCCGCAGGAACACATTGCCGTCGATCTCCGGCGCATCCGCCTTTGATCGACCTGTCGCACCGCCTTCATCGTCCACTTCATCGATGATCACATCGAGCGTGCGCCCCACTTTGGCCGCAAGTTTTGCAGCGCTGATCGCGGCGGTTTTTTCCATGATCCGGGCGTAGCGGTCTTCTTTGACATCCTCTGGCACTGGATTAGGCAGCGCGTTGGCGGCGGCACCCTCGACGGGTTCGAAGCGGAATGCGCCGACGCGGTCGAGCTGGGCGTCGTCGAGCCAGTCGAGCAGATATTGGAAATCCGCCTCTGTTTCGCCGGGGAAGCCGACGACGAAGGTGGATCGGATGGTGATGTCTGGGCAAATGTCCCGCCACTTGAGGATGCGTTCGAGGACTTTGGCTTCGTTCGCGGGGCGTTTCATGGCTTTCAGCACAGACGGGGCAGCGTGCTGAAACGGGATGTCGAGGTAAGGCGTGACTAGCCCCTGCGCCATCAGCGGGATCACCTGATCGACATGGGGGTAGGGGTAGACATAGTGAAGCCGCACCCATGCCCCCAGCTTACCGAGTTCACGGGCCAGATCCGTCATATGAGCGCGAACGGGCTCGCCCTTCCAATCACGCGGTTCATGGCGGATATCGACGCCGTAAGCTGACGTGTCCTGACTGATGACGAGCAGCTCCTTCGTGCCCGCTGCAACCAGCTTTTCGGCTTCGCGCAGGATAGCGTCAGGACGACGACTGACGAGATCGCCGCGGATCGACGGGATGATGCAGAATGCACAGCGGTGGTTACAACCCTCTGAAATCTTGAGGTAACTATAGTGGCGCGGGGTCAGTTTCAGGCCACCCTCTGGCACCAGATTGATAAAGGCGTTGACGGGCATTGGCGCTGCTTCGTGCACAGCCCCCACCACTGCTTCATATTGATGCGCGCCGCTGATCGCCAAGACCTTGGGAAATTTCGCGCGGATCATTTCGGCCTCTTGGCCCAAGCACCCCGTGACAATGACGCGGCCATTTTCAGCAAGCGCCTCACCAATGGCCTCCAGTGATTCTTCTTTTGCAGAATCGAGGAAACCACAAGTGTTGACCAGCACAACGTCGGCGCCGGCATAGTCTGGCGACAGGCCGTACCCGTCGCTGCGAAGCTTGGTCAGAATACGTTCGCTATCGACGAGCGCTTTGGGGCAACCGAGGGAAACCATGCCAACTTTTGGCGCGGAGGGGAGTGTGACTGTCATGATGCCGCGCGCTTAGGCGGTTATGGGCGAAAAGTCACGCCGCCCGAACTATGCAGGCGGCAGTTGTTTCAATGGATCAACTGGCACACGGCTTTTACGCATTTCAAAATAGAGCTTTGGGCCTGTGCCGCTGCCTGTTGCGCCGATGACATCGCCGCGGTTGACGCTCTGTCCGCGAGATACGGTGGTGCTGGCGGCCCGCCCATAAGCTGTAATCCAACCATCACCATGGCGGATAAGAATCATGCCGCCGTAACCTGCGACATTGTTACCGACAAACGCAACGATGCCGTCTGACGACGCACGGATCGGTGCAGATGGCGCTGTCGCGATTTCTATACCTTGGTTCACTTCCCCTTCTCCTGCTGGGCCAAAGCGCGTGGTCAGAACGCCGCGAGCAGGCCAGATGAAACCGCCACTGAATCGGTATGGCTCTCCTACGGCAACCCCGGGTGGGAGTGGGCGGCCTGATGTCGCAAGCGTTGAGCCAATGGCGCCACTTTGCGCAGGCTCACCCCCGGTCAAGATGTCTTCAATATCAAGTTTGAAAGCGGCAGCCCGCGCCTCCATCGTCTGTTCAGTTGTCGCTTCGGCTCCTGGTATACGAATGCGCTGGCCAACGCTCAGGATGAAGGGCTCGCTCAAACCATTGGCCTCCACAATCTGGCTCCACGGCACAGCGTATGCGCGGGAGATGGCAATACCCGTATCGCCGGGTTTCACGATATGCACGTCTCGCGCCGCCGAGGCCATGTCGGCGAACACAGGGCGGTCTTCCCACACTGGGCGTTCGCCGAATACCGTGTCCATATCTGTTTCGAGGCGCGGGGCGGCGTCACTGGGGAAGCTGGGGCTGCGCGGAATGCACGCTGAGACAGCAAGCATCGCTGCAAGAGCCGCGACGTGCTTCATGCTGGGATCAGTCGCGTAACGCCACCCATATAGGGAATGAGCACTTCAGGCACTGTGACACTGCCATCCGATTGCTGATAATTTTCCAGAACTGCAACAAGCGTGCGGCCAACTGCAAGCGCGGAGCCGTTTAGGGTATGAACGAAGCGTGTCGCCTTTTCAGCGCCTTGTTCTTTGGCTGGCCGGAAGCGCGTGTTCATCCGGCGCGCTTGGAAATCCCCGCAGGTTGAGCAGCTGGAGATTTCCCGGTAACGCCCCTGTCCGGGAAGCCAGACTTCAAGATCATAGGTTTTGCGAGCGGTAAAGCCCATATCGCCCGTGCAAAGCAGCACACGCTGATAGGGCAGCGCAAGGCGGTCAAGGATGCTCTCTGCGCAGGCTGTCATCCGTTCATGTTCAGCATCGGATTGTTCGGGTGTTGTAATCGATACCAACTCCACCTTGTCAAACTGATGCTGGCGGATCAGCCCGCGCGTGTCTTTCCCCGCCGCGCCAGCTTCCGAGCGAAAGCAGGGGGTGAGGGCGGTAAAGCGCAGCGGTAATTCAGCTTCAGTCAGTATTTTTTCGCGCACAAGATTGGTGAGGCTGATTTCCGCTGTAGAGATCAGCCAACGACCATCAGTCGTGCGAAACGAGTCCTCTTCAAATTTTGGCAACTGGCCTGTACCAAACATGGCTTCATCGCGAACCAGCAGCGGCGGGGCGATTTCCTGATAGCCGAATTCTGCTGTGTGAATGTCGAGCATGAATTGACCGAGCGCGCGATTGAGCCGCGCCATCTGGCCACGCAGATAAACAAACCGCGCGCCAGAAACGGTTTGAGTACTCTCAAAATCGAGGCCTAAAGAGACACCAAAGTCAAAATGCTCTCGCGGAATAGAGGGAAAGTTTCTGATTGATCCACGGCTGTGAATTACAACATTTTCAGCTTCACTTTTGCCCAAAGGGACAGAAGGGTCTGGTAGGTTTGGAATGGATTTTAGCAAACCGTCGCGTGCATCGATCGCGCCTATTCCTTGCGAAGATAGATCGGCAATTCGTCGTTTAAGTTCGCCAACCTCAGCTATCAATTTGGCCTCACGAACCCTATTATTTTCGGCCTTCGCGTCCCGAACCGAATCGGATAATTCTTTTCTTCTGGATAGAGCATTTTGCGCCGCCGTCTTGATTACATTCACATCGATGTCAAATGCGGTTATCCTGTTCGCCGATGGGAGTAGGCCTCGCCGGGCGAGCGCAGCATCAAAAGCTTCAGGATTTTCGCGAATGGATCGGATATCGTGCATGGCGGCAGGCTATGGCGTGGTAGGGCGTTTCTCGCAAGGGTAGAGCTTGTGACTCCTGGGCTCCGGGTCAAGCCCGGCGCACTGCTGTTGTCGTTGCGCTTGACTAAGTTGACCAAACCAACAAACGAGGGCGCCCCGGATAATCCGAAGCGCCCTTTTCGAATTCATTAGACAATGCCGGGTTTTACGCTGCCTTCTTGGCCAACCGACGCCGTGCGACTAAGCCCGCTGCCGCAGCCCCGAAGAGGAGGAACATTGGCGGCGCAGGCACTTCTGTCCCGCCGGACGTCGTTGTCGTCGTGCCGACTGAAGAATTGCCGTTCGACGATGTCGTTGTCGTCGTTCCACCGAAGCTGGATGACGTCGACGTGCTGGTGCTTGAGGTGATCCCGCTGGACGTCGAAGTGCTTGATGTAATGCCGCTCGATGTCGAAGAGGAAGTGCTCGAAGTAATTCCGCTAGATGTGCTAGACGTGACGCCGCTTGATGTGGACGTAGATGAACCGCCTGTTGACGACGTGCTTGTTACGCCTCCTGATGTGCTCGTCACTCCACCGGTCGAGCTAGAAGTCGTGCTGCTCACGCCGCCAGTCGATGTCGAAGACCCGCCAGTTGATGTCGATGATCCACCTGTTGAAGTGGAGGAGCCGCCTGTCGATGATCCGCCTGTGGATGTCGAAGAACCGCCAGTCGAAGTAGAAGATCCACCCGATGTCGACGAGACGCCGCCTGTCGAAGTTGACGAGCCGCCCGATCCACCTGATGTAGACGACACGCCGCCTGTCGACGTTGATCCTCCTCCCGAACCGCCTGAGCCGCCCGATCCTCCAGAAGAGGTTGATGTGGAGCCGCCCGATGTCGAACCACCCGTACTGCTGCTAGTTGACGAAATCACAACGGTCCCGCCGCCGCCACCGCCGCCGCCGCCGACAAATCCGCCGCCGAAGAAGCCACCGCCGCCGCCAAAGCCGCCGCCCACACCGCCGCCGATCACTACAGGAATTGAACCGCCGCCACCGCCGATGGGGCCGTCCATTGGATAGGATGGCATTGACATGGGCTCACCCGCCTGCCGTGCGAATGTTACAGTCGCAGGAGCGCAAGCCATTTGGGTCGTTGTGGTCGTCTTACGCTTGATCCGCTTCACAATCCGGCGCGGGCCTGCTTTTGCAACATAGCGCTTGCGGTAAACCTTCCGCTTCGCTTTTTGATGTGCAGAGGCTTTCCGAACATGATGTGTGCGGGCACCGCTATCGGCTTGAGTAGCCTGCATGGCGCCACCGCCAATTACAGCGCCGCCGCATGCACAAGCGCAGAGTTTTGCAAGAGCCATCCGAACCGACATAATCTTCATTCCTGTTTTGGTAGATCAGGTTTCCGAGATGATTCGTTCACCTAAGGGAATTCCGATCTGCGCTACCCCTCTATCTGCGCAAAAGAAGAGGGGGACCGCAACCCGGTTAACCGTCATTCGCCCGTCCTAATCCGTAATAGCGCCCTGATTTAACCCACGGGCATGGTTAATGTCTCATTTAGGGGCTGTTTTTGGTCAATGCCTTTCATACTCGCGGCACCGAATGTGCAATTTCGCTCACAGGGCCGAGCAATTGATAAGGTCGATTCGATTGTAGTGGTTGCAAGTGTAGACCCGCTTGAACGCCGCCAAAGGCCTGTCTATAGGCGCGCCACGGAGTTACTTTTTATTGAAGAAGCGACTCTTTGATCAGGGATTGGAAGATACTTTATGGCGAGCACGCTGAATCAATCAAAACCCAATCAAAAAAGTAGCAGTGCGGCTGAAATCGGGCTGGATCCGGCCTATCGGCCAAACGATGCCGAAGAGTTTATGAATGATTATCAATTGGCCTATTTTCGTGCCAAATTGCTCGGGTGGAAGGACAGCATTGTCCGCGAGTCTCAAGAAACGTTAGACACACTTAAGACCGAACCACTGCGCGAAGCTGATGTGGCAGACCGGGCATCAAGCGAGACCGATTGGTCTTTGGAGCTTCGTACGCGTGACCGACAGCGCAAACTGATCAGCAAGATAGACGCTGCGCTTCGGCGGATTGAAGACGGCGAATATGGATATTGCGAAGTGACAGGTGAGCCGATTTCCTTGGGGCGCTTAGAAGCTCGTCCAATCGCTACAATGACTGTGGAAGCCCAAGAGGCACATGAACGGAACGAAAAAATCTCTCGAGACGAATAATCGCCCCCTTTGTTTACAATTTTCAAAGATTTGGCCGTTAGGTCATGGTTATGGAACAAAAAGTTCAAGACAGCGTACCCGTAGATACAGTCGACCGTCACGGCGCGCGTGAAAGTATTTTCTTCGGCGCGACCCTGATTTTTGAGACCACGGGTGAAAAGCTTGCGGTCCGAGTACGCAATATATCTTCGGGTGGTATGATGGTGGATTGCACTATTGGCGGCGCGATCGGCGATGTTGTAATCGCTGACATTAAGAATGTTGGAAAAGTGAAGGGCCGGATTGCTTGGGCCGTGCCTCCGCGCATGGGAATTGCTTTTGATCATACAATCAACGCGAGCTTGGCCCGGGTAAAAGTCTAACCTTCATTTGCGATAATGCTTGCGGGTGGGCCACCAAGAGCCTAATGGCGCTGTCCTAAGATGATGGCTGCGGCGGTCGTAGCTCAGTTGGTTAGAGCGCCGGTTTGTGGTACCGGAGGTCGGGGGTTCGGATCCCCTCGGTCGCCCCATCATCTTCACAATCAAGACTGAATCGGCGACCAAGATGATTTCACCCCATGGCTCACTTTGGGAAATGCCAGATTTTGATGAACACGAAGATGTTCATTTCTTTCGCGATAGGGGCAGCGGACTAAGCGCAATAGTAGCGATTCACTCGACTCATAGGGGCCCCGCCGGCGGCGGTGCGCGTTTCTGGCACTATGCCGATACATCCTCGGCAATTACCGATGCGCTGCGCCTTTCGCGCGGGATGAGCTATAAAAATGCGATGGCTGGCCTCAATATGGGCGGGGGCAAAGGCGTAATCTTGGCCGACGGCGCCCGCACCAAGACCCCCGAATTGATTGCGGCCTTCGCGCGCGCAGTCGACAGTCTGAACGGACGCTACGTCACAGCTCAAGATGTGGGCATGTCTGCTGACGATATGATCGCCATTGGTAGCGGAACACGCCATGTCTCAGGTCTTCCTCCGCGCTTAGGCGGTGCAGGAGGCGATCCGGGGCCGTCGACAGCTCTCGGCGTTTTTCTTGGCGTGACCGCGGCGGCGGAACGGGTACTTGGAAATAATAACATGAAGGGTGTGCATGTCGCCATCCAAGGGGTGGGTAGCGTTGGCGGCGGTTTGGCAAGGCATTTGGCGGCAGCAGACGCTCGGTTAACGCTGGCAGATGTTGACGAGGCAAGGGCGGCGGCCTTGGCAAGCGAACTCGGCGCGACACATGTCCCTGCCGATGTGATTATGACTGTTGAAGCAGATGTATTCAGCCCCTGCGCCCTGGGTGCAATACTGACTGCGGGTTCGATACCTGAGTTGCGTGTAAGGGCGATTGCCGGCGGCGCAAATAATCAGCTTGCTAAACCAAGCGACGCGGCATTGCTGCACAATCGGGGAATTGTCTATGCGCCGGATTATGTGATCAATGCAGGAGGCATTATCAACGTTGCTTTGCAATATCTTGAAGATGCCGACAGTAGCGCCGTTAACGCCAAGATAGCGGATATCCCCGAGCGCCTTTCTCGCATCTGGGACGAAAGCGAACAGGGTGGAGAGCCGCCGTCGCATGTTGCCGACGCCATGGCCCGCGTCCTGATTGGCCGCTAACCCGACTATAGCATAAATGGGGGCTTTGCGGGCCCGAAAGCTTGCGTTAGAGCCATCGCTAACATGCACGCATACGCCAATCCAACCCGATTCCTGAAACTAGCGCGTCCGCTGACGCCCCTATTTGGCTGGCTGGGCGCTTTACTGATCGGCATTGGTGTTTACGCTGGTTTGTTTATCACGCCGCCAGACTATCTTCAGGGCGAAAGCGTGCGCATCATGTATATCCATGTTCCCGCTGCTTGGCTCGGGATGGGTGGCTGGAGCGGCCTTGCCATTGCATCGCTGATCCAGCTGGTTTGGCGCCATCCGCTCGCTGGTGTATCGGCAAGAGCAATAGCCATTCCCGGTGCTTTGTTCACGGCATTGTGCCTCATCACAGGCTCTTTCTGGGGTCGTCCGACATGGGGCACTTGGTGGGAATGGGATGGGCGAATGACATCTATGCTGGTGCTGCTGTTCCTCTATTTTGGATATATCGCGTTGGCGAATAGCAGCGAAGATCGGGGTAGCGTCAGTCGCGTTACAGCGATTTTCGGATTGGTCGGTGCTGTGAACATACCCATTATCAACCGCTCAGTTGTTTGGTGGAACAGCCTGCATCAGGGGCCAAGTATCACAGCCCGTGGGTCTAGCATTTCATTGGAAATTTTGTGGCCATTGGGCTTAACGACGCTGGGGTTCACATTTATATTTGGTGCTATTGTATTGATGCGGATGCGCGCTCAGCTTGCGGAAATTAAGTCAGAGGCGCGGATGCGCAGGATGGCAGCAGAATGAACCATTGGCCGTTCATCATCACAGCTTATGGGTTGACTGCGATTTGCACGTTGGGTGTTGTCGGCTGGGCCTATGCGGCCATGCGTAGGGCAGAGGGGCGAGGCGAGTGAAGGCAAAGCATCAAAGATTGGGGTTGGCTGTGGCTGGCGTGGTCGCGTTAGTGGGTTCCGGGTTGCTTGCCATGATGGCGCTGAAAGATCAGGCGGCTTATTTTTATGCTCCTGCTGATTTGGCCACGGCCAAAGTCATGCCGGGTCAGCCTATTCGTTTGGGTGGTATGGTAGTTGATAAATCAATCAAGCGCGAAGCAGACGGCGTGACAATTAGCTTTGCCGTGACTGATGGCAAGGCAACAACGCCTGTCCGGTTTACGGGTATTGTTCCGGATTTGTTTAAGGAAAATTCCGGCATGGTGGGAGAGGGCGCACTGCGAGCTGACGGAGTGTTCATGGCGAACCACATCCTTGCCAAGCATGATGAGCGTTACATGCCGCCCCAAATGGACGGCAAAATGCATAAAACAGGGGCAGTGTCTTAAATGATCGCAGAGGCTGGCCTTGCTCTTTTGTGGATAGCTGCCGCACTGGCCGCGCTTCAGTTGGTGTTCGGGATCATTGGTGTTGCGAAGAATGACGCTATAATGGCAGCAAATATACGCCCCATCGCGACGATCCAGGGGATGGCTGCTGCCCTGTCCTTCGCCGCGCTGATCTGGTCATTTTTAGTGACTGACCTCTCGGTTAATCTTGTTGTTCAGAACAGCCACTCTGCAAAACCGTTACTTTTCAAATTTGCTGGAACGTGGGGCAATCACGAAGGCTCGATGCTGTTGTGGGTGACGGTATTGGCGATTTCTGGCGCGGCAGTGGCTTTATTTGAAAAGCGGTTGTCGCAAGCAACCTTGACGGCGACCTTGGCGGCGCAGGCGCTGATCGGCCTGGGGTTTTACGCTTTTCTTCTGCTCTCCTCAAACCCTTTTGCGCGCAGTAATCCCGTGCCTGTTGAAGGGCTGGGATTGAACCCTCTACTGCAAGATCCCGGCCTCGCCTTTCACCCGCCAACACTCTATTTCGGTTACGTCGGAATTTCGATTGCATTTAGTTTTGCTGTCGGCGCGCTCATCACCCGTGAAGTGGACCAGACATTTGCTCGTGCAATGCGGCCCTGGGTTTTAATCGCATGGATTTTCCTCACTCTTGGCATCGTCGCGGGCAGTTACTGGGCCTATTACGAGTTGGGCTGGGGTGGCTGGTGGTTTTGGGATCCGGTTGAAAATGCCTCGCTTATGCCGTGGCTTGCGGCAACAGCCTTGCTCCATTCAGTGACCGTATTGGCCACGCGTGATGGGCTGCGCGCTTGGACGGTGATGCTTGCGGTCGTCGCCTTCTCGATGTCGATGGTCGGCACCTTCCTTGTGCGGTCTGGAATTCTGACCAGCGTGCACAGTTTTGCTGTGGACCCAACGCGCGGAAGCTTCATTCTGGCGCTCCTCACCCTATATATCGGCGGAGCGATGGCGCTATTTGCTCTGCGTGTTGGCACTGTGCGGGAAGGCAATCAATTCGAATTGTTCAGCCGGGAAGGCGCACTCGTGGCGAACAACCTCCTATTGTCGGCTATCCTTGGAATCGTGCTGGTCGGCACGCTTTATCCCCTTGCGGCGGAAGCAGTCTCAGGTGAGAAGCTCTCTGTCGGGCCGCCTTATTTTAACGCTGCGGCAGGGCCGGTGGCGTTGATGCTAGTGGCGATTATGGCAATGGGGCCTTTGATCCGTTGGCGGCGCGATGACTGGCGCAAGGTGGTTGGCAGGCTTGCCGCACCAATTCTGCTAGCGGCGGTTGCGCTGGCCGTGATCGTGTTCCTGGCACCGGGCATTGGGATATTGCCATTGCTCAGCATTGTGATCGCTCTGGGTGTCGGTGCGGCAAGTCTTGCCCCGCTTTGGAAGCGCAATCTCCGCCGTACGCCGCTTTTTACATATGGAACTGTTATTGCTCATTTGGGTATTGCTGTATCGATGATTGGAATGGCGAGCGAAGCGGCGTTTACCAAGGAGACGCTGGCAGCGATGAACATTGGCGACACGCGCAATGTTGGTCCTTACGCAGTCACACTTAAAGGCGTGCAGCCAGTAGCTGGACCAAACTGGACTGCTGTCGAAGCATTGCTCGAAGTGCGCCGCGGCGATGACGTTGTGGAAGAACGGCCCCAAGCGCGGATGTTCTCATCCCCGCCAACGGCCACTAATGAAGCTGCGATCCGCACGCATTTGGACGGGCAAATCTATCTCGTCATTGGTGAAGAACAGCCCGATGGTCGCTGGCAATTACGGATGTGGTGGAAACCTTACGTCACGCTCATCTGGTTTGGCGGCATCATGGTGGCGTTCGGCGGATTTTTGGCGCTGCTCGGACGGTTGCGGCGCGAAGTATTTCTAAAACCGAAGCAACAGGCAGAGGCGCTTGCATGAAGAAGCTCTGGCTGTGGTTACCTTTGGGGTTCTTCCTGCTGTTTTTCGGTGTTGTTGCGTCTGGACTGATCAAGCCCCCTTCGCCCACGCTGAAATCAAAGATGGTCGGCAAGCCGCTGCCGACTTTTTCGCTTCCGGCGGCCCACGACCCGCAGCCTGGTTTAGGTAGTGCTAGTTTTGCACAAGGCCAGCCGCGCCTTCTCAATGTCTTTGCCAGCTGGTGTATTCCCTGCATTGCCGAAGCCCCCGTGCTGATGCAGATGGCGCGTCAAGGCGTGCAAATTGATGGCATAGCGATCCGGGATCGCCCGCAGGATGTGGCACGCTTTCTAGAACGCAACGGCAATCCCTATAAAAGGATCGGCTCTGATACGGTAAGTGCCGTTCAATTGAGCATAGGATCGTCTGGCGTGCCAGAAACGTTCGTGATCGATGGAAAAGGTATCATCCGGCATCAGCATATTGGCGATATTAGGCCGGAGGATGTGCCGGAGATTTTGGCCGTCCTAAAGGCTGTGCGGTGAAATCTCTCGCGACCCTGTTCATCTTTGTCATGGCGGTAGCGTTCGCTCCCCCAGCTCAAGCCGACTCCCTTCTTCCAGACGCAGAATATGCCAACACTCAGCTTGCTGATCCAGCTAAGGAAGCAAAGGCAAAGGATTTGATGTTGACCATCCGCTGCCTTGTATGCGCTGGGCAATCGGTGGCTGACTCCGATGCTGACCTGGCAGGCGATATGCGCGCGCTTATTCGCAAACGCATCGACAGCGGGGAAAGCCCAGGCCAAATCCGGACTTGGCTGGTTGAGCGGTATGGAGACTCCGTGACTTATGACCCGCCTCTGAGCGGGCGGACAGTTATACTCTGGATCATGCCGCTGCTTTTGCTGGGTGGTGGCGCGTTCCTTGCGCGCGGGCGTTTTAAAAGGCGGACAAAATAATGGGTTGGGCATTTTTGGTCGGCTTCGTTGTGTTGATAATGGTCGCGCTTTGGCGGTTTGGCAAATTTGGCAGTAGTGCATTGCAATTCTCCGCGGCAGCAATGTTGCTTGCGGTGGCGGGCTACGTGTTTCAAGGATCACCGGCGCAGCCCAGCGCGTCTGTTCAGACGCCAGAAGATCTGAATACTGAGAGCGTTCCGGCAGAGATGCGCAAGACGTTCGCCAGCTCAATGAATGCGGAAGGGCAATGGATTGCCCTTGGTGATGCTCTTATGAAAGCGGGCCGCACCCGCGCCGCCGTTTCAATTCTGAGCGAAGGAACGCGCAAAGCGCCGGGCAACGCTGATGTTTGGGTCGGCCTAGGCAATGCCCTATTCGTGCATGGTGGCGGACAAATGAACCCTGCTGCACAATATGCGTTTGAACGCGCAGCCAGCATAGCGCCGAACCATCCAGGGCCCCCGTTCTTCTTTGGTTATGCCCTCTCACGTAGTGGCAAAATGGCTGAAGCAGGCGAAGTGTGGCGGGGGCTTCTTGCCCGTGCACCTAAAGATGCACCATGGAAGGCAGATCTTGAACTGCGGCTTTCTGAAATCGGCCAATCACCGACCAAGCCTTAGAAATAGCGACTTCCTAACTGGTTATTAGGCAACTTCCTTTAACTGATCAACAACCGGGCCGGTTACTCTGCACCCATAAGGCTAGATTTATTTGGCCAACAGGGAACAGGGTTATGAAAATTTTCAAAAGCGCGCTGGCCGTTGCTGCTTTGATGAGCAGCACTTCGGCATTCGCTAATCCGCTGTCTTGGTCAATTTCTGAATCCAGCGGCGCTGTGTCTATTATGCGCCCGGGCATCACCCTTGCAGGCGTGCGTGGGAAGGCCCTTGCGGCTGGTGATGTCATTGCAACAGGTAAAACCGGACGTGCTGTTCTTGTCCGGGGCGGCGAATATCTGATGGTATCGACAAACAGCCGTATCACCATTGCTCAACCCAAAGTTGGCAGCATGACACAGATTGTGCAAAGCTTTGGTAATGCTGTTTTCAAGATCAACAAAAAGGCCACACCGCATTTCGCCGTGCAAACACCCTATCTTGCCGCTGTGGTCAAAGGGACGACATTTAGTGTGACCGTCACTGAAACGGGGGCATCGGTTCAGGTCACTGAGGGCCGTGTTGAAGTGCAAACGCCCGATGGCGGTGCCACCCATATGGTCACACCAGGGGAAATCGGGCTGGTTCGCGCTGGGATGCCGGGGCGGTTGGTGATCCAAGGCGACAATCCAGTGACGATTGATTCCCCCAACGCGCCAGTGGCAGCGACGGTGGTTGACACCGCTGCAGCAGCCGAGCCCAGCAAGGAAGATATGGTCGCGGTTGAAGAAAAATCGAGCACTACTGTGATCGCTGAGGCCATCGGCGAAGGTGCCGTTGATTTGGGTAAAGCGTCTGGTGGGATGGTGTTTGGCGATTCCACTCTGGTCGCATCCGTATCGCCCGCACTGATCAAGGAAGCGCCTCAGCCAGCCGTAACTCCTGCGCCTGTGGACATTCTGAATGAATCGCTACCACAACCATTGCCGCCAACCCCAGCGGACTCGCCGCCAGCGGAAGCTGTTGAACCAATGCCGCCTACCTTACTGCCACCCGTAGATGTGGCAGAAGCGCCGGATCAAAAGCCGCCTGTCCTCATCGAATCAAATCCTGTGGAGCCAACTCCGCCGCAACCCGTGGTCGACCTGCTGCCGCCGCCTCCGGTCAAGCCTGACGTTTTTGTTGATTCTTTGCCCAGCAAGCTTGATCCTTCACCAGACATCTTGGTTCCAGCCGATCCGCCTATTGACCCAGCACCCCAGAACAACGGAAATAACGGGAACGGGAACGGGAACGGGAACGGGAATAATGGCAACGGCAATAATGGCAACGGCGTCGGGAATGGTGGGCCGTCGGTACCTTAGGCCAAGAGCACGTTAACGAGATTTTCCACACTTCAGTCTAGCTTGTCCTCTGTATTTGGGCAGGGACGAGCTTGATAATGATAGATCGCATGACCAAAGTGTTGAATCGGCTATCGGCGGCGATGGGCTTAGGTTTGGCTGCGACCGTTGGGCTGCTCTTATTTTACTGGTCCGGGCTTTCGCCCGATCTCGACAGCCGCTTGCGTCTGGCGCGTGATTTAGCTACGCCGCGCGCTGCCACTGGCAGTATTCATATCGTAGAAATTGATGCCAAAAGCATAAAGCAATTGGACAGTTGGCCCTGGAACCGGGGCGTTCACGGTGCTCTGGTGGATAAACTGAGCGAATTGGGCGTATCAATGATCGCGTTCGACGTAGACTTTTCGTCGTCCTCCAACCCAGTTCAAGACACTTTGTTTGCCAATGCTCTAGATCGATTTGGTGGTAGCGCCATATTACCAACCTTCCGCCAATTGGCGAGCAACACCGGCGAAATTTATACTGAAAATGTGCCCATAGACCAACTGCGCGCGCACGCATTTCTGGGATCTGTTAACGTGAACCCAGACGCCGATGGGATGATGCGAACCATTGCGCGCGGGACAGTCACCGCCGGAACAGCGCGGCCCTCGCTTGCTGCTTTGTTAGCCGGGACGCCAGGCCAGATTGATCACCAGTTCCGTCTGAGCAGCTCCATCAACCCTGACAGCATTCCGCGCCACAGCGCTGCGGATATTCTTGCCGGCCGTGTTCCTCTGAATATTCTGGCGGGTAAGACGGTTATCATCGGGGCCACTGCCATCGAACTGGGGGATCGGTATGCCGTCGATGGCCATGGGATCATTCCTGGCGTAGTTGTGCAGGCGATGGCCGCAGAAACGCTGATGCAAGGGTTGGACAAGCCCTCATTCGGGCCAATGCCCGGTTTCTTGATCATGGTCGGCGGGATCCTTTTTGCAGCTAGAAAATGGAGCTTGCGGGGGCGGTTGGTGCGGCTGTTTGGCGCTGCACTGTTGATCAGCCTTTTGCCGTTCGGCCCTGAAATCATGCGGTTCGGGTCGCTGGATGTCGCACTTCCGCTAATCGGGCTTTTGAGCGCTTTTATGGCTGCAATTGTGATTGATAACGTTCGCCGCCTTGCGATGGCGCGGATTACCGATGTTGATACGGGCTTACCCAACCAGCGTGCATTCGCAGCGTCGAATAGCGTCGATGCGACGATCATCGTCATGCGAATCAAGGCCTTTGACTCAATAGCAGTGCTCCTTAACGCATCAGAGACTGCGGCCCTCTATAATCAGATGGTTTGTCGCGTTCGCGCTGCGGTTGGTGATAGACCATTTTACAAGTTGGGCGAAGGGCAATTTGGGTGGACAGTGGAAAGTGTCGATCTAGTTGAATTGACTGACGCGCTCGATGGGTTGGCAGCCCTCTTCATGGCCAAGATTTCTCTCGGTCGACATGAAATTGTGGCTGTGCCTGTATTCGGCATCGCCGCGCAATTGGCCCCGTCACTTGCCCAGGCGATCATTCAGGCTGAATTGGCCGTCAATACAGCCATCGCGCAAGGCCATCGGTGGGTCATTTACGGCGATGAGATGGGTAACAGCGCTGAATTCTCTCAGCGTCTGCTGGCCGAAGTGGACGATGCCGTGTTGAGGCGTGACATTTTCCCGCTCTATCAACCCAAATGGTCAATCAAAGAGCAGCGTATTGTCGGCGTGGAGGCGCTGCTGCGCTGGAACCATCCTGATAAAGGCGCAATCCGTCCTGACCAGTTCATTCCCGTGCTGGAGGCCAATGACCGGATGGCAGATATTACCCTTTACGTGTTTGATTGCTGCGCCGATCAAGTGGCGGCTTGGGCGGCGGCAGGGCATGATTTGAAAATTGCCCTCAATGTTTCAGCACCGCTCTTTGCCGACGCTGGGTTTACGCGTGATTTAATCGCGCGGGTCAAACGGCGCGGCGAATTGGCGCGGAGATTGATGATTGAAATCACCGAATCAGCCGTGGTCACCAACACTGAAACCACGATCGCGACGCTTAATGCCCTCCGCGAGCTGGGTATTGGCGTGTCTATTGATGACTATGGCACGGGGCAATCGACCCTAAGCTACTTGAAGCGGTTTCCGGCCGACGAAATCAAAATCGATCAGAGTTTCGTATCGCGGATGCTGGACAATAAAAGTGACCAGATATTAGTGCGTTCGACGATTGAACTCGCCCATGAACTTGGGTTTGCGGTCGTTGCCGAAGGCGTCGAGGATCAGGCCTGCTATGACAAGCTCGTCGAATTTGACTGCGACGTGATTCAGGGCTGGCATATAGGTCGGCCGAAACCGGCGGCAGATGTGGAAGCAATGCTCGTCGAGGCAAAGGAAGCGCGGAAGGCCGCCTAAAGCTTCAGCAACTGCTTCCCCTTATTCAGCCCCGTGAAGAGGCGCTTGAGCGTCGCTGGGGCATTTTCAAACCCGTGCTGCACATCTTCGCGGTAAGTGAGGCGACCATCGGCGATCAGACTGGCCATGCGTTTGCGAATCGCGGGAAATTCGCTCATCCAATCTATCACAATAAAGCCAGCCATCCGCGCACGGCGGAAAACGAGATTGAAGTAGTTTTCCGGGCCAGCGGGCAAGGTGCCTGTTTCATAGCGACTTATCCCGCCGCAAATCACGACGCGCGCTGCTGTTGCAAGCTCTCCGAGCATGTCGTTCAAAATCTTGCCGCCGACATTATCGAATATGACGTCGATACCACTAGGAGCGAGTTCCTTCAGGCGCGCTCTAACATCTTCTGATTTATAGTCGATGGCATGATCATAACCGGCTTCGTCAACCAGCCATGCGCATTTTTCTTTGCCACCCGCAATGCCAATGGTTTTGCATCCCGCGATCTTGGCGAGTTGCCCCACGACGGACCCCGTTGCGCCCGCCGCCCCTGATACGACGACTGTGTCGCCTGCGACAGGCTCACCGACTTTGAACAATCCGCACCATGCAGTCATACCAGTTGTGCCGAGTACAGACAGCATAGCAGTCGGCGGTAGGCCAGCTGCTGCTGCGTTTAAGCCTTCGCCGCTGTGTACAACATATTCGCTCCAGATGCTGCTGCCGGCAATGATTGTGCCAACGGAAAATTTACCGCCGTTGCTTTCCATCACTTCCATAATAGCGGAACCGCGCATCGCGTCACCAATGTTCATTGGGGCCACATAGTCAGCGATATTTTCCATCCAGCCCTTTTGCGCCGGATCAAACGCCAAGTAGAGCGTCTTGAGCAGCATTTGCCCTTCGGCTGGGGCAGGCAAATCGACTGTTACCAGCTTGAAATCGCCGTCTTCAATGCCGCGTCCGCGGGGGTGATCGTTTAATAGCCATTGGCGGGTTTGGGTCATGCGGAAACCTCCTGCTGGGGGATCGCCTGAGTGTAGAGTGCACTGTCGGCGGAATAATAATTGCAATGGAATCCACTTGGCACGCGGAAGGGAATTTGCACCCTAGCAATTGGTCCAGCCGCTAAATCTAGCGCGCGAAAAATGACGAGTTCGCTTGTGCCGCTGTTCGCGGGGTGCACGATTGTCATGGCATATCCATCTGCTTCGTCGGTTGATCCGACGCGAGGCGCAAACACGAATTCGCCTGCCGATGCGCCATTTCCAAAATGCCAAACGTCTTCCTTGCCCGAAAGCGTATCGAACCGCAGCACTGCATCCATCCCTTCAACCCGGCCATCGCGACTGTTCAAGTTGATATTGGCGAAGCTGTGCCGCGTCTTGCGGGTCATGAAGCGATCATCGGGTCTTGGGAATTGAATGTCGCGGTCGTTTAGCGTTTCTTCCTTCATCACGCTGGTGTTGCCGTGGGGGTCGATGGTCCAACGGCGAAGGCTTTGCTGAGTATCGCCGTGAGTGCGCTTTACACCTGTTTCGTCGGGGAACAGCGCGGTGCCGTTGGCCGCTGCTACATCTGCGATGATCTTCCCGTCCTCTTCCCAAACATTGAGTTCATGGAACATATGGCGTGGCTCATATTCGAACCAGCGCACGTCCGACGCCGTCCCTTCGCGTGGCATGATCGCAATTTTGGTGGGGCGGTCATTGACCCATGCCGTCATTGGACCACCTCCCATGAAGCGCTTAACGTCAGAATCGATGGGAATAACTGGGAAAACAACCCAATTTTCGGTTAGGAAAAATGTGTGCATGAGCGCCGCGTGCGGCACTGGAATAATCTCCGTCTTACGCACACTGCCATCGGCGCGGATGATGTCATAACGAAGTTCTGTAGGGCCCATTGGACCGTTGATCATGCTGCCGATGTTGAACATTTCGCCAGTTACATGATCGACTTTGGGATGGGCGGAGAATGTGGTGGTGATGACGCCGCCATAATGTTCCTCGCCCAGCGTATCCAAAGTGCGGGGATCCAGCTTTACCGCAGGCGCGCCTTCCATCAGAGCGAGCAGCTGCCCGCCGTGGAGGATGATGTTGGTATTGCCTGTGTTGTAACGCTTGCCCTGCGTCACGGGATCCGCCGTCATCGGATTGCCAAACATGCCGAATAAGCGCTTGCCTGCGGCGCGTTCCATCAGAAATTTTTCAGTTTTGACCCAGCGGTTGCGCATCGAAACTCGGCCTTCGCCAATTTCGAACACGTAAACCATGCCGTCGCCGTCAAACCAGTGATATTCGCCTTCGCGCGGCGGATAGAGGGGTTCGGGGCCATTGCGATAGAATATGCCCGCGAGATCATCCGGTATTTCACCGTGGACGATCAGATCCGGTGCATCTGCCTCAAAGCGGACAGGCGCATGGTGGCCGGTTAGATAGGGGTGATCGAAGAACGGGGCAGCCATCTTAGTCTCCAGCAAGGGGACGGACCCCAGAAAAAGTGCGCCTTTGTTTTCACAAAGGCGCACCAATAATCATACTCTCAAATAAGCTTAGAATTTAAATCCAACTTCCACACCGTAGGTCCTTGGTTGACGCCCAGTGCCGAAAGTGAAGAGGCCAGCCACCGGCAGCGTTGCCGACAGGCCCTTATGGTTGGTTAAGTTACGTCCAAAGACATTCAAGCTCACTTCAGATCCAGATCCGAAAGGAACGGTGTATCCAATTTGCGCGCTTAGATCTTCGCGGTCTTCGGTTTGGCAGCGCGGATCATTGACGATTGCCCCCGGAACGCGGGGTGTCGCGGGTGTTATGCAGGTTTGATACTTGCTTTGGAACCTTAGCATTGTTGACATGTCGAGTGTTCCAGACCCGATTTCCTTGCTATAATTTAACCCTGCTGACCAAGCGACTTTTGGTGCGCGGCGCAGTGTGAGAGTCGACACGTCGTCTTTGATACCGTCAGGCGGGCTTCCTGTTGTCAGCCCGACGACATCATTGAAGAAATTATCATATTGTGCATCTGTGTAAGAAAATGACGCATTGAAACTGAAATTATCCGAGAGTTGCGCGATGACTTCCAACTCCGCGCCTTTGATGTTGGCCGAAGATGCATTCTTCACGACTGTTTCCTGCGGGCTTGCTGAACCCGGAGGGGATGGCTGAACGACCTCTTCCTGCTTGTTGTTATATTTTGTGTAATACAGCGCGATATTTGTGCGCAATTTACGATCCAGCCAGTCCGCTTTCAGGCCTACTTCAAAGGCATCAACCGTTTCGGGTTCATAAGGTCCAAGTGTGGTTGGCCCGGATGAACGACCATTGAAGCCGCCCGACCGGAACCCGCGCGAAAATGAACCATAAATCAGCTTATTGTCGTCGATCTCATAGTTGAGATTGCCGCGGAAGGTGAACTTGCCAAAACTCTTTGAGCCTGAGCAATTGGTGGCCGGGCCGTAAGCTGGCAATCCAGCGGGGAATGGCGGTGAGGGCAAAAATCCTGTTACACCCACACACTCCACGCCAGTATAGTTTGGCTGTGAAAGCCGAACTAATGAACTGACGCGCCCGTAATTGTTGAAAATGGTTTTCCTATCGCGCGTGTATCGCCCGCCGAGACCCAAGGTAAGATCGTCTGACAGTTTGAACTGCGCGTCGACAAAGCCAGCATATGATGTGGATTTATGATCGACATATTGTTGCAGCAGCAAAGATTGCCCTTGGCCTAAAATAACGCCGAACCTCGTATTCTGCCTGATTTGGTAATTGCTGGTGTAATAATAGGCACCTGCAACGACGTTGATGCTGTCGGACAAATCGCCAGCCAGACGCAATTCCTGGCTAAACTGTTCATAATTCTGATCGCGCTTGGTATCAAAGAAATTGGCCGAACTCGCGTCAAAATCTTGCGTCACGGATTCCTTATTTTTCCGGTATCCCGTCACAGATGACAATGTAATCACGTCGCTTAAATCGATATCGATGTTGGCCGTAAGGGCATCAGTGTTGTTCCGCACTGGCGTCGCGATGGCAGAGAAGGTCGTGTAAAGTCCCTTATTCTTCAAAATGCTCCGATTGCACTCTATTGCTGGCGAAAATCCCGGAGCGCCGGGCGCCAGACAGATAACTTCGCCTGATTTGGATAGCGGAGAAACAATCGTTTCACCCCGTTCGCGGGTATGTTCATATGTCAGTTGCGCGGTGATTGCTGAACCAGGCGTAAGTAGCGCCGTAACGCCGCCGGTGAGTGTTTCATACAGTCCGTCGCGCTTGTTCCGCGTCACGTTGCGATAAAATCCGTCGGTCTTGTCGTAAAATCCGAAGGCTTTAATGGCCAAAAAATCCCCGATCTTGCCGCTGTTTAGCACTAAACGTCCGCGCTTGGTGTCAAAGGTCGAGTAGGCAAGTTGTGCCTTCACCCCGAAATCGTCGGTAGGCTTTGTGCGCGTCACGCTGATCACGCCGCCGATAGTGTTACGGCCAAAGAGCGTGCCTTGCGGCCCGCGCAGCACTTCCAGCCGCTCCATGTCAAACGAGTCGAGCAGCTGCCCCGTGTTGGTGCCGATGAACACACCGTCCACCACCACGCCAACGGCAGGATCAAAGCTTTTTTCAATATCTTCAAATGATATCCCGCGGATAGAAATTGCAGCAGCACTCGGACCAGCGCCCACGCTGTCAATCACAAGGCTCGGCACGCGGCCCGCCAGATCGCGGATGTCCTCAATCGTTGCAGAGTCGAGCGCCGATGCGTCCAGCGCCGTAATCGCGATGGGAACCGATTGCACATTTTCCTCACGTTTTTGTGCAGTGACGATAATATCACGAATAGCGCCGGTCTGTTCTTCGGCAACATCCTGAGCAAAGGCAGGCACGGCAATCGCACTTGCGATGGCTAACGCAGATACAAGACGCACAGAGTATTTGAGTGTCGCTGAAATCATGTCTCTCTCCCTCTCCTTAACTGCCCCCACGCCTCGGCGGGTTGGGGGTCACGCTTGGGAGCATGAAATTTGCGCTTAGCTATTTTGTTTTTCAAGCGCCAAAAGTGACAGTCGCTTGCATTGAGCGCACGGTTAGGTTGAAACATCACGCATTAGAATATTGATACGGAGAGCATGATGCCAACCAACAAACGCTTCATCCTAAAACGCCGGCCGAACGGCGCGCCTGTCGCTGATGATTTTGAGATGTTGAGCGAAGCGACGCCTAATCTTTCCGAAGGTCAGTTCCTCATCCGCAACCGCTATGCATCGCTTGATCCGGCAATGCGCGGATGGATGGATGATGCGCCCAGTTACATGCCCCCGATTCCGCTTGGTACGTCAGTGCGCGCCTCAACCGTCGGCGAAGTGGTGGAAAGCAAGGCAGAGGGCTTTCCTGTGGGGCAGTGGGTCACTGGATTAAATGCGATCGAGAAATACAGCATTGGCGTCGCAGGTGGGTTCAGTCAGCCGGTTGATATAACCATGGTGCCAGCGCCGACCAATTTCTTGTCCGTTCTTGGCGCTGTCGGGATGACGGCTTATTTCGGATATATGGATGTGTGTAAGCCACAGCCTGAGGATGTTGTTTTGGTCACAGGCGCGGCAGGGGCAGTTGGTTCGCTTGTAGGGCAAATTGCTAAGATCAAAGGCGCGTCAAAGGTCATTGGGATTGCTGGTGGCGCAGAAAAATGCGCACGACTTGTGGAGCGGTACGGCTTTGATGTGGCCATCGATTACCGGGGTAAATCGGTTGATCAGTTGAGTGGCGAGATTGCAGCGTCTGCCCCGGACGGCGTTAACATTATTTTTGAAAATGTGGGCGGTGATATCCTCGACGCCGGTCTCAACAATCTGGCGATGCATGCCCGGATCGGGCTGTGCGGGTTGATTAGCGAATATAATAATCCGGGCGAGAAAACCGGTGCGCGCAATGTGTGGCAACTGATTGTCAAGCGTGCCTCAATAACGGGGCTTTTGGTCGCAGACTATGTGCCGCGCTTTGGCGAAGGTATCGCTGTAATGGCAGGCTGGCTGCAGGCCGGTCAACTGGTGTTCGATGAGCATGTGGATCATGGGATCGACAATGCTCTGCCTGCCTTCTTGCGTCTGTTCAGCGGAACGAACGACGGCAAAATGATACTGGAGATATAATGGTGGACGCACTCAAAATCGTTGAGGACTTTATCGGCTGCTGGAATAGCGGCGACATGGACGGCGTTTATGCCGCGATGGCGGATGACATCATCTGGGATAATATTCCGATGGGGCCCGTGCAGGGCATTGAAGGCTGCAAAGGCCTGATGGCGAATTTCCCGCCGATGGAAGGCGTTGAGTTTGAAACGCATCATATCAGTGCCAGCGGCAATATCGTGATGACGGAACGGACCGATAAGTTCTTGATCGGGGGCCGGTGGCGTCCCATTCGTCTGATGGGAATTTTTGAAGTGAACGCTGACGGTAAAATTCAGCACTGGCGCGATTATTTCGACATGGCTGAGTTTCAAAAGGAATTTGCCTGATGGGCCGCGATGTGGCCGGGCGCAAAGCCATTGTCACTGGTGCTGCATCGGGCATTGGGGCCGCTGCCGTGCGACGGTTGATCGCCGATGGTTGTCTGGTTTTGGCAGTGGACGTCGTAAGGGACGGGCTGGCGGCGACGCATAATTACGTCGCTGATCTCAATGATCCGTTGCAGATTCCGGGCATTGCAGCTGAGGCGGAAGCGAATCTTGGCGGCCTCGATATCCTCATCAACAATGCAGGCATTTGCCCAGTCAGCCCAATCGATGACATGACCGAAGAGCAGTGGGCGCTGGCCCTCTCGGTCAATGTTTCCGCAGTGATGCGGCTGACGCGGGCCTGTTTGCCGATGCTGCGAGCTTCAAGCGCGGGTCGCGTGATCAATACAGGGTCCATTCTGTCGCGCTACGGCAATGCGGGTTTGACAGCTTATACCACGTCCAAACACGCTGTTCTCGGCCTTACTCGTGCGCTCTCCGCAGAACTGGGTGCAGAAGGAATTACCGTCAATTGCGTTCAGCCCGGCGCCATTGTGACGGGCATGACGCAGCCTATGTTTGATGCGAGTCCGGAGCCAAGCGCCTATTACACCGGACGATCCGTTCTGGGGCGGCTCGGCCAGCCTGAAGATATCGCGGACGTCATGGCTTTTCTCGCGTCAGACGATGCGCGTTTTATCACTGGGCAGGGGATCATGGTTGATGGCGGCGTGATGGTGCATTCCTGATTTTTCATGCAGAACTAGCACTTTCGTCCATCGCCCGCATTGCCAAGTCGTGGCAATAAAGTTCAAACGGCGGGAAGGCCCAAAGAATGACAGACGCAGCGACAGCACCCAGTTTCCTTGATCCAGCGGTGATGCAAAACCCATTTCCAATGTATCAATGGGCCATCGCCAATTCGCCCGTGATGCAAGTGCCACTGGGCCCTATCACCATGTATCTGGTGACAAGTTTCGATCTTGTGTCCGATGCCACGATGCGCGTGGAGGAGTTTTCCAACGGCTTTACCGCCGCCCTTTCCGGGGCGATGTCAATGGACCCGGAGGTCACAGCGATCCTTGATGAAGGCTGGCCGCAGATGGATACGTTGCTGACGGCGGACCCGCCGACGCACACGCGGTTTCGCAAACTGGTGAACTTGGCCTTTTCCATGCCCAAAGTGAATGCGATGGAAGGCTCTATCCGCACCAAGGTCAACACGCTGATTGATGCGTTTATTGACAAAGGCGAATGTGAATTTGTGGCTGAATTCTCGGTCGCGCTGCCAGTGCAGGTGATCTGCGAGCAATTGGGCTTTAACCTCAGCGAACAAGCCAATGTCAAACGCTGGTCTGATGCCTTTGCTGACCGTCTCGGCCACATGATCAGCAAAGAACGCGAGTTGGAATGCGCACGTGAAGTTGTGGAGTTTCAGTATGCGGTCAAAGTGAAGATTGACGAACGGCGCGCGGCGGCCACCGGCGATTTGCTCTCTGATCTGGTCCGCGCACGTATTGAAGGCGAAACGCCTTTGAATGACGCAGAAATCCTTTCGATCGCGCAGCAACTGATGGTTGCCGGCAATGAGACGACGACGCATTCGTTGGCTGGTGGGATTGTGCAACTGGCCCAAAACCCGAGCGAAGTGGAGAAGCTTCGTGCAGACCCTAAGCTCATTGGCAATCTGGTTGAGGAAATCCTGCGTACTGAAACACCAACGGCGGGCATGTGGCGCGTGGCAACGCGCGATACTGAATTAGGCGGCGTTGCCATTCCCAAAGGCGCGATGCTGATGCTGCGCTATGCCGCTGCAAACCGCGATCCTGCCCGCTTCCCTGATCCAGATGCATTTGATGTGTCGCGCAGCAACGCGCGAAGCCATTTGGCCTTTGGTCGCGGCATCCACATGTGCGTTGGCAATATGCTCAGTCGTAAGGAAATGGCCGTCGCCTATGAAGAAATTTTGCGGCGGATGGATAACATCCGCGTGAAGGATGGTGCGGTACTGGAAGTATCCCCCAATATCCTATTGCGCGGGTTGATGACGGCACCGATTACTTTTGAGAAGCGATCATGAATTTCGATTTCGACGAAAATCAGACACTGTTCAAGGACACGGTTGACCGCTTCTGCGCGCCTGTGGATATCGCGACACGTACAATTATGAGACGAATGCCAGAGGGCTTTGACCGCACACGCTGGGTTGAATTGGCCGAGCTTGGTATGATTGGTTTGGCCGCGACTGAGGCCGATGGCGGCCTTGGTGGGTCGGCGCTTGACTGTGCTGTGGTCGCGCAAGCTCTCGGTCACGGGTTGGCAGTCGAGCCGTGGCTGGAATGCGCATTCCTGCCAGCCAAATTGCTCGCCGGAACGCCGCATTTAGCTGCGGTTGTGGAAGGCAGCATCATTGCAACACTTGCTTTTGCTGAGGCTGCAGGTCGATACACGCTGGATGCCCGCGCGGTTTCAGTACGGGCTGGTAAATTGTCAGGTGAAAAACGGTTTGTGCTGTCCGCGGCTGCTGCTGACCTCTTCATCGTGACGGCAAATGTTGACGGTGACACGCATTTGTTTGCCGTTCCGCGCGATGCAATTGGCGTTGATGTGCGGCTTTACCCCGTGACGGACGGCAGCCTTGCCGGCGTCGTCACTTTCCGCGATGTCGCTGTGGACGCGCCGTTTGCAGGCATGGATCGTCTGCTCTTGGCTATTGATGAAACGCGTCTCATTGCCGCCGCCGAAATGGTTGGCGCAGCGCAACGACTGTTCGCTGATACACTGGACTATGTGAAAACGCGCGAACAATTTGGGAAGCCACTTGGCAGTTTTCAGGTGATTCAACACCGGATGGTGGATGTCTATTCCAAATGTGAGGGCATGCAATCGGCACTCTACCGGGCACTGTTGCAGCCCGATTCCAACGCGGAAAGCGTGAAAGCCTTCGTTGCTGAGGAGGCGATCTGGGTGGGGCAACAGGCGGTCCAGCTTCACGGTGGTATGGGTATGACGGATGAACTTGGTGTCAGCCACGCACTGAAGCGTATTCTGCTGCTATCCAAACTCTTCGGCGACCCTGCCTCGGGCTATGCGCAACTGGCGAAGGCTGCTTGATATGGCCGCTCCAACGATCATTTTGGCATTGTCGATCCGTGGCCTTTCTGGAATTATCCCGTATTTTGTGAAGCGCTGCGGCCCCGTAACTGCTTAGCGACTGGAGACTTTGAGTGATGGATATGAGTTTTTCCGCAAGCGATCTGGCATTCCGCGATGAAGTGCGTGCGTTTCTCGATGGTAAGCTGAGTCCGCGTCTGCGCGACGGCGCAGCCAATACTCCAAGTGTCTTTGTGGAGCCTGACATCACTCGCGAATGGCAGGCTCTTTTGAACGAACAAGGCTGGCTCGCGACGCTTTGGCCCAAGGAATATGGCGGACCCGGATGGACGGCTACGCAGAAATATATGTTTGAGAAAGAATGCGCCATCGCTGGCGCGCCAGCCCTGCCGGTGCTTGGCCTCAAACTGGTCGGCCCTGTGATCTGTAAGTTCGGCACGCCTGCGCAAAAGGCGCATTTCCTGCCGCGCATATTATCTGGCGAAGATTATTGGTGTCAGGGTTATTCGGAGCCCGGGTCAGGTTCTGACTTGGCTTCGCTCAAGACCAAGGCTGAGCGTGTTGACGACACATATATCGTCAACGGCTCCAAGATTTGGACAACCCACGCGCACCATGCGAATTGGATTTTCGCGCTTGTCCGCACCAATCCGGATGCAAAAAAACAGGAAGGGATTAGCTTCCTCCTCATCCCGATGGATCAGCCGGGCATCAGCGTGACGCCGATTGTGACGATGGCAAACGACCATGAGGTCAACGCAACCTTCTTTGACAATGCGGAAAGCGACGCCTCCAACTTGATTGGTGAGGAAGGGCAGGGCTGGACGATTGCCAAATATCTGCTGGAAAATGAACGCGGTGGATCCTGCACAGCTCCAGCTTTGCTGGCTGAATTAGACCGGTTGGAAAGTTGGGCCAAGGATCAACCCTCGGGCGTGAATGGACCAATGACGCATGACCTCATGCTCATGCAACGCCTCGTTCGGTTGCGTCTGGAGACACAAGCATTTGAAGTGACTGAACTCAGGATACTTGCTGAGCTCGCCAAAGGGCGTCCTGCAGGGCCACAGACATCGCTCATCAAGCTGGTAAGTGCGAATTTGCGCCAATCAATCAATGAATTGACTGTGGACTTGTTTGGTTATGATGGCCTCCAACTCCCCACTTCGCGTCCGCTTTACGGCAATGAAGCGCCCGAGCCGGTGGGCAGTCGCGAAGCGCAACTTGCCATGCCAACCTATTTAAACGGACGTGCTTGGACGATTTTTGGTGGGTCAGATGAAGTGCAAAAGACGATTATCGCGAAGCAAGTTCTAGGGCTTTAACCAGAGCGTTTCCGCATCACTGAACGCCGGAGCAAAGAAGATCGGGAGTCCTCCGCAACATTAGTACAATATTCATCCTTCACGCTGGAAGTGGCGGCAGAGACACAGTTCCGGTCTGCACTGGTAACGTCAAAAGTATGTTCGCGGATCGATTAGGCTCTATGCGGTGTTTTTAAGCGCTCAATAATCGCCACGAGCGAGCTGGCGGGCTTCGAGCAAATCCCACAGGCCGCGGTGCTGGGCGAGGATTTGTTGTGCTCCGAATGAAATCGCACGTTCCATTGCTGGCGATGTTGCGATTCCGCTTGCAAGATCAATCGTGGTATCAGCCGTTGGAAGGATACCAACCGGCGCATCAACCGAGAAGCGCTTGCCGGCGCCTTCCAAAACTTGGCGGATCGCTTGCCAATCGAGGACGAGCGCCAAAGCTGCGCCGAGGGCGCAGCCAACACGGTCAGATTGAGCTAACATTTCTAACGCATGGCGCTGACCGTTCACGGCGGCTTCGCTTTCTGACTGACCGGGCGTGCTTGGTAGCGGGCCCGCAGCGACGACAAGCCGCGTGAGGAAAGTGCGTTCACGGATGAAGCCATCGACAGTGCTGATCAACCATGAGCGCGCGGCATCATGAGCTGTATGATTCGCGGCATGATCGGCCACTCCGGGATGGCGACCGTGAAGAATGCAAAGATAATGCACGGCATCCGCCATATTGCGCGCGGCGAATCGACCGGCCAGCAGCTCGTGCGATGTCACATAGCGGTGCACGCCACTTCCCTCCGCTACCACTAAGGCGGCGACTAAGGAATGGCCCGTTTGCGGGGGTGAATGGCTGACGGCGTTCACGTTCATTAATCTTCCTTCAGGCGCGGTTCGCACTCTAAGTCGCTGTTATCGAAACCTTCAGTATAGGAAGGGCGTAAATTCAAAGTTTACAGCGCGTTAGGGTTTTGGTGACGTGGCGTTAAAATAGCGGCAAGGTCTCACGCGGGGCGAATGAATCGTGGGGCTGTGATGTGGGACGGATGAAGACTTGGGTGCGCAAACGTGGGCTGCAAACGCTTCCGGGTTTGGCAGCGGTGCTGACTATCGCGGCGCTGCAGACCTTCCCTATTCCGATTATCTCGCCAGCGCTCAATCGCATCGGCCTGCTGGTATTTGACAGTTATCAACGGATGAGCCCGCGCCCTTATGAGGAGGCCGCCGTTCGCGTTGTCGATATTGATGACGAAACCATCCGCCGATACGGGCAGTGGCCTTGGCCGCGCACTGATATCGCACGCCTGACGCTGGCGCTCGGTGACGCGGGTGCTGCGGCAATTGCCTTTGATATTGTCTTTTCTGAAAAGGACCGCACGTCGCCGCAACAGCTGTCGAAACGCTATGCCGCGACTGACCCTGTGGTGGCGCAACTGCTTGCCACACTGCCCGATAATGATGCGCAGCTGGCTGAGGTGTTTAAGATTACGCCGTCGCTCACGGGATATTTCCTCACCAATGACCACACCGATGCGCAGGCCGAGCCTAAGGCGGGGCTGGCTGTATCTGGGTCTGCGCCGTCATCTGTGCCCCACTATCGCAGCGCCGTGATGCCATTGCCAGCGCTGGAAGCCGCAGCGTCTGGCAGTGGATTTCTGAGCATCGCACCCGATGATGATTCGATCATTCGCCGCGCGCCGATGATTGCGATGCAAGGCCGCGCCCTCCTTCCCTCCCTGTCACTCGATGCCCTCCGCGTCGCGCGGCAGGCCAGTTCAGTGATCATCAAAACCAGCGACGGCAGCGGGGAGGGCGGCAACGCAGGCGATGTCGCGGCCCTGCGTGTCGCCGATTTCGAAGTGCCAACCACCCGCGCGGGTGAACTTTGGATGCACTATACCAGGTCCGTGCCAGACCGTGTTGTTCCTGCCTGGAAACTCCTGTCCGGCGCGCTCTCTGCGCAAGAGAAGGACAGATTGTTCAATGATCATATCGTTTTCATCGGGGCGGGGGCGATTGGCCTGCGGGATCTACGCGCAACTCCGCTCAACGATGCCGAACTAGGCGTGATGATCCATGCTCAGGCCACAGAGCAGATGATCCTTCAGCATTTCCTGTATCGCCCTGATTGGGTGGTCGGGGTGGAGCGTCTGTTGCTGCTGGTCCTTGGCATTGGCCTTGTCTTTCTGCTGCCGAGTTTGGGCGCGGCTTATGGCGCGCTGCTGGGCGGCGCTACTGTGCTGGCGATTGGCGGGGGCAGCTGGATCGCGTTTAGCCGCTATCAGTTCTTGCTTGATCCAACATGGCCGATACTTGGGCTGATCACAGCCTATGTCCTTGGCACAATCCTCGTCTATTATCAGGAGGAGCAGCAGCGCGCCTATATCCACAACGCGTTTGACCGCTATCTTGCGCCTGAATTGGTGCGGCGCATTGCCGAAGATCCCGGACAGTTGGAACTGGGAGGGGAAGAGCGCGAAATGACTGTGCTCTTCTGCGATATTCGCAGCTTTTCGAGCATATCAGAAAAGCTCCTACCCAATGAAATCATCCGTTTCCTGATCGCCTTTCTCACGCCCATGACGGATTTGCTGCTGAGCCATAAGGCTACAATCGACAAATATATCGGTGACGCGATCCTCGCCTTTTGGAATGCGCCGCTGGATGATCCAAACCAGCATGAAAATGCCGCGCGCGGCGCATTGGCGATGGCGGAGCGGCTTAAAATGCTCAACATCGACATGCCGCTGCAAGACGCCGAACCGTGGCCAGATCAAGTGAAGATTGGCATCGGCCTGAACACCGGGCCGTGCTGTGTTGGTAATATGGGGTCACAGCAGCGCCTGTCTTACTCGCTCATTGGCGATACCGTGAACCTTGCCTCCCGGATTGAGGGGCTGACCAAGTACTACGGCGTGCAGATTGCGATTGGCACGGGATTGCACGATCATATCCCGCACTTTGCCAGCCTAGTTCTGGATCATGTGCGCGTGGTGGGTCGTGATGCGCCGGAGACGATAAGGGTGTTGCTGGGTGATGATGTGGTGGCAAATGGCCCAGATTTCATCGGCTATGCGGAAAAGCACGATGCCATGATCGTGGCCTATCGCGCGCAGGATTGGTCAGTGGCTGCTGCGTTGCTGGATGAAATTGATGATCAGGCCGCGCTGTATGGCCTCACTCATCTCTACGCCCTCTACCGCGACCGTATTGTGATATTTGCAAGCAACCCTCCCGGCGAGAACTGGGACGGCGTGTTTACAGCGACCGAGAAATAGCAGGCTAAGCCATGAAACCTAAGTCGCTGCTGGCGAAGCGTCCAATGTTGGGAGCAACGCTTGCCATTTCAGACGGCTGCACGCCGAACCATTTGGCCAGCGTGGCTGAATATTGATCGACAGATGTGCTTGGTAAAAGCCGCCCTTGGCCAACTTGATCGGGGCTTTTGACGGATATTTCAGGCGCGATGCCGTAGTGGCGGCCCCCATTTACGGCGCCTCCCATAATCAAATGATGGCTGCCCCAGCCGTGGTCTGACCCGTCTCCGTTGGATGCCAGAGTGCGGCCAAAGTCCGATGCTGTAAACGTTGTGACTTTATCCGCTATGCCAAGTTCAATTGTCGATTGATAAAAGGCGTCCATCGCAAAATCGAGCTGACCCATCAGGCCCGGTTGTTTGCCCATCAGGTTGTCATGAAGGTCAAAGCCACCCATGCTGACGAAAAAGACTTGGCGTTTTGCACCAAGCGGCTGGCGCGCTGCAATCAATTTCGCGACAACCGCCAATTGATCGGCGAGGGAATTGCGACCTACAGCGGGCCGGAAAGACGTGGTCAGCGTGACCGGGCTGAGCGCTGCTGTCACGACGCCTTCGGCATCGATAGATCGTTTGGCAACACGGTTATATTCTGCCTCAAGAACATGGCTGCTGCTTTGTGTCATTAAGGTGCGCAGGGCCGTGCTGCCCGCCGCTGACCCAAACAGAGGGTTCTTAATGCCGCTTACAGCCAATGCGCCGCCGCTGGAAACTTGATAGGCCAAAGCCTGCTGACCGGATAAGAATACAGCATTGCCTGTGGCGGAAATGCAAGTGAACAGCGAATTGCTGTTGCTTGATAGGGCAAGATCACCCATGCGGCCACCCCAGCCGTCCGTTGCACCCTCTGGCTTTGATGATTGCCACGTCGATTGCTGGTCATTGTGAGAAAACAGCTTGGCTGGCCGGGGATTGGCCGTCAGATTTGAACTATTATATTGGGCCAGCGAAAGAGGCGTGACGAGAGGCCCAACATTGAGAAGCGGCGCCATTTTCCCCTGATCAAAGCGCGCTTTCAGCCGCGTCATTTCTGGGGCCAGGGCCAACTGCAAATTATTGGTCAAGACCTGGTTGCCCAATGGGACCAAAGTCGTCGGTGCCAAGCTGGCCCGCCCCAGTGCAATCCCGCCAGCAGTCTGACCCGCCCCGCCGCCTCGAATGGTGCTGTAAAGATCATAATTTGTCGCGTCTGAAGGGATCAGCATCGCGTTATGATCATTGCCCCCATAAAGGAAAATGCAAACGAGGGCCTTATAATCATTGCCTGCACTAAAGGCCGCCGCTTCTCCAATGCCTGCTAGCCCAAGCGCCCATGAAGACGCCGAACCTGCAATCGCAAGTTGGCCACTGCGTCGCAAAAAGGCACGACGCGACAGATCATCGATTTTACCGATATGCATAGTGATCGCCCTTTTTATTTTTGGACCAGATAATCTGGTGACGCCATGACGAGCAGAACAGCGGTGTTAACCCGCCGTCGTTTATCGCTGTCTGAACTGGTTTGAGTGACTGTAATCGCATCAAGCGCAGTGCGGATTGTCGCTTTGGTTGTGCTTGATATCTGGTTTGCTGCCAAGACTAAGCTGAGCCGGTCAAGCAAAGCCGCAGCGTCGTGGGCAATCGCCACTTCTGCTGTATAAGCAGCTTTGACGTCATTGTTGATGCCATTGGTCGTGCTGATCGCAAAACTCATGTAATTGACATAACCTGATGTCGTTGTTTCATTCACCAACTGAAACTCCGGGGCGACAAGAGAGTTTGTCGCAATCGCAGTATTGGCTGGAACATAGCCTGGCCTGAAAAAGTTAAAGACTGAAGGAGAGCGCAGAGGGCTTTGCCCAATTTGGCTCGCCTGATCGCTTGTGCTGTTGATTTTCCAATTGCCGCCGGTGGATGTCGCGCCAAATGTTTGGGCCCATTGGACCAAACGCAACATCGGTTCACGGACGCGCCCGAATGTCGCGCCTGTTAAGCCCGCAGCCCCCAAAGCCTCTTCATCAAGCAATATCGCCTTGAAAACGGCGCGCAGATCACCGCGCGTGCCAGAACCATTGTTGTTGAATATTTTCGCCACGCGGTCGACATAGGCGGGTGTCGGATTGCTGGTCACCAAGCGCTGGATCATCTGTCGTGAGAAAAACGGCCCGACGTTGCCGTGATTAAACAAGGTATCGAGCGCGGTTTTAAGTGCTGCGGACCCTTCGGTATTCGCAGCAATTGTCGTCCCTAAGAATGTCACTTCTAATGTTGAATGCTGGCTGGAGCCCTGTGGGAATTCCCACTTCTTGTTATCGAGTGTCATGGGAAGCGTGGTGTAGGTGACGCTGTTGATCATTCGTGTTGCGTCATTAGTTGACGGTGTTTTCACGTTGCCTGTGAAGTCCCAATCATATCCTGTGAACACTCTAGCCAAGTTGGAAACATCGCTGTTGGTGTAGGTCTCAATCGACTTGCCTGCCGCATCCAGCTTGTTGGTGCCGTCATTATTGAGTTGATTGAGGCCAATTGTGAAAAGCTGCATGACTTCACGGGCATAATTTTCATCGGGTTGGCGGCCAGTGCGTGTGTCTTCTTTCCGATTGCCCCGGGTGCTTAAGTAATAGCCCATGGCGGGATTGAGCGTGATATCCTCCAACAGTTTCCGGTAGTTACCAAATGCATTGCTGTTGAGTTGATCCCAGTAGAATGCAATTGCTTGACTGCGCCAGCTAAAGTCCAATCCACCAAGCGAAACGACAAAAAATTCTGAAAGAGCAAGGCCAATTCGCTTTCGAACCCCATTGGCGGGCGTCATGAGCTGGTTCCAGATCATGTAGTCGCCGGGATATTCATTGTCGTAAAAGCCGTCGGCTGTCACCTTGTCATAACCGCGCGAAGCGAGCCATGCGACTCCGGTTTGGCTGATGGGGGCATCCATTTGGCTATTGAGCCACGGCTCATACCCATTTGATTTGAGTGCCGTTAAGTCTGCGTCTGTCACAGCAAGGCCAGTTTGCAGAATGAACCGCGCGGCTTCCGCATCGCTTTGGGGTTTTCGGACAACTGCGACCGGGGGCGGCGTTACCGCCGTTCCTCCGCCACTGCTGCTTCCTCCTCCTCCTCCCCCGCAAGCCGCGAGCAAGCCAGCCAAAGGAAGTGCTGCTAAACTATTCGATACTGATTTCGTCGCGCTGACACCGCAGTCGGTTTCATCTTCAATTGCCGGGGCACGGTCCAATAGTGTCAGCGTGTCAGTCATACACAATCTCCGCTTTTCTTCGCCAGAACCGGCAAGAACCGTGATTTACGAAGAGTTTAGGTATCAAACAGTGTTCAACAGAGGGTTTCTGGGAGTGGTTAAAGTGAGTTAAGGAGAGCGATAAACGGAATGAATTGTTAACCATTTATCAAGGTGTCATTCCTAATTTGACATAATCATGTTGAGCCCAATCAGACCTTCGATTTTTGCTTCGTTGCTTGCCTGCGTGGCGGGCCTTCCTGCCCATGCAGACGTATTTGAGATGAGTGTTGAAGGCACGCTGGTCAACATCACTCAACCCCGCTGGCAGGTCATGCCAACAGCGCGGGACCAAAATCTCCTTCCGGCGCTGCCGTCTCTAACACCCATCCCGTCAACACGTGTTCCTCTGCGCGCGCAAAATCCGCAAGCCGGTATTGTTCAACAGCATATCCAGAACGCCGCTGCGCGGTACGGCATCGATGGGGCATTGCTGGATGCGGTCGCTTGGCAGGAATCGCGGTACCGTCATCAGGCTCGTTCTCCTGTCGGGGCGATTGGAGTCATGCAATTGATGCCAGCCACGGCACGCTCTTTGGGTGTCATCGATCCGACCAACCTCGCTCAAAATGTCTCCGGTGGTGCGGCCTATTTAAGGGCGCAACTCGAACGATTTGGCAATGATGTTCCGCTGGCTCTGGCGGCTTACAACGCTGGCCCAGGGGCTGTGATGAAATATCGCGGTATTCCGCCTTACCGTGAAACCCAAAATTATGTCCGTCAAATCATGCACCGGCTGGCCGCAACCAGCGCGATTTTTGCTCCTTATTAGGAAAGGCTCTCTATGTCCTCGTCGCTCGTTAAATCTGCGTCACGCATATCTATGGCAGGCCTAACTACGCTGCTGCCGCAATCTGCTTTTGCGCAATTTGTGGGCTCCAATCCGCAGGGCTCTGGCCCGATCATTTCAGCCATGGAATGGATGCAGGGGACTTTGCTTGGCAATGTGGCCACGACTGCTGCTGTGATTGCCGTTGCCGTTGTTGGCTTGATGATGTTGACGGGCCGGATGAACTGGCGCTTCGGCGCAACGGTGATTGTTGGTTGCTTTGTGCTGTTCGGCGCGACGGCCATTGTTTCGGGCATTCGCTCCGCTGCTATTGGTGCCTGAGAGATGACGCCGCTCCGCCGCACCCCTGTCTTTAGGGCGCTGACACAGCCGCAAATGTTTGCTGGTGTGACTTATAGCTACTTCATTATCAACTTAGTCGTCACGACTGAGATTTTCTTAGTCACGCGCTCCTTTTGGGCGATCCCAGCAGCGGCCATCATTCACGGTGTGGGCTATATGGCCTGCCTGCGGGAGCCGCGGATTTTTGATCTCTGGATCACGAAAGTTAGTCGCTGTGGGCGCACACGCACGCATGCGATGTGGCGCTGCAACAGTTACCGGCCCTGATCTGTGATGAATAAGATGCACAAACTTGCAGCCCTTGATCCGTTGGCTGGGGAAAAATTGCCTTATTCCGGACATATCAATGATTATACGATCTTGAACCGTGATGGCGGGCTGCTTCAGATGATCCAGCTTGACGGGATTGCGTTTGAAACTGCGGATAGCGAGACGTTGAATCATCTGGCCGCCGTGCGTGACATGGTGATGCGCGGTATCGCTAATTCCAATCTGATGCTGTATTGCCATGTAATTCGCAGGCGCGTGACCGCAGAATTGTCGGGCGTTCAGCCTGAAGGGTTTGCGCAGACTTTGGATGAGGCGTGGAAGAGCCAGCTTCGGTCAAAGCGACTGTTTGTCAACGACCTTGTACTGACGCTTGTGCGCAGGCCAGCAACGGGTAAAATAGGCTTCTTGGAACGGCTGGGTAAGCGTTTTCACTATCCCTCCAGCGTCGAACGTCAAGCCGAACAGGCGCGTGAATTGCGTGAACTTGACGCGGCGCGGATCAATTTGGTGTCCGCCCTCTCGCGTTATAGCCCGCGTTTGCTCGCTCTTTACGAGGGTGCAGCCGGAATATGCTCTGAACCGCTCGAAATTCTCTCCGCCCTATTCAACGGCGAAGTTAACCCGGTTCTTAACCCTACCGGCGACGCGGGCCTCTACCTCCCTTATAAAAGAATTAGCTTCGGCCTAGATGCGATGCATCTGAAAGGGGCGAGTCTCGAAGCTTGCTCTTTTGCGGCGCTGATCTCAATCAAAGATTATCCTGCGAACACCAGTTCAGGTATGCTTGACGGCTTATTGCGACTGTCACACGAACTGACGCTAAGCGAGAGTTTTGCCTTTGTTGACCGGCAAATTGCAGACGAACGCATCGGCTTGGCTCTGCGCCGTCTGCGCGCGGCGTCGGATGAAACCATGACGCTGCGTAGTGGTTTGCTAAATGCAAAAGACGAGCTGTCGGGCGGCGGAGCGGCATACGGTGAACATCATTTGACCGTAAACGTGCGTGCCAATACCCTTGAAGCGTTGGATGCTGCGGTTGCTGATGTACAAGCATCACTTGCTGAGATCGGTGCTGTCGCGGTGCGGGAAGATTTGAATATTGAAGCTTCATTTTGGGCGCAATTTCCGGGAAATGCTGACTTCATTGCACGCCAAGCCCTAGTTTCAACAGCGAACTTGTCGGGCCTCATCTCGCTCCATGGGTTTCCTATCGGCCTACCGACTGGCGGGCCATGGGGGGAGCCGATCACGGTCCTTGAAACCACATCAAGTACGCCCTATTTTTTCAATTTGCACAATGGCGATCTAGGGAATTTCACTCTCATCGGGCCATCAGGTTCAGGTAAAACAGTGGTCCTGAATTTCCTTATTGCGCAGGCTCAGAAATTTGCCCCCCGAACATTTTTCTTCGACAAGGATCGAGGCGCAGAAATTTTCATTCGCGCTATTGGTGGCAGCTACGACGTGCTGCGTGCTGGAATGCCAACTGGTTTTAATCCATTGCAACTGTCCAACACCGCTCCAAACAAAGCTTTCTTGCGTCAATGGCTCTCAATATTGCTGTCGTCCGCAACAGAAAATTTAACGGTTGATGAGAATGCAAGAATTGCGGCTGCGGTCGAGGCCAATTTTGAACAACCCGCCGATTACCGTCAGCTGCGTTACTTTGCTGAAGTGTTGGCAGGAGGGGCGCGACCCATAGGTGGCGATCTCGCCTCGAGGCTCGCACCTTGGTGCGGTAGCGGCGAATATGCTTGGTTGTTTGATAATACGCGCGACGAATTAAACCTTGATAAGCAGACTTCCGGTTTTGATATGACGGCGCTGCTTGACCAACCAGTGCTGCGCACCCCTGCGATGATGTACCTATTCCACCGAGTGGATGAGCAGCTAGACGGAACGCCTTCTATGATCATTATTGATGAAGGATGGAAAGCCCTAGACGACGACATCTTTGTCAAACGTCTGAAAGACTGGATGAAGACTGTTCGTAAGCGAAATGGCTTGGTCGGTTTCGCAACGCAAAGCGCTGGAGATGCTTTAGATAGCAAAATTGCTGCAACGATCATCGAGCAATCGGCAACTCAATTGTTTATGTGCAATCCCAAAGCCCAAGCAGCTGATTATTGCGACGGCTTTGGTCTGACGGATCATGAGCTTGATCTAGTAAGGTCGCTGCCCGAAAATTTGCGCTGTGTGCTTGTAAAGCAATCCGGCACGAGTGTGGTGGCGCGGCTGGATATGAGCGGAATGCCCGATATGATTACGGCTCTATCTGGGAGGGAGGGGAGCGTTCGGCGGCTGGATGAACTTCGAGCAGAACTTGGCGATCGGCCGGGGGACTGGATGCCGCGGCTGTTGCAGGATGTGGAATCCAAGCTGGTCGCAGGCGGCGGCAGGCGCTGATGCAGAATTGCGCCGCCATCAACCCTGCAGCGGGTTCTGCCGAGACGATGGTGACCACAGTCGACTGTACCATGCAGTCGACTGTCCAATCCGCCTATTCCAACCTGCTAGGCAGCGGCGGCGCGTTCGGCACAGGCCTGACCATAGCCCTAACCCTCTATGTCGCGTTCCTTGGATACCGGCTGATCTTCGGCCGCACCGCGCTTAGCATGGGCGATCTGGCCCCGCGCATGGTGATGATCGGCGCGCTGCTCGCCCTCACCAGCAGCTGGGCGACGTACCAGACCCTCGTCTACGACACGCTGACCGACGGCCCCCAGGAAATCGCAAGCCTGCTCAGCCCCGGCACCAATAAAGCCACCATCACCGCCCGCATCGATCTGCTGTCGGGCAAAATGGTTGACTTGGCCGACGCATGGACAGAGTTTGACGCCAGGCCAAAGGTGCCAATGGACACGCCAACGGCACAACCAGCCACCCCCGCACAGGCGCCCCCCGCACTGGCCACCCCCGCACTCCCCACTGGCGTCGCCGCACTCATTGCCCCCAAAGATTCCCTTGGCCCCAACATGCTGCTGATCAGCGCGCTGGTGCTGGTGCTTGCCTCTGCCGGAGTACTGGTGGTGGCAAAGATCATTCTCGGGCTGCTGCTGATGATGGGGCCGATCTTTGCGGTTTTTGCGCTGTTTCAGGCCACACGCGGGCTCACACTCGGCTGGGGTAAAGCCGCAGGCCTGATGGCCATTGTACCGCTGATGGCCATGCTCACAGCGGCTGGTGCCACTGCCCTGATTGAGCCCATCCTTGCAGACATGTTCGTTTCGGCGGGCAACGGGATATTCTCAATGCGTCAGGCGCTGACCATCCTTGTCATTGTGATCATCATGGCCGCCGTCGCGGTGCAGCTGTTCCGCATTGGCCGCACGATAGTGAGCGGATGGACGATCCCCGTCGGCAAATCTCCATCATCCGAAGTCGCCGCACCATCCGTGCTGGCCCCGCAAGCCGCGGATCAAAGCCAAAGCTCCAACGTCATTTTCAACGAACGCATCCAATCGATGATCGGTGCGTTGGAACGCCCAAGCCAAAGCAGCATTCAATCGGACCTTGCCGTGCAGCGCATGATCATCATGCCCCCAACCCCCAATGGTGAAACAGCGCAGCCCCGCACCGATGCGCTAAAGCCAAGTCGCGCCATTGGTCGTGGCCCCACGGGCGGCGGCCGTGCGCCCATTAAACCGTTCAGGATTACCGCATGATCAGGTCTTTCCCCTTCGTCATCGCCTTGGGCTTGGCCGCAGGCAGCAGTTTTTTGAGCACGCCCGCATCGGCGCAAATGACCGACGCCGCGTCCCCACAAGTCGATCCGCGCATCCGCTATGTCGATTATAATGCTAATGCCATCGTCCGTGTCACCGGCTTTACCGGTTATCAAATCATGGTTGAATTTGAACCCGGCGAACGGATTGAAACGGTCGGCATTGGCGATAGTGCGGGCTGGCAAGTCACGCCAAACGGCGCAGCAACAGTCATGTTCCTAAAACCCGTCGGCCTGCCGCGCACCACCAACATGTCCATTGTTACGAATCAGCGGACCTATAATCTGGAACTGATCGCGCGTTCTGGCGTGAAGGCTGCTCAGCGCGAACTCATCTACGCGCTCCGCTTCCGTTACCCGCAAAAGCCAGCCGAAGCGGCTGCGTTTCAGGCTCCGGCCCCAGTTACAGCAAAGCCACCCGAAGAGTGGAACCGCAGTTACAGTTATGACGGGGCTAAGGGCAATGTGCCGGAACAAGTGTTTGATGACGGCAAATCAACCTTTTTCCGCTTCATCACGGGCACATCAACCCCCGCGATTTTCAGTGTCACACCCGGTGCCGGCGAAAGCATCGTCAATTTTTCCGTGCGCGGGCCTTATGTGGTTGTCGAACAAGTTGGGCCACAATTTGTGCTGCGACAGGGCACTGACGTGACGATGATCTTTAATGATGCCTATGTGGTTCCCACGCCAGGTTTTGAGGCCCCAAAGGCGCGTGCCAAGGCCAAGCGCGGTGTGTTTCGTAGCAAATCAGACGCTCAAGCTAAGGGAGACAAGGGATGAAGTTTTTTGGCTCACAATCCGTTGATCCCAGAAGCACGATAGACGCTGACGCGTTGGAGGCTTCAACCCCCAACATGTTATCCCCCGTGGCCATGCCCACAGGGCTGACGCCAGAATTGAAACTGGGCATCGTCGGCATAAGCTTGCTTGGCATAATGACCTTTACCAGCCTGGCCTCATCGCGCGGCGAAGCGGCCAAGATCCCTGCCAATCGGCCAGGTGCCAGTGCCATGGCAGTTGCCCCGCCGGGTGGCTTGGTTCCGAAACCCGTTTTACTACCTGGCCCGCCGGAACTTCCCGCACCAACACTTGTGCCGCCACCCGCCAATGGCGGGCCCATGCTTGGCATCGTTGGCGCAGGCGGCCCGGGCGGGCAGGGTGTCAACCGGCTGCTGTCCCCCGGTGTTGTGGTTGATCTGACCAAATCTGGCCCCGCCATTCTGCCGGAAACCCCGGGCTTGGCCGGGGCAAAGGGGGATGGGCTGAGCGCTGAAGACAAATTTGCTGACCGTGTGGCGGCGGCCGAAAATGCGCCCGCACGCGCCGTGCGCATTGCCAACAGCAGCTATACCGTGCCGCAGGGGGCCATCATTGCCGCTGTGCTGGAAACGGCAATCAATTCAGATTTGCCGGGCTATGTCCGTGCTGTGGTGAGCCGCGATGTCATGGGTTTTGATGGTCGCCGTGTGCTGATCCCCAGCGGCAGCCGCCTGATCGGCCAATATCGGTCGGGCCTTGCTGCGGGCCAATCACGGGCGTTCATTGTTTGGACGCGCCTGACCCGGCCTGACGGGGTCACGGTGTCGCTCGGTTCCCCTGCCACGGATCCACTGGGCAGGGCCGGTCTGGGTGGCAAAGTCGATAGTCATTTCCTAAAACGCTTTGGGTCTGCCATTTTGCTGTCGGTTGTTCAGTCGGGCCTTGGCCTGTTGCAACGGGGCAGCAATGATGTGGTGGTGCGCACTGCCGAAGACGCCAAAAGCGTGGCGGGCATTGCGCTCGAACGTGACATTAACATCCCGCCAACGGTCAAAGTCGCACAAGGCACGCCAGTGCGGATTTTCACGGCCCGTGATCTGGATTTTTCGGGAACTGACGGCGGCCGCCCATGAACATGATGACCGGCGTGGGGCGCGAAGGCAGCAACGTTTACCTCGCCAGCTATCTTATGCCCTTTGCGCCTTGGCTCAACGCAGACGATGTTACTGAAATCATCGTCAATCGGCCCGGCGAAGTCTGGGTGGAACGGGCAGGGGCGGCGCAGATGGAACGCCATACTGCCCCGGAAATTGATGCAATATTGCTGGGCAGGCTGGCCCAACAAATCGCGCGGGTGAACCATCAAGGCGTCAGCCGGGAACATCCGTTGCTGGCCGCTGTTCTGCCCGGCGGCGCACGGGTGCAAATGATCCTGCCTCCCGCAACGCGCGGTGATGTGGCGCTGGCCATTCGCAAACATGTTTTGCACGATCTGACGCTGGACAGTTACGGCGCGACGGGGGCATTTGAAGGCTGCAACGCCATATCCAAATCTCATGAGGCAGAGGTTATGGCAGAACTTCAAGTTTTGCTGGCCTCTGGCGATATGATTGCCTTTTTTCGCAGGGCAATTGCTGCGCAAAAAACCATATTGCTGTCAGGCGGCACATCATCGGGTAAAACGACTTTGCTCAATGCGTTGCTCAAAGAAATTCCGGCGCATGAACGGGTGATTGCGATTGAAGATACGCCTGAAATCAAACTGGGTCGTGATAACGCCATTGGGCTGATTGCGGTTCCAAGCGATCAAGGCGAAGCCCGCGTTGGCATTGATGATCTGATGCGTGCATCCCTGCGGATGCGGCCTGACCGGTTGATCGTCGGCGAATTGCGCGGGCGCGAAACCGTCACTTTCCTGCGCGCCGTCAACACCGGCCATCCGGGCTCCCTCAGCACCGTTCACGCCAGCACGCCTGAAGGGGCATTTGAACAAATCGGCCTGATGTGCATGCAGGCGGGCCTGGGATTGAGCCGCAGCGAAACAATAGGCTATGCCAAATCAATGGTCGACATCGTCGTCCAACTCGGCCGCAAAGACGGCGTTCGCGGCGTGGAAGAGGTTTGTTTTCCAAAGATGGGTTGAGTTTTGGGTGGAGGTGTTACGCCATTTGTCAGTGCGTTGTGCCTGGTTCTGGACTGCCACTTCTTGCGTGTTTCAGGGAGAGGCCGGTGCCGACAAGTTTTCGGACGTTGGACCGAAGAGTTCGGTTTCCCCAGACCTATCATTAGTTGTAAGGTAATTTGAGAGTTCTGGACGAGAATGGAAAGGCGAATGAAAGTCAGCGGACGGTGCCACTGCGGTAAAATCGCCTACGAAGCTGAAATCGATCCGGCGGCGGCTCAAATTTGCCATTGCATTGATTGCCAAACACTAACTGGCTCCGCATTTCGCGTTGCAATTCCTGCGCGGCCCGAAGCCTTTTGCATCATTCACGGCAACCCAAAAATTTATATGAAAACCGCTGAGAGTGGTTCGCGGCGAGGCCATGCGTTCTGTGGAGACTGTGGTGCACCAGTGTTTAGGTTGCCGACCGACAACAACCCAAATTATTCGCTCCGGGTAGGCGGACTCGATCAACGGGCTGAAATTGCTCCACCCGGAAAACAGATTTGGACAAAACGGAGGTTGGGTTGGGTATCGTCGATCAACGACATTCTGGAATTTCCGACTCAAGGGTAAATCTTAAATTTGTGTAGTGCGAAATGAATGTCTGCTCATCTACAATCTTGGCTGTTTTCCACCTGTCAGCTCCCCCCAACAAATCAGTCATCAAACCATTCGCTAGCATCACACTGATGCTGCAAATACGGCAACCAGCCTCAGTCTTTCCAAGCCCAGAACAGGAAGCAGGGCGGTACGTTCCAGCCTTCGAAGCCGCTATCGATGCGGCTGAAATGGGGGAGGAGGAAATCTTTTACTTTCGCGCGGAATTGATACACCAGAAACGCGCCGCCGGGGCGCAGGACGCGGTGGGTGGCAGCCGCAATGGCGGGGCCTACGCCAGTTGGCAGGGTGGAGAAGGGAAGGCCGGAAACGACATAATCGGCATGATCAAAGCCGCTGTCTTTCACAATCTGCTCAACATCAGCCGCGGACCCGAGGATGGCGCGGAAGCGGTTGTCAGTGATTGTCTCGTTCAGATAGTCAATGAAATCCGGGTTGAGGTCGATTGCGATATAGGTCGCGTCCGGTGCCAGTCGCACCAATATGTGCGGGCAGAATGTGCCAACACCGGGACCATATTCGACGAAAACCTTCGTTGTCGCCCAATCAACGGGCCCCAGCATATGGCGGATCAATGTGTCTGATGACGGAATGATCGAGCCGACCATCACGGGGTGCTTGATGAAGCCTTTGAGAAACATGCGCCAGGGACCACGCGGTTTTCGGCCCGAAATGGCGGAGGCCTTTGCAGAAGATTGGCTCATGAGACGGTGCGATACCCTGTGTTGCGAGCCTCAACCGTTCGCAGATGGGTGACGGACTGGCAAGATGAAACCGAACAAAAGCGCGGTGGGCCGCTTCCGACTGGCGCTGATGCGTCCTATCAGTTCACATATGAAACCGAATCAATCCCAATATAGCCGCGATTTTGGCATCTTGTTCATCGTGATGCTGATTACGGGGGCGGGCAATACGGCGCTGCAATCGGTGCTGCCAGCCATCGGCCGATCCCTGAAAGTGCCAGATAGCGTCATTGCGACGGTGTTTTCGGTGTCCGCGCTCGTCTGGGTGTTTGCGGCTCCCTTCTGGGCAAAACGGTCTGACCGGCAGGGGCGGCGCAAGATGGTGTTGATCGGCAGCGCTGGGTTTACCGTGTCGATCACCTTGGTCGGGCTTGTCCTGACCGCGGGATTGGATGGCTGGATCGGGCCGTATGTTGCGATGGCGGCCGTGATCACGGCGCGAGTGATCTACGGTTTCTTCGGGTCTGCGGCCCCGCCAGCGGCTCAAGCTATGGTTGCGCTGCGAACAAGCCGTGAGGATCGGACGAAGGCCCTTACGCTGCTTGGGTCCGCGTTCGGGCTGGGGACAATCCTCGGGCCTGCCCTTGCGCCCTATATGGTTATTCCGGGAATTGGGCTGGCGGGGCCAGCCTTTGTCTTCGCGCTATTCGGTTTGGCCACATGGTTTGCCGTTGCGCGGTTCCTGACCGATGACCGTGACATTGGGGACGGGGACGAAGATGCCGCCCGTGGCGCGAACATCAGCTATCCCTCACTTGGCGGAGCGCCTGCGGGTGCAAGCATCACTGCGGCCACCTCAGAGGTGAATGAGGATAAGTTGCCGATCCGCGATCCACGCATCTGGCCGTGGATGTTCTCCGGATTGGTTCTTGGGCATGCCCAAGCCATGACAGGAGCGGCAATGGGTTTCCTTGTGATTGACCGTCTTGGTTTGTCGGTTGAGAAAATAGAGACTCAACAGGCGATTGGATTGGTGCTGATGTGCGGGGCAGGGGCAGCTTTGCTGGTGCAATGGGGCCTGATCCCGAATTTGAAGCTGAAACCGCGCACAATGATGACGCTGGGGCTGGTCATTTCGGCCATTGGCCTGTGCGGGACCGCCATATCGTTCAGCCTTTACACGATTGCGACAAGCTACGCCCTGTCATCCATCGGTTTTGGCTTTACCCGGCCCGCTTTTACCGCCGGATCATCGCTGGCCGTCGGGCGGAGACTACAAGGATTGGTGGCCGGGCGAGTCACATCGGTGAACGGTGCTTCGTTCGTGGTGGGACCAACGCTGGGCGTAGGACTGTATCAAATTGCGCAGCCCTTACCGTTCCTTGTGGCGACCCTCGTTCTGATACTGATGATCCCGTACGTGATGCGCAAACTGACAGCGGAGATTGCTGACGCATAAACCAAATAGGATATCAATTGAGCGCGATCTGCCCCGTGATGCAGGTCGGTTTTGGGCGGGCCAGCTTGCGCAGTGCCAGTTCGGTCTTTGAAGGGATACGACGAACAGCTTTTTTCACGATGATCGCCGGACGAACGGCCTTTTTGCGGGTAACGGGCGCCAGACCTTCATCCTTGGCGCAGATAACGTCAGCAACGACGGGCGCTTCAATAGCTGGTTCTGCCATGGGCAGAGTTGACGCCACCGATATCGCAGGCGCTGCCTCTGCAATCGCCATCTCTGCGGGTAGGGGCGTCATCGCGATGGGATCCGCTTTGGCACGCGCCTCTGGCATCTTCCGGTTGCCAAGCCCCAGCCGCGCAAAGCTGTCCTCGTCAAACTTGAGCCGCAGAGTCACGAACGGCCCTTTGCGCGTGTAGCGGCTGGCTTCAAAATCACGGTCTTTGAAGCCAACGACATTGTAACCGACGGTGATATACGTGTTTTTCGCTGGAGAAAGGCTGACCGTTGGTCCACCGGAATAAGCGTAAGTCTTGCCACCGGGATTGGCCCGCACAGTCCCACTCACGCCCAGATCGATGGTCTTGGACAAGTCAAAGCGAATGTCCGCGCCGATCACATTGCTCCATCCTTTGAGTTCATCAGCTTCAATCTTGTCGAATGAATAGCGGCTGCCCCAGAAAACCGAGACTTCGCTGCGGTTAAGGAAATCGCCGTCGCGGCGCTGCGTGGGCGACCAGTTGATCGCAAGGCTATTGATCACCCGCTGAGACTTGGCGTTGCCCTGCACAGTGAGCGGCGCGCCACCGATTGGGCCGGGGCGTCCCGCAACAGCGCCAAAAATCTTGTCGGACCGCAGTTCGAGCTTATTGAGAATGCTCAAGCGGCTGTCATCAGGGCGATGGGCCCAGCTGAGCGCAAGTGCCGCCGTTTCAGTTTTTGCGCCGCCGATCTGCTGCGCGCGGAACCAACTGAACGCACCTCCAAACGCTCGGCCTTCCCCAATCTGACGAAGCGCAGCGATGTTGAAACCGTATCGGTTGGTCGTCTGGCCATCGCGATATTCACCGCGTCCAGTAAGGCTCCAGCTCTTGCCACGATAAGAGGCACCAGCAGTAACAGCAGTGAAATCCTCAGAAAGCGTTCCATCAGTGCCGATAAAGCCGCCCGATGCAACAGGTTGGTCAGGGTTCAAGACGCGAGAGGCATCAACGCCTCCCAGAGTCTTGTTGCCGTCTAGTGTGAAGTCGAGCGTGATCTTTTCGTTGACCGGCACGGACTGTGAGAGGCCGTAGGCAGCAAAGGTGCGTGGGCCGTAGTCATCGAAGCTTTGGCTGTTGGCCGACGCGATCAGGCGTCCGCCGCGCCAAGGCTTCACATCAAAGCCGACACGTGCCGTGCGGGCATCGATTGTGTCACCCTTCGCCACTTCATATCCCGCAACAACGCTGATGTCGCTTGATATGGCATAGCGAGCCGAAAGCTTGTGCCTTGCTGGGAAATCAATGCTTTCACTTGATGACAACGGCACTTCGGTTTGAGCATCCAGTTCTAGCTTTCCGTCCATAAAGCGCTTGGTTGCGCCGAACTGGCCAATTGTAGATTGTGCAGTGCGCCCATCAGCAAGCGTATCATTTGCAATCGTCAAGCCAGCCCGCAGATCTAGCCCCTTCGTGCGATATTCGCCGAGTACACGGCCAGCCTGGCGACGGGCGGTGCTGCCCAGATCATCTTCTTGCCAAGCACTACCAAGTACGGAGAGATGTTCTGTCAAACGCGCCCGACCATCAAAGCCGAATTTGCGCGTGCCGGTTTCGCTGCCGTTCAGTTGACCGACGCCGTAACCGGCCTGTTGTTCGCGGGCGTAGGCCAGCACGTCATATTTGGCGCCATGATGTTCCGCCTCAACCAGCCAAGCCGTTGACGATCCTTGGTTCACGCCAGTTGTTCCGGCGCGCGCAGTTGCATCGCTGACGGCAAATTCAGCCCGCACTTCGGATTGGGGCGTTGGCTGATATTTCACATCCACTCCGCCAACATTGGTTTTGGCGATATCATCTTCGTTGTGGATTGCAGTCGTTCCAATGGTCAGCGTTTTCGCGTCATTGGTCCATGCGACGCGGCCACCAGCGTTCAAGACGCGCTGGGCCACACCGTCGACTTCATAAGTGACAACAATGAACTGCGGGTCCAAGCTGGAAGACCGGCTGAGGATCGGCTCACGGAACCGCAAAGTGCCGCCGATATAGTCGATGTCATAATCGATATGGCGAACAAGTGTGCGGGTTTCCACGATCCGTTCGGAACGTAGCCGATCACGTGTTTCCAGTGTCACCCGTTCCGAATTGGCCAGCACATCGCGCGCAGTCAGCGCATAAGGGCCGGTCAGGCCATTGCCCTGAATTTCTTCGCGCCGATTGCGGTACGGCGTGTCAGCTGCAAAGGCAGTTGCGCTGATGTTATCATTGCGAAATTCGGACTTTACGCCATTGAATGCGCGGGAATAGCGCGTCAGCACGGGCTCATTGATGCCCGTTTCATAATCGCCAAACAGCGCATAAAATTGCGGGCGTTCCAGTTTCAGATAGAGCTTGCGAACGCTCGCCGCGTCATAGCGCCGCTCGCTCTGGTCCGCGTAGATGGTGTAGTACGCGGTCGGATCAATGACGCCGCCAAACCGCGTGTCTTCCTTGGCCTTGTCGCTGTCATAAGACATGGTCATCAACCACTGGCCCTTGATCCGGCCCTTGGCATAGAGGGCGATGCGCGCGTCAGTATAAGTCCGGTCGCCGTCTGCACCTAGGCCTTCAAGGCGACCTTTGAGTGTGTTGAAACCAACCGTGCCAGCGGCAAAGCCAACCACTGTCCAAGGGCGCTTGCCCGGTGTCAGCCAAAGCTCAACCTGCTGCTTGCGCGTCACTTCACCATCGCGGAAAGGGACGCTGATCGACAGGCCACCGGACGCTGTGGTGGGTTCGAGTTCGATATAGGCAATGCCATTATCACCTTCGACGCGCCATACGGGGCGCCCGCGTTCCAGCCCGGCAAGTCCGCGCGCGGCCTGTGCATCTGCGGAAACCGCTGGATAATAGGGCGCAGCGACCGAGAAATCACCGACAACACCGTGCTGAATTGGGTGGCCGTCGCGGTCTGTCATCCGCAGGGCAATGACCGGGCGCGTCACGCCGTCAGCAACCAGCACAGACTTGTCGCGGATCATTTCAGCACGGATCGCTGCACCAGAGTAAGCGACGGAACGGGTCAGGGTTTCAACGATGGTGCCATTCGCGTCTTTGATCTGGGCTGTGAACACCGTCACGCGTGTCGGCAGTTCCAGCCCGCGCCACACACTGATGGCAATGGTTTCGACGCCATTCTTCTTCGTGCCATCATAAGCATATTTGCTGACAGGTTGACCATTGGCCAAGAGTGTGACTGTCTGGCCGGGAAGATGTTTGATCGCGACGCGCACGGCCTTGGTGCGGGGGTTGTGGTCCGCCGTTGGAAAGAGCCATTTCACTTCCGGTGTTTGATCAGCGAACCAATCCATCTGCGCTCCAGCGGCAACAGCATCGTCGACTGGTGCCACGCGCTTGGCAATAGATGCATCGGGGCGGGCCAGATTTTCGCCTGGCGTGCTGCGGAAATCCACACGGATCAGCGATCCTCCCTGTCCTTCGACAAAGCGAGAGATTGCACTGCCGCCCGCACGCGCATTCTGCGTGCAATTTTGAGGGACTTGGCCAGCCGGAAGCGTGGACGGATCGAACTGAACGACATTCAGCCCCGGCAATACGCCTTCAAAATGATAGCGGCCTTCGCTGTCCGTTACGGCATAGCTGCCGTCTTGGAGCATGACGCGCACGCCCATCAGGCCAGTTGCAGCTTCAGGTGCGATTGCACAGCCGCCGTCAGTGATGCGGCCAATAATCGTCATCCGGTCACCCAACCCGTCGCGCGTGATCCGCACAGCAGCATCGGCGATAGGGCTCTGTGCCCCGCGATTGTCGCGGGCAATGGCGCGGTTCATGGTGATGCCTGGCTTGGCGTCGGGACGCACTTCGAGGAGATATGTGATCAGGCCTGATCCGCCAGCACGAAGGGCAGGGATGGGCACGGTGAGTGTCCCCCCATCACGACTAACCGTATAGGCGGTAAGGCTGCCGTTGTAACGAACGGTATCATTCCGCAATCGCATTTCGGGCGGCAGGATGTCCGTCACAGTGATCGCACCGGTTGAGCGCACAGCGTCACCATTGCGGACGGTAATGCGGTACTGAATGCCATCGCCGGTCGTCGCTGCGGGTTGGGACGCTGACTTGGTCAGGATAAGCGCGCCACCAGGGCGGTCCACCGGAATGTCGATCCGCACAGGAGCGGGATCGCTCAACCGAAAGATCAAGCTGTAAGAGCCATCCACAATAGTGAAGGGAAGGCCGTCGGGGCGCCGCAAATCCGTCAGTTCGCTGGGCCGGGCGAGCGATGGAGCCGTGTAGGGAGCCGGAGGCTCAACCAACAGGCGGTAGTTGCCCGCACGGGCAAAGGGAAAGCGGTAATCGCCAGTTGGGAAGACATAGCGTGTGCCGCTGCTGTCCGTCACTGTTGATCCCGTGATCACCGATGATGGGAAAATTGATACGCCATCATCACCGAAAACGTCGGCTGGTTGCCCCGTATCGGCGTTGATCAGCGTAACGCGGCTTCCTTGCACGGGCTTTCCATCACCAGAATCAAAGACAATTCCGAATGGATCGATAAGAATTTCCAGAGGCGCATTGGCAATGAGAGTGCCATCCGAGAACCGTAAACCAGAAAGGTTCAAATTGTCCCCCGGACGAACCGAAAGAATGCAGTCGCTTTTGACGGGCGTTGGCGGAATGGCGGCGGTGCGGATCACGCCGACGAACCTGCCAGTGTTTACCCCAGTTTCCTGCAAGCGCAGCGTTTCTGCATCGCCGCCGGGCGTTGACAGTGTTATCGTGAGCGTATCCAAAGCCGAAGCGTCGCGATTATCAAGCGCGGAGTCCACAGCGATGATGAGCGGCTCGCCTGCGCGAATGGATGTTGCCGGAGTGACTGTGGCTGGATTGAGCTCAACGCCAGCAAACACGCCGCCGATCGTGATTTCTTCCATCCCTGAACCAGTTTGGCACATGGTTGTAGGCACCGCGAGGGGCGATCCGCCGCCTTGGCTATCCGCAAGGTGGAAAGTAGTGAGTTTTGGTTGACCCACAGGAGGCGCTGGACGGACGGGAATGTCGACGCGGTTAGAATATTGGCCTGCACGACTGGAGCCCGCGTCCCATAAAATGGTCGCTGTGTTGCTGATGGTCGTCTGGGCGTGCGTTACCACAGGCGCAAATGCACTGAGCACTGCTGCCAAGCCAATCATTTTGGTTGTGATGTGGTTAATGCCTGATGTCATTATATTTGTCAGCCGCACCCCACCCATACATCGGATGAAGCGCGGCTGCCTTTACGCTTTAGTTGATCGTAACGCGGAAATAGACGGTTTCCGTGGCATTTGCGGCCACTGTACCGAGATTTCCTGTCACTGTTGGCGTGGCGAATGTGCCCGTATTTGTGCCGCCGGAGCAGACACCAGCGGTCAAAATGCCACCTTCAAAAACCCCGAATGCCGAAACATAGGCTGTTTGAGTGGGAAGCGGATCGGTGATGATCACGCTGCTGGCTGTTGCGCCCGCCGCAGAGTTGGCAACGCTGATGCAATATTCAACCACAGCACCTGGGATCATCTTCGGGTTGGTCGTCCCGTTGATTGGATCGCTGATGATGCGGCTGAACTTGTTCACAGTCAGCACTGGTGCCGACACGGTATAGTCGTCGCGCGCTGAACTGACCCCGTCGCTCAGGCCGTCATCGATGCCGTCATTATCTGCCAGGACAGTATCCATGCCAGCTGTGTTTGCACCTACGGTTGCAACAATATTGGCACCTTGCGTTGCTGCAGCACCGGCAGCTTGCGCCGTACCGGTGAGAGAAATCGCCGCAATTTGCCCGTTTGTCGCCGTTCCAGGAACTGTGGCAACAACATGGACGACGCGGACTGCGTCTGCTGCAACTTCATCTAAGAAGGTAACCAGAGTATCACCGGCACCGAACACGTTATCACCATTATCGATATAGTAGGTGAATGCGCTGACATCGAACGCATCAAGGCCAGCGCTGTTGGGCGCTGTGCCACCAACCAAGTTGGATGCAGCCAAGCCAATGTCAATCGGCGCGTTGGATGTGTTGGTGATGGTGAAGGTTGTTGCAGCCCCCGTTTGCCCCGGCGTGACCGAAGTCGTTGCAGAGCCAAGCTGAACGATGGTCAAATTGACCCTGCGGTCAACAATGATGGCATCATCGTCGGTAATTGCGGTCTGTGCAACGCCGCCAACTTGGTAGTTCACGGTGGCGACGTTGGTGATGGTTGACCCCGCTGTTGTGCCTGCTGCAAAGGCCGGTGTCCCCGCCATCACCCCAATCACAACTGCACTGGTTCCCAGCAGTCGATTCATTAAATGCTTCATCATTGGTCTCACTCGTCAGTTTGTTCGTTGTTTCACACGAAGCCACTCTGGTTCCGCTGGCTTCATTGCGGTTTTTTTCAACGGACGGTGCCGCGGAAACTTAATTTGCCTGATGCACCTGCCAGCAATGGCTGCCGAAAGGTCCACCGGACATGTGTAACGTCGTCAGGGCGTGCCAATCGCAGCCGCCCGTCATCTGCGCGCACCTGCAGCGCCGGTAACGCGCCCCAGACACGGCCCCCATCAACCGAATAAACGGCTGATTTCTCTGTCGTTTCACGAAATGAAACGGCGCGAGGCAGAGGGTTGGTAACGCTGAAATTCTTCGCGGGAGCTTGCCCTGTGTTTCGGTATTTGAGGACAAAGACCAAATCATCGCCGGGCATCACCCGCTTAGGTTGCTGCAGCAAAACTTGCGGACGGCCGTCTGAACCCGTTACAATTTTCTCAACGAAAACTTCACTGGCCAGCATGACGCTGTCTGCCGCCTGAGCCGCAGATGCCCCGATGAGTGCGATCAATATCGCGATACCCCTGAAATGGTTCATGCCCCCATCTGCCCCTAGTTAATCCGCACTTTGAATGTGACGGTGCGCGTGGTGCCGCCCGGTAGCGCGCCCAAACGCACAGCAACTGCTGAACTGGCGAATTCCCCTGCATCGGCGTCAACTGCATCTGACAGGCCACTGCCTTGCAGCGTGATCGTTCCAAGTCTGTAAGCAGTGCCCGCCGGAATGACGTCTCCGATGGTCAGATTGCTTAGCGTGCCGCTGCCCGTAACCGTGGCGACCAATGTATAAGTGATGATGGCACCCGGAACTGATTCTGCGCCGCCAAACGGATCAAGGATGGTTGCGCTTTTCACCAAAGCGACTGTGGCATTTTGAACCACATACGCGCCTTGATCGACGCCATCGGCACCAGAACTGCCGACTACAGCATCGCCGCCACCTTGGCCCAAGCCCGGAAAGCTTGTGCCCGGCGCGCCGGTGCCCGTGACTGCAGCGGCTGTGAGAGTGACAATGCCCCGTGAACCGTCAGCAGCTCCGCCGGGGATGGTTGATAGAATGAAAATCTTTACGGATGTGTCAGGCGCAAGAATGGGATCATTCGATCCGGGCGTATAAACAATGTCTATGCCGGGATCATAAACGCCGTTGCCATTGTCGATCACAATGGATGTCGTCGTGGGATCAAATTGATCACCGCCCACAGTGCCGTTGGGCGTCAGCCGAAATGCCTCAGATCCATTTCCGTTGTTGCGAACGGTGAAACTGAGTACTTGATTGGTTCCTGCTGGTGGCGCGGGCATGTCTCCGGGGTCAGCAGTTGCGACAGTGACGTCCAGCAGCTCATCCACAAGAATGTCGACGGTGTTGGACGGTGTCGTCAGCTCCGTACCACCGGGATCATTATAGGTCGCAGTCGCCGTGTTGCTGATCGTTGTGCCCGCAGCTGTGCCAGCGGCCTCAGCGGCGGTCGTGGAAATGCCAAACGCAATAGCAACGGCCATTGACGCCACCGCAAGAGGGCGGGCATTTCGAAATTTGTGACGCGACAAACAATGGACAATCACGGCAACTCACTCTCTTCGTCGTTTCTGGTGACGGGAGATATGCATCCGTAATGGTCAAAATCAGGTTAATTTGCGGGGTTTGGTTAACCGCTGAACGGAAGGTTGAATAGGGTGGAATGAGTGTCAAAAATGATTGGAGATCGACGGATTTTCGGCATTCTCGCTGTGATGTGACGTCATTTTCTAAAAAACGCACTCGTTTGCAGGCCAAGATAAATCGACGTTCAATTGTAAACGATTGTATCGATTGTCGGGTAGTTGATCACTGCTTGACAGTCTGCGTCACCTCACCTAGTTGCGCTGCTCATCCAGTGCGCGGGTGTAGCTCAGTTGGTTAGAGTATCGGCCTGTCACGCCGAGGGTCGCGGGTTCGAGTCCCGTCACTCGCGCCATTTTCCTCCTTCCATCCAGCGAAGGAGAGGCCCCAAGGGAATGATCCACGCCGTCCCAGCAATAAAATAAAATGCAGACTGGCCCCAAATTGGCCAGTTGCCAACATGCGATGAAAAGCTTGCAACCACGACCACCCAGACCGTGATGAGCACCAATATGCCAAGGATACCTGCGGGTTTACGCGGCGATGGTTCGGGGATCATGAGGCGGGTCCAGTCGGCTAGAGGGTGCGGTAATCCATTCCTTCTCTGTCAGCACTGCGTCAAGGGGCTTGTCCCAAAGGTCCGTGGTGATGGACTTCACCTCTTGCACAGACCAAGCAAGACCAATCCTTAGGGCGTTTGGAAAATCCTCAAACGCCCGGTCATAATGTCCAGCACCTTGCCCAAGCCGGTTGAGCGCGCGATCAAAGCCGAGCAGAGGCGTGATGATCAGGCTTGGCGTCACTTTGGGTGCGCTGCTGAGCGGCTGAAGAAAGCCAAGTGGGCTCATCTCCAACGCATCGCCAACAACCCAGCGACGGAAAACGAGCCGTTCGTCTTTGCTTTTCGCACAGGGCAGCGCAAACGCGGCGGGGGTGACTTTTGTTAGGAATGAACATGAGCATTCATTTGTAGAGCATTGATAAATAGCAATTATAGAATCGGGCCTTGCAAGTGACTTGAGATGCGTCATTGCATCCATTGGTGCAAAGTGATTGCCTCCTCGTGCTGCGACAAAGGCGTTGCGTACGGCGCGAAGGTCGCGGCGCAATTCGGCTTTTGTCATGAATAGGAAGGGTTGGCGGACCCACCTTGGCCGTGTGCTGGAAAATCCTCTGACGCCAAGTACGTCAGGTGGGGACCAGATAAAACGGACCAGGATCCGCCCAGGGCCAGCCCCCATGGATAGTGAATCGCCTCAGGGATGTTCGCAAAAGCTCGCACCAGACAGGACCCGCCACCCTCCATATAGGCCTAAGCAGCGGCATTCTCAAGGGAAACCGCAAGGGATTCTAGCCGAACAGCCAGTTGATGGAGCTCCGTCAAGTCTGCTGGAGCTGTCTGGACGGGGGCCGGAGCGCCTTCTTGCACCTGATCGGCCAGCAAAAGTGACGCCATCAGCAATTGCCGCACTTCACTGACGCCGCCGACAGCCGCTGCTGCTTGCCGCGCTTTGGCGTCAACCGCTTGGGCAAGCCGCAGTAAATGGGCCTCTTCGCCGTCACGGCAGGATACCGCATAAGTATAGCCACCAATGCTGAGTTGGACCTGCGCCATTATTGGGTTTCCCCCGCATTTTCTCCGATTATGACGTCCAGCGCAGTCACGGCCTCCTGCGTTTCAACGCGCAGTGCCGCATATTTGGCTTCGCAAGCCGCCAATTTATGAGATAGGTCAGGGGTAGAAGGGGCAAATAACGCCGCTTCTATACGGTCTAATGCGGCATTGATCCGCTGGATCAGCGCAGTCTGTGTAGCATCGCTCATTAACTAAACTTAGACCCGTTACCCAGCATCATCAAGGGGTGCGGTTATGCGCCTTTGGTTGACGCGGCGGCATGTGCGCGACAAGAGAGCGCAGCACTCGGCCGTGAGTCGCTTTTCCCCGTTCGTCCCAGCCAAAAGGACCGCCATGTCAGCCGAACCTCAACAGCTTGCCAACGCGATACGCGCTTTGGCGATGGACGCGGTTCAGGCCGCCAACAGTGGTCATCCCGGAATGCCCATGGGTATGGCTGACGTTGCGACCGTTCTCTTCACACACTATCTTAAGTTTGATCCGCAATCCCCCAAATGGGCAGACCGGGACAGGTTTGTTCTGTCCGCTGGGCATGGATCGATGCTGGTCTATGCGCTGCTCAATCTAACCGGCTATGCCAAGCCGACGATGGATGACATTCGCAATTTTCGCCAGCTGCATAGCCCCTGTGCGGGTCATCCTGAAAATTTTGAACTGGAAGGCATTGAAACCACGACAGGGCCACTGGGGCAGGGACTTGCGACTGCGGTCGGCATGGCGATCGCAGAACGGCACTTAAACGCCAACTTTGGCGATAATCTGGTTGATCACCGCACTTGGGTGGTCGCCGGTGACGGCTGCCTGATGGAAGGGATCAACCACGAAGCGATAGGCCTGGCCGGGCATTTGGGCCTTGGGCGGTTGATTGTGTTGTGGGACGACAACCGCATCACCATCGACGGCGCAGTCGACCTGTCATCCAGTGAAGATGTAAAGGCACGCTACACGGCGACTGGCTGGCATGTGGAAAGCTGCGACGGCCATGACTTTGCCGATATCGCCCGGGCAATGGGAGCTGCCATCGCGGATGATCGCCCGTCCCTCATTGCCTGCCGCACGATCATCGGCAAAGGCGCACCGAATAAGCAAGGCACATCAGCCACTCACGGCGCAGCACTGGGCGCAGACGAAGTGGCCGCGGCGCGCGCGGAACTGGGCTGGAAAGCGGCACCGTTTGAAATCCCATCCGATATTTCCGCAGCGTGGCGGGCGACCGGAGCGCGGGGTGCTGCAGATCATGCGAAATGGCAGGATCGGTTTGCAAACCATTCCAATAAAACAGAATTCACGCGCCGTATGGCCGGTATATTGCCGACCGACACTGGTATTCAGGCCTATCTCGCCGATCTTGCGGCCAACCCCAAAAAGGTTGCGACACGCAAGGCATCTGAGATGGCGCTTGAAGTTCTGACCGCGAATGTGCCTGAAATGGTCGGCGGATCTGCGGATTTGACAGGTTCAAACAATACTAAAACAAAGTCCACCAAGTCAGTGATTAAAGACGATTATTCAGGGCGTTATGTCAACTATGGTATCCGTGAATTCGGCATGGCGGCGGCGATGAACGGGATGGCGTTGCACGGCGGCATCATTCCTTACGGCGGCACGTTTCTTGTGTTTGCTGACTATTGCCGCGCAGCCATTCGCCTTTCGGCCATTCAACAAGCGCGGGTCATTTATGTAATGACGCATGACAGTATTGGTCTGGGCGAAGACGGCCCCACGCACCAGCCTGTCGAACATCTTGCATCGCTGCGCGCGATGCCCAATCTGGCGGTGTTCCGCCCCTGCGATACTGTAGAGACGGCGGAAGCTTGGGCGTTGGCAATCGCCAATGATCAGGGGCCTTCGCTTTTAGCGCTTTCACGTCAGAACCTGCCGCAATTGCGGGGTGACGTGTCGGAAAACCTGACGGCCAAGGGCGCCTACCGCCTCCGCGCTGCCACCGCCGCCCGCAGGGTGGTCATCATTGGGACGGGCTCAGAGGTTGAACTCGCCATGACCGTGGCGGATGGCTTGGAAGCACAGGGCATCGGTGCAGACGTCGTCTCGATGCCGTGCGCTGAACTGTTTGACGCACAGAACGGTGTTTATCGTCGGAACATCCTGCCCGCCGACACGTTGATCGTATCAATCGAAGCTGGCGTTACTTACGGATGGGATCGCTATACCGGCATTGATGGCCTGCGCATCGGCATCGACAGTTTCGGCGCGTCGGCCCCGGCAGAAGATTTATTCGCGCATTTCGGATTTGCCGTGGACGCGATCATTCCACAGATCATGGCTAAATTGCAAAATTAGGGAGTTTTGAAGATTATGACGAAAGTTGCCATCAACGGTTTCGGGCGCATCGGTCGCCTTGTCGCGCGCGCCATTTTGGAGCGTCCGGATTGCGGGCTTGAACTGGTTGCCATCAATGATCTGGGCGACGCCAAATCCAACGCATTGCTGTTCAAACGTGACAGCGTACACGGGCCATTCCCGGGCACAGTTGAAGCTGACGGCAATGACATCATCGTCAACGGCAAACGCATTCATGTGACCGCAGAGCGTGACCCCGCGAACTTGCCCCACGCTGCGAACGGCATCGACATTGCGCTGGAATGCACCGGCTTTTTTGCCGACGCCGAGAGTGCTGGCAAGCATCTGAGCGCAGGCGCAAAACGCGTGCTCATTTCTGCCCCGGCAAAGGGCGCTCATCTGACGGTCGTTTACGGCGTGAACCATGATAAGCTGACGGCAGAACATACTATCGTGTCCAATGCTTCCTGCACAACCAATTGCTTAGCACCAGTTGCTAAGGTTTTGAATGATGCGATTGGTATTGAACGCGGCCTGATGACGACCATCCATGCCTACACCAACGATCAGAAGATTCTGGATCAGATCCATCCCGACATGCGCCGCGCCCGTGCCGCTGGCATGTCGATGATCCCAACCACAACAGGCGCTGCACGCGCCGTGGGTGAAGTGTTGCCTGAACTGAAAGGGAAGCTTGATGGCTCCGCAATCCGCGTGCCAACCCCTAACGTCAGTCTTGTTGATCTGACCTTCACACCGAAGCGCGATACAACGCGCGACGAGGTGAATGCGATCCTGAAGGCAGCGTCGGAAACTGGCCCTCTCAAAGGCATTTTGGCCTTCACTGATGAGCCTTTGGTGTCCATCGATCTCAATCACTGCGCGGCCAGTTCCACAGTCGACAGCCTTGAGACCGCCGCTTTGGATGGGAAACTTGTTCGCGTGGTCAGCTGGTATGACAATGAATGGGGCTTTTCCAACCGCATGGTTGATACCGCAGGCGCCATCGCAAAGCTGATTTAATGGCGTTCAAAACCCTCGACGATATGGGCGATCTCACGGGGAAGCGCGTGCTTGTTCGTGAGGATTTGAATGTGCCGATGGTTGATGGCCATGTCAGCGATGATATGCGTTTGCGATCTACTGTTAATACACTGTGTGAGCTTTCGGATCGCGGAGCCATTGTGCTGGTGCTGGCGCATTTTGGCCGACCAAAGGGGCAGGTCGTACCAGAAATGTCACTTGCCCCCGTTGTTCCTGGCCTCGCCAGTGTGTTGGGTCGCCCGGTTAAATTTGTTCCATGGGAAGGGGATGCGGCTGCCGTCGCCATGCTTGCTCCCGGTGACATTGCCGTGCTCGAAAACACGCGCTTTTTTGCCGGGGAAGAGGGCAATGCCCCGGACACCATTGCTCGTTTCGCCGCACTTGGCGATTATTATGTTAATGACGCCTTCTCCGCCGCGCACCGCGCCCATGCCTCTACTGAAGGGCTGGCGCATGTTTTGCCCGCCTTTGCCGGGCGCGCGATGGAGGCGGAGCTGATCGCCCTGCAAAAGGCGCTGGGATCACCTGAGAAGCCAGTTGCCGCTGTGGTGGGCGGTGCGAAGGTTTCCAGCAAGCTGGACGTTCTTCGCCATTTGGTGGCTCGTGTGGATCATTTGATCATTGGTGGCGGCATGGCGAACACATTTCTGGCCGCGCGCGGCGTGAATGTGGGCAAATCGCTGTGCGAACATGATCTTGCGGCCACCGCAGAGGCCATCCTTGAAGCCGCAGAGCAGGCCAATTGCACAGTTCATTTGCCTTATGATGTTGTGGTCGCGAGGGAATTCTGCGCTAATCCGCCAACGCGAACCGTTAATGTGCATGAAGTTGCGGCGGATGAAATGATCCTTGATATTGGCCCTGCTGCGGTTGAGGCACTGGCGGATGTGCTGAAAAACTGCCGTACTCTTGTTTGGAACGGCCCGCTGGGCGCGTTTGAAACGCCGCCATTTGATGCAGCGACAGTGGCGTTGGCCCGCACGGCAGCTGCACTGACGAATGATGGGTCATTGGTGTCTGTTGCGGGCGGCGGGGATACCGTTGCGGCGCTTAATCAGGCGGGTGTGGCAGATGATTTTACCTTCGTCTCAACCGCTGGCGGCGCGTTCCTTGAATGGATGGAAGGCCGAGAGTTGCCGGGGGTGAAGGCTCTCGAAGCTTGACTTTCCGCCGCAGTTACGGCATGTTGAACATGTTAAACGGAGGTTGATATGTTGGGGATCAGGCTTGATCCGGCCACAGAGGCGGGGCTTCTTTCCATCGCGCGCCGAACGAAGCGGACGAAAAGTGACATCGCTCGCGACGCAATTGGGTTGTATGTAAGGCGGCATGATGAGGCGTTTCTGGCAGAAGCGCGCCGACAATCCATTGAGGCGAGCCGCGTTGATGACGCGGAAACACTCGAGATGCTTGACCGCATGTCATCAGATCTTGCGCGCAATACGTGAAACGTGGTGATGTGGTGATTGCCGCTGAGCGCGGTCGCCTGACGAGTAAGCCCCGTCCTTGGTTGGTTGTTCAATCAGACATTTTTAACGACCATCATTCGTCTTTCACAGCTGCCTTAATCACATCGCAAATGTCTAATAGCCCCCTGTTTCGGATCGAAGTGATCCCAAACGCGGCCAACGGGCTTACTGAAAATTCAGAGGTTCAAACCGATAAGCTGGCGACGCTCAGTCGCGACAGTATTTCGCACAAAATTGGTTCGCTGGATTTAACTTTCATGGACAAGGTAGATGAAGCGCTGCGCCTTTGGCTTCAACTTTGACTTTGAACATAGACGACCGCGTTAGCCGCAACTTAAACCGACAAGGAACAATTGACCGTGACCGACCCTAAAATGCTTGAAAAAATCGCCACGAGCCAAGGCTTTATTGCGGCACTTGACCAAAGCGGCGGATCAACGCCCAAGGCTCTCACAGGCTATGGCATCGAAGAGTCTGCCTATTCCAGCGATGAAGACATGTATGCGCTGATCCACCAAATGCGCAGCCGCATCATCACGTCGCCAGCGTTTAGAGGCGATAAAGTGATTGGGGCCATCCTGTTTGAACGCACAATGGATGGTCAAGTTGACGGAAAACCAACGCCTCACGCGCTTTGGGATCGCGGCGTTGTGCCGTTTATCAAAATCGACAAAGGCTTGGAAGACGAAGTGAACGGCGTTCAGATGATGAAGCCGATGCCGGAATTGGACGCTTTACTCGCCAAATCAAAGGCTCTGGGCGTGTTTGGCACCAAAGAACGCTCCGTCATCAACTTCGCCAATCGTGACGGTATTGCTGCCATTGTGGCGCAGCAGATACAGGTGGGCCTGCAAGTGCTGGCGGCTGGGCTCATCCCAATGCTGGAGCCTGAAATCAACATCAAAAGCCCGGAACGCGCCGCCGCTGATCAGATGTTGCTGGAGGAAATGACTAAGGCATTGGACGCGATGCCGGGCAGTGACAAAGTGATGCTGAAACTCAGCATTCCTGAGATGTCCGGCCTTTACGGCCCGCTTGTTGATCATCCCCGCGTGCTGCGTGTTGTGGCTCTGTCAGGTGGGTATAACCGCCCCGATGCCTGCGTTGAATTGGCAAAAAACCGGGGAATGATTGCCAGTTTCTCTCGCGCGCTGTTGCAGGATCTGCGCGCGCCAATGACGGCTGCCGAATTTGATGTATCCTTGGGCGGGGCGATCGGTGAAATTTACACTGCATCCACGCAAAAGACGGGTTGATCCATCTTGGACCCTGCTTGCCAGCTCTATTTAATCTCCCCCCCTGCCATTGACGCGGGGTTTGCAGACCGGCTGCGCGCCGCATTGGAGGCGGCACCTGTTGCGGCGTTTCAGTTTCGGTTGAAGGGGCTGGACGATGATCACGCCTTGGCGGCCCTCGCTGAACCGTTGCAAAGGATCTGCGCGGATCATGATACGGCCTTCATCGTGAACGATTTCGTTGCGCTGGCAAAACGGCTTGGCGCGGACGGCGTGCATTTGGGTCAATCCGATGGTGACCCGAAGGAAGCCCGGGCCATATTGGGACGAGATATCCAAATAGGTGTTACGTGTCATAATAGCCGTCACTTCGCGATGGAGGCGGGTGAGGCCGGGGCGGACTATGTTGCCTTTGGCGCTTTTTACCCTACGAAAACCAAAGAGGTTCTTCATCATGCAGAGCCTGAGATATTGGAATGGTGGAGCAGCCTGTTTGAACTGCCCTGTGTTGCGATTGGCGGCATCACGGCTGCCAATGCTGCACCATTGGTAACGGCCGGGGCTGACTTCATTGCTGTGTCTGGTGCGGTCTGGCACCATCCAAGGGGTGAGGCTTTTGCCGTGCAGGAATTGGCCGCGACGCTCACGTGACTTGGTTCATTTGACTTGGTGCCCTCACTTGCCTGTGCGCCCGTCCCGCGCTAGGGGCCGCCCCTTGCTCTTTTCCATTGTTACAGGGAACACCCCATGAAGATCAACGCGGTCGAAATTCGTCCCGGCAATATCCTTGAATATGAAGGTGGCATTTGGCGCGCGGTGAAAATCCAGCATACCCAGCCGGGCAAGGGCGGGGCTTATATGCAAGTGGAAATGAAAAACCTGATCGACGGGCGCAAAAACAACGTGCGCTTCCGCTCCGCTGAAACGCTTGAGAAGGTGCGGCTGGAAACAACGGATTTTCAATATCTGTTTACGGACGGCGACATGCTGGTGTTCATGGATAAGGAAAATTACGAACAAATCAGCCTGCCCAAGGATCTGCTGGGCGATGCAGCGGCGTTTCTGCAAGACGGCATGGATGTGGTGATGGAGCTTTGGGAGGAACGCCCCATTTCTGTCCAGCTGCCTGACACCATCGAAGCCCTGATCGTCGAGGCTGACGCAGTCGTGAGGGGGCAGACGGCGTCATCCAGTTACAAGCCTGCTATCCTTGAAAATGGCGTGCGGATCATGGTGCCGCCGCACATCGGGGCGGGCACCCGGATCGTCGTGGATGTTTATGCGCAGGAATATGTGAAGCGGGCGGAAGGCTAAGTCATGGCAGCCCATTCAGGCCTTCTTACCATCATGGACCGTGCTGCGCGTAAAGCCGGCGCGAAGCTGCGCCGTGACTTTAACGAAGTGCAGCATCTGCAAGTTTCAAAAAAGGGCCCCGCTGACTTTGTGAGCAAAGCTGACCAGATGGCTGAGCGGACCATTTACGACGAACTGATCCATGCGCGGCCCGATTGGGGTTTTGTGATGGAAGAAGGTGGGATCGTGGAGGGCGCGCCGGGCAAACCGCGCTTCATCATAGATCCGCTGGATGGTACGACCAATTTCCTCCACGGCATTCCGCATTTCTCCATCTCAATCGCCGTTGAAGAGACGCTGTCGAGCGGGAAGACGGAGATTATCTCAGGCCTTGTCTATCAGCCGATTACCGATGAGAGTTTTTGGGCGGAAAAGGGCAGGGGCGCTTGGTTGCAGGACAAACGCCTGCGGGTTTCCGCGCGGCGGCACTTGGATGAGGCGCTGATCGCGACGGGCATTCCCTTCATGGGGCACGGTGACTTCGCGCAGTGGAGCCGGATTTTCGGGGCCGTCGCGCCTGAAGTCGCGGGCATTCGCCGCTTTGGTTCAGCGGCTCTTGATCTCGCCTGGGTTGCGGCAGGGCGTTATGACGGATTTTGGGAGTCTAATCTCAAGATTTGGGACGTCGCGGCGGGGATATTGCTGGTCAAGGAAGCGGGCGGCTTCGTGACTGATTTTCGCGGCGGGGACCGGGCGCTGGATCGTAACGAGTTTTTGGCGGCCAATGACCATCTGCATTCGAAATTGCATAAGCTGGTGGCAGGCGCTTTGCGCTAATCTACCAGTGCTCCGGGCTGGACCCGGAGCACCTGGCTCAAGCCAAATATGGCAGCACCCGTTTTTGATCCGCAGGCTCCCGCGCCTGATCCTCCTCCCCGCACGCGGCGAGAGAAAGGACCATTACAGCTAGGGCCAAAGCGGTGATCCATTTGCGCATTAGGCGTCTCCTTGAATGGGGCTGACAGCCAGCAAATCACCGGGCTGGCAATCCAGCGCCTTGCAAATGGCCTCCATCGTTGAAAACCGCATGGCCTTTGCCTTGCCCGTCTTCAGGATGGAGAGGTTGGCGAGTGTGATGTCCACCTTTTCAGCCAATTCGGTCAGCGTCATACGCCGCTCGTACAAAAGTTCGTCAAGTTTCACAATGACTGGCATCAGACCGTCCCTTCCAACTCTTCACGCATCGCAGCGCCGCGTTCAAACACCCCGGCAAGGACGAAGACAAGCAGGATGGCAAGGATACCGTTGACCGAAACGGACAGCCCATCCCCGTTGCCACCGCTGCCAAATTTCTCACCCATTTGGTGGCCGTAATAGGTGATCGGCACGCCGACGACTTGAATGACAATCATCACCCACCCAATGAGCCGCAACCGCGCCGCGTTGGCCGCGACAAAGGGATCGCCGTCGCCAACGGTCTTGATGATTTCCATCAGCTTGCGGAGCATGACAAAGATCGCGGCCATTCCGGCAAGGGCAGCAACGGCAAAAATGAGGACGACAGGCAACAGGCCGTCGGTCCTAACTTTAGGATCATTCTTGACGAGTTCCGCAACAATTTCATCCCAGCCAAACGCCGCGATTGGAATGGTCAGCATAATGATGACGGCGATGACGCCGATCAGGCCCATGATGGCATAAATCAGCCAGCGGGTGCCAGTGAGCAGGGGTGCACTTGTGTTCATATTGATCTCCAATGCGGTATACATTGATTATCAATATATAATCTTATTGAATAACGTCAAGCGATATATTGTAAAACAATATGGAAGACATCATCAATGGGACCCTGCGTCAAATTTTGAGCGACGGATACGCCCATTGGGCCACCTTCAAAAATGGCGGATTCTTCAACAAGTGGAGCGTGGTTTCACATATTCTCCTACATCCCGGCGTGGCTCTTCGCAGGATGGTTTAGCCAATATTCACGGCCCTTCGCTGGCGGCCAAGGGGTTTTCAAAGATTAGCTTGTAAATAGGGGCGGATAGATCAGTTTCAACGGCGCTCTATCCGCCTCATTTAAGTTTCTGACGTTAGGTCACGCCGCCAGTTGCGCCCGCATCCGTTTTGACCGTTCCTCGGGGCTTGGATGAGTGGAAAGCCATTTCGGGCCGCCTCCGCCGCCGCCCATCGCGGCAAGCTTATCCAGCGCCGTCACGCACGCCATCGGCTGATATTTCTTGGTCTTCATAAAGGCCAAGGCATAATCATCCGCTTCCTTCTCATTCGCCTGCGAATGCTGGGCTGACACGACCTTGCCAAAGAATTTGGTGAGATCGGACGACGCAATTTTGCCGACGGTTCCGCCTGCTGCTCCTGCTGCTTTGGTGAGTGCGCTGCCGCGTAGGGCCGCTTGCATCCGTTTTTTGGTGTGGCCTTTTTTCACATGGCCAATTTCATGGCCAATGACATAGCGGATCTCATCGTCAGTGAATTTATCCATCAGCCCTGCAAAAATGCGGATCGTGCCATTGGCCATGGCAAAGGCATTCACATCCGAAACCAGATACGCCTTGATATCGAGGTTGAGGCCATCGTGATTTTGCATGCCCCGTGAAAGCGCCGCGATCCGCTTGCCATATTTATCCTTGGGGCTGGCCAGCGGGTTTTGCCGGTCAGAATCCGCTGCGATCTGATCAAAATAGCCTTTGAGTTCTGCATCGCTGAGCGATTCAGATTCTTGCAAATCCTTGGCCGCACCGCCCATTCTGCCAATTTTGCCCATGTTCAATTGCGCGCGCAAAGGGGCAACGGCGCTAATCCCGCCCGCCACTGCAATGAATGCCATGATCTGACGACGCGTGAGAATCGAATTTTCTTCAGTCATTTCAATCTCTCCCAAGAAGAATGCCGCGATGATCGCCACCGCATTAACTTCATGCTATCAGATGATGAAATCAGATCAAAGCAGCCTTTTGGTTGTTTGCCGCGAGGCCTTTTCAACCAGTCAATATCGCCGCTGTCCGGTCCCACATCTCCGGGCTCCCCGCGCCGAGTAGGCCTTTGGCTTGATCCCAGAATCGGTAAGGCGTGTCGTCCAGCCGCGCGACTTTGCCCCCGGCTTCTTCAAGGAACAGCGCGCCGGGGACATGATCCCAAGGCAAGGTGCGTTCGAACAGCGCAATATCATTCCCGCCGAGCGCAATGCGGGGATATTGTTCTCCGGCGCAGCGGGGAATATCGGCCAGTGTTAATTTGCCATTGGCACGGGCGAGGCAATCTTCCCGTTGGGCCGCATCCATGAAATGGACGCTAATGCCCACCACGGGGAGTGCCGCGCCGCTGCCGCGGGCGTGGATGCGATCGTCATTGATGAAAGCGCCTTTTCCAAGTTCCGCCGAGCACAGCCGCTGCGTCAGAGGATCATAAATCCATCCCGCCTGTGCCTGCCCACCGTCCACCAGCCCCACCATGATCGCAAAGGGCGGCTGGCCATGGGCAAAATTATGCGTGCCGTCGATCGGGTCGATGATCCACGCCAGTTGCTGCCCGAGTGTGCCGAGGAGGGTTGGGTCAGCCGCGCAGGCTTCCTCCCCAATGATGGCGGCCTCTGGGATCAGCTTGGCCAGCCCTTCGGAAAGCATGGCTTCGCTTTCCTTATCAGCAATGGTGACAAGATCGCCGGGTGACTTCTCCTGAATGTCCTCCGCACGCAGCGATTGATAGCGCGGAAGAATGATCTGCTTAGCGGTGCGTTGGAGTAGATCCCGAACTGCGGTGTCAAGTGCAGAGATCATGCCGGCATCACAATTTGGCCGAGCCGCGGAAAATGAACGGCAACGCGGCCCACCCGAGGGTCATCGCGAAGGACGACAATGTCCTTGTGGGTGAGGCGGGCCAATTGCCCTGCAACGGGGTTTGCCCCGGGGTCTTCAGTGCGCACAGTCACGGCCTGTCCATCAGTAAAGCCGCTGACTGCATCGACATCATGATCGACCACAGGCTCAGCGGCCTTTGCCACATCAAGAGCTTCAACCGCTTCAATCTCAGTCCGGTCGCCGTGGCCGATGCTGGCAATGCGAACAGCCCAAGCGTGAACCATAGGAAACGGCTGAAGCGACGGAGGATCGGAACTGAAACGCCGTTGGAACCAGATGTTCGCATAAAGGCCCAAATCGGCATAGCCCGCCGCATCCCCGCCAACAAAGGGTCGACCGTCCGATAATGCGTCTTCCAGCCGCGCAAGACTCGCCTGAAACTGAGTGGTCAGGTGCGGCGCAAATGGCAGGAACCGGTCTTTGTCCATCCCGAACAAAGCTTTGCGGTCATCCCAAAACTCCTGAGGCAACATATCTGCTGACGGGGCCATCGCCGCGGCGACAGCTGGGGAGAACATGGGCCCCGCTGACCACATGGCCAGAAATGCCGCTGCGCGACCCATGGGGGCAGGGTAGAAGGACGGCGCAGGATGATGCGTTTCCAATGCCTCGATGCAGGCCGCACTATCACAATAGATATTGGCACCAATCTGCATCACTGGTGTTTTGCGGTAACCACCGGTGAGGGGGATAAGGTCAGGCTTTGGCGCGATATTGGGAATCTGAACTGATTTCCACGCAAGGCCTTTCAAACCAAAACCAATGCGGAGCAGTTCACTGAATGGGGACATTTCATAATGATGAAAGATGATGTCAGTCATGGGGTTAACTCCGGTAATCCGCATTGATGCTGATATAGCCATGGGTAAGGTCGCAGGTCCACACTGTCGCGCGGCCATCGCCCAGGCCGAGATCAACGCCGATATCGACGGTGGGACTTTGAACATGGGCAGTGACGGGTGTTTCGTCATAGTCCGGCACAACAAGGCCGTCCTTTGCCACCAATGTCGGGCCGAAGCTGATCGAAAGACGATCACGGTCGGCGGGTTCACCTGCCTTGCCGACGGCCATAACGACACGGCCCCAATTGGCGTCTCCGCCTGCAATGGCCGTTTTCACAAGGGGGGAGTTGGCGATGCTCATCCCGATCCGGTGCGCGCTGGCGTTGGTCGTTGCGCCAGTGACCGCAACAGTAATGAATTTCGTCGCGCCTTCGCCGTCACGCACGACCAAATGCGACAATTGGCGGCAGAGGTCCGTCAGTGCCGCTTGAAACGCATCCGCGCCGGGGCTGTCGAATGAGGTGAGGGGATGATGACCTGCCTTGCCCGTCGCAAAGGCCAGCACTGTGTCACTGGTCGATGTATCGCTATCCACAGTGATGCAGTTGAACGTCTCCACTGTGGCAGCGGACAGCATGATCTGGAGGAAAGCAGGCTCAACTGCGGCATCGGTGAAGATGAAGCCCAGCATCGTCGCCATATCCGGCGCGATCATCCCGCTGCCTTTGATGATTCCAGTAAGTGTGACCGTCTGCCCACCAACCACTGCGCGGGCGACCGCGCCTTTTGTGAACGTATCCGTTGTCATGATCGTCGCGGCGGCTTCTTCCCAAGAGCAGGGCTCTGAAGTGAAAGCGGCGTCGAGCCCCGCCTCCGCCTTGTCGATAGGGAGAGGCACACCGATGACGCCCGTGGAGGCGACAAAGACTTCAGCAGTCGAGCAGCCCAGATACGCCGCTACACGCGTTGTGACTGCTTCAACCGCTGCTCGCCCACGATATCCAGTAAAGGCATTGGCATTACCCGCACTCACCACCATCGCCCGCGCTTTGCCTTGCGGCAGGGAGGCGCGGCACCAGTCCACTTCGGACGATGTGCAGGCACTTTTGGTCAGAACGCCCGCAACGCTTGAGCCTTCGTCAAGGGTGATGAAGGTCAAATCGCACCGATCCCAAGCTTTATATTGTGCACGTGCCACACGCGGCGTAACGCCCTCAATGGCTGGCATAGCGGGGAATGGTTGGGCGAGGGGGGAGGGCATGGTCATGTTCGATAGTCCTAGACAGGCTCGCACGGGTCGGCAAGAACGGGCGCGGAGATCAATAGCATTCGCACCGTCTGTTGACCCAAACTCATTGGCCCAAGGATAGTCCAATGGACCGCTTTGCGCTCTGCTGCATCCCCTGCTAAGGCCCGCTCCATCATGAGCACACCTTTAGAGCGCATTCGCAATTTTTCCATCATCGCCCATATCGATCACGGCAAGTCGACTTTGGCTGACCGGCTGATCCAGCGCACTGGCGGCCTGACTGACCGGGAAATGTCCGCCCAGGTTCTTGATAATATGGATATTGAGAAAGAGCGGGGCATCACGATCAAGGCCCAGACTGTTTGCCTGAAATATAAGGCGGAAGACGGCCATGACTATGTTCTGAACCTGATGGACACTCCGGGTCATGTCGATTTCGCCTATGAGGTTAGTCGGTCCTTGGCTGCGTGCGAAGGCGCTTTGCTGGTGGTTGATGCGGCGCAGGGCGTGGAGGCTCAGACACTTGCCAATGTGTATCAATCCATTGAGCATGATCATGAAATCGTACCGGTGATCAACAAGATCGACCTTCCCGCCGCTGAAGTCGACAAGGTGAAGGAAGAGATTGAGGAGATTATTGGCCTTGATGCTTCGAACGCGGTGTTGACGTCGGCAAAGTCAGGCATTGGGATTGATGAAGTGCTTGAAGCCATCGTCACGCGCATTCCCCCACCCAAGGGGGACCGGGACGCGCCGCTGAAAGCGATGTTGGTGGACAGTTGGTATGACCCCTATCTGGGTGTTGTCATCCTTATCCGCGTCGTCGCAGGCGTGTTGAAAAAGGGTCAGCAGATTAAGTTCATGGCGGCTGGAACCACGCATCTGGTGGACCGCGTTGGCTGTATGCGGCCCAAGATTGAGCAGCTGGAGGAATTGGCGGCTGGCGAAATTGGCTTCATCACGGCCCAAATCAAAGAAGTCGCGCAAACCCGTGTTGGCGACACAATCACTGACGCGAAACGCCCGGCAGCAGAAGCTTTGCCGGGGTTCAAAGAAGTGCAGTCGGTCGTCTTCTGCGGCCTGTTCCCTGTGGATGCGAATGATTTTGAGAAACTGCGCGAAAGCATTTCCAAGCTCCGCCTCAACGACGCTAGTTTTACTTTTGAAACTGAATCCAGCGCGGCGCTTGGCTTTGGCTTTCGCTGCGGTTTCCTTGGGCTGCTCCACTTGGAGATTATTCAGGAACGTCTGACGCGCGAATATGATCTGGATTTGATCACCACAGCGCCGTCGGTGATTTATGACATCATTCTCGCCCATGATCGCGGCACGTTGCAACTTCACAACCCGGCAGACATGCCCGATGCGAGCGCCATCGCGCAGATTGATGAGCCTTGGATCAAGGCCGTCATCTATGTGCCTGACGAATATCTCGGTTCGATCCTGAAGCTTTGTCAGGATCGTCGCGGCATACAAACCAATCTGACCTATGTCGGGGGCCGCGCACAAGTGACCTACGAACTGCCGCTCAACGAAGTGGTGTTCGATTTCTACGACCGGCTAAAGAGCATTAGCCGGGGCTATGCGTCATTTGACTATCAGCAAATTGGTCATCGCGAGGGCGACTTGGTCAAGATGAACATCATGGTCAATAGTGAACCAGTCGATGCGCTCAGTATGATTGTCCACCGGGGAACGGCTGAAAGCCGCGGCCGCGGTATGTGTGAGCGGTTGAAGGATCTCATTCCGCGCCACTTGTTCAAAATACCGATTCAGGCCGCCATTGGTGGAAAAGTGATCGCGCGTGAAACGATCGCTGCCATGCGCAAGGACGTAACGGCAAAATGCTACGGCGGCGATGCCAGCCGCAAACGCAAGCTGCTCGATAAGCAGAAAGAGGGAAAAAAGCGGATGCGCGAATATGGCAGCGTCAGCATACCTCAAGAGGCATTTATTGCGGCGCTCCGTATGGGAGATGAGGGTTAGACGCAAAGTGGATCAACTCGTAACCCATTCTGGCTACATCCTTTTTACGGTAACCACTTTGTTAACTAAGCTTTAGGTTCCTTCAATTAACCCCGCTGCTGAACGATCCAGTTCACCAGAGTATCAGGGTGTTAAATGGTTAGTACGATAGAGTTATTGGATGTCACTGTTCCTGCTTCGCTTCGCGATTGGCTGACGCGGCGTTTGCTTAAGGCCCACCGTGCGGCATTACCCGTCGTCATCATCGGCCAGCTCTGTTTTGCGATATTGCTCGTCAGCGGCCAATGGCTTGGTCATTCAATTGGCCAATCGGTAGTGTTTCTTGCCCTTATACTGTTCGCGAGCGGACACCGCATTCTCATAGGATATCGGATTGCGCGGCTTGATGATGAGAAAAATGCAAATCGGTTGATGCAGGAATTGATGGTGAATTCTGTCGCCTATGGACTGTTATTTGCTGGCGCCTTCATTCTTCTGATCCCGTCAGCATCGCCGATGGAAAAGATCATGCTGGCCGTCATGGCCTGCGCGCTCATTGGCACAACATCTCATTCGCTTCGAACACTTCCAAAGGCAGGCATCGCCTATATGTGCCTTGTAACAGCGGGCCTTATCTTGGGCTTGGTCCAGTTGGGAACGCTGGAGGCTTTACCGACGATAGTGGTTCTGATTGCGGCCTTATTTTTTATGATACGCATGGTTGCCACATCGTACCGTATTTTTGTCTCTCGCGTTTTTCGCGAACGCGATGCTGACGCGTCGGCGGAAACCGTGCGGATGCTGCTCAATGATTATCAGGAACAAGGCGCAGATTGGCTGTTTGAACTGGACGGGCAGGGCGCAATGCTCCGCGTTGGAGATCGGTTTGCAGAAGCGGCAGGACAAGACGCCGCAGACATGAATGGTCGTGAATTTGTCACGCTACTTGCTGCGGGTGAGGAAAAAGACCGGGTTGCCGATAATCTCAGCGAAGGACGTCCATTTCGTGAGATGGCTGTGGAACTTGCCACTTCAGCCTTGGGTGACCGCCGCTGGTGGTCGGTAAGTTGTCGGGCGGTAGACAGCAACATGACCAGCAGCACTCGGTTTCGGGGTGTCATTTCCGATATCTCGTCGGAGAAGCGTGCCGAGGCGCGGGTGAGCCATCTGGCGCATTATGACAGCCTGACGGGGCTGCCGAACCGGGTGATGTTTCAAACCGGAATTGAGCGCGCGATTGACACGATGGGCAGTTCAACGCGAATTGCGCTTCTTTACATTGACGTCGATCAGTTCAAGCAAATCAATGACATGTATGGCCGTTTGGCCGGCGACGCGTTCCTGATACAAGTTGCCCAGCGCCTCGACCGCACAGCCTCAGAAAGCGGGATGGGTGGCGAGGGACGTATGGTCGCGCGACTTGGCGGTGATGAATTTGCGATCATGATTGTGGGTGACGATGTGGGTGACAAATCCATTCGCCTGTCTCAAATGCTTGTCGATACGCTAAGCGTGCCCTTCGCGGTGGATGGCCATGAAGTGAACAGCAGCATCAGCATTGGACTGGCCTTGGCCCCAGACCATGCAGGGTCTGCCCAATCGCTACAGTGCAATGCTGACATCGCGCTCTATGCGGCGAAGGATGGCGGCCGGAACCGTTGGGAAATGTTTGAGCCTGGCATGGATATTGTCCTGCAAGAACGTCACGCAATTGAACGCGATTTGCGCACGGCCCTGATCGGAGACGAGCTTCGGCTCTATATTCAGCCGCTGGTCGATGTTGAAACGAGCAAACAGACTGGGTTTGAGGCGCTACTTCGCTGGGAGCATCCGGTGCGCGGGATGGTCATGCCGCTCGATTTCATTCCGATTGCAGAGGAATCTGGGCTGATTGTACCGATTGGTGAATGGGTGTTGCGAACGGCCGTCGCAGAAGCAGCGTCTTGGGATGAACCGATGACGATTGCCGTCAATCTTTCTCCCATCCAGCTGCGCAGCCCCAATCTGCTTCCCACAATCGTCAATGCACTTGCCGAAACTGGTCTTGATCCCGCGCGGTTAGAGCTCGAAATCACAGAGTCTGTGTTGATGCAGCATTGTGAAGAGAATATCACGATCCTCAACCGCCTGCATGATCTCGGCGTCAAAATTGCGCTTGATGATTTCGGGACTGGCTATGCCTCCCTTAACTATCTGCGGACATTTCCGTTCGACAAAATCAAGATTGATCGCAGTTTTGTAAATGACATTGAAAATCGCGATGATTGCCGCGCGATCATCGGTGCCGTCATCAGTCTCGCCAATGAGCTTGGCATGTGCACCTTGGCAGAAGGCGTCGAACAGGAATCGCAGCTGACTAAACTCCGCGAACAAGGCTGTGGAATGGTGCAGGGTTGGCTCTTTGGAAAGGCTATGCCAGCTGCACATTACGGCTTGACAAGAAAAAATGTTGAAACGACAAACCAAGATTTAGAAGCAACATCAAGCACTTCCGTTACCCACCCGATAAAACGCCGCGCCTGACCCCATATTCCGCCGCGACGGTAAGAGTTTTTTCGTATTTTTCCGTCATTCGTGGATGATACGGGCTTCTGTCTTTTCCCGTGATGGGGAAACACGAAAACATGATCCGCAATTCTGGCACACCAACGCGGATTTTGGATGATATCCAAGTAAGCTTGTTGCGTAGCCAGTTGGCTGAGCATGGCTCTGGCGTCAGAGCAGCAGCAATTGCCAATATGATCAATGCGATCATTGTCGGGGTAGCATTTTGGGGTGCAGTCACGCCGATCACCATATTCCTTGGATGGACAGTTTTGGCAGGTTTGATCCTTTGGCGCATCCATATAGGGCGACTTATTACATCTCGCCTGCACGACATTCGCGCTTTGCAGCACATTGAAGGAGAGGTCCGGCTTAACGCTGCATTGATGGGCGGATTCTGGGGACTCACGGTAGGCGGGTTGCTTCCAATGATCCCAGTGTCGCAACAATTGTTCATGGGAATCTTGGGCTCAGGCATGTTAAGTGCAGGATCAATCAGTTACCGGACACTCCCCGCGTCTGCACGACTGTATATCTGGGTTTGCGGCGTTCCGTGTCTGATAGGGCTGATCACGGTTGGCACCCCAGCAGCTTTTGCCGCCATCGGTTTGTTGGGATGCTATCTGCTGGTCTTAGAGGCAAGCATCAAAGCCGTGTTTTTGAATTTCTCTCTCCGCAATCAACGAGAACATGAATTGGCAGAATCTGCTGAAACCATCCAGTTGTTGCTCAATGATTATGAGGAGCAAGGGTCGGACTGGTTGATCAACCTTGACGCCAATGGGCATATCATTCAGCCCAACGCACGCTTTGCCAAAGGCGTGCAAAGACCAGTCGAAACCCTACAAGGGAAATCCTTCTTTGACTTGATCGATTCAGGTGCGGATAAAGACGGCCTCGTAGATCACTTTGTTGCGCGCCGGGCATTTCGTCAGCATATTGTGCCGATTAACGTCGACGGAGAGCGGCGCTGGTGGTCGATCAATGCGCGGCCGGTTAAAGGCGATTTTTGTCGTTACCGCGGCGTGGTGACGGACATCACCACTCAACGCCAAGCCGAACAAAAGGTCAGCTACATGGCTCATTATGATGGCCTGACCGACTTGCCAAATCGCTTTCTCTTTAACGAGAGTTTGTACCGAGCCTATAATCGCGGGTCTCACTCAATTGGCCTCATGTATCTTGATCTGGACAATTTCAAATCGATCAACGACACTCTGGGGCATCCGGTTGGAGACCAGCTATTGCAGGCAGTTGCCCGGCGGCTGGAGGCGTGTGTTTCAGAACATGATTTGATTGCGCGATTGGGAGGGGATGAGTTTGCGATCATGGTCGCCACTGAAAACCTTCCGTTCATTGACGATATCGCAGCCCATGTCGTTGACGCCCTTGCACAGCCGTTTGCGCTTGATGGGCATGATCTGACCACTGGGGTCAGCATTGGAATTGCCTGTGCGCCGACCGATGGAACAGACGGCGACACGTTGCTGCAAAATGCTGATCTCGCCTTATACGCTGCGAAGTCGGGGGGGCGCGGCCGTGTTGTGCGATTTGAATCCGGTATGGACGAACAGGCAAAGTCACGTCGTCTGCTTGAACTGGATATGCGGGAGGCATTGACCAAGAACGAAATGTGCCTGCATTATCAACCCATTGTGAATGCCGCTTCGAACGCAGTGAATGGGTATGAAGCGCTCATTCGCTGGCAACATCCCGAACGTGGCACTGTAATGCCCAATGATTTTATTCCAATTGCGGAAGACAGTGGCCTTATCATCCTACTCGGCGAGTGGGTGATCCGCCAAGCCATTGAAGATCTGGCGACATGGAGCGATGATTTGAGCGTATCGATCAATTTGTCGCCCGCGCAAATGCGAAGTCCGTCGTTGATTTCTACCATGATGAATGCACTCGCCAACACCAGTGTTGACGCCGCTCGTGTATGTTTAGAAATTACTGAAACGGTGTTGATGCATGACAATGAAAGCAACATGGAAAGTTTACACCGATTGCGCAGCCTTGGTGTGAAAATCGCGTTGGATGATTTTGGAACTGGATACAGCTCGCTCAACTATTTGCGCAGTTTTCCTTTTGACAAGATCAAGATTGACCGCTGTTTCGTTGCCGAAATTGACAGCCGTGAAGAATGCCGAGCGATCGTCCGTTCAGTTGTTAGCCTTGCTCAGAGTCTCGGAATGACAACTACAGCAGAGGGCGTCGAACGTGTTGAGCAGGTGGAGCATCTGCGCGATGCGGGTTGCACGGAAGTGCAAGGCTTCCTCTACAGCAAAGCCATTCCCGCCGAAGAGCTGACTGATCTTCGCAAACCACAAAGCGTTTTCCCCCATAGGCTGGGGTCGGCTATCCCGACGCGAGATGTGCAACCGTTGGAAAATCGCAATGAACCGAAGCGCGCATCACAACTATTGGGCTGACTCGTCGGACATGTTGTCTCGCAATTGCCATGATTAAGGACTATCTATCTGAAATGACAACAGCAGCTCCCCACTTTTTCCCGATTGGCATTGTTCCCAGTGACATTGATTTCATGGGGCATGTCAACAACGCACGCTATCTAACATGGGTGCAGGATGCCGTTGTGGCTCATTGGCAAAAGCTGGCACCTGCTGAGGCGGTTGCTGAGCATTTGTGGGTCGCGCTCAAGCACGAAATTACTTACCGCAAGCCTGCATTCCTTGATGATGACGTGATAGCCACAGTGATGTTAGAGCGTATTCACGGCGCCCGCGCATTCTATGAAACGATCATCAAGCGCGGCGAAGAAGTGCTCGCCGAAGTTAAGTCCAGCTGGTGCTGTGTTGACGCGCAGACCTTAAGGCCTGCGCGTATCGCTGCGGACATCGCGGCGCACTTCTTTCCAAAGGTCGACTAAGGCTTATCTGGCCTTTGGGGCTGCGCCCATCTGATATTCATATTCCGTTTGGAAGCTTGACGGCACAGGATAGCCTGCACCTGACAAGGTGTCAGCAATCACGCGATTGGTGTCAAAATAGACCTGCCAATAATGATCATTATGACAAAACGGACGAACGACCAGCATTGTCCCGCGTTCGTTGAATTCCAGAATATCAATAGTCGGCTTTGGTTCAGCCACCAAATTTGGAATCGCTGCAATTGCTGGTGCAAGCAGCGCCATAGCCTCCTTTGGCGAAACGCCATGTGCAATTTGTGCGCGAAGATCGACCGCGCGGAATTCATAGGTGGAAAAATTCTGGATTGTATCACCAGCGATTTTGCCATTGCCAATCACCGTGAACACATTGTCGAGTGTGGCAATCGTTGACGCGAACATTCCGATTTCCTTGATTGTGCCCGTGGTTCCACCTGCGCTTACAAAGTCACCGACCTTAAATGGTTTGAATAGGATCAGGAACACGCCGGCCGCAAAGTTGGACAGCATTCCAGACCAAGCAGCGCCAATCGCCAAGCCCATCGCGGCGATCAGTGCCGCAAATGACGTCGTTTCAATGCCGAAGATCGACAAAATGCCGATGATCATGAAGATGTTGAGAACAATCGAGGTCAACGAGACCACATAGCGCGCCAGCGTTGGATCAAAGGCGCGCTTTTCGAGGGCTGCTTGCGTCCAAGCCACCATCCGGTGGATGACCCAGCGACCAATGATGAAAGCAATCAGTGCACCTGCAATCATTTTGGCAACGCCAATGATTTCAGGAAGGGCAGTTGTGAACCAGACGGGCATAACGAATCTCCTGTTACGCGTGAGAATAAACTCGTCAAGTATGGCCTAGGTTTCTGGGAATCCAAGCACGATTTTTAGCGCTTTTGTAACAATATGTTAGGCGACCTCAAACCGGATCGGCAGCCGCTTCAATCCACCAACAAATGTGGATTCCACGCGCGCGGGTTCGCCTGCTAGTTCCAACGATTTGAGGCGCGGCAATAGCTCCTCCATCAATATCCGCATTTCCATCCGCGCGAGATGCTGACCAAGGCATACATGCCCGCCGTACCCGAACGCCACTTGCGTATTGGCTGTGCGGTCTGGGTTGAAGGTGAATGCGTCTTCAAACACAGCTTCATCGCGGTTGGCGCTGGCGTAGCAGAGCATGAACCAATCACCTTTGCTGATCTTTTGCCCTGACAGTTCGGTATCCTCAGTCGCGGTGCGCATGAAATGCTGCACGGGCGTGGTCCAGCGGATGGCTTCTTCGATCAGGCCAGCAGTGTCAGCTGTTCCATCCCGGTACCGCTCAAATAGAGCAGGGTTTTTCGCAAGCTCCATGATCGCACCTGCGGTGGAGGCAGACGTTGTGTCATGGCCTGCCGTCGCCACGATCATATAATATCCATTGGCTTCCCGGTCCGGGATTGGCGAACCGTTGACCATGCCTGTGGCAATGACTGTGGCCAGATCATCGCGCGGATTGGCCCGGCGGTCCGCCGTGATAGCGCTGAAATAAGCTTCGAAATCGGCGATCACAAATTGCAGCATTTGGATCGCCTGTTCCGGGCTGGATATGGCTTCGCGGGATCGATTGATTTCCGGGTCCGTGGGGCCGAATAGCTGCTGCGTGAGCATCAACATGCGCGGCTCATCCTCTGGTGGCACGCCAAGGATGCTCATCACTACGTGGAGCGGATATCCCGCCGCCACGTCCTTGGCGAAATCGCATTCGCCGATGCCATCATCGCCTGCCAAGGCCAGCATCTTTTCGACGGTATCCTTTGCGATTTCGCGGATGCGCGCTTCAATGGTGCGGAGGTTTTTGGGCATGAACCAGCTTTGCGTCAGCAACCGGTATTTCATATGGTCCGGTGCATCCATTTGCACGAGGGACCGGATCAAATGCCCGTCATTATTGGGTGTGATTGCATGGACCAGTTCCTCACCCGCCCGGTCGATCAACGTGGGGGATCGGACGGCGTTGGCGAACAATTTATTGTTGCGGCTAATCTCTAATATGTCGGCATGTTTAGTGACGGCCCAGAACGGATTGATCGTGGGGGTCTCCACCATGCCGAGTGGCATGTTTGCGCGCGCCCAAGTGAATTTATCATGCAGACCCTCCCATTCGCCGTAGGCTTTGGGGTCGACAAGTGCCGTAGCAATATCGGCAGGCAGGGTGGGGGATGGCATGGTTTCTCTCTCCTGAACTCAGTTCGTTCTCGCATCCCCGACGTTCGTCGAACAGCGATTGACCGTAGCGACTAAGCCACGGATAGCAGTGCGCTTCAACCTATCAATTTGCGGACAAGGATAAAGTCAAATGATGCGTAAAACAGTGGCGGTGCTATTTGGTGCAGCGTCTTTGATGGCTTTGTCCGTTCCCCCGGCTTTGGCCGCCCCAGCACAGCAAGTCACCACGCAATTGCCGCGCACGGCGAAGCCCACTCACTATGCCATTAACGTCACACCAAACGCTGCGAAGATGAGCTTTGCCGCAGAGGCGTTGATCGAATTTGACGTCTTGAAGCCAACCTTTGTGATCACGATCAACGCCGCTGATTTGGCGTTTCAAAATGTATCGATCCGCAAGATTGGGGACATCGCACAAGAAGCGGTCGTTTCGCTTGATGAGAAAGCGCAGACCGTTTCATTCGTGGTCAAAAATCAGCTCAAACCCGGCAAATATCAAATCAAAGCTGGCTACAATGGTAAGATCAACACGCAAGCCTCTGGCCTGTTCGCGCTGGATTATAAAGACCCAACAGGCGCCGAAAAGCGCGCGCTGTTCACCCAGTTTGAGGCCCCAGACGCGCGGCGCTTTGTGCCAAGCTGGGATGAGCCCAATTATAAAGCCACATTCGATCTGACAGCCACAGTGCCGACAGCGCAAATGGCGGTCAGCAATATGCCCATCACCAGCCGGAAAGATGGCAAGGACGGGATGAGCATCGTCACCTTTGCCCGATCCCCCAAAATGTCGACTTATCTGCTGTTCTTTGGGCTTGGCGAATTTGACCGAATTACTAAGCAAGTTGGCCCAACCGAAGTTGGCGTGATCGTGGGCAAAGGCAATGGGGAAAAGGGTCGATACGCTCTGAACGCATCGGCGGAACTGGTTGAATATTATAATGATTATTTCGGCGTGCCTTATCCGCTGCCAAAGCTGGATAATGTCGCTGGGCCGGGGCAAAGCCAGTTTTTCAGTGCGATGGAAAACTGGGGTGCGATCTTCACCTTTGAACGCGTGCTGCTACTCGACCCCAAAATCACCAGCGCGCGGGGGATGCAGCGGATCTATCAGACAGATGCCCATGAAATTGCCCACCAATGGTTTGGCAACCTTGTCACGATGCAGTGGTGGGATGACCTTTGGTTGAACGAAGGCTTCGCCAGCTGGATGGAAAGCAAAGCGACTGCAAAATTCAACCCCGCTTGGCAGGCTGAGCTTGACCGGGTTGGCGGACGCGAAGGGGCCATGGGGCTGGACGCGTTCAAAACGACGCATCCTATCATTCAAACGATCAACACCGTTGAACAAACCAGCCAAGCCTTTGACACCATCACCTATTCCAAGGGCGAAGCTGTGATCACCATGCTGGAGGGTTTCGCGGGCGAGGATGTGTGGCGCACTGGCATTCGCGCCTATATGAAAAAGCACGCGTACGGAAACACGCGGACGGACGATCTTTGGAATGCCGTTGAAGCTGCCGGGGCCAAGGGCCTCGCCGCGATTGCGCATGATTTTACTAAGAAGCCCGGTGTTCCGCTGATTACAGTCACGAGTGCGACTTGCACTGGCGGGGCGACGAAACTGACCTTCACGCAAGGCGAATATTCGCGCGATGCCAAGGCGCGGTCGGATGCAAAGCCGCTTCGCTGGAATGTACCTGTCATTGCGCAGACTATTGGCGGCACGCCTGCGCGCACGATTGTGAGTGGGGGCAAAGGCGCGCTGACGGTTCCTGGATGCGGCACAGTCATCGTGAATGCAGGGCAAAGCGGATATTACCGTGTGCTTTATACGCCGGACATGAAGGCCGCGTTGCAACGCGATTTCGCAAAGCTCGCGCCAATTGATCAGCTTGGTTTGCTGAGTGACAGCAATGCGCTGGGTGTGGCGGATTATCAGTCGATGGCAGCTGGGTTAGACTTGGCCTCTGCTGTGACTACGACGTCCAGCCAGCGTGTGATTGAGGATGTCGTTGATACGCACAACGCGCTTTATGACAGGTTCAAGGGTGAACCTGCCACGCAGTCGCAGATTGCGGCGCTCACCAGCAAAAGATTTGGCGGAGTGCTCCAAAAATTGGGCATGAAGCCGGTGCAGGGCGAGGCTCTGCTTGACTCCAACTTACGGTCGACTCTGATCACGACGCTGGGCGGCATGGGCGATGCGACTGTGCTGGCGGAGGCGAAGCGACTGTTTACTGCGCTTGATACCGATAAGGCTGCGCTCGACGGCCCATTACGGACGACCTGGCTGCGCATCATTGCCTATAATGCCGATAAGCCGGTGTGGAACAAAATGCGCATGATGGGGCAGAAAGCGGATGGGCAAGTTGTGAAATCCTCCATGTACCGCCTGCTGGGCGCGACAAAGGATAAGGGTTTGGCCGCCGATGCTCTTGCTGTTGCCTTGACGCCTGAACCCGGCGCAACGGTAAGCGCGGAGATTGTATCGTCCGTCGCGGCGGAACATCCGGACATGACAGTTGATTTTGCACTGGCCAATTTGAAGGCCGTTGAGGGTCTGGTCGATGTTGCGTCCCGTTCCGAATATGTCGGGCAGTTGGCGGCAACATCGCTGGACCCCGCTATGCCGGCGAAACTGGATGCCTATGCCAAGGCGAACTTGACCCGGGATTCGCGCAAACCACTGGACGGCGTGATCGCGCAGATCAAAACGCGGATTGCCGATGCGCCGCGGATCAAGGCAGGCGTGCTGGAGTGGCTGGCACGGCAGTAGGCCGCGTTAGCCGATCATGCGCACATGTCAGTGTCCAAGCGACAGCTTAGCAAACAGCGTGAACCCCATGGGGTTCTTCCCATAAGCACTATCCAGTGCTTTGGGCTTTGCGAATGCTGAAACCGTTCCCCCAAGCGCCAAGTTAAGCGGCCCGGTGAGTGGCATCCGGTAAGCATAGCCGAGTTGAAACTTGCTGACGCGGAAGGGAACTTCATGGCGGGGGTCTAGGTCATCGGGGAACAATTCATCATTCTTCAGATTTTCGAAGCGGCTGAACAGCGTATGATGATCATCCAGATCCCAATTCGCCTCCGCCAGAAACGCAGTCAGCGTGCCGCCGGGGTCGCGGTTCTTGGCTGAGAAAGCGGCCATCGCGGAAATGCCTCGGCTGGCATAATGCACGCTGGCCGTAGTGCGATGTTCATTTTCGCCGGGGTGGATGGCTTCGGGTTCCTTTAGAAAACCGTGGCTGACTTGCAGCGCCCATTTTGGGCTTGGGTTCCATGTCGCGCGGGCGGACCAACTGTCAAACTTGGGCGATTCGATGTTCCAGCGCCGCTCATCCGGTTCGCGGCCTGTGAAGATAGACCCTTCGAGTTGCAGCTTGCGGGATGCGAATCCGGCAGTGGCAACGCCGTAGGTGATATGCGTCGAATCAAACCAGTGATGCGTAATTGGCGCTTCCGGGTTCAGCTTGGCCGATCCCCGGTGCATGAAAGCGCTGGGGCCAAGCGCAGGCTCGCCAACCGGGCCGCCGTAGAGGAATATCTTGTTGTTGCCTACGTTTACATCGATCCGCGCAGCGAGTTCCATGAACAGATCATGGGGATGCTGACGATCAATCAGCGGCTGGCCGCCGTCTGTTTCTCCGCTGGCAAACAGGTTCGGGTATCCGCTGTTCTTCATCAGCGGCTCAAGGCTGAGCATGGATTTCAGCTGGATGCGGCCCCAGCTGGTGTCCTTTTCTCCGGTCAGCATCGCCATGGACTGGACATAGGCTTTGTCGTCCCCGCGCGGCCCGGATTGGTTGGTATACACGCCCCACACATAGCCATGGGCCATTAGCATCCAACTGTCTCCGGCGTCGATGTGGAGGCCGGCGTGTCGTGCCATGCCCTTCATCACCGATATTCCCGCCGGTAAGCGTGAAGTACCTGAGCCCTCGATACTCTGTGCCATTTCATAGCCGTGGACAAAATCGGGGACATCTTCTTCGGTCTCCGCAGAATCATGGCCCATTTGACCATGATCCATCTGCGAATGATCATGCTCCTGCGCGAGGGCGTGCAGAGGCAGCACCGCGAGGAGCAACCCTGCCCAAGCAGTCCTCTTCGCGCCTTTGCGCCTTCGCGTGAACCAACCTTCTCCTTCCTCACGCGAAGGCGCGAAGACGCCAAGGGCAGGGATGGAAATTCTGTCACTCTGAACTTGTTTCAGGGTCCATGCCTCAGTGGATGTAATAGGCTCGCTCCATCCAGACCAGCTCGAGCACTCAGGCATGGGTCCTGAAACGAGTTCAAGACGACGTGTGGTTAGACCTGAAGCCTCAAACATTAAATCGGAACAGCATGATGTCCCCATCCTTGACCAGATAATCCTTACCCTCAGACCGCCACTTGCCCGCCTCCCGCGCCCCGGGTTCGCCGTTGAACTGAACATAATCCGCATAAGCCATGGTCTCGGCGCGGATGAAGCCTTTTTCGAAATCGGTGTGGATCGCGCCTGCCGCGTTGGGGGCGGTGTCGCCGGTGTGGACGGTCCAGGCGCGGGCTTCCTTGGGGCCGACCGTGAAAAAAGTGATCAAGTGCAGCAATTCATAGCCAGCGCGGATCACACGGGCGAGGCCAGTTTCTGTGAGACCTAGGTCGGACAGGAATTCGGCGCGGTCTTCAACTGCCATAGTCGCAATTTCAGCTTCGATGGCAGCGGAGACGACAACGGCCTCTGCGCCTTCAGCCTTCGCCTTTTCAAACACTTTAGCCGAAAATTCATTGCCATTGGCGGCTGACGCTTCCTCAACATTGCACACATAAAGCACAGGTTTTGACGTGATGAGTTGCGCCCCATCGAACAGGCGCTTTTCTTCTGGATCGCTGATTTGCGTCAACCGCGCAGGCTTGCCTTCGCGCAACAGATCAAGCGCGCGGCCCAGAACAGCGGCAGCGGCCTTGGCTTCCTTGTCGCCTTGAGCGCCCTTCTTTTGCAGGTTCGGAACGCGTTTTTCCAGCGATTCAAGGTCAGACAGCATCAATTCCGTCTCAACCGTTTCCGCGTCGCTGATCGGATCAATCTTGTTATCGACATGCTGAATATCATCATCAACAAAGCAGCGCAGAACATGAACGATCGCATCGACTTCGCGGATATTGCCAAGGAACTGGTTGCCTAGTCCTTCGCCCTTTGATGCGCCGCGGACCAGCCCGGCAATGTCGACAAAGCCCAACTGTGTTTCGATGATCTTGGCTGATCCACCAATCTTGGCAATGGCGTCCAAGCGTGGATCCGGCACCGCGACATTGCCGATATTGGGCTCAATGGTGCAAAACGGATAATTGGCCGCCTGCGCCGCCGCCGTTTCCGTCAGCGCATTGAACAGCGTCGATTTTCCGACATTAGGAAGCCCGACGATGCCGCATTTGAAACCCATGAGATGATCCTGAAAATGAAAATAACGTGTTGAGGGGGCCTTCGCCTGAAACGGGTGCGGGGTCAATCAGACCTGACGAAATCCTCACGCGGGGTGCCGTCGATACCGAACAGCTTCTCAGTGGGAAATTTGATGACAAGGCCGGAGTAGGGCAGTTTGAAATCCTCAATCGCGCCCAGCAACTGCGCCATTTTCCCGCCTTCAACGCGCGCGCCGAGAGCATTCATGCCGATGGCCAGACCTTCACCCATGCTGCCTGTCCAACGGCTGACGCGCACAGTGACTGGCCCTGCGTGATAGCGCCCGCCGGTGCGCGGCATGACTTGTTCGATCCACTGGCGGCCAATGCCTGTGCGGCGCTCCTCACCGGGGGATTGGTGGATTTGATAAAACCGCGGTTGGGTGACGAACCAACCCATGATGGCGCGGGCGACCACAGTGTTGCCGCCGCTGGGGGTGTTGGTGATGTCAATCGTCACGGGTAGACCGGCGCGAAGGCCCGTCATGGCCAAATCGAAAGCCCCAATGGTCGATTCGTTGCTGAGGCTATCATTGATCTTGATCGTCAGATGCCCGTTCTTCTCACTCGCCGTCACGGGGTTGCGCTCGTACGGAAGCGTGTAGAGCGAGGGCAGGGGGAGCTCGCGGTTTTTGCCGCTCGCATCAGCAATGGTGAGTGCGCGAAACCGGTCGCGCCGTCCAGCAGCCAGAATGCGCGCGGCGAAGCTGGCGTCCACGTCGCTTAGCGGCCCCGCGCGGCCTAAGTCTGCCCAGAATGCCGTGACGGCTCCATCAATGTCGATTTTGCTAACGGCAATGATAGCCTCGCCCACATTCACGCCCGCCTTTTCCGCTGGCGATCCTTCGCGCACAGCAGTGATGCGGTAATCGCCGTTTTGGCGTTCCACCCACAAATCAGAATAGCTGGGGATGATCGCCCAGCTGTCATCGAATGAACTCCCTGTAATGGCGTGGCTATCAACCAACAGCAGCAGCGCACGTTCGGCAAAGGCCAACAGTGAATCCGCGTCATGCACCCGCTCCATCTCCGCCTTCAGCGGTTCAGTGAGTGTGAAACTCTTGCCCGGCAGCTTTTCCGGATAAGCATAATTATCCTGAATCAGCGTCACCATGCCCTGTGCATCAGAGCGATATTGGTCTGAAGTGGCAGCGGGAAGCGGCGCGGCGGCCAAGGCAATACTCATAAAGGCGAATGACTTCTTGAGAGAGAACATGACTCTACTTAGTCAGATTGAAGGCGTAGGGCCACATCATTCATAAACCGCACATCATCGCCTGTGGCGAGCCATCCCGCCTCTGCCGCCACAGCACCCAACATATCTGATAATGGCTCAATCTCCGCCTTTGCAAAGGGTCCCAGGACATATGGTGTAACCTTGTCCTTGTGTCCCGGATGACCAATGCCCAGCCTGACGCGGCGGAACTCCGCGCCGATATGGGCGATGGTAGAGCGGATACCATTATGCCCCGCCGCTCCTCCGCCGGTTTTCACTTTGATGCGGAAAGGATCAAGATCAAGCTCATCATAAAGACATGTCACTGAACCGTCATCGAGCTTAAAAAAACGCATGGCTTCACCAACGGCGCGGCCACTTTCGTTCATGAAGGTTTGGGGTTTGATTAGCAGGATTTTCGTCGTGCCAATACCGCCTTCACTGGTGAGCGACTGAAAGCGCACTTTCCAAGGACCGAAACCATAAGTCGCTGCGATGGTGTCCACGGCCATGAAGCCGACGTTATGCCGGTGGAGCGCATAAGCCGCGCCCGGATTGCCTAAGCCTGCCCAGATTTGCAAAAGCTGCTCCCTCTCCCTTCTAAGGGAGAGGGACAGGCGCGGCAGCGCCAGGGAGAGGGGGTTTGATTTTCCTCTCAACCCCTCTCCCGGCGTCGCTTCGCTCTGCCACCCTCTCCCCTTAATGGGAGAGGGATGAAGGCAAGATGTTACTCGGCTTCAGTTGCAACGCCAGTATCGCCAGCAGCTGACTTCATCCCAGACGGCGCAATCAGTGTCGCGATGGTAAAATCGCGGTCCGTAATGGCGCTCTTGGCACCAGCAGGCAGCGTGACATTGCTGATGTGGATAGAGTCGCCTACTTCAAGGCCCTTCAAACTGATTTCGATATCGTCAGGGATAAGAGCCGCGTCGCAGATCAGTTCGAGTTCGTGGCGCACGATGTTGAGCACCGCGCCGCGCTTCATGCCGGGCGAGAGTTCTTCATCAGTAAACTTCACTGGAACTTCAACATGCACTTCGCTATGTTCAGCGATGCGGAAGAAATCTGCGTGAAGCGGACGATCAGACACCGGATGAAATTGCACATCCTTGGGCAAAGTGCGCACGGACTTGCCGCCGACTTCGATCATCACAACGCTGTTGAAAAAATGGCCCGTTGCCAGCGCCTTATTGAGGAGCTTTTCCTCAATATGAATGCTTTCGGGGGTTTCGTTATTGCCGTAAATGACGGCAGGAATACGGTTGTTACGACGCAATTCGCGGGAGGCTCCCTTGCCAGCCCGATCGCGCGCATCAGCCGACAATGTCAGCATATCGCTCATGTTATTTCTCCAGTTAAACCAATCCCCGCCACGCCTCCAGGGATGACCATAGCGGGGAAGAGTGGGCCGTTATGCGGAACGCAGCAAAATTGCAAGGCGTTTGGTGGCTCTGTCGCCCTCGCTCAGGTTAAGCCTGACGAAGCCTGAGCGGTTTGAGAACAAGAAGTCAACGTGGGCGTTAGCCCGTTATTGCAGCCGCGTCACTTTATACCCTTTGGTGCTTAACATCGTCTGGACCGAGTCTGCGCCCGCCAAATGGCCCGCGCCAACGCCCATGAAAACAGTGCCTGGCTGATCCATCCGTTTGACCAGCCACTGTGTCCAGTTCGCATTGCGCCTCCGCAGCAAGCGGTCGATCAGTTCTGGGGAAAGTTTGAGTTCATCATCAAATGATAGCGCAATCTTGGCCTCATCGCCGGCCGCCCAAGAGGAAACCATGGCGTCAAATTCTTTGCGGACGTCCACAGTGTCATCAACCATTGACGCCAGAAACACGCGCTGAGCGTCCTCTGGCAGAGTATCGAAAAACCCCAGTTGCACCTCAGTCGTTTCAAGCCCTGATATGGGTTTATTCGCGGCTTTGAACGTCTTGGTCAGTGAAGCTTCAACGCCGTCGTCCGGACCGACGCCCAGCTCCTTTAACATGCCAGAGGCCAGCGTCAGCGCCACGGCCCAACTTTCAAATTGGTCAAGCGCAGCGCTAGGGATGCCGGATTTGGCAACCAGCGCATCAAGTTCTGCGCGTTTGTCGGCTGGCACGCGCTCTGCCACTGCGGGCAATCCGGGCGATATCGCAAGGTTCATGAACGTGCCTGCAGTTTTGGCATCGTCATTCAGATCAGCAACTTCAAGCACAAGTTCCTTGGAGTCCGCCATTGCCGCGTCCAAGGCGGGCGTGCGCCACTGATAATCCTTGGGAAGAACATGAACGGTGCCAAACAGATAGATTTTTGTATCGGCATCGCTGATCATCCACAGCGCAGGCTTGGCAGGTGTGGCGGTCTGCGCATAAGTTACGGGTGCACTGCACAACAGCAGAGCGGCGCTAAGAGCTGATATTG
>JANMDQ010000031.1:0-88186 GCA_031376385.1 Sphingomonadales bacterium
AGCCTTAGCTGGCGTTTTCAAACAAGGCTTCGTCAAGCTCAGCCTTAGCGGATCGGCTATCAATGCCCTGCGAAGTCAGCGTGAGCGATAAACTTCTCCGCATCCAGCGCCGCCATGCAGCCCATGCCCGCCGCCGTGACGGCCTGACGGTAAATCTTATCCGTCACGTCTCCCGCTGCGAATACACCGGGGACTGAAGTTCGGCTGCTGCCAACTTCAACTAGCAGATAGCCGTCACTGTCCATTGGCAGGCGATCAACGAAGATTTCGGTTGCTGGCTTATGGCCAATCGCCACAAAAGCACCGTCCACTTCAAGCGTAGATTTTTCTCCGGTTACTGTGTCAGTCAACGAAAGGCCAACGAGCCCCACCGGGTCACCACCGCCAACAAATTCATCAACGCCCTTATTCCAAAGCACTTTGATACTGGGGTGTGCGTACAGGCGGTCTTGCAGAATTTTCTCTGCGCGCAGAGTGTCACGGCGGTGGATCAGCGTCACATCTTGGCTGTGATTGGTCATGTAAAGCGCTTCTTCCACAGCGGTATTCCCGCCGCCGATCACCGCGACTTTCTTACCGCGATAGAAGAAACCGTCGCACGTCGCGCAGGCCGATACGCCTTTGCCTTGCATTGCCATTTCACTGTCAAGGCCAAGCCATTTTGCCTGCGCGCCCGTTGCGATCACAAGCGTATCGGCCTTGTAGATCGTCCCGCCATCACCGGTCAGAGTGAACGGGCGGCTGGAGACATCCACGTCAACAATGATGTCATAGATCATCGTTGTGCCGACATGTTCTGCCTGCGCCTGCATTTCCTCCATCAACCACGGGCCCTGCACGACATCGCGAAATCCCGGGTAATTCTCCACATCCGTTGTGATGGTCAGCTGACCACCAGGCTGGATCCCTTGAACAACGATGGGCTTCATTCCGGCCCGCGCGGCATAGATGGCCGCAGACAAACCAGCGGGGCCTGATCCCAAAATTAACATTCGGGTGTGAATCATCTCGCTCATGCTATATGCCCGGATCAAATTGGTAGCGGAGGACCATCAGATCAATTCCGCTAATTGGTTGAATTTATTTGGTTTTTGAGTTTGACACATTTTTCATATACAACCCGCCGGGACGATTTGGCGGGTTGGATAATCATAACGTGCTTCTAAAAATTTCATGGCATAGCGTCGCCGGCATTGCAATCCGGCTTACCCTTCTTTCCCAACTGAGCTTCAAACCAGAGATAACTCTGATGTGCGCGTAGGTTCGAGCTGTCCTTATGCACCCAACGGTCATTGCTCGAAATAAATTATCTGTAAGGCGTCCAACCATTCCATTTGCATATCATAGCACGACACAATCGGCATAGATCGTTCGCCATTCTTTAGACAGTTGCCCGGCAACGAATGGGTCACTCTCAATGCCTTCATTTTCTGTCACCATCACCCGCCATTGATCACCTTCGCCTGGCGTGGATGGGCCAACATTTGCGGTGATCGGCAGCACACCCGTCCATGCCCACTGCGCGTCAGCACTGACGCCGCCTATGGTTAGCTCTTGCTCATGAACCACTTCCCAATCGAGATCGGATGTTTTGCCAAGCTGCAACCGTTCGATAGTGGCAATCATGTGACGATCGCGCGAGATGATGGCGGTTGGATCAGCGGCGCCGAGCGGGACCGCAAGGTTCTCACTTCCTCTAATGTTCGCCACTCCAGTCTCTCCCCTGCCCATATCGCGCAGACCAATTGGGCCCGTGACAGTGACGCGAACATGACCGTCATCGGGGCGCGACACAGTGAGTGTCCGTTCTGGCAGCAATTGAGTGAAATCACATCTTACAGCCTTTGACAGAGCTTTCCCGGGGAGGGAGTTGGGTTGATAGCGCGCGACCACCAGCCGCACGAATGGCCAGACTGCTGCCTCTGGTTCAATCGCAACATCAACGAACCACAGCTTTCGATCTTCATTATATTCAGGTCTATAACCAACCACTGTGACCACAGACCCGCCTTTGCCTGGCAACCGCTGCACCGCAGCGGCGGATATACGTTCGTCGGTGCCGCGCTCTCCGTCTATCCCCAGCGTCGCGCTGTAAAAATCCTCAAGAGCCACACCGACGATTTGATTTTTTGGCCCTGCGTTGAGCCAGATTGGATCACCGCCCCAAAGGCTCGCACCTTCGAGGTCAGGCGGGTCAAGTGCGCTCAGCAATATACCAAGCTGCTCATCATCCCCTGTGCGGTACCAAGGTCGTTTGAGATAGATGCGCAGGCCACTGCGCCGCCGCCGCCTTATGCCAAAGGGTTGCCCCGGATCGCCTACCTCATCCCAGCGAAACAGCGGAATAATCGAATCCACCTCGGGCACTGGCGGCTGTGCGCTGTTAAGGATCGATACTTCTATCTCGTCACCCAGCAGCGACTGACTTTCAGGCGAAGAGAGCAGTGCGTTTGGAAAATATTCCCTGAACCGCGTGGTTCCCCGGAATGCATATTTGATCCGTCGATGCTTTGTATCACCAAATTCATGGCGGGCACGGTGCACGCGGACATCACCAACGCCGGGAAAGGGAACCATATCCTCCGGCTGGTCATCAGACATGCCGGGTGTCTCGCCCAAAACGACCAAATTTTCGAATGGGTCCAACTGCGTTGTGAACGCGACAGCGTGACGGTCTTCACGCACTGGTTTGGGCGCAGCAACATCATCTGTCCATTCAGACCATTTTGCTTCGGCATCAATTCGGTCTGTGCTGGCGGCGTGACAGTCGATGGCAGCAGCAAATCCAGCAAAGGTCTGGTTTTCGGCGCGGAAAGGCCATAATTTGGTGATGAGCGGCGGCAGAACGGGTCGGGGGACCGCATGAACAAGGCTGATCCGTTCAAACGGCGTCAGGCCCCAAAGCTGACCGTCCGCCGCCGGACGTTTCAGCAGATCAAGGTCGCGCAGCGGCTTGGGAAACAGCATCCATAGGGCGAGCAAATCCAAATCTTGGCGACGCAGCGACGATGACAGTTTCATGTCAAGCCGCGTGCCCGGCGGCAGGCCAATCGTGATGACGCTGCCTTCAATGCGGGCCTGCGGTGTCTCCGCACTTTCCAGAACCAAACGGAAAGGCGCAGGTGCTGGCCATTCCCCGCCGTAGAGCGCTGCTGTGCTTTCGGTGCGGAACAGCCCGAACAGAGGACTACCGATATTTGCGCCGGACATGCCCATGGCAATGCCTGCCGCCAAAGGATCGGGCAGGTAAGGAAGTGCCATCGCATCAACATCATGCATCACATAATGGCCCGCCGGTATGACGTCTCCCTGATTGGCCCCTTCAAACAGCGACAAGTCAGTCACAGGGTCCGCAATTTCCGGCCCGGCCTGAAGCGAAACACCGGGCTGTGGCAAAGTCAATGCCGGATCATCAAGCGAAACAATGTCACGATCATAAAGCGTGCCATCATCGCGAAGTGCGGCGGCGAGCATTTTTCGGTGAAGCGCCGGATCATCAATGGCCACATCAAACTTACCGTGTAGTTCGTTTAAGTGCTGTGACCCCTTAGGGGCGGCCAAATGCCGTTCCGATGTCGCCCGCCAATCCGTTGCCAGCACAGGATCAATGGCTGAGACGGAATTGATATAGTCCTGCGGTGCTTCAACTGCGGCATCTTCATCAATCCCGCTGCGGATCACCATATGATGGACGGATTCAGCGGGGCTATAGCGGTGGCGTGGAACGACCACGGGTGGTGGCACGGGATCCCACCGGCGGAACGGGATAGAGGCTGTGACTGTGTCGCCAGGCAGGCCAATGATTTCGTCCAGCCGGTCGACCTGAAACGCCTCAGGCCGGATTGCGGATGCAGTATCAAGTGCAATATCGCCAATGCTCGCACGCATACGGTCTGTTAGTGCTGCGTTGCTATCTATCCTTGTGACATCCGCCACCCGCGCCGACAAGCGCGTTGATACGATCTGGTCAATTTCCAGATTACCCGTGAAGCGAGCCACTACCGGACGAGCAGGTGCCAGTTTGAAATCAGTCAGGCGCGCAGCCGGGCCACGAACGACGCTGTCTCGCGGCATGATTTGGCGCAGCAGTGGCGATACACCCGGCAGATCTGCTGACAGCACACGTATGGATCGTTGGACCAATGTTGGTGGAAGGCGTCCTGCTGCCAATGGAATTGGAGTGGGACGAGTGGGCGGAGGCACATCCCCACCATGAGAGTTCCCGGCCAAGTCGACGCCCCACGCGCGAAAGGCGTAGCTTCGACCGTAGCGCAATCTGGGGAGCGTGCCGGGCATCACGCGAGTGATAACGGTTACTTCGCTCAGCTTGGCTTCTTGAGCAACGGTTTCCACCTTTTCACGCGGACCAGCTGCGACAGCACGAGGGCCGGGTCGTGGCGCTGAGAGGCTCCAGCCTGACCAGCCAAATAGGGCCTCGTGCAGATAGAGCTTCTTTCCCGGATCATTTGGGGATTCGCGGACAGTTGCTGTCTGTACCCATCCCGCCTCGCGATGGTCAGTGTAAATGGGGGAGCCATCACTAAGCATTGCAGTTGCGAGGCGCAAGTGCGGGCTGAACCAGCGGCGTTCATGATCATCCCAAACCTCGACACGAAAGCCGCGCGTGACGTCTTCAGTCGCGATGACGGGGGGCTTGGTGACGGACACATCTGCCGTCATTTTAGTTGCTCGGTCAACTTGGCCTTTCACCTCAGTCAACCGCCCGGTGCGCACGACCGTAAACCCCTCAGACCGAAGCGAAGCGGGTGCGACCGTTCCTGGATCGCCATTATCGGCCATCATCAACATTCGAGGGAGGGCACGAACAAAATTTCCTAGTTTGAGCGCTGCACCATCACTGTCCATGGTGAGTGCGGCAAAGCTCTTCTCATCCCCCAGTCGCAATCGTCCGCCGTCCCAGTCGGACTCCCGAGGTCGCGTCAGTAAGCGGTTGCCGCGCCGCTCGACTGGCGTGCGAGACGCTATCGCGATGGCATTAGAATCAATGCGCAGTTCCGCCGTCAATTCCTTGGCTTTCGCAAGCAGTGCCAAGTCTGAAACCTTCAAATCAATCACGAGGCCAAGTCGGCGCAGCAATTCGGGTTGATCACTTAAATGGGCCACCCGTTCGTGAAAATCTGGCTCAGGCTGCTCCATCGGTTTCACTCGGCGGCTTGTGTCTGCGGCTAGCGCGGCTGACCCAATGGGTTCATAAAAGCGGCGGGCGGCGTGCAGAGGGGTTAGGACCGCTGTTAAGGGATGATCTATTTCTCCTTTGCGGTCGAGAAGCCGTGTCAGTTGTTCGTCACCGCTCGGTTTGTCTCCGTCACCAAGACGAGGCATACCACCAAGCGTACCAATCAGGCGGCGTAACACACTTTCCCGCCCCTTCATTTCAGGCATGGTTTTGAAATCGGGCGGATCAAGCGGGAAGTAGAGACTGGAAGCGACTGCAGTTACTGCTGCAAGATCATGCACTTTCTTCACGTCGAAGCTTGCCCAATCACGGCCCTTGTAGTCGCCAGTGTCGGGCCGTCGCACAGGCGTGTCTTCAGGAAAGCATTTCGACCAAAGTTCAGGCACAATATGAGGCACGATTTCGCACGCGATTTCAGCCCCGGCCTGATTGCGGAGTATAGGCCGCGCCGCGCTCACGAAACGAGTCCATTCTACAAAAGTCTTGAACAGCCCAAGGGGCTCTTGCGCGGTATCTGGCGTTAGCTTAGGCGCGATGTGGAGCGAGACATGAAAGGGAGCGTCGTCCTTCACCGTGAGCGGCAGGACAGTGAGAATATAAGTTTCGCTACGCATCGGTTATGCCTCCGCCATGCTGGGCGCGAACGCCGAGAGATAGTCATCCCAAACTGCTGACGCGCCGCTCGTATCGACTAGCAACATGTCGCGAACGGTGGGATCGCCATTTGATCCAGCGAAAGTGCGGCGGGCTTTGATCGTTACGGACCCTGAAAAGAACAAGACTTCGACTGTAACCTTCAGTGACGCTTCGCCCACCAGCTTGTCGTCTGAAGGGAAATATTCAAGCGCCAGATAAAGTTCGATTGAAGCCGAAATCAGCGACAGCACATCCACTTCGCCGCGCACCCGGACATAGCCAGTCAGCTGCCCTTCGCTGCCTTCTATTTTGAAATAGATGCCAGCCATGACTGAGACTGACCCGGAAGCAACACCGAAATCGAGGGCAACAATCGCCCCAAATTCAAATGCGCCTTCCAGCAGCACCATTCCTTCCGGGCTAAGCCGGAGGCCAATGAAACCGCCGCCGCCTAGGAATGCCACAGCAAGACAGAATGGCCGTTCGCGGGTGCAGAAGTTAAACCCAACGCTGACGACTTGGCCGAGGAAAGGCACTCGCACATCCGCGCCAAGGGAGATATTTGTGAGGGAGAAAACGCCTATCGCCACGTTCGGCAATGCAATCGTAAAGCCTGCCGAAATGCCCTCGGTGCTAACGTCAAGGAATGGCGGATCGCTAAACCCGTCGAGTGGGATCAACTCTTTCAAAACTTCTACAAACGCGAGGATGCCGACGAATTCCAGATCATCGAACACAACGTCAACTTCGGGCTTGCGTGCGGTGCTACCGCGAAACGCCAGTCGGTTGAACTTGACGGCCATCAATTCAAAGCCCGGCAACAGATTAAGCTGAAAATCGTCAAGTTGCGCCGCGATTTCGGCCCCAGCGGGATTGGGCCCAGCAGCGCGCACTTCAACAGATATAGTCAGTGCCTTGTCCGGATTCTTCATTTCAAAGATAGGATTGGCTGTATCCGGGAAGTTGCGCAGCTTCGGGTTCCAGACCATCTTGGCCCGGAACTCGCCGCCGCCGGGGTCGAACCCTTCTGCAAAGGCCAAAACAGCGTCAATCAAGTCCAGCGCCTTAAGTGAAGGTTGAAGGCCAGCGATCAGCTTATCAAATGTCGCGCGTGCCATCGGGTCAAGCGGCTGTCCCGGCAGCTGTGCCGCAAGCGTATCTATTTCAGCCGCAACATTGCCAAGCGCGGCAGTCACGCGTGCCACACCAATCGCGGCGCTGTCCCCTGCTAGCAATTCTTGTAAGGCGGCCTGAACTTCATCCGCGAGCGCCGGAAGGGCCGGAGACTGCGCATATTTTTGGGCCGCTTCCTTGATCACTTGGAGGTCAGCAATCAGGGCAGACACGCGGTCTAGTGCCTCAGTGATGAACTTAGGCGCCAGATCAAGCAGGCCGTCGATGATCAGATCGGATAGGTCGAACAGGCCAAAGAGTTTGGGCAGACCGGCGGAAAAGAGCTTTTTGGCATCAAATACCCCGGCAGCGGCCTCCGCCACATCTGACACAAGACCGACGCCGCGCGCCAGCCCATCGACCGATACATCCGGGCGGATAAAGCCACCGGCCTTTTCACTTGACCCAAAATTAAGCTCTGACTTGGCAGCGAGCTTCAAAAACACGTTTCCAGCGTTAGCCGCACCAAAGCCCTGATCACGGTAGATATCTGGGTAGCTGACATTAGATGACGGTGCCGACGGTGTCAGGCGTTTCATCGCAGGCACAACGACTTTAGCTTTTTTGAGAAATGGCGTCGATGTCGTCCGGCCCGCGATGCCGCTGAGCGTTAGAGTTTCAACTTCTACACTGGCCCGTGCCGCGGGGCTTCCTTGCTCACCAGCCAAAGCGGGCGCAAAAGCAATAGTCTGATTATGCGCCGGAATGGCCCCCGACGTTTCATATTTGGCGAGGACAGCCGCAGCATCGACGTTGGGTCCTGCATAAACAAACAGCAACGGCGCCTGAAGATGAATGTCCTCTGCGTCATGATCACTGCCACTCACCTTCCATTCAAACGGATCAGCAGCCCCAATCAGAGTCGGCCAGAAAAAGGTTTTTTCAGGTGGCGGCTTTTTCAGGTCTGGCGTGCGTCCAGGCGTGAGCTTGGCCGCCACCAGAGGCAGATCGCGCCGCGAAAATGCCCCCATCGGCTCGCCAAGCGTGATGTAAAACAGCTGAAACAGGGCAGCTTGCGGGTTGGTATCTCCCACGATTTTGCGATAAGTTATTTTGTTGAGATAGGCTTTTTGACCAAGCGGAAACAAATAGCCGGGTTCAACAATGCGGACATATTGGTCACGCCCCATTGGCGCGATATGATCCCACGAATCCAGTGGCGTGAAGAAGTTGGCATATTTTTCAGAATCCCATTTGGCATGAAGATCCAACCACGCGCCGACCGAAGACAACGCAAGCTTTCGCACTTTGGCAGGTTCAGGCCGAATACGAGGCGCGCGCGCGGTGCCAGACGTCTGCTCAACGATCCGTGTTCGGTCCTGATGGGTAAGGCTATGATTGAACGGATCGCTGCGGGGTAATGGCATATCCAAGTCACGCGTCCAGATGGCGCGAACAATACGCTGGCTGGCGTCAATTTCATTGGTTCCCCCACCCTCGCGCACGCCTAAACGACTGTGCCACAGTTCGACGCGCTTTGGCCCAGCGACTGACTGCGCCACAACAGGTCGTAAAGCATGGGCCCATCCGCCTTTGGCAGACGGAGACAGGATCAACCGGAACGGTGCCTCAATGGCGGTTTCGCCGCTGCGTGGGGTCCTCACTTCAGGAAGCATTGAGGGCAGAAATGCGCCGGGCACGGATCGAAACCGGTCAGCGTCAAAAGCCGCCATCAATCCCCCCGCAATCATCCGGTTGGCCGCCACCATTGCGCGCTGGCCTTCAATCAGCGACGCGGACAAATCCTGTCCAGCTTCAGTGCTGATGTTAATCGTCGATACGCGTACAACCGACCCCGCTGAGACATCTTGCAGCAGGCGCGCGGTGAGCGATGATCTTTCAGCAGTAGCAAGGGTGAGCGCAACAAATGGCCCGCTGGCAACAGGTGTTGCTGCTGGCGCGACCGACAATTCAAGGCGACCCATAGCCGCGAGTAGCCCCTCAACTGTGTAAGGGATGACCCCATTTGGCGGCACTTTGAAAACCAGCCGACTGCGTCCAGCCGCACGGGCCAGTGCCGGGACGAAGGGGAAGGGTTCAAATGGGGGATCACCCGGGTTTGCCCCCGGTGACAACTGCGCGGCGAATTCTGCTATATGCTGAAAGCTGAAGTCAAAACGGATTAGCCCTCCGCTGGTCCCTGCAACCAATCTTGCCTCGCTTGGCTCTATCACTGCCCTCCCTTCACCAGAAGGACCTTCAGTACTAGGGCGGTCAAGTGTTAATTCGTTCCAAGCGACGGAGAAAATCAGCAAATCAGCTGGTCGCACAACCTTAACTGGCTTTGACCATTTCAAAGCTGGAATGATAAGTTCGCCCGGTCTTGGATTTAAGGGCCTAGGGCGAACGGGTTGCAAGGGCGAACCACCCCGAACGGGGCGCACAGGTCTCAGACCCATCTTATCTCTCCATATAGCCATCACTGACCTTTTAAGGGTCATATGACAGGAGTGATTGCGATCCCAAGGCGTCTGTTACGCTTTAGAAGCATCCTCCTTTTTGGAAATTTTGCAATGAATTCTGTCGCCTATTTGTGACGGCTCACCTCGATATTCGGGCATTCGTCGCATCTCGATATGGTTACTGAAAACTTTGTTACACTTGCCGATGTTTAGATTTTGATATTGTGGCGGCTGGCCAACTCAGTGCGAAAAAAAAGGCGCGTCGTGACAAATTCCCAAATCGATAAAATTAGCGTTCTACCTACTGGCTTGACTTAGGTGAGGACATTGAGTGTATAAGAACATAATAGGAACAATATGATTCGACTCACTCACAGTCTTTCCGCATTGCGGCAGCGCGTTGCCCTCATCAATCCAGCACCTGCGGCCAAGGCAGGCGGCATGTTTCTGCTTGGGGATGATATGGTTGACGCCCGTCTTGGCGGTGGGCTTGGTCGGGCAGCGCTGCATGAAATATTTGCTGGGCAGGAAGAGGATGCAGGCGCGGCTGCGGTCTTTGCGCTAATCCTTGCCCTGCGCGGGGGAAATGCGACAAAGCCGATCCTCTGGGTGCGCGATGACCGGGTAGAGCGCTCTGTCGGGCAAATATATGGCCCCGGACTGGTGGAGTTAGGAGCTGATCCAGACCGTTTTGTCATGGTGACTGCGCCGGATGAACTGGCGACGCTGCGGGCCGCCGGGGATAGCGTGAAGTGCGGGGCAGTTGGTGCTTTGGTCATTGAGCCTTACGGTAAAGCCCGCACGCTTGATCTGACAGCGACACGCAGACTTGCCCTCGCGGCGGCCTCTTCCGGCGTTCTAACGCTGTTACTTCGTGTGGGTGCTGAGCCATCAGCCAGTGCCGCGCAAACCCGCTGGAGCGTTTGTGCGGCGTCCTCGGAACCACTTGCTGCCAATGCGCCGGGGATTGTGACCCTGAATGTCAATTTATTGCGCCATCGTTCCGGAGTTGCTGGATTTGAGGCCTGTTTGGAGTGGAACCGTGACCAACAAATCTGCGTTTCGCAAACCCGTGGAGGGGCGGCGCTATCTGGGGGTATTCCTTCCTCTGCTTTCTTCGGAACGGATCAAGCAAAAGCAGCATGACATTTGTTCAAAGTCCCCTTTTGTCCTGACGGAGAAAAAACGCGGCGCTGTATATGTGGTTGCCGTTGACCACCGCGCGCAGGCGTTTGGCATTGGCGGTGATATGACATTTGCTGATGCTCGTGCCCGCGTTCCTGAACTGGCGGCCTTCCCCCATGACGAGCGGGCAGATGCGACGCTTCTCGACTGGCTGGCAGAGGGGTGTGATCGCTACACGCCTATGGTGGCGCTTGAGCCGCCTTATGGCATAATACTTGATATTACAGGCTGTGCGCATCTGTTCGCAAAGGGTGAGACAGGACTCCAAAATGATCTTGTCGATCGGTTGGCGCGTCACGGCCTGACGTCACGCACTGCCATTGCGTCAACAGCTGATGCGGCACTGGCTCTTGCCCAATATGGGGCTGAGGGTGTGCGCGATTTGCCTGTCACTGTGATGCGCCTGCCGCATGATGCGCATAGTGCTTTGCGCCGCGCAGGCCTCTATACATTAGGCGATCTTGCGGACCGACCAAGCGCGCCACTCGCTGCGCGTTTTGGTGAAAAAGCGACAGCTTTACTCGCACGCCTTTTGGGCAAAGAGGATATACGCATCACGCCGAGGCGCGTGCCCCCAGCGCTTGTCGTTGACCAGCACTTCGCCGAACCCATCGCACGCGAGGAGGATGTGCTGAACACATTAGACAGCTTGGCGGCGGATATGGCCGTGCAATTGTCAGAGCGGGGGGCCGGAGGGCGGCGGTTTGAAGCCAGCCTTTTCCGCAGCGACGGTCATGTCGCGCGCCTGTTTATTGAGACCAGCGCCCCCACGCGTGATGCTCCTTTACTGAATAGGCTTTTCCGGGAGCGGATCAGCAGCTTGTCTGACCCTTTGGATCCCGGCTTTGGCTATGATCTTGTCAGGCTTGCCGTGCCTGTGATTGGACCTCTCACGCTTCAGCAATTGCAGCTGGAAGGCGGCAGCGTTGCAGAGGCCGAAATTGCCGCTTTGATTGACCGGCTCGCGGTGCGACTGGGCCGTCACCGGTTGCGTCGCTTGTCTGCAGGTGACAGCCATATTCCTGAACAAGCCAGCCTATCCTTCCCTGCTGTTGAAGCTGCGCCACCAAATCACTGGCCGCAGCCCGAAACAGGCGAGCCGGCGCTGCGGCCACTCTATCTTTTTGATCCGCCCCAACGGATCATTGTTATGGCCGAAGTACCAGATGGGCCACCGCGCCAATTTCGCTGGCGTCGTGCGATGCATGACGTGTCTCGGTTTGAAGGACCAGAACGCATCGCCGCAGAATGGTGGAAGCGCCGGAATATGAGGGGCCTCACCCGTGATTATTTCCGTGTGGAGGATGTAAGGGGACGGCGTTTTTGGCTGTTTCGCCACGGGCTTTACGGAAGCGAGCAAGTGAACCCCGACTGGTATTTGCACGGGCTGTTTGCGTGAGCTTTGCTGAAGCCATCGCAGCGACCAATTTCTCTTTCCTGCGCGGCGCCTCTCATCCCGCAGAGATGGTAGAGTCAGCGATTGCGCTGGGATATACAGGCTTAGGCATTGCAGACCGTAATTCAGTGGCTGGCGTGGTGCGGGCATGGAGCGCGCTCAAGGAGGCCCGCGAAGAAGGGTGCGGGCTTGGGTTCAGGCTCCTCACCGGTGCGCGTTTAGTCTTTGCCGATAAGACCCCTGATATCATTGCCTATCCCCGAAATCGAGAAGCTTGGAGCCGCCTGACGCGGATGCTGTCCGTTGGCAATTTACGCAGCACCAAAGGGGACTGCACACTGAACCGGGCAGATATAGCCAAATGGTGCGCGGATATGGCGCTGGTCGTGATGATGCCGGCTCAAGATGTCGATTACGAACTCATTTATGAGTTGAAGCAAATTACGAACCATCTCTGGATCGGCGCGTCTATGAACCGTGCTGGTCGTGATAAGCGGCATCTATCATTACTCAAAACCCTGTCTGCGCAGACCACTGTGCCCCTTATCGCAACCAATGATGCGCTTTATGCTACGTCTGAAACACGGCCACTGCATGATATCCTGACCTGTATTCGGGAAAAGACGAACGTTCAAAAGGCAGGTCGCCTTCTATCGGCCAACGCCGAACGCTACCTGAAAACGCCGCAGGAAATGGTACGCTTGTTTGCCGATTGCCCGGAGGCGGTGAACGAAACGCAACGGCTATTCTCAGCAGTTGATTTCGACCTCTCCCAAATTGCTTATGAATATCCGCATGAGCCTGTTCCTGACGGCTATACGCCGCAGGGCTGGCTGGAGGAGTTGGTGAGCACAAAGACCAGATCCCGCTGGCCAAACGGCGTGCCCTACAAGATGCAGGCCTTAATCGATGAAGAGTTTCGCATTATCGGGCAGATGGGTTACGCCGCCTACTTTTTGACCGTTCATGATATTGTACAATTTGCCCAAGGACGCGGAATCCTGTGCCAAGGGCGGGGATCAGCGGCCAATTCGGCAGTATGCTTCGTGCTTGGTATCACCGCTGTTGATCCGGCCAAACACAGTCTTCTTTTCTCCCGCTTTATTTCTGAAGAGCGCAAAGAGCCGCCCGATATCGACGTTGATTTTGAACATGAGAGGCGTGAGGAGGTGATGCAATATGTTTATGAACGCTATGGCCGCCACCGCGCCGGGATCGTCGCCACTGTTATTCATTACCGCCCACGCAGCGCCGTGCGTGAGGTGGGCAAGGCGCTGGGCCTAACCGGAGATGTGACAGCGCGGCTTTCTTCAACTGTGTGGGGCAGCTATTCCAGCAGCGTTGAGGCCAAACGGTTTCAGGAGGCTGGCTTTGATCCAGACAATCCTGAAATTGCCCGACTCAATCATTTCGTTCAGGCCATCCTTAAATTTCCGCGCCATTTGTCTCAGCATGTCGGCGGGTTCGTTTTGAGTGAAGAGCGGTTAGACGGCATCGTGCCCATTCAAAACGCCGCCATGGCTGATCGAACCTTCATTGAATGGGATAAAGATGATATTGATGCGCTAGGCCTGATGAAGGTCGATGTGTTGGCGTTGGGAATGCTGACGTGCATCAAAAAAGCCTTTGATATGATCGTGGACTATGATGGCCGTCACTTGACGCTCGATTCAGTTCCTGACAGTGACGAAGCCGTCTGGGACATGCTGTGCAAGGGTGATAGCATCGGCGTGTTTCAAGTTGAAAGTCGCGCACAGATCAACATGCTACCGCGTCTGCGCCCTCGCGCTTTTTATGACCTTGCGATTCAAGTCGCGATTGTCCGCCCGGGCCCCATTCAGGGCGATATGGTCCACCCCTATCTCAGGCGGCGGCAAGGGCGTGAGGCGGTTGAATTCCCCTCCCCCTCCCCACCGCATGACCAGAATGAACTGCGCGAGGTTTTGGGTAAAACCTTGGGCGTGCCGCTGTTTCAGGAACAGGCGATGAAGCTGGCAATTGTCGCGGCCGATTTTACCCCTTCTGAATCAAACCAGCTGCGCCGTGCGATGGCGACATTCCGCAACCTCGGCACCATTGATGCCTTCCGCGAAAAGCTGGTGAACGGCATGGCCGCGCGCGGATATGAGGCTGAATTTGCCGAACGCTGTTTCAAACAGATTGAAGGCTTTGGCAGCTACGGATTCCCCGAAAGCCACGCGATTGCCTTTGCCCGGTTGGTCTGGGTCTCATCTTGGATTAAATATCATTATCCGGCAATATTTGCAGCCGCTTTGCTCAACTCTCAGCCAATGGGCTTTTACGCACCTGCACAGCTGGTGCGCGATGCCATGGAACACTGCGTCGATGTACAGCCTGCTGACGTTAATTTAAGTGACTGGGACAATAGCCTTGAAGAGAGCAGTCTTCGACTGGGCCTACGGCAAATTGAGGGCTTCCGTGAAGGATGGGCGGATATGGTCACTGCGGCTCGTCCATTTCATTCAATTGAGCATCTGGCACGCCGATCTCTTTTGCCACAGCGCGCCTTACGTCTGCTTGCTGATGCAGATGCATTGCGTTCGCTTGGTTCTGATCGGCGTGAAGGGGCATGGGAAGTGCGCCGTCTGCCCAATAATGAGCTCCCCTTATTCGCAGCCGCGCGTGCGAGAGAACTGGGTGTCGAGCCTGACATTGGCCTACCGGCTATGCAACTGAGTGAACATGTAGCCGCTGATTATCAAACCATCCGTCTTTCCCTCAAAGCTCATCCGATGCAGTTCCTGAGACCAGTTTTTGGATGTGAATCCGTTCTAAGCTGTGCAGATGCAGCGGCATCAAAAAACGGCGCGCGGATTAAAACAGCTGGGATCGTCTTGGTTCGCCAACGGCCCGGCAAAGGCAATGCGATCTTTGTCACATTGGAGGATGAAACGGGGATCACCAATGTCGTCATCTGGGCGCGCCTCTTCGAACGCTATCGCCGCGCGATCATGTCTGCACGCCTCATGCTGGTCGAAGGTGAGCTCCAACGCAGCCCCGAAGGTGTGATCCATCTGATGGCCACACATGTCCATGATCGTAGTGCACAACTCGATACATTATCTCAAACCCATCAAGCCACCCCACCCTATGCGCATGCCGATGAGATTAGACACCCCCAAGAGCCACGCCATAACGGGCGCACATCGAGCCACCCAAGGGGGGCACGCATTATACCAAAGTCGAGAGATTTTCATTAGGGTCCACAGCCATTGCAGCCAACAGATAGAGGTTGCTGCCACCACGAAACTGGCGGGGTCGCGCGTCGTGACACCGACACTTATCTTTATAGCGTTGACCGAAATAAGGCATGGTGATTGACATTGCACATCATAATTGAGGTGGACAAGTTCTCGCTATTGTGGCTGCCGAACCTATTGACGCCGCTGCGATCATCGCCCACGTTGAGATAGTACTGAGTGGAGTGACAGCTCCAAAATTAGTGCAGTCTATTGAAGCGATTCCCCGGACGGCTGCTGGCAAGATGGATAAGAAGGCACTTCGATTACAGCGCTGAGGTGAAAATGTGCGGATGGTCAATTAGGCTGACGTTGATGGAGAGGGTGTAAACATGAACAAAGCAATGAATTTACGGATTGCAGTGCTGCTCAGCCTGAGCGCGCTGACCGCGTGTGGCGGCAGTATCGGCGGAAAGAATGCCGCGGTTGATGACGCCCGTTTGCTTGCTGGCGATGCCGATGGCGCTAACTGGCTATCCTATGGCCGAACCTATGATGAACAGCGCTTTTCTCCGCTGGCACAGGTCAGCGACGCCAATGTCTCTCAGCTTGGGCTTGAATGGTCATCTGATATGGATACGGCGCGCGGTCAGGAAGCAACTCCGATTGTGGTGGACGGCGTAATGTATGTCTCAACAGCGTGGAGCATGGTGAAAGCCTATGATGCGGCGACTGGAAAGCCGCTGTGGAGTTATGATCCCGAAGTCCCCCGCGAAAAGCTGGTCGATGTATGCTGCGATGCCGTTAATCGCGGTGTCGCTGTTTATAAGGGCAAGGTCTACGTCGCGACTTTAGCTGGCCATTTGGTCGCCCTGAACGCTGATACCGGAGCCGTCATCTGGGATAAGCTGACCATACCCAAGGATTCGCATATGGCGATCACAGGTGCACCGCGCATTGTGAAGGGCAAAGTCCTGATTGGCTCCGCAGGTGCGGAATATATCACACGCGGCTATATTGCTGCATTTGATGCGGAAAGCGGGGAAGAATCCTGGCGATTTTACACAGTCCCTGGCGACCCATCAAAACCCTTTGAAGGCAAGCATCTTGACGCTGCAGCGAAGACTTGGCCAGCAGAGGCTTGGAAACGGGGCGGCGGTGGAACGGTTTGGGATTCGATCACTTATGATCCGGAGACTGATCTCATCTATTTCGGGACGGCCAATGCAGAGCCCTGGAACCCGGCAGCGCGCGGGACGACTGGCGGCGATAGCCTTTACACGGCGTCAATCGTTGCGGTAAATCCTGACTCAGGCGAATATGTTTGGCATTTTCAAGAAACACCTGAGGACCGGTGGGACTTTGATTCCAATCAACAAATTATCGCCACCAACCTGATGCTTGGAGGCAAAGAACAGCGCGTCATCATGCACGCGCCTAAGAACGGCTTTTTCTATGTGCTCGATGCCAAAACGGGCAAATTCATTTCAGGCAAACCTTTCGCCAAAGTCACATGGGCAAGCAGCCTTGACCCTGTAACCGGTCGCCCCAATATCAATCCTGAGGCGCGGTATGAAGTTACCGGCAAACCATTTATTGGCTTTCCGGGCGCAATGGGCGCGCATAGCTGGCAACCTATGTCATACAGCCCAAAAACTGGACTTGTTTACATTCCGGCCAATGAAGCCGCACAACCATATATGGCGGCTGCCAAGGGCTGGAAACCGGGCGAAACCGGTTTTCAAACAGGCTTAGATAACACGCTTGTCACGATGCCAGCGGACTTGGCGGCGCGCGAAGGTGCGTCTGCTGCCACTACCGGATCGCTGGTTGCTTGGGATCCGATCGCGGGCAAGGCGCGCTGGACGGTTCAGCATAAGGGGCCATCCAATGGTGGTACTCTCTCCACTGCCGGAAACCTTGTTTTTCAAGGAACAGCAGGCGGCGAATTTCGCGCTTATACCGCTGATACCGGCAAGCAGCTTTGGTCTTTCCCGTCACAGACCGGCATTATCGCGGCGCCCATGACCTACTCAGTAAAAGGCGTTCAATATGTCGCAATCTTGGTGGGTTGGGGTGGCGTCTATGATGTTGCTCCTCCAGGTTTCCTTGCGCGCAAATCAGGGTCGGTACGCAATATCAGCCGCTTGCTGGTCTTCAAAATCGGCGGCAAATCGACGCTTCCTGCGCCAAAACCCGAAGCCATGGCTGTCCTTGATCCTCCGCCCTTCACCGGCAAGCCGGAACAGGTGTTGGCTGGTGCGAGCATTTACGCCAACAGCTGTACCTTTTGTCACGGCGATTCCGGGATTGCAGGCGGGTTGAACCCCGACCTTCGCCATGCGGCTTCGCTGAGCAACCCCAAGCTTTGGCAGCAGATCGTCCATGACGGCCTGTTAAAAGCCAACGGCATGGTGGCGTGGAACAAGGATTTTAGCCCTGCCCAGATCGAAAGCATCCGGCAATATATTATCAAGCGAGCTAACGAAGATAAGGCGCTGGAAGCGAAAAGTGCCAAAAAAATCGCAATGCGATGATCAATATCAGTCTCTGCCCTGCCCATTGCGGCTGGGGTAGAGACTGAAACCTATCGGGCTAGATGCGCGTCGAGCACGTTTGATTTCCACGGCAAAGCGATTGAGCCGCACATTGATCCGCACAAGGGAAAGCCGGACGCACGCGAAGCCCGATGATACCAATTATGCACTTCGGACTCGGTCGGGGCATGTTCGGTGATAACTGACAGTGCTTGCGGATTTGAAAGTTGCTGAAAGCCGCAGAATAGCCTCAAAGTTGACACTAGGTTGACACCTGAACCGAATTTACAAACGCTCATTCGCGGCAGTCGTTTAGCTGTTGGATCAGTGCAGATTTGCATCCTGTCGCGCGTATAAGGTGACAAAGTTCACTACAAAATGGGTATTTCTGTCACCTTATGTCACCTTTGGAGAGGATGAAGGGCAAGCTATTTGCGGCGCATATTTTTCGAAGTTGTGTAAAGTTGTGCCACTCGCACGTTTTTATTCGTGCTGATCTATCTGCAATGGAGACGCGTAAAGACATGGCTCAGGAAATTCTCTCCTGCGCCAGGTGATTGTTATTTATCCGCGATACTCGCGTGTCAAAGAGTAACGGAACATATAATGAACAATTTCAATTCGTCAAGCTTGAAATTGGGTTTGAAGTCTCCGCTTCCGCTAAGGTTTTAGACATAAGCGGCTAGCATTGAGGCGCACGCCAGCAGTCATTAGCTTGACCGCAACTCCTGTTCGTGAAACATGCGCCTTATGATACGTCGCGTCAAATTTGGCATCGCCACAATCGCCATTTTGGCATTCGCGGCATACCTTTATACGGGACGTTTTGGCAGCACGCCGCCGTTTCGCGATAGTGCGGGCATTGTCGTTCCGGGCAGTGTGGCGGCGACGGAGCGGATGACGTTGGGTGGTGTCGAACAATCCGTCACGATCCGCGGGAGGAATGCAAAGGCACCAATTTTGATCTGGTTGCACGGCGGTCCGGGGATGGACGCGACCGGCATGTGGCGATTCTATAATGCTGCGCTCGAAGATCATTTCGTTGTTGTCTATTGGACGCAGCGGGGCACAGGGCGATCATATAGTTCTGACATCCCCATCAAATCCATGAATCGCGCGCAGTTTGTTGCTGATCTTGACCAGCTTATAGGCATTCTTAAGCGCCGGTTCGGGCAAGAAAAAGTGGCTCTTGCGGGGCACAGTTGGGGTACGAGTATCGGCGTCGCCTATGTTCAAGCCCATCCCGACAATGTGGCGGCTTATGTTGGCATCGGGCAGATTGCAAATGCCGCAGAAGGCGAGCGAAGATCTTATGCTTATACTGTCGCCGAAGCGAAAAAACGCGGCAATGCTGAGGCTCTTACGGAGCTTACTAAAATCGGCCCGCCGCCCTATCCTCTGGAGTCTCTCATTGTCCAGCGGGGTTGGCTTGAAGAGTTTGGCGGCGCTTGGCACGAGCCGAGATCGCTACCTCAGCTGATGCTCACCTCTTACAAAGCGAGCGAAATGACATGGTATGACGGCGTCAAATTTATGCCGGGTCAAGAGTTCTCGGGAAATGCACTTGGACCCGAAATTGATCGGGTTGACTGGATGGGCACGGCCACGCGCTTCGCCATGCCGGTATTCATCATCGCAGGGCGATATGACCGCAACACGGATGCTGACTTGGCGCATGAGTATTTTGAAAAGATTGAAGCACCAACCAAGCAATTCAAATGGTTTGAACAATCTGCACACTCTCCGCCCTTCGAGGAGCCTGCTGCGTTCAATGCGTTCATGATCGACGAAGTCTTACCTGTGGTGCTAAAGGCCCAGCGGGGTAGTTTGGGCCGCTGAGGCCAAACGCGCTTTCGTTCAGACCAGCGCAACAGCGCCAGCTAATCGTGTTTTCAATCCAAAACTCGACTGTCAGCTACTCCCCAACAAACTCGCCCCCTCAATCCCCCCAGAAATTCAACTCCAGCAACACACCATTGGGGTCCATCGTAAACACCTGTCGCAAACCGACGGCGTCTATCACATTGATCTGCCGTTCCAAACCGCCTGTATCTAGCCGCGCAATCACATCATCATAGCCTGAACAATTCAGCGCGACATGGTGGATGGAACCCGTCGGCCCTGGCATCACGTCGCGTTCATAGGTGCGGGGGCAATCGATGCTGTTGATGTGGATGATGGCCCGGCCTTCGCCGTCATACATCCACTGCGCGTTTTCGGGTGTTAATGGCGGCGGGGCGTTGCGGGTTTCAAGGTCAAACATCTCGGCATAAAAGCGTGCCGTGCCTGCCAGATCAGCAGTGATGATGTTGATATGATCGAGTGCATTGACCTTCACAGAAACAGCTCCTCAGCTTTTGAACATCACCATCTTATTCCCGTTCATCAACGCGCGGTCCGCCAAATGCAAGCGAACTGCTTTGGCCAGAGCGGCGAAGGATGCGCCATTTGGTCGCAAAATCCTCGCCATCATGGGCTATGTTGCCTCCCTGATTTCCCACCTCTCTTCCCCATTTGCATCCGTCGCCTGACATCTCTATTTGCACACCCGTGTTCAAACGCCTCTTCTCTCGCAAAACCGAAACGCCCACTGCCGTCCATAAAGCGCCAGCGGGCGAACGTATTTATGCCATTGGTGATATTCACGGACGGCTGGATTTGCTTGATCAGTTGCTCGCCAAGATCGATGCAGACGATGCAGAGCGTGGAAAGGCCAAAACGCGGCTCATCATTCTGGGCGATTTGCCTGATCGCGGGCCAGAATCGCGCGGTGTTATTGAACGGTTGATGGCGCTGGCGAGCACCAATGACGAGATTATACTTCTGATCGGCAATCATGAGGAACTGATGATCCGCACGTGGGAGGGGGATCGCCAAGTGGCGGGAACCTTCAACCGGGTTGGGGGCCGGGCGACACTGCTGAGTTACGGCGTTGATCCTGAGGACTATGACAGTTGGGATTTGACGGATCTGGCGCAGAATATGTCGCGCTATGTGCCGCAGTCGCATATCGATTTTATGCGCGGGTTTCGCGATTATTATCAGGCGGGCGATTATCTGTTCGTTCACGCGGGGATTGCGCCGGGCATTGCCATTGAGGACCAAGACCCCCTGGATTTGCGCTGGATCCGCCGGACCTTCCTTGAATCAACCGCAGATCACGGCGCAATGGTGATCCATGGCCATACGATCACAGACAGCGTTGATGAACGCCCCAACCGTATTGGCATTGATACGGGCGCCTTTGGATCAGGTATATTGACAGCGATTGGCGTCGAAGGTGCTGACCGCTGGTTCCTGTCCACATGAGAAAGACGACGGCGCTGCTCGGCGGATCGTTTAATCCGGCCCATGCTGGGCACCGGCACATCAGCCTGTTTGCGGCGAAGGCACTAAACCTAGAAGAGGTCTGGTGGCTGGTATCGCCTGGAAACCCCTTAAAAGAAGGCGCAGGCGACATGGCGACGCTGCTGGACCGCGTCAAATCCGCCCGCGCACAGTCACGCCGCAGCCCCATCAAGGTGACGGCAATTGAGCAATCCTTGGGCACGCGATTCACCGTCGATACGCTTTCGGCCCTTGTGCGCCGCTTCCCAAATCGGCGTTTCATCTGGCTGATGGGGGCTGACAATCTCGCCCAATTTCACCGCTGGCGCGATTGGCGGAGGTTAGCCGCGCTGATGCCGATTGCAGTTATCGCGCGTCCCGGCTATGAAGGACATGCACGAGCGAGCCGCGCTGCGGGCGCGCTGAGGAAATTCGTCCATCCCCAGCGCCAAATGAAAAATTGGACCCAGTGGAGACCTCCGGCCCTCGTGCTGTTGCGCTTTAGACCAGACAATAGCTCAGCCACCGCCATTAGGCGTGCGAACCCGGATTGGCACCATCACTATTCCCCCACCCCTGTGCGCGACGCTGTGACGCGCCTCACCCTTGATTGAGACCTGATTTGCCCGCCCCCAAAACTGCTGCCGCCAATGCCCCTAATTCCAAAACTGGCGCGAAAGCCAAGCCTGTAGACAGCGTCGATGCGTTGCACGAAATGATCCTAAAATCGCTCGATGATGACCAAGCGGTGGAAACGATTTCGATTCCCCTCGCCGGCAAATCAGCAATTGCCGATCACATGGTGATCGCCAGTGGCCGGTCCACCCGTCAGGTCGCTTCAATGGCGGAAAAGCTGGCGCGCGCGATCAAAACCGAATTTGGCCGCAGTGCGCGGATAGAAGGCCTACCCGCCGCTGATTGGGTGCTGATTGATGCAGGCGATGTGATCGTTCACCTCTTCCGCCCCGAAGTGCGCAGTTTCTATAACCTTGAGCGCATGTGGGCCTTTGGTGACGCGCCCCCGCCCGCATTTTGAAGCTTCACATCATTGCCCGGGGCCGGATTGGGCGCGGAGCAGAGGCAGAACTGATTGACCGTTATGTGAAGCGGATCAGTTGGCCGTTTCAGATTACAGAACTCCCCGACATAGGCGGCAAAGCCCCGCCCCTACTGCCCCAATCGAAGGTCATCGCCTTGGATGAAGGCGGTGAGCAAATCGGCTCAACCGATATTGCCAAGTTGATGGAGGGGTGGCGCGACTCGGGCGTTCGGGAACTGCGCTTCCTAATTGGTGCAGCAGATGGGTTGTCGCCGGAAGAGCGTCGCTCTGCGGATAAAATCCTATCTTTTGGTCGTGCGACATGGCCGCATCTGATGGTCCGGGCGATGCTCGCCGAACAGCTTTACCGCGCGACGAGCATTATCGCAGGGCATCCCTATCACCGCGAAGGGTGAGGTTTTTTCTAAAACTCCTCAAGCAAACGCCCCAGCCCTTGCACCTTATCGCTTATCCCAAAGGCCCTTAGCGCATGCCAGTAAGTAGCTGTATTGATGGCAATAACAGGCTTCCGCAGACGAACCTCAGTTTCCGCTGCCTGCCGCATCATTGACAGGTTCGTACCCACCTGCACCACTGCATCCACATCTGGCCCGTCGAGATATGCAAGTACCTCCGTAAGGCGCTGTGGTGGAACCTTCGCAATGTCGGTCCAGCTTTGGCATTGCAGCGGCACTTCCCGCACGACATCAAATCCGCTTTCGCGCAAATAATTGCTCACTTCTGCGTTCGCGACTGGAAAATAGGGGGAAACAAAGCTCACCCGCTTGATACCACCATAAGCCCGCAAGGCCGCGACCAGCGCTTCTGAACCAATGCTCAGATCAATCCCACCAGCGCAGTCCACAACCTGCCGTTTAAACGCCTCTCCACCAGCAATGCCGCCGTAAAAGGTGATGGCAGACATTCCCATCACCAGATAATCAGGCTTGCACGTAATCACGGAGCGCACCGCATCCAGCACATTATTGGCAATGGCGGCTGTGCCTGCAAGGAAATCAGCATCTGTCAGCGCGGTCGGATCTGTTACATAGATCCCGCGATATTGGTTCGTTACGCCCGGCACACGCATCGCATCGAAATCGGGTTGGACCACAGTGTTGGTTGATGGTCCGATCACCCCAAACACCGCGCGATAGCCCAGCACATCCGTCATCAGTTGATCACCGCTGCTTGCGTCAAGCTTTCAAACATCGCTTGTCGCATCAGGTATGCACGACGTTTTTCGTCATCATCACGGATCGCCTCCATATCAGCACGCCGCTGTTGGTGCGCTTCGCCGTTGCTGACTTTCAAATAGGCCATATTCTGCATGGTCTGTGCCTGAATGAAATCATGCGTCACGGTGCGCCGGCTGCGGTCGTAGCGGGCAATACGATCCATATTTGCGCCGTGTCTGATGATTGGTTCCAATTCGCCGAACAAGCTGAACGCGTCATGGATGCCTGAATTCATCCCGAAACCGCCCAATGGATTGTTCAGATGCGCGGAATCGCCAATCAGGATCACGCGACCCTGCGCGAAGCTTTTCGCTACACGCTGATGGACCCGGTACAAGGTGCGGTGGGGCGTTCCCACTGACGCGCCATCACCAATCAACCGATCAAAAATCGAATTCTTTATCGCATCGGACTTCAACTCTTCATCGGACATGGCCTCATCGGCTGGCACCAACACCCGCCAAAGGCTTGGTACGCGGAGCAGCACAAGCCATTCCTCAGGATCTGACACATAATTAACGTAAGCCAAGTTGGGCAAATGATCCGCGAGCTCGGTCTTTGTTGTCAGGCAAAGGAATTTCTCAGGGTAAGTGAAACCGTCAAACCCGATGCCAAGCCATTTGCGCACGAGGCTGTTGGCACCGTCTGCCCCGATCAGCCAGTCACACTGATAACGTTCAATCTCTAAAGCGCCTTCCGCATAAACGGTGACGCCACTGTGATCCTGTTCAAAGGATAGGAGTTTTCGATTGAAGTGAATTTGTGCAGTCGATTGCGCCTTTAACCCTTCGGCCAAGGCGCGCGAAAGGTGGTATTGCTCACATTGGATGCGATAAGGATAGCGTGTGACGTCAGACAGTTCCGACAGGTCAAATTCAACAAAATCGCCAGACTGACGGTCCCGCCAGTGATAAATTGGCGCTTTTAAGCCCTTTTCGAGGAGAGTTGACGTAATGCCAATCTGATCCAGCATCTCTAACGTGGGCGGATGGAATGTGGAGGCGCGCAAATCTTGGGCGCAATCCTCCCCAGTTTCCAGCAAGATTACATCGATCCCGGATTGCGCCAACAGCGTCGCCATCACAGTGCCCACCGGGCCTGCGCCTGCAATCAAAACTTGGCAATGTTGTACGCTCATTACGTCTCCTCTGTCCCCATCTATGCAAGGCAGAGCCAATGTCACCCCTGCCCAAACGGAGACTATCCGACTGGCGAAGAATCCACTGGCGCACGGCGCTTAAGTGCGTAATTCTAAGTCTAAGGTAAGTCTAAGGAATGTCAGTAGGGAGAGTGACGATGGATATGCTCAACACATTTCAGCAGGCGAGCCATGCCGCCCTGCCCCGCGCCACCCAAGATGAACGCAGCCGCCAAGAATTTACAAAGAGCCTTAAGCAGTTTGTGCAGCAGGGTCTGCTCCCCGGCCTTGCGCCTGTATTCCAAAACCGCGCTGCGAAAAGTTTTGAGCGTGAGACAGGGCGCGCGCCAGCGGACCGGTGGGACATTCGCAAAGCGATGGTGCCGGATGTTTACTTCCAACATTATGCCGCCACTAACCGCATTGCGCAGGAATTGATCTGGGAATCGGTGATCGGATCGATTGAACATCAACTACCAGAACTGATCGAAACCGCGAAACACTTGTCAACCGCCGCCCCGACAACCGTCGAATCCAGCTCTGATTTCGCCGTCCCGCGCTACGTCAGTGCAATTGATATTCACTGTATGCCCGGCGGCTATGCCAGTGAAGCGTCGCCCGACGACATCACAGCAGGCGCACTTTATGATCGCGGCGTCTATCTTTATGCCATGGGTTATATGGGGCCCAATAATGACGATATGGGGCGTTCGGTCTGCAACTATGTCATGCGGAATTTGAAGGGGTTCACCCCCTCGGCGATCCTCGACATGGGCTGCACGGTCGGCCATTCGACTGTGCCTTACAAGGAACTGTTTCCAAACGCCGAAGTCACCGGAATCGACGTCGGCGGCCCGTGTGTGCGCTATGCCCACGCGCGGGCGGCAGCACTTGGCCACCCTATTCATTTCCTGCAACGCAATGCAGAGGAAACCGGCTTTCCTGACGCGAGCTTTGATCTAATCGTCAGCCATATCTTGCTGCATGAAACGAGCGGGAAAGCGATGCCGCGGATCATGGCGGAGTGCCACCGGCTGCTCAAACCCGGCGGCTACATGATCCACGCCGATTTGCCGCCCTTTGACCTGATGGACCCGTTTACGCAGTTCATTCTCGACAATGAAACTTATTATAATAACGAACCTTTCTGGGGGCCGATGCGCGATAAGGATCAAGTGCAAATGGCCGTTGAAGCTGGCTTCGTGCGGGAGGATATCAAGTTTGATACTGCCCCGATGGCCGTGATGGAGTTCGCTGCTCAAGCCGAAGCAGGTTATTCCGCAGACGCTGCAGAGGCCGTTGCTGACAGAGATTTTGTTGCAGGGGAATATGCGCCGGGTGGCGGCTGGGAAGTCTTGATCGCACGAAAGGCTGCCGCATGATTGAACGCAATGCCAAGGGAAAACGCCCGCTGTTTTACGAAGCAGAGGGCATGGATCAGGCGATGTCGATGATCCTTGTCCTCGCCAATGAATTGATGGTCGTGCGTGACCGGCTGGATACTGTGGAGCGCGTCGCTGCGGCCAAGGGCGTGATTTTGGAGCCGGAGATTGAGGCGTTTGAGCCCGATCAAGCGGTGTTGGAAGTTCGCGAAGGGCGGCGGCAGGATTTCCTTGCGCGGCTTTATTACTTAGCCCGCAAGCAAGCAGCGGAATTGGCGAGTGGGGACAGTGCGGAGCGATATACGCAAGCACTGGACGCAATTGCGGTGGGGGAAGTCGATTGACTCATTTGTCGGCAATCTATCGAACCGCTCAGGCTGAGCTTGACGAAGCCTTATTGGGCGCTTTCAACCAAGGCTTCGTCAAGCTCAGCCTGAGCGGAATTCGGGTGTTTGGCCATTGTGTGGGAGTTGCTTTGTGTCAACACTGATCGAACAACTCACCGCGTCCCTCGGCCCCGAAGCTGTCATCACGGATCCCGTAGAACGCAATTTCTACGCCCATGATGTCCTTCGTGCGGGTGAAATTCCAGATGCCGTCGTCCGCCCCGGCAGTATCGACGAGCTGCAAGAGATCGTTCGCGCCGCGCACGCCAGCGGCACGCCTGTCATCACCCGCGGCAGTGGGGCCAGTTATACAGACGCATTCCGTCACGATCAGCCCGGCGGCATCACCATCGACACCAGCCGTTTGACCGCCATCACAATCGACGAAGCCCGCGCCACCGTGACTGTCGAAGCAGGCGTAACATGGGCGGAACTGCGCGAGGCGGTAAGTGCAAAAGGGTATAAAACCCGATTCTGGGGTAGCTATTCTGGCCTGTTCGCGACTGTCGCTGGCTCCATGTCGATGAATGTCGTGAGCCACGGCAAAGGGTCTTCCGCCGAAGCGGCACTGTCGTTTGACATTATCACAGGCACTGGCGCTATGATCAGCACCGGCAGTGCCGTCTCCGCCACTTCTCCAGCCTTCGCCCGCCATTACGGTCCCGACACCACAGGTTTGTTCACTGGCGATTGCGGTGCGCTTGGCATCAAAGCACGCGTCACAATGGCGTTGGTCAAAGCTGCACCCGCCTTCGCGACAGCATCGTTCAACTTCACAACCTTTGCGGCCATGCACGCGGCCTTCCGCGCAGTCGCGCTGGAGGATGTGGTTGAGGAACATTTCGGCCTCAATGAAGTCTTGCAGCAGGGGCAGATTGGCAAAGCAGATACAGGCGCAAAGATAGAAATGGCGGGGGCTGTCATGAAATCTGCAGCTTCTGTTGCACAGGGCCTCGGCAAGCTAGCCAAAATGGCACTCTCCGGGGACCGTGCGCTTAAGCAAACGACATACGCCACCCATTTCATCGTTGAAGGGATTAGTGCAGATGATGCGAAGGGCAAAATCGCGCTCGTTCGCAGAATTTGCGCCGCACATGGGTCGGAGATTCCCAATTCTATTCCCGAAGTCGTTCGGGTCATGCCCTTCGCGCCGTTCCATAATCTGCTCGGTCCAAAAGGAGAGCGGTGGGTGCCTATTCACACTCAACTGCCACACGACGCTACAGTGGCGTTCCATGAAGCGCTGATCGCCTATTTCGACAGTCAGCAGGCAGTGATTGATCAACACAGCATCATCACAGGCGGCATGTTCATGACGGTTGGGTCTACCGCCTTCCTTTACGAACCTGCCTTTTACTGGCCCGGTGCGCGCCATGCCTATCACGATCGGATGGTAGACGCCGACTACCTTGCCAGCCTGCCCACCTATCCTGATGACGCACAGGCAGAGGTAGCTGTGCTGCGCATGAAAGCGGACGTGGTAGACCTGATGCACGCACACGGCGGCATTCACTTTCAGATTGGGCGCACTTATCCCTTCGCGCGGGATCATAATCCGGTGCACTGGGCATTGCTCAAGGCCATTAAGACTGAACTAGACCCTAAGAACATCCTCAACCCTGGGGTGATTGGCCTGTGATTAGCTGCGGGCTGCGTTTCGTCGGCAAAGGGATACTGTGGCTCATTTTACTGCTGATTGTCGCTTTTGCGATATTCGCAGCATTTAACTGGACGCTGACCAAAAATATGGCAGCGGCAGTAGGTAAACCATATGCCGAGATCGCCCACCTGACGCCGCAGCAAGACGTTAAAGGATGCGGCGAACGGGCCATTATCATCTCAGAAGAACAGCCAATGTCGCAAGATTCACTTCAGAAAATGCAAGACTTTTCTGACAAGCATCGCGGGCTCGGCTTGCTGGTGATGGTGGACGGAAAGCGTGTTTACGAACGTTACGCCACAGGCATCTCCGCCGCAACCAAGACACAAACCCTATCAATGAACAAGAGCGTCACAGGGCTGATGATTGGCGTCGCGCAGATGGACGGAACGATTGCGCCGATTGATACCCCGCTCGGCGGCGTCATCACAGAATGGGCTGGCGACAGTCGCAAGAATATCACGCTCCGTGCGCTCATCACAATGTCCAGTGGGCTTCATAACTATTCGATGACCAAGGGCGATTGGCCCGCGATGAAGCAACTGATGTCGGATGAAATTGAGTCGACCGCCATCGCTACCGACGCCGTCAAACCGCCGCTCACTGATTTCCGTTACAAAAATGCGGATGCGCAAGTCGCCGGGGCCGTGCTGCGCCGCTCTATTGCAAAAGCACATAAAGGCGAAAGCTATGCGAGCTACCTGTCCCGCACGCTCTGGTGCGGCGTCGGCAATGCGCCTGCAACCCTGTGGGCCGAAAGCGAAACTGGCGCGCCGCGATTTTATGCTGGCTTGCAAGCCACATTGCCCGATTGGGCGCGATTGGGTCAGCTCATTCTCGACGGCGGTAAAGTTGGCGCAACGCAAGTGGTACCAAGCGGCTGGATCGCGCAGATGACCACACCCTCCCCCACCAATCCCAATTACGGCTTCTTCATCTGGCGCGGCGGCCCTTGGAAAAAGCTAAGGACATACAGTCCAGAGGCAGGCGTTGGCGTCACTCATTCCGCTCCCTACATGGCGGATGATGTAATTTTTATGGACGGTTACGGCGGGCAGAGGGTTTATATCGTGCCGTCAGCTAATCTCGTAATCGCGCGAACGAGCGAGGCGGATCAGACCTTTGACGATGCTCCGCTCGTCAATCTGGCGCTGGCGGGTTTGAAAGCGCTGCCGAAATAGCCTCCGCCGTGGCCTTGAGTGGCCCAACAAATTGTTCCACCGCTCGCTCCATCGGCATCGATACGGCAAAGAAGATCAGCGCAATCGCTCCTGCCACTTCGCCATCCTTGAATACAGGCACAGCGATGGACGATGTTTTGCCCGGCGTCTCCGTATAGAGATTGCGCGCAAAAGTGGCATAGCCACGCGTTCTGATCGATTGCAGCAATATGTCATTTGCCAGCAACAGCCCCGCCATCCGCTCCGCCGACCCATCAATCTGTTTTAGGCCGTCGAGAATATGATCGCGCTGTTCTGCCGAACAAAAGGCCATATAGGCCTGCCCTGTAGAGCACTCCATCAACGGCAATGTAAAGCCGGGATAATAGTTGGTGAGCGTGAGTGACGTCATGGCATGCGTGGAATCGCGTACCATCATATGCGGTCCGACACGACTGGTGATTGAGATTGGCCACAGCAGCTTTTCGCAAAGAGCTACCAAATGAGGCCGCGCAAGAGAAACCAGTTCGTCACCATCTTGAAAACCCGAAGCCAAACTTTGCACCAAAGCAGTCGCCCGATACCGTTTACGCGCAGGCTCGCGCTCAATCATTCCTTCATGTAGCAGTGTCTGAACGATCCGGCAGGCGGTAGGATAGGGAACTTTGGACGTTTTGCTGATTTCCATCATGGAAATGGAATGGCCGCGATTGATCGCCTGTAACACAGATAGCCCCCGGCTGATCGCGCGGATCGGCACGCCCTTTTCACCAGCTTGTTCTGCAACGCTATCCAGCGCCACCTCCTACCGTTATCCGACTGGCGAATAATCTATCAGCGTTTCCGGGCTAGTCTAGGGGTTCATTTAAGGTAAGATCATTGCGTTTAGAGGAGGATATTATGGATCGTCGCGACTTTCTTTCATCCGCTGCCATGATGGCTGCGGCGAGCACCATGGCCACGCGCGCTGTTGCCGCACCGATGACGTCAGGCGGCCCGGCAACGTCACTCAAAGGCCCCTCAGTAGATGTCAGCACATCACGCGGCGCGCGCGACACATGGGCGCGGTTGCAAGGTAATATCGACATGAAATCAACCAAATATGGCTGGTACCGCGGTATTGTCCAAGGCGTTCGCCCCGGAGAGGCTGTTCGCGATTTGGTAGGCTTTACGGGCTTTTCCTGCGCAAAACTCATTCCTAACGAGGGCGGCGACGATGGCTATATGAAGATTTTGCGCGAAATCGGATTTTACACCGATCTGCGGTCTGGCGAAATTCTGACCGAATGGAAAAACCCGTACATGGATGAGGTCGTAAAGGTCGTTCCGGTGGCCAATGACCCGTTCAATTTCGCGATCACCGATTTCTTTCCTTCCCCACCATCCTACGGCGGCCTGAACCGAGCTGCGCCACCGAAAATTCCGTTGCGGCTTGATTTTACGCGGCGCAACAACAGCCTGAATTTCTTCAGCCATTTGAACCTCTTCTATCCCTCCGCCCTGCAACCCGACAAATGGCCGCGTGAGAGCAGCGGGCCATTCGTACAAGTGACGGAGAATTTCAATTATCAAATCGATTGGCGCGCCGTGCAGGACAAGCGCAAAACATCGGTCCTATATGATGGCACATGGACCCGCACGACGCCGTGGATGCCGTGGATGTTGATGGGGCCAACACCTGGCCATTGTTCCTATCAATGCTTCATGGGCGCATATGATGATATCAATATGATTGATCGTAATGTGTTGGATTACACACAGAAAAATTTCCCCAAGTTCATGGCAGCGCCAGACAAGTTTGAATCACCTTCGCTTTCCAGCCTTGAAAACTATGCCCGCGAACAAAAGCCCGCGCCCGTCGGCGCAGACGGTCCGCGCCGCGCGCCAGAACCTGAACTTCCGGCATGGTTTAAGGCGATGATGCAGCAACGTGGTGGAGTGCCGAAATAGCGGCTTTCCGGCAGACTCGCCCCCTGCCTAAATAACTTCAGCCGCTGGTAGTTTCGGCATCTTTGGGGCGACGGGCGGCAGAGCGACGGGGCGTGGCTTATCGAGGGATGCAATGACCGGCACGTCACGGCCATAAATGTCGCCGAACGCCTGCACCTTTCCGTCCATGCCTGTGCCATAGGTGAAATAAGTGATCGCGACCGGGATCGGTTCCTTAAATGGCACTTTCTCGGTCTTGCCCTTTTTAATGAGGGCAGCGAGTTCGCCCGAGTCTTTCCCGGATTGTAGGATGCCTAGAAGTATGCCGAGCTCGTAGGCCCGCTCTGTTCGCACGCAACCATGGCTCAGCGCGCGGGGGGCTGGTCGATTAAACAGGCCCCGGCTGGGCGTATCATGGATGAAAATGGCATCAGGGTTAGGCATATCAATTTTCATGAAGCCTAGCGCGCTGGATGGCCCGGCTGATTGAATGACAGAAAGTGACTTGCCGGTGCCCGTCCAGGTATAGCCCCGCGCCCGCGCCGCAGCAGGTGACCGTGCGATCATCGGCCCGACTTCTTCGCGGATGATGCTTTGCGGCAATACCCACGGTGGATGGACGACAATTCCGACCGCAGGCACCATTAGCGATGGCGTTTGGGAGGATAGCTTACCGACGATGGAACGGTAGCTTGCAATCGTTTTCCCATAAGTGACAACGCGGATCATATATTCCGGTACATTGGCATAAACATGCTTGTCCGCCATTTTGCGGGGCATCCAGCGCCATTTGTCCATATTCGCACGGATCAATTTACGCTGTGCGATGTTCGCAGCTGGTGTGGTCGCAAGAGCTGCTTTCAACATCTTATACTCGGGGTGAGTTGGCTCAATTGAAGCTAACGTGCCTTCAAAATCCTTGGTCGCAAGAGCGCGGGCCATGAGACTGTCGAGCGGAAATTCAGCAGCATCGGTATCTTTGACCAGCCACTGAATACGGGCAGCCTTTGGCGTTCGGCCGTCACGAACGTCGCCAAACAAGAGGTCGAATGACGTCTTTGCTGCTCGGTCCAGCAATTCACCTTCACCTGCCTGGATCGCCGCTTGAAGCGCCTCAGGCGCATAGTCTGCGGGGTTTAAGCCGCGGGATCCGATTTGCTGGATGGCCGACAGCATCGCACTGGCATCGCCAGACGTCCAGCGTTGCAACACTTGAACAACTGGCAACGGCGGTGTCGGCATCGTTACAGGAGGCTGCGGAACCGGAGGAAGTGCCGGAACTGAATTTGGCATCGTGATGACTGGCGGCAATATGGAAATCGGCGCATCAGGGACCGGCGGTTTTTGCTTCGCTGCCTCGGCGCCAGAGTGGACGAAAAACAGGGCCGAAGCACCGCAGAGAAGTGATAATCTACGCAACATATGTGGCAATCCCAAAACTATCCCTGTCGCCGATTAAATGCCCCAGATCGGGTAGACATTGCAAGTGGGATTACGCGAGCGCGCTATTCGCTTTCATCTTCAACTTTGACAAGGCCGCCAGACACTTGTGGGGCTGCGGCGATTGGTAGTTTGCCGCCCGAACAGGCGAAAAACATAGCCATTTCGGGAAGAGAGCCGGGCTTCACAGCCTCATATTTGAAATCAAAATCTGCCGCTTTCCAATCATGGAGGGTCGTTCCGTTGGCGCGGGTCCGCCGATAAGCGAGTGTGTTGATCGTCCGCGCGCGGCAATTGAAGCTGTAGAGCGCCTTTTCGGTACGTGCAGGATCGCGTTTAACGCCGCTCAAATCAAAAGTTGCCCAGATTTGAACCGATTCAAACGGGCGCTGCCCAGCAACGGCGCGGCTAGTTTTCATCGTCGCGCGGTCGACAAATAGCTGCGCGCCGCTGCTGCTCACGCCAATGAAGGTCAGATCCTCCGCGACAGCCGGGGTCGGTGCCAACAGAGCCAAACTGATGAAGAGAGCCCGCACCCCTATCAATCCATTGACGGGCCAAGTGATGGATCCAAATCACGCGGTCGGACAAAGCGCAGCAATGTACCCGTGTTAGGTTTGACATCCGCCCAACTGTCCACTGGCATAGAAATCTGCGCAATTGATGCTGTCGGGAATTTTTCTTCCAGCTCTTCGCGCAGCGCGTTGCCGCGCTCTTCGGGCACTAGCATCATCGCCAACTCTTCACAGCCCGGGTTGTGACCACACATGAACATATGGTCCCCGTCCTCATCAATATCATGCAGAAAATCCATGAGCGAAGAGCCGGATGCGAGGTAGACGCGCTTATCCCAATTGGGATGGAGAATTTGGCCATAACCCTCCCAAAATGCGTCCAGCGTCTCCACACAGCGCACAGCAGGGGAGCAATAGACCGTGTCAAACACCATGCCCTCTGCCTTGGCGAGCGCGCCCATCAGGCGCGATCCGCGCACGCCGCGATCATTGATGGGCCGATCGAAATCACGAGAGACAGGCGCATCCCAACCGGATTTGCCGTGGCGAAAAATTGTGAGTGTTTTCATGACTGTGCTTCGTGCCGCAATTGCGCCGCCTTTGGAAGAGCCGTTTGCGCAGTCCTTACACGCGCCACCGCTTCATCCAATGTGACGCGTGTAACTGTTGTGCCTGCTGGAAATGCTGTGAGCAACCGAGACGGCATGGCAGACGACAGGATAACAAACACCCCGTGATCATCGGCACGCCTGATCAACCGACCAAAGGCCTGCGCCAGCCGCGCGCGGATGATCCGATCATCATAAGATGCGCCGCCCGCCGCTGCCTTTCGCGCGGCATGAAGCACTGTTGGCTTAGGCCATGGCACGCCCTCCATCACAACCAGCCGCAGCGAATGACCGGGGACATCGACACCGTCCCGTAGCGCGTCGGTGCCGAGCAAACTTGACCGGGGATCATCGCGAAAAATATCGACCAGCGTGCCTGTATCAATGGGGTCAACATGCTGAGCGTAGAGCGGAAGGCCATCACGGGCGAGGGCATCGGCAATCCGCGCGTGAACACTGCGCAGGCGGCGAATGGCTGTGAACAGCCCCAGCGTTCCTCCCTCTGCCGCAGCAATAAGACGCGCGTAGGCATTGGCAAGTTGCGGCACATCGCCGCGCTTCACGTCCGTCACAATCAGCACTTCGGATTGATTGGCATAGTCAAAAGGGCTGGCAGCTTCAAAATGGAGCACAGGCGATTCGATCTGCGCCGCGCCAGTCACAGCGTCTGCCACGTCCCACCCCTCACCACCGCGCAGCGTCGCTGACGTGATTAGCACACCGTGGGCAGGCTTGAGAACAGTCGCTGCAAAAGGCCGGGTTGGGTCAAGCCAGTGGCGGCGGAAACCAATGTCGACTTCCCGCCCCGTGATCCGGTCCACTGCGAGCCAATCTACAAAGTCCGGGTCGCTTGGCCCGCCCATCCTTGCGAGCAGCGACAACCAGGATGACAGCGTATCAATCCGCCAGCTCAAACTGGCCAGCGCGCCTTCGATACGCCCCTTCGCGGGGCCATCAAGCCAATCCGGCGCTTCTTCAATCACCGATTCCAATCGCCGGCCCAGCACAACAAGTGGCCGGAGAATGCCGTCCAGCGCCTTCATCGCCGGTTCCACTGCGGTGATGAGAGGACCATCTAATTCTGCAGCTTCAGTCTCCAAGCCGTAACCTGCATCCTCGCCCTGATCGCGCGCAAACACGGCCCCGCGCACATGCGCGAACAGCTGCTCAATCGGCCCAAATGCGTCACCCTCAGATATGCGTTGCAACCAGCCATCGGAGGGAAGCTCCTGCGCCGCCGAGGCCGCAGCATTGATCGCCCCTGCCCCTTCGCTGTCATAGCTCGCCACATCGGCCAGCCGCGCGGCAAGGCCCCGCCTGCGCCCGCGTGATTTGCCTTCGGGGCCAATGATCCAGCGGCGGAGTTCAATGGCTTCCTGCCCTGTCAAAGCTGCGGAGAACATCGAATCTGCCGCATCAAACAGATGATGGCCTTCGTCAAAAATGAAGCGCGTTGGCCGGTGCGCTTCCTCTCGCCCACGCGCTGCATTCACCATCACCAACGCATGGTTCGCAATCACAAGATTGGCGTCCACACTGGCGCGTGCCGCCCGCTCAATGAAGCATTTGCGGTAATGCGGGCAGCCCGCGTACACACATTCACCGCGCTGATCGGTGAGAGCTGTTGATCCGTTCCGCCGAAACAGCGTTGGCAACCAGCCCGGCAGATCCCCGCCGACCATATCGCCGTCTCGCGTGTAAGCTGCCCAGCGCGCAACAAGCTGAGCCAGGATCGCGGCTCGCCCCGCAAAGCCGCCTTGCAAGGCATCCTCCAGATTGAGCAGGCAGAGATAATTTTCGCGCCCCTTTCGGATGACAACTTTGCCACTGTCGCGATTGGGATAAAGCCGCGCACTTTCTGCATCCAGCTGGCGTTGCAGGGCCTTGGTATAGGTCGAAATCCAAACCGCCCCGCCCGCCGCCTCTGCCCAAAGCGACGCGGGCGCAAGATAACCAAGCGTCTTCCCAATGCCCGTGCCTGCCTCTGCGAGCAGCAGGTTGGGCTGATCCCTCGCTTGGCGCGGTAGGAAAGCTGCCGTCGCGGCTTGCGCATAAGCGCGCTGGCCGGGGCGTTCCTCTGCGCCTGTTCCAGTCAGTTCGTTGAGGCGCTCCACCGCAGCCTCTGGCCGCACCACCGCTGGCCGCGGCGCAGGTCGCGGAGCCTTCTCCTCCCATTCCGGCAATTTGCTGAACAGCCAGCGTTCGTCCTGCGACGGCCTGCTAATTTCATTGCCAACCAGTTCCGCCCAGGCCCAGTTGAGGCGAGAGAGCGACGCCACACTGGCCCAGGCCCCTTCCCGCTCCGCCCAATCTGGCGCGCTCAGCCGCGACAGCAATACAGACGCTGCCTGACGAAGAAGGTTCGCAGCCCCACCTTCATCACTTGGTAAATCCAACCCTGTTGCGGCTGCCAGGCCCTTGATGGTCGGCACCATGAACCGCGCAGGATGCACAAAAGCGAACAGTTCCAGCACATCCAGCCCCGCGAGTTCGGGATAGCCAAGCCGCTGCGCCACCAAGGGCGCATTGAGAAAAATCATCGGCCGTTCCGAAAGCCGCGCAATCGCCTGCCCCCGCCCCAGCCCGCGCACACCGCCTTCATTAGCAATCCAAATGCCGCCGTGGCTTGCATGGAGCGCGGGATAGGGCAATGGAGGCGTCACGCAGTCTATTTGGCCGAATTAGAACGAAAGAGCAACTTGAAGTGACAGACCTCCGCACCGCAGCAATGACGTCCAAAGCATGGCCTTATGAGGAAGCGCGTCGGCTGCTGAAACGGGCGAACGGCGACAAGACGGTGGTGTTTGAATGTGGTTACGGCCCGTCTGGCCTGCCGCACATTGGCACGTTCAATGAAGTTTTGCGCACGACGATGGTGCAGCATGCGTTTGAAGCCATGTCTGACGTGCCGACGCGTCTCATTGAGTTTTCCGATGATATGGACGGGCTGCGCAAGGTTCCTGACAATGTACCCAATCAGGCCATGTTGACTGAACATCTTGGCAAGCCACTGTCCCGCATACCCGATCCGTTTGGCACGCATGAGAGCTTTGCCGCGCATAACAATGCGATGCTGCGGGATTTTCTCGATCAGTTCGGGTTTTCGTATGAGTTCATTTCCTCCTCATCTCAATATGAGAGCGGGGCGTTCGATGATGCGCTGAAGAATGTATTGCGCCATTATCAGGGCATTATGGACATCATGCTGCCAACGCTGCGCAAGGAACGCGCGGCGACCTATTCGCCTGTCCTGCCGATCAGCGAGAAGAGCGGCATCGTTCTGCAAGTGCCCATTGAGGTCGTGGACGCGGAGGCTGGCCTGATCCGCTTCGATGATGGCGGCGATACGGTCACTCAGTCGATCCTTGGCGGCAAAGCTAAGCTGCAATGGAAAGTCGACTGGGCGATGCGCTGGGTCGCGCTGGGTGTTGATTATGAAATGTATGGTAAGGATCTGACCGATAGCGGCGTGCAATCCGGCAAAATCGCGCAGGTGCTGGGCGGGCGCAAGCCAGAAGGGCTGATCTATGAAATGTTCCTCGACGAAAAAGGTGAGAAGATTTCCAAGAGCAAAGGCAATGGCCTCGCTCTTGAAGATTGGCTGAACTACGCGCCTCAGGAAAGCGTCGCATTTTACGCCTACCGCGAACCCAAAAGCGCCAAGCAGCTCCACATGGGCATCATTCCGGCTGCAGTCGACGATTATTTCAAATTCCGCGCCAGCTGGCATGACCAGCCGCTCGATAAGCGGTTGGGCAACCCCGTGCATCATATCCACAACGGCAATGTGGCAGCGGACGCGCCGCCAGTGACCTTTGGGTTGCTGCTCAATCTAGCGGGCGTACTCGGCGGCGGGGCGACCAAGGCGCAAGTCTGGGGCTATCTCGGCAATTATGTGAGCGGCGCGACGGCGGACAACCATCCTGAACTTGACGCGATGATCGGATACGCGCTGGCCTATAATCGTGACGTTGTGTCGCCAACGCTGGAACGGCGCAAACCTGTCGGCGTTGAAGTGGCAGCCCTTGCTCAACTGGATACCAAACTTGCGGCTCTAACGGCGGATGCCACGGCGGAAGATATCCAGAATATCGTCTACGCCATTGGCAAGGACGGCGACTTCGAAACCCTGCGCGATTGGTTCAAGGCGCTCTATGAAACTCTCCTCGGATCAAGCGCAGGTCCGCGTATGGGAAGCTTCATTGCGCTTTACGGGATCGAGAATACTCGGGTACTGATTACTGAGGCGCTGGGATAGGCGCGAACGCAAAAATTAGTCCTTTCCCTGTGCTTGAAGAACGGCCCTTCGACAAGCTCAGGGAAGGCGCAGACCTCACCGTTGCGCTGCGATCCACCCGTCGATCTTCGTTTCCAGCACAGCCAGCGGCAGCGCGCCAGTGTTCAGCACTTGATCATGAAATGCCCGAATATCGAACTTTGCGCCTAGTGCCACCTCCGCTTTCTTGCGCAAACGCTGGATGGTCAGTGCGCCGAGTTTATACGCCAGGGCCTGGCTGGGGATCGCGATATAGCGTTCCACTTCGGCAGTGGCATCGGTGCGGCCCATATCGCTATTGGCCATCATATAGTCGATCGCTTTTTCGCGCGTCCAACCTTTGGAATGGATGCCAGTGTCGACCACAAGCCGCATGGCGCGGAGCATTTCATCGCTCAGCGTGCCAAAGCGCTGATAGGGGTCTTTGTAAAAGCCCATTTCATAGCCTAGTGTCTCCGCATAGAGCGCCCAGCCCTCAACATAGGCCGTGTTGCCGCCAAAGCGCATGAAGTTGGGAAGTGCTGGGTTTTCCTGCGCAAGGCTGATCTGGAAATGATGCCCCGGCGCCCCTTCGTGTAAATAAAGCGTCGTCATACCTGGGATTGTGCGCGATGGCAGGTCATAGGCGTTGAAATAGAATATCCCGGGCCTCGTGCCGTCTGGTGTGCCGTTCTGGTAAGAGCCACCTGCCTCGAACTTCTCCCGAAACTCCTCATAGGGCCGGATTTCCAGCGGAGCCTTTGGCAGAGTCGAAAAATATTGGCCAATCACCGCGTCGACTTGCTTGCCGATTTTGTAATAGCCATCCGTCAAAGCTTGACGCGTAGGCATTTTATATTTGGGGTCACTGCGGAGATGTTCGAAAAATTCAGGCAGCGTGCCTTTGAACCCAACTTCGGTGCGCACGTCTTCCATGCCGGTGAGTATCCGCTTCACTTCCGATAGGCCCAGATTGTGGATGGCGTCTGGCTCCATCTTGATCGTGGTCGTGCCTTCGACCAGTTCGCGGTAAAGCGCAGGGCCGCCTTTCATATAGACTAGACCAACGCCCTCGCGTGCCTTGGCCAGATATTCCGTCGCAAAAAAATCGCGTACGCGCTTGTAAGAAGGGTATAATCCTGAGGTGATGATCGCCTTGTAATCCGCCGTCAGCCGCGCCTTATCAACGTCAGAAAACTCAGTAGGCATCATTTTGATGGGGCCGTAAAAGGGCGATTCCTCCAACGGCTGCTTCAACTGAGCATCCATCTGTTCAATCATGTTGCGCACAGTAAGCTTCGTTTCAACGACGCCGCTCTTCATGCCAACGCGGAACTGACCAATCGCACGGTCCATCGCCACAATGAATTCGCGGTGCCGTTTCAGGTTATTGTCATAATCCTGCACAGTCTTGAACGGTGCCGCGCTCTGCCCGCTTGCGAAGGTCGGGTAGAAGCTGTGGAAGCCGAAGAAGTGATTGAGCGGGCGGACCGCGGTCAGCTTCACGGTTGCTGGGCTGAAAGTCTTCGCCCCCTGAGTTTGCTGCCATTTGAACACATCATAGGCGATCTGGTCTGTCGCGGAAAGTTTGGTCCGGTCGATCTTGGCCAGTCGAGCGAGTTCTGCCTTCACCGCGCGCCGCTCAGCCACAAAATATGCATCGCTGACAGAATCGCCAAGTCTATCAACATAGCGCATATCGCCGCGAAAAATGGCATTTAGAGGGTTACGACGGAGGCTGTCTTCATCGCTGTCAGTGAACAGCTGCTTGAGCTTGGCCGCTTCATCTTGCGCGAGCTGAACAGCCGTTTGCGCCATCGCCAGCGACGGCATCACGCCCAGCGCGGTAACGCTGGCAAATAGAGTGAAGGCAAGGCGCTTTAGCATCAGGCAAACTTTCGAAAATGAAGTTGCGGTGATGCGTAACGTCTTGCCCTCTTAAATCCACTCCCTTCGACGAACGGAGGGCTCCGTTCGTCGAGGGAGAGAGGGATCTACCAGTAAAAGCCCCGCACCACGCGGCGGACATATCCGCTGCGAATATCGATTAGCAGCGCGTCGTCATGATGGCGCACCCAGCGTTGCCCACGGTAAGCTTGGGGCAAGCCACGGCTATACCCCTGACTGATGGCATAGCGTGAGTTATAATGCTGCGGCTGCGCATGATATCCGGGGCGATAGCTGGTGTAGCCAAAAGGTGCGTTCCAGTTACCCCTGCTATATCCGCGCCGCTGGCCATAACTGCGACGGTCCTGACGCCAATCCTGAAAGTCTTCGCGATATTCGCGCTTGGCATCGCGGTATTCGCCGCGCTCTTCACGAACGTCGCTGTGGTCACCGTAGCGCTGCGCATCGTGATACTCACGGCGCTCTTCACGGATGTCCTGAACGTCACGGCGCAGCTCCCCACGCGTAGTCGCAGCGTGAGCCACGGCTGGCAATAGCGCTATAGAAACGAGCAAAAGTCCGAATAATTTTTTCATCTTACTTCTCCTTGGTTGTGAATAACCCCGAGAAGTTCGAACTAGCACCGCCAAGTTGAACGGAATTAAAACGGACCTGTCAGCTTTTGGAAAGCCAATCGATCGTAGACCAGCCGCGCTGCGCTGCCTGCATTTTAAGTGCTTCATGAGCGTTGGTGGCAAAGGCTTCATTGGCCCATTCAAGGCAGGGCATGTCTGACACATGATCAGAATAAAAGCGGAGATAGCAGAGTTGCCGATCCAGACCTTCTCGCTTCATCCAATCGTTGACCATCGCCAATTTTTGCCGACCATAACAATTTTTGCCCGCAATCGCTGATCGGAAATGGACCGCGCCAGAATTCTGCAAATCAGTCGCCACCACGTCAGTCACGCCAAGCCCTTTGGCAATCGCTTCAACGTAAAAACGATAGGAAGCCGAAGCAATCACAATTCGATATCCCGCATGCTGATCCTCTGCAATCTGCGCCAAGGCAGCGGAAAGAATGTTATGATCAAGCGTTTCGCGCGCGAACGATGATCCGATCTCTCGCAAATGGTCAACGCGCGGGCGTGACCCAACGAGCAAAGCCAAATTCCGCTCCTTCAATCGCGTTCGAGAGGTAAGCCCCAACAAATAAGCCAGCCCAAAAACAGCCATAAGTGGAACCAGAACGGCTCTGCTAGGCGAATAATGCCGAATGACATGGAAGATCAGCGGGCCAAAAGTCGCCCGGCGTGTAATAGTTTTATCCAGATCATAAAATGCGATGGGCTGCATCACATGGCCTTAATCGCATAACGGCTTGCCGACAAAGGCGGAATCGCTCAGAGATAGGCTAATGTTAGAAGCCGCTGGATTTGTTGAAGATGTGACGGGGGATGTCCCGACACTCCGGTTCACCGGGCGGCTCACGTTGGCGCGGCTGGATGGCCTTCCTAAAAAATTAGAGCAGCTGAGCCAACCCCCTGCGATCATTGATCTTTCTGTCATAGAGCGGATCGATACGGTCGGCGCTTGGATCGTGCATAAGCTGGCACGTGACACAGGGGCAAAGGTACAAGGCGCATCTGCCGATGCCCTTCATCTCATTTCGCAGGTCGCGCAGTCGGGCCAGGTAGTGCAAATGCGGCCTGATCCCCACAATCCTGTGCTTCGCGTTTTGAGCGAAGTTGGCAATGCCGTTCATGAGGCTTTTTCTACTCTGCTCGGCCTGCTGTCTTTTTTTGGATCCATTCTCATCGCGCTTGGGAACGTGATCCGTCACCCTTCTCGAATCCGTGTCGCCGCCGTGGTGCAGCGGTTTGAACTGGTTGGTGTCAAAGCGCTGGGCATTGTTGGGTTGATGAGCTTCCTAATCGGGATTGTGATTGCGCAGCAAGGTGCAGTGCAATTGGCTCAATTTGGGGCAGAGTCGCTGACAGTAAACTTGATTGGCCGCATCACAATGCGGGAATTGGGCGTCCTGATGACGGCGATCATGGTCGCGGGCCGATCCGGTTCTGCGTTTGCCGCCCAGATTGGCACGATGAAGCTGACCGAAGAAATTGACGCTATGCGCACCATTGGTGTGTCGCCCATCGAGGCGCTGGTCCTTCCTCGGCTGATTGCTGCTACGGTGATGATGCCGCTGCTCGGTTTCTATGCCACCTTAGTGGCGATTGCGGGGGGCGGACTGTTCTGCTGGGTATCGCTAGAAATTCAGCCGGAAACATATGTGCAATTGCTGCGTGAAGTGATTCCTATGACCGATATCTACGTCGGATTGGTTAAGGCCCCGGTATTTGGTGCGATCATCGCAATGACCGGTTGTTTTCAGGGAATGCAAGTCAGTGGCAATGCGGAGGAAGTTGGATTGCGGACAACCGCAGCAGTCGTTCAGGCAATCTTCCTTGTCATTGTGCTTGATGCCTTCTTCGCTGTATTTTTCACTGAGATTGGCTGGACCTGATGGACCTGCATGATCCCATAGCCATCCGCATTCGCGGCATTTGCAACAGCTTTGGCGATCAAGTCGTCCATGACGGTATCGATCTAGACGTCCGCAATGGTGAAATATTGGGGGTCGTAGGCGGATCGGGTACTGGTAAATCTGTTCTGCTCCGCTCCATCATTGGCCTCAAAATACCCGACGCGGGCGAAGTGACAATTTTCGGCGAATCGATGATTGGAAAGGAAGAAGATGAGGCGCTGGACATTCGCCGCCGCTGGGGCGTGTTGTTTCAGGGCGGGGCGCTCTTTTCGACGCTGACTGTCGCTGAAAATGTTCAGGTTCCGTTGCGCGAATATTATCCTGATCTCGATCAAACTCTGCTCGATGAAATAGCCGCTTATAAAGTCGTGATGGCAGGGTTGGCACCTGAGGCAGGGCCGAAATATCCGTCAGAACTTTCTGGCGGGATGCGCAAACGTGCCGGTTTAGCGCGCGCGCTGGCACTGGACCCCATGTTGCTGTTTCTGGATGAGCCTACCGCAGGCCTTGATCCCATTGGTGCTGCGGCGTTTGATGAACTGACCAAAAGCCTGCAAAAGACACTTGGGCTGACCGTATTCCTCATTACTCATGATCTGGACACATTATACGCCATTTGTGATCGTATTGCTGTGCTTGCTGATCACAAAGTGATTGCGGTTGGAACGATTGACGAACTGCTGGCCATGGATCATCCATGGATACAAGAATATTTCAACGGACCACGTGGGCGCGCTGCGACCGCCGCTGTTGAACGCAGCCAGCAACGGAGGGCATGAAGACGAAATGGAAACGCGGTCCAATCATATTTTAGTCGGCGCAGTCACGCTGTTCCTGCTCGCGGCGGTCATTGGTTTCACGGTCTGGATTGCGCGGATTGGGAATACGGACCGCAAAGAATATGATATTTTCTTCTCTCAATCCGTCGAAGGCCTATCCAAGGGCGGGCTTGTCACGTTTGCTGGTGTTCCGTCAGGCGAAGTGAGTGAGATAGAGCTTTGGAAAGACCCCGGCTTCGTTCGCGTGCGAATATCGGTGAAGAAAAAGACACCTATTCTGCAAGGCACAACGGCCAGCCTTCAGGGGAGCTTTACGGGGCCGTCCTCACTCCTTCTCGATGGTGCCGTGAACGGCGCACCCGCGATTACGGATATTGGACCCAGTGGCCGTCCCGTGATTCCAACCAAGCGGGCAGGTCTTGGTGCCTTGCTGAACAGTGCGCCGCAACTGCTGGAAAGATTGGCAACGCTTTCTGAACGGATGACTGAATTGTTGAATGACAAAAATCAAAAGGCGTTTGGAAATATTCTGGCCAATGTTGATAGCATCAGTGGTGATTTGGCGCGCAGTGGACCAGATATTCGGGCGACGATTGCAGACACAAGAACAACCATGAAGCAGGCAGCGTCGGCAGTTGATGAAATTGGCAAACTGGCCGCATCAACCAACACGTTGGTGGCCGAAGATGGGAAGCCAATGCTCGCTGACCTGCGCAAAACAGTTGCCCAAGCTCAAAAAAGCATGGCAACACTGGACGCGGCGATAGGCGATGCTAGGCCCGGTCTTCAGGCGTTCAGCACCCAGACAATTCCAGAGGTTGGCCAATTGGTGCGCGATTTGCGGACGATGTCAGAATCGCTGGGGTCTGTTGCGAAGAAATTGGATCAAGGCGGGGCCAGCGCCATTTTAGGCGCGCCGCCTTTGCCAGATTACAAGCCGGGGAGGACAGACAAGTGAGTAAATGGACCATCGGGGCGCTGCTTTCTCTCTCCCTCTCCACCGCGGCCTGCGTGAATCTGGGGGGCGGCAAGCCACCTGTCATGTTGCTGACCCTCACATCTTCGGCCACCATATCCGCCAATGATATACGTTTCGCCAAAGCGGGTGAGCCTATCACCATCGAAGTTCCCGCTGCGCCAATGGCCATTGCCAACACGCGTGTTGCCGTTTCGGACGGGCCTGTCGCTATTGCCTATGTGAAGGACGCAGTTTGGGTGGAACCACCTGCGCGGCTGTTCCAACGCATCTTATCAGAAACCGTTGCGGCGAAGACGGATAAAGTGGTGCTTGATCCTCGCCAATTCGCCATTGACCCGGGCACCAAGCTGAGCGGCCAATTAAAGAGTTTTGGCATTGACGCACAGGCCAGTCAGGCTGTGATTGTCTATGACGCGGTCATCACGCGCGATCGGGGCAAGAGCGTGAATACGAAACGGTTTGAGGCGCGCCGTCCAATAGCGGCTGTCACAGCGACATCGGCGGGAACGGCGCTCAATGCTGCGGCCAATCAAATTGCGGTTGAAGTCGCCGCTTGGGTTGCAGGGCGATAAGTCACCGACAGTGGCCGGAGCCCTGACCTGATAAGATTCGGCGAAGCAACGTTGTTTGTTAAAGACTAGGATGCTGCCTTCACAGGAGCATGGGGAGAGAAACCATGAAACACGCTCAAATACTGGCAACGGCTCTAATCTTTGCTCCCCTCCCCGCACTCGCCAGCGAAGCCACCCCAGCCACCGTTGCGACCAATTCGGCCTTCTCCCAAACCCTACCATGGTCCGACAAAAGCGAAGAGGAACTGGCGATCAAGGGTTTTGTCGCCACGCGCGAAGACCCGATCATTCGCACTGCTGATGGCAAAACTGTCATGGACCTTTCCGCCTATGATTTTGCGAAAGGTGAAGCGCCACCGACCGTGAACCCAAGCCTATGGCGGCATCTGGGCCTCCTCCGCCAGCATGGCTTGTTCAAAGTCGCCCCGAAAATCTGGCAAGTGCGTGGTTTTGACATATCAGTGATGAGCATCATCGAAACCAAATCCGGTTTCCTGATCGTCGACCCGCTGACGTCAACAGAGGTTGCCGCTGCGGCGATGGAACTGGTGCGCAAACATGTCGGCAATCGCCCGGTAAAAGCCGTAATTTACACACACAGCCACGCCGATCATTTTGGCGGAGTTAAAGGCGTGGTCAGCGAAGCCGACGTCAACTCTGGCAAAGTGCAAATCATTGCACCCTCAGGATTTATGGACCATGCCGTCAGTGAAAACCTGACCGCAGGCCCGGCGATGAGCAGACGGGCGGCGTTCCAGTTTGGCACCACATTGTCGCGCGGACCTTTGGGTCAGATGGGTGCAGGCATCGGCACCGTAACATCCAGCGGCACTTTGTCCCTAATCGCCCCAACCAAAGTCATCGAACGGACTGGAGAAGTCCTAGTAATTGACGGCCTGCGCGTTGAATTTCAAGTGACGCCCGGCACTGAAGCGCCTGCCGAAATGAACTTGTTCCTCCCTGATTTAGGCGCGTTATGCTTGTCCGAAAATGCCAATGTCACCATGCACAATATCCTGCCGCCGCGCGGGGCTCTCGTCCGCGATAGCAAGGCTTGGGCTGGCTATCTCACTGAGGCCAAGCGACTTTACGGGCCAAAATCATCAGTGCTGTTCAATTCTCATGGCTGGCCGCGATGGGGCAGTGATGAGATTAACACTTATGTCGGCCTGCACCGCGAAGCATATAAATATCTCCACGATCAATCCGTGCGCCTGATGAACCAAGGCCTGACGGGAGAGGAAATTGCAGAGCGTATTGCCCTTCCAGATTTGCTGGCGAACAAATGGTATAACCGGGGTTATTACGGCACGATGCGCCATAATGCGAAGGCTGTCTATCAACGCTATTTGGGCTGGTATGATGCCAATCCGGCCAATCTGAACGGCTGGCCTCCTGAAGTGGCAGGCGCAAAATATGTCGCGGCGATGGGCGGGGCGGACGCAGCACTAAAAATAGCTCAGACCGCGTTTGATGGTGGAGATTACCGCTGGTCTGCAGAAGTCGCCAGTCGAGTTGTCTTTGCCAATAAAGATGCGACGGCGGCGCGCGAACTGCTTGCCAAATCGTTTGAACAGATGGGTTATCAAGCAGAGGGCAGCTTGTGGCGCAATATGTATCTGACGGGGGCAAAGGAGGCGCGCATCACTCCGACAGTGCCTAGTGGGACGACTTTTGCCGCTGATATGGTTGCCGCCATCGACAGTGCGCAATTGTTTGAACTGCTTGCCATTCGGGTGGATCCAGCAAAAGCTGCTGGTAAGTCGGTGACGGTTGCTTTCGTGTTTCCTGAACGCAAGGAACGCTTCGTTGTGAGCTTGCAAAATTCTGTGATGATCCAAGAACAATCCTCCACTGCGGCTGTCGATGCAACTGCGACCATGCCCCGCGCGGCGATGCTCGCGATGCTCTTCGCCGGCAAATCTCCAGCTGAACTCATCCAGACTGGGACCCTAAAAATTGAAGGCAACTCAATTGCACTTATTGACACTCTCTCCAGCCTTGATCCGCCGGGTGCGCAGGTTCCGTTTTCAATTGTCACGCCTTGATCATCGCGCGCTAAGGGCTATGCAAAGGCAATGACACTCACTGGCCCCACATCGAACACTTTCACTTCGCAGCGGTTGAAACTGCATTATGTTGATTGGGGAAACCCTGACGCGCCGCCCCTGTTGCTGGTCCACGGCGGCCGTGATCATGGGCGCAGTTGGGATTGGGTGGCGGAGGAATTACGGCATGACTGGCACATTATCGCACCTGATCTTCGCGGCCATGGGGATAGCGCTTGGTCCCCCGATGGTAATTATGACATGCCGGCCTTTGTGTATGATCTGGCTCAACTGGTGCACCAATTAAACCTGGCCCCAGTGACCATCGTGTCGCATTCCCTAGGCGGCAATATTTCGACGCGGTACACGGGACTCTACCCCGAAAATGTCCGCAAACTCGTCGCTATTGAAGGTCTAGGCCCCTCCCCTAAGATCATGGAGGAGCGCGAGGCCAAGGGCATTCACACCCGGTTTCGCGGCTGGATTGATGATAAGCGCAAAGCCGCAGGCCGCATCCCCAAACGCTACCCCACGCTCGACGCGGCGCTGGAACGGATGAAAGCGGAAAACACCTACCTTACCGATGAACAAGCCCGCCACCTGACCATCCACGGCATCAGCCGCAACGAAGATGGCACATGGACGTGGAAGTTCGACAATTACTTGAACATCTGGCCCGTGTTTGACATCCCACAGGCCGATATATTAGCCCTTTGGGAAGCGATTACTTGCCCTGTCCTGATGCTCTACGGCTCAGACAGCTGGGCCTCTAACCCAGAGACTGATGGTCGCATCACACATTTCAACACCGCCCGCGTGGTAGAGTTTGAGAATGCTGGACACTGGCTGCACCATGATCAGTTTGACCGGTTTATCGGCGAGTTGCGCGGGTTTCTCTAGGTTAACAAAATGTCTTCTATCGCCCGTACCTTATCCGGTCCGACCCCGAGAATGGTATTAGCATACGCCTCCACACTTCCATGATCACGCTTGATTACCGCAAAGGCTGTTTCCAGAAACTCCGGATGCACAGACATAAGCGTGCGCACTGCGGCGTCCTCCATTCCTGCTCCAAAATTGCGACGGACTGTGGCGGCCCCTGCGGCGATGCGGCGCTCTGGATCTCCAGCGGTGTTGGTCAGCATGAAATCGGCCATTATGTCATCCGCGTGCACACCCATCAGCCTGTGGAACACCCCAACCGCGATGCCTGTGCGGTCTTTGCCTGCAAGGCAGTGGATCAGCGAAGCACCCTCCCGCAGCGCCAAGGCTGCAAAATAAAGCCGAAAGACCTCAACCAACTTGGGTCGGTATGGCATCGCTTCATATAGATTGACCATCGCGCGGTGTGCATCGGCCGCTGTGGTAACTTTTCGGGCCGCAGCAATGTGCGGCGCAGAGCCACCTTCGCTTGTTTCACCAGCGGCAAACAAAACATCCGCGCCAAAACCCGCGTGGCGCGTGCAGGGGTAAGTCACTCGCTCACTGTCACCGCGCAGGTCAATGATCGTTTGAAGGCTCAGCCCTGCAATGGCATCGAGATCATTCGGTGTCGCATCAACATGCTGGCCTGAGCGAAAAAGCTTGCCCGTGACCAGCTTGGCCCCGTCGCGCGCGCCATAATTGCCATAGTCGCGGAAATTGTGAATGCCGTGCAGGCTAAGGATTCGGTCTGTCATGCAGCCTTCGATAGCGGCATTTCCAGAAAGTTAAATGACTGCACTTTCAAGCAAGCGCAGCGTGCCCGCATCTGCATCAATTTCGGCCTGCGCCCCGACTGGAATCGTGAACTGGTCCGCCATGTGGCCAAAGAATGCGCCCTGATAGGCCGGTATGCCCAACCCGCCGAAGTGATGCTTTAGGATTTCAGACAGTGTAAAGCCGCTGGGGCCAGACGGCCCGGAGGCGACGCAATTGTTGCATTGCCCGAAAACTGCACCTTTCAGGCCTTTTAACACATCAGCCTGCCCTAATTGCGTCAGCATCCGATCGATCCGGTATTCTGCCTCATCAACATCTTCGATGAACAGGATCGCGCCGGTGAAGTCCGGCATGTAGGGTGTTCCTGCAAGTGCCGTCAGTACGGTAAGATTGCCGCCGAGCAGTCGCCCGCGTGCTTTGCCGCCAGTGATTTTCTCTGTCCGCCATTTGCGCTGCACCAGCCGGTCTTCGCCTGCCACAGGGTTCGCGAATGTTGGCGTGGAACCTTCAAATACGATCGCTCTGAAGCTTTCAACCGATGCTTTGCCCCAAGCACTGCCGCCATTGGGGCCGTGGAGCGAAATGAACCCGGCGCGTGCCGCAATGGCCATATGAAGCGCAGTAATATCGCTATAGCCCATGAGAAGTTTGGGATTGGCGCGAATGAGCTTCCAATCCAGAAATGGCAGCATCCGCGCGCAGCCCCAGCCACCGCGCACGGCAAGAACGAACCGCACTTCGGGATCAGCAAACATCGCGTTCACATCCGCTGCACGCTCCCGGTCAGTTCCGGCAAGATATCCGTCGCGTTTTAGCAGATTGGCACCGCGCTTTGATTTAAGGCCAAGCGCGGCGACAACCTCCTCAACCAACTGGATATCAAGTGCGCCGTCACTGGCCGAAGCCGGTTCGATGAGGCCGACGGTGTCGCCGGGTTTGAGCCGAGAAGACTTGCGCGGCGGCTCTGCCGCGCCCACCAAAGACGAGGCAAAGGGCTGGGCAACCATCAAAGCCCCCAGCCCCGCCATCAACTCTCTGCGTGTCGCGGTCAGAATTTCACCTCCGCAAGGAATGTGAATGACCGGCCACGGGGATCAGCCACACGCGGCTCCCAACTGCTACCAGCGCCCGAGTCGCTATCATAGGTGACAGCAAAAGGTGGATCGGTGTTAAACACATTCTTGATGCCCGCCGTAAAGCGCAGCTTTTCGGTGGCTTCAATGCTGACCGCTGCGTTGTAGATTGTGTAGGCCTTTACACGGTCATTATAATCAGGACGTGTTACCGTGCCGTTGGCAATGCCAGGAAGCGCCTGATTTTTATAGCCGTTGCGGTGAATTTGAGTGAAGCTGACAGAGAAGTCATCGGCGGTATACGTAATGAAAGCGTTGTGCTTCCATTTCAGGCCAATATCACCTGCAAAGGAAAACACACCAATCTGGCTGGGGCCAAAAGGTGCCACATCAATAAATCTTTCCTTCTTTTTCAGAAGATAAGTTCCATCAAGGCCGGCTGATACAACACCGCCAAATGCATCAACTCCACCGCGTAGCGAGACCTCCAAGCCTTTCGTGCGCCGTGAGCCTAGATTATCTGGACGCAAATCCAGCAATACAATTGCGCCTGCTGCATCTCGCACAAAACGTTGCGGAAACAAGGTATAATTGTCGAACAATTGTCGCGCGGTCAAAGATCCAATGACATCGTCTACAGCAATCGACCACAGATCAAATGATGCACTAAATCGCGGTGACGGCTGCAATACCACGCCAATGCTATACTGTTTTGAATTCTCTGGCCCTAGTAAAGGGTTGCCAACTGTGAAACTGTCAGGCGTGATGGCCGCGCAGCCTACGATTGAGGCATTTGGACGCCCGCCTGGACATTTTGTTGGATCGGCAAGGTCACCGCCTGGATTTGGTGTAGTTGTAACCCCATTGAAAATCTGATTAAACGCAGGAACTCGAAAACCTGTGTTGTAAGATGCGCGAAACATCAACCAATCCGCAGGTTGAAACTTAGCCGCGAATTTTGGATTGAATGTTCCACCAAACCGCGAATAATCATCATATCGCCCAGCAGCGGTTAGCTCCAGCATGCTGAACACCGGGATCAGGATTTCTGCATAAGCTGCTTTCACAGTCCGACTTCTCGGAGTGAGCGCGTTGTCATTGTCAAACGCAACGTTGAAAATGCTAGGGGCGGATGCTGCACCTGCTCCTGAACCGTCGAATGAATAAGTTTCACGGCGATAATCCAGTCCTGCTGCAATTTTGACCATTCCCCCGGGAAGTTCGAAAAGGGAGCCTGATACAGAACCGTCAAATTGCTTCACTTCATACTTCCCGCCATACAGACTAACCCCACGAGCGGAGATCGCGTCGAGACCAGCCAAAGCTGCGTCCGACTGAGTGAGCGAGAAGGGGTTGAGTATTCCGCTATTGAACAGCCCAACAATTCCGGGTGCAGTCGCCCCAGGAGCTGTCGGCGCTCGCGTATCGGCACGGCCAAACGCTGCGCCGGAAACACCCGAAGCTGCGGCAGTGACTGGGTTCGCGAACACGCCGAGATAATGATATCCACTTCCCAATACCGACGAAGACTTACTGCGCGCATATGATGCACCTGCGCGATAATCCCAGTCACCAAATAAAGGTCCCTCTGCGCCCACCGCTGCCCGCAATGTCTTCGTATCGGTAATATATTCTCGTGTTCCGCAGGCAATGCAACGATAACGGTATGTAATGGGTTTACCGTAATTGGCGGCGATGGTTGGAAAAACGGCAACCAGTTTATTATATACATCGTTATAGGTGGTGGCAGTCAGCGCGTTCAATGGATATGCGATTGGAAGAGATGTTGCAGAAAATGCACTTGGACTGTTGCTAGAATATTGGTTGCTCGAAAACCGCTTCGCTGAGTTGGCGTCAGAGCCGGTGACCTCAGCATATAGTTGGTGGCTGCCGACTTTGACAGTCGCCCGGCCATAATAGGTCAGCGTGTCAATTGGCTGTTGCAATGTCGCCGCGCGGCCAGTGTCATAAGCGCAAGCAAAGGCACGCGATGCATTGTCCCAGAGCTTTTCATCATAGGCCATGCCGCCATCGAAGGACTCACATCCAGCGCCGCCGGGAAGATCGAGAATGTTGATGCCGCCATTGGCCCGCACCGTCGTACCGGGGAAGTTCAACGGAATCAGCGTCGCGCCGCCAGCGCCGCCGAGCAGAGTTCCCGTCTGCGTAATGCCAACCCCTACTGCTGTCGGATTGATTGGAAACGCCGTCGCAATTGGGGTGCCGCGCGTATCAATCGAAAGTCCGCGCAGGGGCTGATTGCCGTTCACAAATTTACGGTCAGACCCACGCAAAACGCCGTTCCAGCTTTTGCTGACGGCGCCCATGATGTTGAAACCTTGTTCATCAAGATCGCCATAACCTGCTGTCGCAGACAAGCGGTAAATGGGGCTGTCGCCCTCCTGGGTGATGTCGGTAAATCCGGAGAGGGTCAGGCCCTGAAAGTTGGTTTTGGTAATGAAGTTGATCACGCCGCCAATCGCGTCAGTGCCATAAATGGCTGATGCGCCGTCTTTCAGCACTTCGATGCGCTCAATCGCGGCGAAGGGAATTTGATTCACGTCAACGGCGGAACCAGTGAGGCCATGCGCGGCAACACGGCGACCATTGAGCAATACTAGCGTCGAGCCAGCCCCCTGCCCGCGCAAGTTTGCCGACGACAGTCCGTTGGTGCCACGCTGAGCGCCACTGGTGACGTCAGAGTTGGAGGCTAGATTATCCGCACCGTTGCCGTTAGTACTGAGCAGCGAGATCAGCTGTTCCGGGCTGTTGATCCCTTCCCGTGACAGTTCAGTCGCAGTGATCACTGTCAGGGGAAGCGAGCTGTCATTAGGATCACGCTTGATTCGCGATCCCGTCACAACGATGGCGGCCTGTTCTGCCTCTTCATCGGCCGCCGCTTGGGGCGTGGGCGCGTCCTGCGCGAATGCTTGCGTGCAAAGGCAAGTGAAAGCCATCAACATGGCTGTTTTGGTCAGTCTCATCGTAAATCTCCCCAAAGATTGAAGTCGCATCGTCAGCCCGCGCGACTCCATTAGGAACAGGGCTAGCGGCGATAATATTGTAATACAACGGTCACAGTTTGAATGTTGTATTTGGCTGTGTAGCGTGGCGTTTGCGCAACAGTCGCCGCTTACAACTTACCAGATAGCTCAAATACATAGCCACCGGGCGTTTCGCGAAAGCCCATTGTGGTAAGCTTCGCTGCATCTTCAGGGTTGGCCGGTTTCAGGGAAAATTGGGTCGTGTATTGCCCATCGCCCACAATTCGGACGCGCGCGCGTTCTAACGTGGATTGGCTGGTAAGAGGCAGCAGAACCGCCGCGCCGTCGCAGCGGAGTGTGCCAAGCAATTGCTGGCCAAGCGGCACAGTGCCAAATGTGGGTGCCAACACAACACGGACTTGCCCGCTAGCGGTGCGACATTTACCGTCAGCAAAACTTACGTCCACATTGTTAAGCTCGACCTTGTCAATTGGCAGCGGATCAAACGCGCCGGGGATGGCAAGTGCTGCGGTCAACCCCTCCACACCCAATCCGCCAGAAGTGCTGAATACCAGCGCCTTGCCACCATCACCGCCAAGCGAGTTGAGGGCGAATGCAAGCTTTCCTGTCAACAAGCTCGGCACCGAAAGGCCTGTTTTGAAATCTCCAATTGCAATTCCATCCAACGCGACGCCGCGCAATCGCCCGCTCCAGATCGACCCTTCGGCGGCACGAGCCGTCACAGGGAAATTTCCCAGACCACCCATCGCGAGCGCGAGGCGCAGCGGAAAGAAGGCTATCAGCGCGATCATGAGGGCGGCGACGGAGAACAAAATGATGCGGCGGTTCGGTCCCATCATGGAAATATCGCCTGAAGCCGCTCATCCTGAGGAACGTATTTGGTGCGGCACCAATTCGACATATTATCGCACTTGCGCCTTTAACACTGCATCCGCCGCAATGGTGGCGTCAGTATTGGTGCGAACGGACACTTGTTCTGCAAAAATGCCTTGGGCATTCAACTTGTTCAGCCACGCAAAAAAGGCAGGGCTTTTTGCCGACACCAGTGTCACTGAAACCGCATCCATCCCTGTTGGATCAACACGGGATAGCGTGAAGCCAGCGTCACTGGCAGATTGCGTGATAACGGTTTGCAAAGGACCATCCAGCGCCACGGAAGGTGCGGCCAGCGCCGCCTTCAACGCACGTGCTTTAATCTGCACCGTCGCCTCATCTATGACTGCCTTTTCGTGGCGCAACCTCGCCGCTTCGGCCCCTGCAAACAATGGACGTGTGATCCCCAACCACAAGAACACGATTAGTAGGAAAACGGCCATAATGATGAGCAATATCTGCTCGCGTTGGGCTCTTTCTGCCCACCAGAGGCGTGCTGCGTCGATCACCGCCCCCTCACTTTCAGTTCAGCAATAGGCTGATCTTGAGCAGGGTTAAGAGGCTCGCTCTCCACCTCCAGCCCCAAAGCCCGCATCCGCGCAGCGACGGCATCAATTTCTTCGGGCTTGGTTGCGCGGATGCTTGCCCGCAACAGGCCGTCGGGGGTGAATGTCATCATTGTCAATTCAACATTGGGAGTTGCCTGCACCGCAAGATTGACCGCTGCGCTAGTATTAGCAAATCCAGCCCCGCCGCCGCGAAGGGCCGCAAGCCGAGCGTCGAGTTGAGTGAGCGCCTGATCTTCCGGCACATTTGCGCCGACGACTGTTTGTGCCGCGGTGCGCGCTGTGGCCTCCAAAGTGTCGCTTTGGGTGTTAAGCCGGATCATTGTGACGAGTGGAATGAGGAGCGTGATGACCATCAGAGCAACGATCAACCAGCCGATCTTGCGAAGCAAAGTGCCATCAAGTGTAAGCCGCGTTCGCCGTTCAAATTCCCCTTGCCGCAGGTTCATTTCTGGATTGATTGCTGCGGCCGCCATTGCGGCATCAAATTCTGCGGCAGTCAGGGCCTGAACTGGCGCGTCGCCGATCATCAATGGCGTAATGACGTCATCCCACCCGCCCGCGAACATCGGGCTGCGCACCAGCTGTAGCGCGCCAAGATGCGCCGTCTGAACGGCTTCGTCAGCGCGCGGCATCAATAACGGTGCTGGGAGGATGACATCAGGGTCAAAACCTGCAATCCACTGCGCGACGCCTGTTCGCGATACGCTGGCAGCAGTGAGCCCGTCCTCCGAACAAACAACATGCAGATCATCCGAGAGGATCAGGCTTTCATCAACAACGGCCAACCGCGCCGCTGCGCGCGCTTGAGCGGGCGGTAATTCAGCGAGATCAACGGGCGAAAGGATCACATCGTCTACCGCTGGCACAAACACACGCACCCGCTCAGTATCGCGTTCTGGTAGAGTATCAGCGTCACCGCGTACGACCACTTCCCCGTCATCCAAATGGACCCACGCAAGATGCGGTTCTGACAAGATCAGCTCTACGCGGCTCATTGCGGATCACCGTAAGAGCGGCTGACAACACGCGCCGGCGGATTTTCTCCGTCGATCAGCGACACTTGCCGGTGCTCGGCGCCGGCAAGCGCAATCGACACATCTAGCCCAAACCAACGCGTGCGCACTTGCGTTTGTGCCATCACTTCAGCGGCTGGCGTCAATCCAGTTAAAGCAGGCAATTTCCAAAAATCCACTGCAGTTGCGTAGCCGCTGGTAGGCCGCTCGTCGATCATCTGTTTTGCCGTTTGCACAGACAGTTTGTTCGGCACGAGCATCGCGATCAGTGGCGCTTGGCCCGGCGTCAGTGTGTTCACATTTATCGGGGAAAGGCCCGCTGTCGGCAGCGCGCAGACCCACGGGCGAATGAGGCGGTAATGATCGCCTGTCATTCCAGCGATAATGCGCAACTCGCTCGCATCAACCATAAGAGTGTTGGCCGCGAGCGACGGCGTGTAAGCCCCATCCTCTGCACCACCGGGGAGAGGCGCATTGTCGCTATCGATCCAGTCTGCGGTCGCCTGCGATAGTGATCGGGCATTATTTTGGGGGATGCCCACTAGCGTCATTAACGCTTCAAACTGGCCAATGGCAATGGGGTTGGCCGTTAGGCCTGTTTCAAAGTTACCGGTGGCCAGACTGTTGAGATTGAAGCAATTGCCGCCATCGATCAGCTTGGCCGTCGCACTGCCGCCATCGATGGGAAAAGGCACTGCCCTCCCCATCCAATCGCCCGCCAACGTCGTCTTCTTGCTGTCAGTCGCAAGCAGGTCGGCTATACGCGACGTAGCGATGGTCTCCGCCGCCAGGCCGTAGGCGCGGGCCTGCGATAGAGCGATGAGATTAATCGAGGCTCGAGTGGCAAGGGTCAGCCTGTCCAGCGATGCAGCCGCGATCACACCAATAACCGCGACCAGCATCAGAACCGTCAGCAACGCCGCGCCCCGTTCGGAGGGCTTTGGGATCACTGCCCTGCCCCCACAAGAAACATTTGCGACACAGCCGGCGCGCCTGTCTGCTTCACAGTTACTTCCAGCGCGCGCGGCATGGCGCGGGGGTCTGTCGCGGCCCAGCGGCCACGCCATTCTGCCTTTTCGCGAAAACGTAGGGTCACATTTTCCACGTTCGTCATAATGGTCGCGGGGTCAAGCGCCACACCACCGTCAGCCATGGGGCGTGCGATCCGCTGCAACTGGCCATTCGCGACCAGCCAATCGATCCGCTGCACGGCGCTACGGGGAATGTCGCCACTGGTCGACACGCCCATGCGCACATAGCTTAGCAACCGAGAAACATCTCCACCAACGAAAGCTGCTTCTGGAGCACCGCCCTGACCGCGTGACGTGCGCGGCACGGCTTGGGCCAGATCTTGGGCCAGAATCACAGACAAACGCCGCAGCTCCGCCACTTCTTCAAGCCGCACTTTGGTCGCCGCTTGCGCATTGTTGCTGAAACTTAGGAGGCCGACCCCCGCAGCCGCGAGAATCCCGAAGATAAGCAGCGCAATCGTCAGTTCAATGAGTGTGAAGCCTTGTTCGCTGCGTTTCATGTGATGGGCCTTGCAAGGCTTACAAAGCCGCCGGGGCGACCGAACTGATCGCTGACACGGATATCGACGCGAATGATGCGCGCATCTGCCGTCGCCTTCACATCACGCGTCCAACGCCACTGCCTGCCGCCGTTCTCGATCACGCCTTGGATTGTGCCCCGCGTTGGCGGCAAGGGATCAGTGAGGACTTCAACCGCAAGATTGTTCGTGACGATTTGCCCCAAGGTGCGCGTTTCAATTTCACCCGTGTTGCGCACTGTGGCCCCCACTAAGCGGAGTAATGCAAGTGCTGCCAGACTAAAAATAGCCAGTGCAACCATCATTTCAATGAGAGTGAAGCCGGATTGAGCGGGGCGTTTACCGGGCAACATTGATGCCCCCGCCCACCGCGAATTGCACAGACACGCTGGTTCCATTACGCGATAACGTCACTGTCTGTGCTTGGTTCGCTAATCCACTGGTATCGTAGAACACAGTCGTCACGGTGGCTTTTGTTCCCTCACTCCAAGCTGCCGCTTTTAGTGGCTTAGCGGAAAGAGCCACCCATTCGCCCCGTTCTTGGCGCGAAAAGCCGTAGCCGCTTGCAGTCGTTTCGACCCGCGTGTCCCGCGCGCTTAGCACCGCTTCGTCACGCACATGCGCGGCCCGCGCCGCAAACCGCTCTGCCTCACTCACCAGGCTCCCTCGCGGGTCAGGCGAAATAAACGTGACCGCTGCAGAAGCCAGCCCGATGATGGCAATCACCACCATCAATTCGATGAGAGTGAAGCCACGAGCATGACGGTTAGGCTCAATCCCAGTTGCCAACGTCTGCATTGTCGCCTTCACCGCCTTCGGCCCCGTCTGCGCCGAGCGAATAGATGTCAATTGCCCCACGCCGCCCTGGATTGGCATAGAGATAAGGCTTTCCCCAAGGATCGTTGGGCAGTTTCTTAATATAGCCGCCCGGCTGATAACGCCCCGGCTGTGTGAGCGAAGATGGCGGCGTGACAAGCGCCTGAAGGCCGTCGCCACTGGTCGGATAAGTTAGATTGTTGAGCTTATACATTTCCACCGCTTGCTCCAACAGCGCGACATCGGCCTTCGCCTTGCCGACCATCGCTTTATCCTGCTGTGGAAGAACCGTCAGCGCCACTATTGTGGCAAGCAGCCCGAGTATGACGATCACCACCATCAATTCAATCAAAGTAAAGCCATCTTCGTCAGTGTGTTTCATCAGGTGCCTCATAACGCGGCCAGCGATTCAAGCTGGAGAATGGGGAGGAGGATGGACAGGATGATCGCTGCAACGATGCTACCCATCAATACGATAATTAGCGGCTCCAGCATCGCAAGCGCTGTCGTTGTGAATGTATCAAATTCCTGTTCTAGATATTCGGCCGCGCGTTCCAGCATCATGTCCAACTGCCCCGACGCTTCCCCGGAGGCAACGAGATAGACGAGAAGTGGTGGGAAGATATTGGCCGTCTTCATCGCGCCGGAAAGGCTGCCGCCCCCCCTGATTTCCTCGACAATGCCCTGAGATGCTGCGCGGAGCGCATGATTGGAAACGGTTGGTGTGGTAAGCGAAAGCCCCTCATAAAGCGGCAGGCGGCTCGCTACCATTGTTGCGAGCGTGCGTGCCATACGAGCGGCGTTCAAATCACGCAGCAAGCGTCCAAACAGCGGTAATCGCAGTAACCAAGCATCAAAGCGCAGGCGAAGCGCGGAGTTCTGAAGGGCCTGCCAAGCAACAACGCCCAACAACCCAAACAAAATCAGCAGCGCCCACCACCAGTTCGCCAGAAAACCTGACATCGCCATCACGATGCGCGTAATCAGCGGCAGGCTTTGGCCAACCGTATCAAATTGTTCGACAATTTTGGGCACGACCCAAATCATCAACGCACCGACAACCAAGAACGCGACTAGCGCCAAGATGATCGGGTAAGCCAATGCGGAAATAATTTTGCTCCGCATTGTGGCTTGCCGTTCGAGAAGATGCGCGAGGCGTTCGAGCATGATCGGTAGGGAGCCCGAGGCCTCCCCTGCCGAAACAAGCGCGCGGTAAAGCGGGGGGAAGCTGCGCGCTTCTGTGGCCATAGCGTCAGCAATGCGCCGCCCCTCAAACACACTGGCGTGCACATTCGAAACAATCGTCCGCATGTGCGGCTTTTCGGTTTGTAAGGCGATGGTGCGCAGAGATTCTTCCAGTGGAGACACAAGCGAAAGCGTCGCCAATTGCCGAGTGAACAGCGTCAATTGTTTGGATGATGCCCGCTTTGGTCCAAGTCCTTTGCCAGACAGAAGCGGTTCCGCTCGGTTTTGAGTCGCTTCGCTTTGTTCCAGCGACACCACGTAAAGCTGCTTGCGTGTTAGCGTTTCGCGCGCGTCAGTCAGCGTCGGGGCTGTCAGTCGACCCTGCTTTTCGCGGCCCGCCACATCTATCGCGCGGTAGGCAAAATCAGTCATCGACTGCCTCCCGCCGCAAGATGCGAATGGCTTCTTCTGCTGTCGTTTTACCTTCGAGCACCAGCGAGCGCGCTGCGCCGGCCAAGTCGCTTGATTTAGCAAAGGCATGGGCACTTAAAGCAGCTTCATCACCGTCGCTGTTGATAAGGCTGCGAATTTTGTCATCAACGCGGATCGCCTCATACACGCCGATACGGCCTTTGAAGCCGGAGCTGGAGCAAGTTTCGCAACCTTTGTGGTCATAGATGACCGTGCCTGCTTCTATCCCCAACATCGAAGCCACTGAATCACCGGCAGGCACTGCGACTTTGCACAGATCGCACACGCGCCGCACCAGTCGCTGGGCAATCACGGCGCGCAATGTAGAGGCGAGCAAAAACGGCTCCACTCGCATATCCCGCATCCTCGTGACGGCCCCTACGGCATTATTGGTATGCACAGTCGAAAGCACCAGATGGCCAGTGAGTGATGCTTGAACAGCAATCTCCGCAGTCTCCCGGTCGCGGATTTCGCCAACCATGACAATGTCGGGGTCTTGCCGCAAAATCGCACGCAGGCCTGTTGCGAAGGACAGGCCGACTTTGGGGTTCACTTGCGTCTGGCCAATCCCGTCCACCGCATATTCAACGGGGTCTTCCACAGTCAGTATGTTGCGCGCACCATCATTCAGCAAACGCAGCGCGGCATAAAGCGTAGTTGTCTTCCCCGATCCCGTTGGGCCAGTGACGAGGATGATACCATTGGGTTCCGAAAGGCCATCGAGCAGCAGTTTATGCGTGCCTGCGTCCATACCAAGGGCGTCGAACGAAATGCCTGCGTTGTCCTTGTCAAGGATGCGCAGAACCACTCGCTCCCCGCCACGCGACGGCAAAGTCGAAACGCGGACGTCCAATTGCTTGCCGCCAAGTGTCAGGCTGATCCGCCCATCCTGCGGAATACGGCGCTCCGCAATGTCCAGCCGCGCCATCACTTTGATCCGGCTCACGACAATAGGAGCGACGTGCGGTGGCATCCGCAGCGTTTCGCGCAGCACCCCGTCAATCCGCATCCGGAATACTAGGCCTGATTCAAACGGCTCAATATGAATGTCCGACACGCCGTTGCGCACGGCGTCTGCAATAAGGCCATTGATAAGGCGGATGGCGGGTGCATCGTCACTGCTATCTAGCAAATCCTCAGCCGTGGGAATTCCCGTCGCGATTACGCCGAGATCATCACTGAGGCCGAGCGACCCCGCAGCCATGGCGGCTGCTTCGCCGTTCATTGCGTAGCGCGTGGAGAGGAGGCCATCAAACTGGGCGGCGTTCACGTGTTCGACGTCAAAGCTGCGAGATAGATGGCGTTTCACTTCCATCAGGATGCGGGGGTTTGCGCCTTCGCGGATTGCTATGGTGAGGTTGTCGCCGTCATGCTGCACTACTACCACGCCATTACGTCGCGCAAAGCCATAAGGGATTTGCTTTGGTGCTGCTACCTCAGCTTCCAAGGCCACGGCCTCTGTCACGGAGTTGGGACAGCCACAGCACGTTCGCTCACCGGAGGCTCTGCCCCCATGTAATCGCGGACCAATTCGTCGAGGCTCGGCTCTTGATCTGGCCGTAGGAGCAATTGCTGATCACGGACATAGCCGTAGCGGCGCTCTGCCAGTTTGCGCGCGTCGTCGGCGTTGCGCAGGATTGTGGGGCGAATAAAAACCATCAAATTGGTCTTCTCCCGCGATTTTCCTTTAGTGCGGAACAGCACGCCAAGGCCCGGAATATCTCCAAACAAAGGCACTTTTGACATCGAGCGCCGTTCTTTATCATCAAGCAATCCACCGAGCGCAACAATCTGCCCGTCGTCCACAGTCACCGTGGTTTGTATCTCGCGTTTGTTCAGGATAAGGTCAGAAAAATTGTTCGAAACGGGTCCTGCAATCGAGCTCACCTCTTGGCGAATGTAGAGCTTAATCGCGCCACCTTCGTTGATTTGCGGTTTGACCTCCAGCTTGATTCCTACGTCCTGCCGCTGCACGGTGCGGAAAGCATTGTCGAAATTGCCACCAAGCTTTTCACCCGTCGTGATGGGAATTTCCTGCCCGACGAGCAGTTTCGCTTCTTGATTGTCGAGCGTCAGGATCGACGGCGTCGATAGGATGTTGGACTTATTATCCTGCTGCACCGCATTCAAAATCGCGCCAAGATAATTGCCATTGCCAAGACTGATCCCAGCACCTGCTGTGCCGCCGGTTGCTGCTGTAATCGCGCCCAGCGCATTAGTGATCAGGGCATCACCAGTTGAATTGCCGGTCGACGTTGTCGTGGTTGTGCCGTTTACAGTAGTCGTAGTTGTCGTGCCACCACCAAGTGTCTTGTTGAGCAACCCACCGGCAATCGCGGTGATATTGGGCTGTTCATTTGCATATGTGGTTACGATGCCGCCATTAGCCCCGCCTGCAATCAGCTGCACGCCCAGTTTCCTGGCCGTAGTATCGGATATCTCGACGATGATCGCTTCAACCAGCACCTGTTCGCGCCGCGTATCAAGCTGCCGCACAACTTCGCCCAACGTACGCTGCAAGTCTGCTGGAGCTGAAATGATGAGCGCATTCGCCCCTTCATAGCGGGTGATCACTGGTGCCGCCCGTCCGGCGGGGCTTGATCCAGTCGAGGCTTGCGGTGTCAAAGTCGCTGGTGGCGCTACAGACCCAGAAGCGGACGAAGAAGATGAGGGCGCGACGCTGGCCACTTGTTGCCCGACCAATTGTTGAAGGACTGGAACCATCCGTTCAGCGTCTGCATGTTGGAGGAACAGCACCCGGATCTCCGTGCCGCTGGCTGCACGCTTATCTAGATCCCGCGCAATCGCTGCAAATCTGGAAACAGCCCCCCGGTCGCCGCGCAGGGCAAGGGAATTGCTGCTGTCGATAGCGACGACGGAAATAGCATTGCGGGCAGCATCTCCTCCTTGTTGACCCCCGGTAGCCAATTGCTGGAGCGAAGTCGCGATTTCGCGCGCGTCCGCGTTCTTAAGCGCAATGACTTCTGTCGCTGCGCCTTCGCTGTCGATCCGGCCCAGCAGAGCGCGGATGCGGCGGATATTGTCGGCATAGTCTGCCACCACTAAGCTGTTGCCGGAGCGATTAGCCGTCACGGAGCCTTCGCGACTAACGAGAGGCCGCAGCGTTTCAACGGCAGATGCAGCCTCGATAGACCGAAGCCGGAACACCTCAGTCACAAACTGATTGCGCGATGCGCCCGAAATGCCGATTTTGCCCGGCTGCGCAGAAGCCGTTTCAGCTGGCTGAATACGAAAGCCGCCGCCTGATGTTGGTATTGCAATGAAACCGTTGGCGCGCAACGTTGAAAGGAACACTTCAAAATATTCGGATTTGGATAACGTTCGGTCCGTCACTACGGAAACTTTGCCCACCACTCGGCTGTCGATAATGAAATTACGACCGGTAACCCGAGCCGCATCCTGAATGAACGCACGGACATCTGCATCTCGCAGGTTGAGCGTATATTGAGCAGTAGCGGGCTGAGCAAGGCACAGCGCAAGGGCAGTAAGGAGCGATAGTCTTTTCATTGGCCAATCTTTGCACTGACACTAACCCGGCGTCCACCGCGTTCGACTTCAAGGGATACCGTTCCAGCCGCGCTAGGCAGTTTGGAAAGGATAGCGGCATCACTGACGGGTGTTCCATTGACGGACACCAGCACGTCTCCGGCTTGTAATCCTGCCGCGTTAAACCGAGCGCCATCGCCTTTAGGAAGGAGAGAGAGGCCTGTGACCTTGCTGCCGTCCATCCGCGGCGCGACCGTCATCATATCTTGCAGCACTGAAACTGGCGCTTGCACAGCAGTTGCTGACGGCAATCCACCCGCCACAGGTGCGGTAACGGATTGATCTAGAAATATCTTCTCAATAACACCGCCGCGTTCCAGAGAAGCAGAGTCAAACGCTACTTGTTTCAGGATAACACCTGGCATCACTTCATCACCCACGGCGTAGCTGTTCTGCACTCCGTCTGGCGTCGCAATGATCGCAGAGCCGCGCCCGCTTGCCATATCGACGCGGACGCCGAATAGCTTGACGGATATTGATGTTACACGCGCTTGCGCCTCTGTGGGCTGCAAACGGAAAAACGGATCAAAATCAGTCAGCTTATCGAACGGCAGTTTTCGAGAACTCAGCGATGAAGGTCGCCATTCCCCGACCGGGCCGATGGGTACGATTGCTGCCCAGACCAAACGCGCAGACTGAAGAACCACCAATGCCACCAAAATGATCGCTACAACCGCTGGAAGTCGCGAAACTACAGCTTGCGTATCGATGCCCCCAAAATTCCCAATTCTCATTGCAGTCTCAGCTTTCACTCGCCTGAACACACCACATGGCAGAAGAAAAGCCTGCGTTCGACTCAATTATTCAAGCCTAATCCCAATGACCAGCACTACGGGCTGACGAAGCCTATCACCTAGAATCTTGCGCTCAACCCCAAAGAAAAGCTTCGCCCGCTCTTGTAGAAGTTGTTGAAAATTTTCGACCCGTTCAGCGTTTGCGACTCCTCATAATCCTGATTGGTGAGGTTGCGGGCCTCAAACTTCAGTTCCATTGCCGCGTTGCCAACGGTGAAGCCCTGGCGTGCCACGAAATCCAACTGCAAGCCCGGTCTTTCGATCAGATCCGGCTGACCACCGGGGCCGCGATTGGTGACGCGGTCGCTGGAATATGTGATCAGAATCGTTTGCTGAGACAGCTTGTCCGTGTCTTCCAGCCCCAGTTGCAGGTTGATGAGATGTTTGGATTGCCCTGTAAGAGGCGTGCCATCGGTGAAGATCTGACTGGCGGGAACCGGGGTGCCGTTCGACGTAACTGGAATTGTCGTGTCCCCTGCCCCGACGTTAATCTTTGATTTCGAATAAGTGTAATTTGCAATCACCACCGCGCGCCGCGATGCGAAAAAGCTGCTGTCTGAAAGTCCGCTCAGCGGGACATATTTCTGCAACTCAAACTCTGCGCCGTAAAGCAGCGCGTCGGGAGCGTTGGCGAAGGTTGTGAAAAAAGTGCCGCCCTGCTGGAACGCAATGGTCTCAATCGGTTTCTTGATCTGCTTGGCAAATCCGGCGACGCTCAGCCGCTGATCCCGGTCAAAATACCATTCGTAACGGATGTCATAGTTGGTCAGGCGACTGTCAGATAGGAAAGGGTTGCCGAAAAAGGTGCGATCAGACTCACTGTCCAGATATTGCTGCGGCGCCAATTCGCGAAACTGAGGGCGGGCGATGGTCTTGGATGCAGCCAAGCGGATCTGCATATTTTGAGCCACATCATAGGTAATGGTGGCGGCAGGCAGGAAATAATTCTCCGATATCCGAGTGCCGCCTATGGACGCGCCTTTAAGGTCAAGCGGCTGAACAAATTCCTTGCCCGTTTCGTATCGCGCACCGACCGTCAGGCTCAAATCGTCCAGAAGTTCAGCATCGACCTGCGCATACCCGCCGTGAACGCGAAGACCCGCATCATAAGCAGCCGCGCCAAAATTGCCCGACGTTTCCTGAAGCAGGATGTTGAAGCTGTAGACGTTGAAGTCTGACAGGAGGAAGTCCGGGCGCTGCTGCGTCACGCCTCCAGGAAGCGCGTCCACGGGACGGTAGGCGAAGTCGCGCCGTGTCGAATTGCGGGTATTGTCGAGGTAGGAATAACCGGCTGACACAGTCACATCGCGGTCGAAGGGCAACTTGTAAGCCAGATCAAGCGAAGCCGATTTCACTTCATCCACCAGATCGCTGAATGCCACGGTGCTGCCGGTGCCGTTCGTGCGCAAGTCGTTGAAATAGTCATTGAAGGCGGTGCTGAACCGGTAGCTGTTCACGCGCTCATAAGGAGATTCCCGGTCAGACCGCGCGTAGCTGGCGCGGAAATCAACCGAGAGAGGGTCAAAATTAAATTCGCCCACCAATTGGGTATTCACCAACTGACGTTCAAACCAGCTGGTGTAGTTTTTGCTGATCAGATCAGTACCGACATTGCTCTCGTCCGTGCCATTCTGGATGCGCGCCTCTTTCAAGGAATCGCGAATGAACAGGTTGGTCCAGCGCAGTTTGTGATCGTTAAACTCTGCCGTCAGGCCCAGCAATGCGTTGACCACGATCCGGTTTTCGGTCGACAGGAAGCGGTAATTGCTGGCGTTCGGCTCCAGAATTTGCTTGCCTGACGCATCGAGCGTTGCGCCTGCCGCGAGTTGTTGAAGCCCGCCCTTGGTTGACCAGCCATGCTTATACCCGAACGCGCCAATCACACCGAGTGAGAAGTCATCGCCCAATTCAAATGTCTTGCCGCCGGTGATGCCAAAGCCAATGTCAGGTGCGATATTCTTGTTACGCTGGATCAAATTCGTGCGGGAGTTGACCAGGCTTGCCGTGATGTCCTGAATTTGCCGGCGCGTGAAATTCTGACCCGCGATAATGGGATTGCCAGTTGCAAATGCAGCAGCGAGCGGCCCCGGCACATCGCGCGTACCGTCATCAAAACCGGTCGCATCACTGCGGCTACCGTAATAAGTATAGCCGAGTTGACCGGTGGTCTGGGTATTGCCACCAATGCTGATGTCATATTCGATGAACGGCTCATCTGGCGACGATTTGGTCGTAAGATTGATGACACCGCCGCCAAATTCTCCTGGATAATTGGCGGAATAGGTCTTCTGCACCACGGAACTCGCCAAGATATTGGTCGGGAACAGATCAAGCGGAACAACGCGGCGCAACGGTTCAGGGGATGGGAGAGGAGAACCGTTGAGCAAAGCGAGCGAGTAACGCTCCCCAAGACCACGCACGTAAACAAAACGCCCGCCGACAACGCTAAGGCCAGTCACCCGCTGCAACGCTCCGGCAATGTCACCTTCGCCCGTGCGCGCGATGTCAGCTGCGGACAAGACGGAGATGACCTCAGCGGTGTTTTCGATGATGTTGGGCGTGTTGCGGCCGGTAACGACGATTTCGTTCACTTCTTCTTCCGCCCCAGGCGCAGAGATCTCAACTTTGTCTTCTGGTGGTTGCGCAGGTGCCGTAGCAGGTTGCTCCGCCGATTGGGCAAAGGCTTGAGGCGCCACAAGTGCACTTGTGAACAACAACAACGTGGCGAATTTCTTACTCAGTGTCATGACCGATTCCCTGTGGTGGTCCGCGCAAAGGGCGAGGCGGCAGACGTGCCGCCGCCTCGCTTGTCGACGTTAAACTTAGCTTCCCGATGGAACCGGTGCTGTCACGCAAGACGACGTTGCCGCCAATCCGCAGGTCCAGCCTTGAAACCACGTGTCCTGCGCGTTACGAACGGCACCTGCCCACGACGCTGTGACAAAGAAATTGCCACTGGCTGCTGTGTTGAACGTCGTTGGGTTGACCGCCGTAACGCCTGTTTCAGTTGCGCCGTTCACGCCGAGTGGCCCGCCGGTGAAGAAGGCTACGAGCGTGTTGACTGCGCCGAGCACATTGTTGTTTCCGGTGAAGAACGGCGTGATCGTCGCTGCGTTTACATCCGCATCATTTTCCGCGTCGCCGCCGCCGCATGCGAACAAGACCGACCGGATCACAGGGGCACCTACTTCATCGAGCGTCGCATCCGCCGTCGTTGAGGCTGTTTGCGTGCCATCAACATCAAGACACTGCGTGCCATTAGGCGACGAGATGACGCCATTGGCCAGGGTATAGTCCGTGCCGCCGCGCAACAGGATCGGATCCGTTGACCGTTGATGCACAAAAGTGAAGTTCGCCAATCGGGGGTTCGACCGGGGAACTTTCAATTCATTGCCAGCAGTGTCGGCCTCAATCGTCCGGTCACCACCGCCCGTGCGCTGAATGACCAGAGCAAATTGCGTAAAGCCTTTGAAGCCGAGGTCCGTGTCGAGCGCGTCATCATCTGCCCCGGTAATGACCAGATGGCTTTGGTTCAATGTGCCGCCAAACCATTCGATGCCGTCGTCGGAGCTATTGTGCACTTGGATGTGATCGACAGTCGTGCCGCGACCCACGCCGGCAAAGGTAATGCCGTTAAGCTCGTTTCCGGGCAGGACTTCAAATCCGGGGAAGCGAACCTGCACATAGCGGAGGCGACCGCTGTTGTCGGATGGCAAGGCACCACCGTAGAAGCCGTTGGTGGTCCCTTCCACTGCGCCTTCGCACGCTGCTGAACCCGGAGTCACGCCAACGCCGATGCAGGTGTTGATAGGCGCGCGGCCCAGAACGACCAGACCGCCCCATTGGCCAATACTGCTGTCCGTTGACGTTCCTTCGACATTGGCGCGGCTGGTAAAGATGATCGGGTTGGTTGGCGTGCCTTCCGCAAAAAGTTGCGAGCCGCGGTTGATCAGAAGGAAATCAGCGCCTGATGATCCGAAAATCACGGTGCCGGGTTCAACGGTGAGCGTTGCAGCAGCACCGCCTGCTTTGGTGCCATCGCCGCCGACATCGCTGCCAACGCGAACGCCGCCAGATAGTGAGTAAATGACGCCGCGCACATTGGCCAGAGTCAGAGCTCCTGTAATCGTTCCCGAAATTTGGCAATTCCGAAGGTTGTTGACGACGCCGACATTGGTCGTGCCGGTGGGGCATGTCGCGGCGGGGCCCGTCGGGGTTGGTGGCGGCGGCGGAGGTGGGGGCGGAGGAGGCGGTGTCACTGCTACAAGCGTGCCTTCACCCGGGGACGCGACATCGTCGGCTCCGCAGGCGGAAAGGGCCAGACAGGCCGTGCTGATCATCAGAATATTTGAAAAACGCTTGGTGCTGGACATATCGGGTTTCCGTTCCGCCGGGTGTTAAAGCCATTTTGGAAAGCCGGCCCACTTCAATGATTTTGCGAATCATTGGCACACGCCGCTCCCCACGGACCAGACAACTAAGCACGGCGTGTGACAGCGGGATGTTATTCGTGTGACAGTTTGAAGACTCAGATGCTCCGGCCAACTCGCCAACTTTGTGAAGAGTTAAGTGCATCCGCCGGAGCTTCTGTTGCGGCGACCTTGCCTAATCCGTCTCTTGAAACGTGAGTTTTGGTCCTCAAACAGGCAGTAGCGAAAGGTGGTGTCCTTCCGCCATCACAACCTCAATCTGATCACAAACACCGACCACCCCACCGCCTAGAACGAGCCCCATCACGCCACCTTTGCGGATCAGACTGCCATTATCCGCGCGATCAATCAGGGCATTCATCAGACCAGGGGTATGGCCATTGATTTGATTGCAGGGATTGCGCAGGCCAGTGACTTCGATGGCCGCGCCGGATGGAAAGCGCAGAATGGTGCCTGTTGAAAGGCCCAGCAAATCGATGCCACGCGTCAGAATATTTTCCCCAAGGGCACCGGGAGATACGGCAAATCCCTTCGCCGCAACTTCATCAAGAAGTTCGGCGTGGATCAAATGCACTTGTCGCAGATTGGGCTGTGTCGGGTCCTTTGCGACGCGGCTTCGGTGTTTGACAGTCTTGCCGCGGTGGGCATCGCCCTGCACGCCCTCGCCCGTAATGAGTGTGATGAATTTACAGGGCGTCTTGCCCAGACCATGCCCGTCGCGTGCCGAAACTGAGATAACGTTAGCCATTACTGGCATCGGGGAGGGTTGGCACATCCTCGTCCATCACCAAAGACACGAGCTTTACGGTCGGGCGAATGGCCGTATCGATCATGGGTGGGCTTTCAATCTCTTTGCCGCCAGTATCAATTGACATGTCCTCAAATCGCTTCGCCTGCGTCAGCACCTGAGAATCAAGACTGCCGACAAAGGCATTATATGCGCCCACCGCTGTATCCAGATTCTTGCCGAGCCGCGTCACGTGGCCGCCCATTGTCGCCAGCCGAGCATAAAGTTCCTTGCCAAGCGTCGCAATTTCCTTGGCCTGAGCGGCCATTTGTTCCTGCTGCCAAACAGCGGAAACGGTACGCGCAATTGCAATTAGATTAGTGGGTGTCGCAAGGAGGACTTGCTTGGAAAAGGCATAATCCCAGAGTTCGGGATCATGCTCCAACGCCGCAGAGAGGAAATGCTCACCCGGCACGAACATAATCACATAGTCGGCTGCATCCTCAAATTGATTCCAATAGGCCTTTTGACCCAGCGAATTGACATGCGCCTTCATCGCGGCGGCATGAGCGGAAAGGGCGGATATTTTCGCAGCATCATCCCCTGCTTCAAACGCGTCTTGATAAGCATTGAGCGAGACTTTGGCGTCCACAACGAGGCAACGCCCCCCCGGGATCCGAATGATCACATCAGGCCGCAACCGGCCCTCATTACCCTCAACACTGACTTCGGTCTGAAAATCGGCATGTTCGGAAAGACCGCAGGTTTCGAGGACATTCTTTAGCTGCTGCTCCCCCCAACGCCCCCGTGCTTTGGGCGCATTGCGCAGGCTATTGCCGAGCCGAGCGGCCTCTGATTTCACAGCCTCCTGCCCCACCCGCATTGAGTCCATGAGGCCTTTGAGTTCACCAAAGGCATCGCGCCGTTCCGCCTCAACTTTGCCAACCGCCTCTTCATACCGGGTCAGCCGATCATTCACAGGCGCCAGCAATGCTCGAAGCCCCTGCCCCGTCGTTTCCTCTGATTGCTTGAACCGCGCCTCGGCCCGCGCCAAGAATTCGCGCTGGGCATCGCCCAAAATCTTGCCGCCAATTTCGCTAAATTGAGCAGCAAGCGTTTCCTTTGACTCGCGGAGGGCGACCATTTGAGCATCAAAGGCTTGATCACGCGCCGTGGCCTCTGATTCCATCGTCGCCAGTCGCAGCCGCCCCGAATCGCGGTCACGCACGGCCGCCTCAAGATCAACAATGGCGCGCTTGAACTGATCAAGATGCAAATCTCTCTCCGCCTTCAGGGCCCCTGCGCCGCGCCCACCGAGCAGCCAGCCCAAACCCGCAAATAGGGCTGCAATTATGACAGCAGAGGCCAGCAAAATCCAACCGTTCATAGAATGGCCAATGGAATCAAATGCTTCAGCCCCGGAAAGATAGGAATCATGTTCATCACTAGAACATAAATTGAACATGCCTTGTAGGGAAGGGAAAAATCACGCATTACAGAGTGATGGAAGATGAAACACTTGATGACGTTCTGAATTCGGTTTGGCAGCGCTGGACACGCGGAAAAGCAGATAGGCGCTCTCCGTTGCACACGCCGACCATCGCGACGGTGGATGCAAAAGGGCTACCGCAACAGCGGGTCATGGTGCTGCGCGCTGTTGATCGTGCGAGCGCAACGCTCAGGTTTCACACCGATCACCGATCAGCCAAAGTAACTCAGATCGGACGCGGTGCGCCGATTTCTGTGGTGGGATATGATCCCAGTGCAAAAATTCAGATACGCCTGATGGGTACCGCGCGAATAGAACAAGACGGCCCAACAGCCGATGCGGCTTGGTTATCCTCAAACCCCTCCAGTCGGCGCGTGTATTTTGTTGAGCCCGGACCCGGAACAGCAATGCCTTCGCCACAGTCCGGTCTTCCGGCCGAATTTGAACATGTCGTGCCAAGTCTTGAAGCCTCTGAGGCCGCGCGTGGCTCATTCTCTATCATATTGGTGACCGTCTCTCACATTGACTGGCTCAACCTAGCCGCCACAGGCCACCGGCGCGCGCAATATGAACGTGACGGCGCTGATTGGCGCGGCCAATGGGTCATTCCGTAAAAATGATGCAGCCGACAAGCTTCGAAAGTGTATCTTTCAAATGGCAACTCATCTGTGATCGTTGGAATGCCTGTGGCGCAAGCCAGTTGCACGGCATAAGGACTCGCGACGTGGCATACGCGATGCCACCTGTCGAACGGAGTGGACGATGGCGGTGGAGCGACTGACAATCACGGCAGGCGACAGTTTATGCACACTGTCCCCAGCTACTGGGGGCAGTTTAACGAGCTGGCACGTCAATGGGCAACCGATGCTGCGTACAGCAGCAACACCTGCCGATCCACTTGATATGGCAAGCTTTCCACTGGTTCCCTATTCAAACCGGATTGGCCGTGCGACCTTTGAGTGGGCGGGAGCGCGGATCAACCTCGCGAGGAATTTTTTGCCCGAACCCCACGCGATCCACGGCGTTGGATGGAAGCGGGCTTGGACCGTGGAAAGTCAGACATCACACAGCGTCAGCCTGACCTTGACACATTCGGGTGACGAAAACTGGCCGTGGCCGTTTAAAGCGCGGCAAATCATCAGCGTCAATGCTTGGGAATTGCGCCTTCATCTATCAGCGATCAACCTTGCCGACTATCCTGTGCCGCTCTCCTTTGGGCACCATCCCTATTTTGACCAGACCGGCGCCAGCCTTCGTTTCAATGCCGCGCATGTCTGGATGGCAGATGATGATAATCTGCCATCCACCGCAAAAGAAGTAAGCGGTCAGCTTGATTTCAGCACCGGCGCAGGTGTCGAGGGGCGAGCAATAGACTATTGCTACACAGGCGTTTCGGGCGATGCGCATATTGAATGGACTGACAGGCCACTGGCACTCGATGTCATTTCAACTTTGCCCGCCGCAGTTGTTTACATCCCGCTCGGCGGAGCGGCATTTTGTTTTGAACCTGTTCCACATCTCAACAACGCACTGAACTTGTCGGGTGGAGAGCCTGCAATGGCGACAGTTGAGCCAGACTGTGCTTTTGAGACAGCGATAATGTTCCGGGCTGTGCCGAAAGCATGATCTGGCTTGTATTACCCGCCCTATTCGCAGCATCGCAACTACTCCCCGCAACTAAAGCCCTGTTCTCTTGGACGAGTTATAAGGGCTGCGATCCCGCAATCTCAACAGGCCTAGGATCATACTTTCAAATCCCGGTCGCCCCCCCCCCTGCCCCCGTGTCGCCAATAATTAACCAACAGGTTCAACGGACCTTCCGCCTCAACATGGTGCCACCACTGAGCAGGCATGTAGAGCGCATCACAAGACTCCAGAACAACAACATGGGCAGCCTTCAAAGCTTCGGCAACTTTGGGGTAAGCTTGAAAATCGGGCACAGCAAAATCGACTAAACTCGCTGGCTGTTGTGCCATCGTGAACTCCAGCCGACCGATGTAAAGATTACCGATCTGATCAGGCGAAAATAGGGCAATTAGTCGCCGACCCGAGACCGCCCAGGCCTTATTGCGTGACACATCATAACGCGCAGCAATGCGCGACCGGTTCCCGCCACAGACGCAGCGGGATCGCGGGCGTGCCAAGAGCAGAACCTCAGCCTCAAACTGCGCATGGTCAATCTCATAATATTCGAGGAGTAATGTTCCGGTCATCAATGCTCATCGCGCTACCACATGGGCTCCGTCAGGATTTCAGGAATTTGCTGCTACAGTCATGAACTTGAGAGAGACGCTCAAGTTAAACTTTAAAGGTCGTCATGCTCATCATGTTTCGACACTCAGCAAATGAGACATCATTTGTGGCTAAGTGGAGTTCGGGTCGCGTCGTCTCTACGCTTCTCGACTATCTGCAATGCAGGAGGCTTCAAAAAATATGGTGCACCCGACGGGATTCGAACCCATGGCCCCCAGATTAGGAATCTGGTGCTCTATCCTGCTGAGCTACGGATGCAGTCCCATCTGATTAGGGCTAGGGCAGAGCGGGGTCAATTCAGTTCATCGGGCGGAACGATGGGGATCAACAGCGGCATAACACTAATTCCATCATCCATCAGCGCTTTGGCTTGAGCCGGCGTTGCTTGTCCGTGGATGCTCGCCGCATCTATTTCGCCGGCATCCATGGCGCGGGCCTTTTGTTCAAAATCCTTACCGACCCACTGCGATGATTTGATGGATTCGGCTTGCATGGCTGCAATTTTGGAAAGCATGGCCTTCATTTCAGCAGCCATCTGATCTGTGGCAGGCGCTGACATCACCGTCTCTGCAGGCTGCGACATCCTGCGGCTGTTGCTTTTCGCGGGCACATTTGCGGCCATGACCGCTTTGGAAATATCTTGGTCTCCGCAAATTGGGCAAACCAGCAGCTGGCGCGCACGCTGATCTTCATAAGCAGACGAGCTTGCAAACCAAACCTCAAAAACATGGCCTGCTTTTGAGCATCGCAAGTCAAAGACAATCATGAAATCACGACCGGGTTAGGAATTGCGCGGCGGTGCGCGATCACTGGAACGCGTGATCGGGCATCCGCAACACGGGCCAGATCAATCTCTGCAAAGCCCAAGCCCTCGCCCTCACCCATGTCAAGCGTCACTTCGCCCCACGGATCGATGACTAACGAATGGCCATAAGTTTTGCGGCCATCAGCATGGTGGCCCGACTGAGCCGCTGCCACTACCCAACAGGCATTTTCAATTGCGCGCGCGCGCATGAGGATGTGCCAATGCGCGCTACCGGTAGGCACAGTGAAAGCCGCTGGGATCGAAAGTATCTCAGCCCCTGCCGCGCTCAACGCCTGATACAGAGCAGGAAAGCGAAGATCATAACATACGCTAAGGCCAACCTGCCCCGACGGCGTTGTGGCGATAATCGCATCTGTTCCCGGCGCATAGGCCGAAGACTCCCGCCAGCTTTCACCGCTGGCAAGATCAACGTCGAACAAATGTATCTTATTATAGCGTGCCCGAACGGTGCTGCCGCTATCAATCATCAAGCTGCAATTGATCAGCTTGCCCTGCTTTTCCCCGCGCAGGGCGAGTGATCCCAGCGAAACCCAAATTCCGTGCTCAGCAGCAGCAGCGCATACCGCAGCCAATACAGGATCGCGTTCCATATCGGTGATTGAGGATGCCGCGCGCATCCGGTCGCGGTCAATCAGGCCGCTCATTTCAGGCGTGAAAAGCATGGCAGCGCCGCCACTCGCTGCCTTTGCAATGCCGTCTGCTATGATTTTTGCATTTTCCAGCGGATCAAGGCCGCTACACATTTGAAGCAAAGCGATCCGCGTCATGTGGCCAGCAAAGGATCAAGGCCGCCACGCGAATCCAGCACAGCGAGATCGTCTGAACCACCAATATGAACACCGTTGATAAAGACTTGGGGAACAGTAGTGCCACCATCTGACCGAGCAATCATTTCAGCACGGCGGGCACCATCCATCGTGATTTCGATTTCAGTAAAATCTGCGCCTTTGCGAGTCAGCAGCGCTTTGGCCCGCGCGCAATAAGGGCAGGTAAATTTGGTGTAGATTTCAACCTGAGCCATGCTGCGGCCTCCTTCACGTTCCGAAATGTGGATCAGAGCGCGGAATGTCAATTGCCAGCCTCATTTTCCCTCAAAACCCGAGCCCAGCTGAGCACGTCTACGCGCACTGCCCCCGCTCGTTTGAGCGCCAAGGCGCAGGCATTCGCAGTGGCTCCGCTCGTATAGACATCGTCAATCAACGTCACATGTTTATCTCGAAGAAGCGCGCGATGATCCGGGGCGACTTTGAACACACCTACCATTGCCTTTGCCCGCGCCTTGGCCCCTAGCCCGCCAAGAGACGGCGTTGGCTTCGCCCGGTGAAGCAGATCATGGCGCACGGGAAGAGGATGATGCTGACTAATCGCGCGCGCAAGAACAAGTGACTGGTTAAACCCCCGGCTCCACAGCCGCCAGCGATGCAACGGAACAGGGATCAGCATGGAAGATTGCGCGTCAACATGCCGCGCCATCGCTTTGGCCATTAAAACTGCCAGCCCCGTGCGGCGACCATGTTTAAGCCGAAGGACGATATCTTTTGCTACACCTTCATAAATGGCGGCGGACCGGGCGCCGTCATGGCTAGGGCGCTGCTGCAGGCACGGCGCGCAGACCATGGGCGCTTCAACATCTGGGATTCCACACAATGCGCAGCCTTCGATTGTAACGAACCTGATGCTTGACCAGCAGTCCAAACACAGGACATCTGGGTTAGGCACAATGACGCCGCATCCGGCGCAGCGCGGTGGCAAAGCGAAATCAACAAGGGGACGCCAGTATTTAAGCATTGCGCGCATTCCCCCTTGTTCCTCCTCTAGCGGCGTCGCACAAGCGGGCACATGGAAATGCAAGAAACTTTTAGCCGAACGGCACGCCGCGTCAGGCGACACAAAGTCGCCAATGCCCCAGCCGAAGATCGTTGGATTCTAAAGCGTATGGCAACTGAATTGCTGGAGCGCTGGCAGAACAGTCAGACGGTCTCCGGGGCCATATTGATCATAGGCAATGATGTTGGCGCTATTGCGGCGGGGCTTTCGTCGACGCCACTCTATGCTGATGCCTGCCCCAGCGGCACAGAGGGCCAGAGAATCGTGATTTGCGACGAGGACCGCCTGCCCTTTGCTGACTTTAGCTTCGCAGCCATATTTTCTGTCGGCATGATCGATACGGTGAATGATGTGCCGGGCTCGTTGATTCTCGCGCGCCGCTGTTTGAAACCTGGTGGGCTATTCCTGGGTGCCTATCTGGGTGTCGGAACAGGGCAGACATTGCGATCAATAGTCCAAACGGTCACTGGCGATGAGGCGCCACGCGTTCGCATGCACCCCCAAATTGATGTGCGTGCAGCAGGCGACTTGATGGCCCGTGCGGGCTTTGCCAAATCTGTCGCTGACATGGAAACGGTTAAAGCCCGGTATTCGTCATGGGACCGTTTGATGGGAGATTTTAAGGCCAATAGCGGCGGCAACGCGCTAATGTCTCGCTCCTCTGTAACGCAGACGACAGTGAAAGAGTGGAAGCACAGGTTTGAGGCGAGAAAATCAGGCGAGGGAAGAGTCACGGAGACTTTCTGCCCCATTTATGTGACGGGATACGCCCCTTCCTAACCGTCAGTTGAGCTTAGAAATTTACGCAGCGTTCCTATGAATGGCGCATCCGCAGGCGGCATCGGTAGCGCCATAAGTTCATCGGCTGTGACCCAGCGGATTTCACTAGCATGAAGGGCAGACGGTGTTCCTGACCATTGCCGGCATGTGTAAAGCAGCAGCAACAGCTCCCGCTCACCAACATATTCACTGGCGAAGGTTAAAGCCGCGAAGTCATTGGGCAAGGCGATAATCGCCAGCTCCTCATGTAACTCGCGCGATAAGGCGTCCGTCAGCCCTTCGCCAAACTCCACTTTACCACCAGGAAACTCCCAAAGCCCGGCCATCGATTTGCCTTCTGGCCGTCGCTGCACAAGCATTTGGCCGTTTTCATTTATCAAAGCGGCTGCAACGACCAGCAGAGGCGATGGTTTCTGGCTATCCCGATCAATCATCATTATTTGTTAACTGTGCTGCCGCTATTTTCAACCTGTTGCTCAACGAAAGGGCAAAGTGGGGGCACCTAATGTTTAAAGTGTTGAGGAAATTGACGGCTGACTCGCGCGGCGCGACCGCCGTAGAATATGGGCTGATCATTTCGCTGATCGTTGTCGCCATGGTCGTGTCCCTGAATGGCGTTGGCACCAAAACAGGAAGCATGTGGAACAATATCGCGACCACAGTGCTCGCCCACTAAAAATTCAGTCGGGCGTTAAGAATTTCTCAATAACTTCGCTCTAATCCGACAGATGTTGTTTCGGAGCAAGTTTGAAACAACCGGGTAGTTGAAACGACATAACAGGAGACCAATCATGTCAAATTTTCGCAAATTCATTAAGAACAATAAGGGCGCAACGGCTATCGAATATGGCCTGATTGCTGCTTTGATCGCAGTTGCTGCTGTGACAGCAATGTCGACACTTGGTACAAAGCTTGGCCAAACGTTCAACAACGTGAAGACCAAAATGGGCTAATCGTTTCAACCCTCTTCGGATGGTTGAACAAGATCAGGGCGGCGGCAAGAAATTGCCGCCGCCTTTTTCTATTGCTGGTAAGTTACAATCTTTACTTTTGATCCGGCACGCAGGGCATCACCTGCTTTCAATCCGTTCAGGACCTGAAAACGGTCAACTTGCATCGTTTCGTAAGCCATACGAGTCGCCAGTTTTTCGACAGTGTCGCTTGACCTCACAGTGACAACATCAATGCGGCGCGGCCTTACGTTAGCCGCTTCTTGCACAGACAATCGCCGTACGCTTTGGAATAGGCTGTCAAATGCTGTCCGGCTGGCCGCTGGCGTTAACGAAAAGATATGAAACGCCTGATTGCGTGCAAATTCATAAGCATAAACTGTCACGACCATTGGCCCCGATTGGCCGGCAACTTCAGCTGTTGCGCGCGCGACGGGAAGTCCATTGATTGTTGTTGTATCAATTGATGACGGAGTCAAAGTGACATTATTTTGCTTCCCAATGGCCGCAAAAATATCATTGACGTAAGTACGCAAATCACCGTCATATTTTGCCCCGGCAAATGAAGCGCGCCCCGATGAGCCTGATACAGTCACAGCTTGGGGGCTGTTCACCAGCGCGAAGCCAGCAGGCGCCGTAAAGGCCAATTTCAATTCAGGATGCCGAAAATTGCGACCATCGACAACGCCCTGTTTCGGATCATCGTCATAAAGAACGCCGTCAAGCGCATTCAAAAATGCGTCACGGTTCAAGTTTTTGGTTGTCGTGGCTGTGGCAGCGGCCTTTTGCTGTGCCCGAACGACACGGCTGGCAGGATCAGGGTGCGTGCTGGCCCACTGCGGCAGTGATTTTTCATCACGACCCTGAACGCGGGAATCGAGCGACGTCTGTGCTGCAAGCGATGCCAACATCGTTGACGATGCAGTTGGATCATAGCCCGTCTTGGCAATGTACGACACGCCCAGATCGTCAGCCTGATATTCCTGCGCGCGCGAAAAACCCATGACCCAGCGCGTCGCCAATTGGCCACCCAGTTGTTGCCCGAGTTGAGCACCCTGCCCTCCGCCGAGCAATCCCCCTAATATGGTTGCCCCCATGGCAGCCAGCCCGCCCATTTGCGCGCGTTTGCTGCGCTGCGCGGAATGCCTGGCAGCGACATGGCCAACCTCATGGCCGAGAACTGACGCCAATTCAGCTTCGTTATTCATAAGCGCCAGCAACTGCCGCGTAACATAAACATAGCCGCCGGGAATGGCGAAGGCGTTGTTCACAGGGCTGTTAATCAGCGTAATCGTGAAATCACTTTGTGAATTGGACAGGCCAGATTGAACGGCTACTTTTTGTCCGATGCCGCGCACGTAATTGGCTTGTGGACCCGCGTAAGCACCGCCAAATTCTGCCAAAATTTCTTCGTGAGCCTTGGCACCAACTTGCTTGTCTTTGGTAGTCATAGGCTGTGCGACTGGCAGTGCTTCTGGCTTTTTCGCACTAATCGCAATAAGTGCTACACCGAGCAATAACGCATGCTTCTTCACGGCAATACCTTTCCGTTTTATGGTAAATTATGTCTGCGTTTAGAGCGCGCCCATCGCAAGGAATTTCCGACGACGGTCTGCACGCAGGGCCTGCGGGGAAAGCGGAGACAATTGCACGAGCATCTCGTCAATCGCCGTACCCAGCGCATCCATCGCCGCATCTGGCGAACGGTGAGCGCCGCCCACAGGCTCCTTCACAATCTTGTCAATCACGCCAAGACCCAATAATTGATCTGCCGTAATCCGCATCGCCTCTGCCGCGTCAGCCGCGCGCTCGTTGGTCCGCCACAGGATCGACGCGCAGCCCTCGGGGGAAATGACGGAATAGACCGCATGTTCAAACATCAGCACCCAGTTCCCTGCCGCGAGCGCAATGGCCCCGCCAGAACCGCCTTCGCCTACGATAGCGGCGACCATGGGAACGCCAAGTTCGAGGCACGCCTCAGTGGACCGTGCAATGGCCTCGGCTTGGCCGCGCTCTTCAGCTTGCACCCCAGGAAACGCGCCGGACGTGTCGACCAGTGTCACCACAGGCAGCCCGAACCGGTCGGCCAAGCGCATCAGGCGGATGGCTTTGCGATACCCCTCTGGCTTGCCCATCCCGAAATTATGGTGGAGGCGGCTTGTGGTGTCATCGCCCTTTTCATGGCCAATCACCATCACACTACGACCCCGAAATGTCGCCATCCCTCCCAAAATCGCTTGATCATCGGCAAAGGCTCGGTCCCCGGCCATTGGAACAAAATCAGGGAACAGCCGCGCAATGAAATGTTTGAAGTGCGGTCGATCCGGGTGGCGAGCAACTTTGGTTTTCTGCCTCGGCGTCAGCTTTGCATAAGTGTCAGCGAGAAGTTTATCAGCCTTGGTTTCTAACTTACCTATTTCACTGTCGATATTCGCGTCCGTTGTCTCTGAGGTTGTCCGCAAGTCTTCAATCCGGGCTTTAAGTTCCGCGATCGGCTTTTCAAAATCGAGGTAATTTTCCATGGGATAAGCGGTTAAGCCCGCGAGGGGAGCGCGTCAACGAGTGGGTGAGTGCGGTTGACCAATTCAACTAACCGCTGACTATCAACGTGAGTGTAAATTTCCGTCGTCGCGATATCGGCATGGCCCAGCATCATTTGCAACGCGCGCAGATCAGCCCCGCCCTCCAGCATATGCGTGGCAAAGGCATGGCGCAAAACGTGCGGGCTGACCCGTTCCGGCGGGATGCCCGCCGCTGCCGCCAGCGTGCGGATGAGCTGGAACAGACGCACGCGGCTCAGATAGGATTTGCCCGATGGAAACATCCACGCACTTCCGCCCACACGGAGGGGAAGCCATGCCGATAGCGCAGCACGGGCGCGGTCCGACAGCGGCACAAGCCGCTCCTTGTCACCCTTTCCGCGCACAATCAAAAACGGACGGTCCGGTGAAAAGGCGCGCACCGGCAGTGAAACGAGCTCAGTCGCGCGCAAGCCCGAACCGTAGAGCAGTTCAAGCAACGCCATCATCCGCACATGTGCCACCTCCCCACCGGGCAGCAGAACGACAGCCTCAAATAGCTTTGCCATATCAGATTGCGACAGAATTTTTGGCAGCGCCCTGCGTGCCGATACGCGTGGAAGGGCCGCGGAGGGGTTGTCACTTCGCAACCGCTCATCCTCCAGAAATCCGAAAAAACGCCGTAGCGTGGCTGATTTTCGAGCCACAGTAGTGCGCGCCAGAGGATCCCAAGTCGCGGCAAGTATTTGAAGCTCCGCCTCTCCTGCTGTTCCGAGTCTGCCACGCAACTCCACCGACGAACTGCGTAGATCTGATCGATAGGCACTGATCGTATTGGCAGAGGCCCCGATTTCGGCCGCCATCATCTCCAGAAAGCTGTCGATCAGGCCGTGATCATCCCCTGCCACTGTGCGTCAACTGCGCGAAAGGGCTTCTGCTGCGATCATCCGCGCCTCGCCTTCCATGCCAACGCGGCGGTAGGCAGAAATGACATGATAGAGCGATGAGGGCGACACGTCGGCCCAACGGTCCGCTTGCAGGCCCAAAGCAGCCAGCACCGCAACTGTCGCCGGCTCTTTCGCCTTCGCTGCGCGGTCAATCGCTTTGGTCCACACCGATTGCCGCCCCATTGGCACGTCCAAATCTTCGGCGAGCGCGTTCGCCGCATCTGGCGTCAGACGGCCCAGCCCAGCCAGACCCGCAAGAAAAAATTGCGCGCGTTTTCCGCTCAGCCCTTCATCCAGACCCGAGACCGAGGACGATTGCAAACTCGATAGCTTCTGAGGACTGCCCACCGCAAGCAGCGCCCAAGCGAGGCTGCCTTCATCAATCTGCTTCGTCCAGCGCGCTGCTTGCACATCCAGTCCAGCCGACATCATGGCGACGATGAGTGCATCGACTGTGTCGCTCGCTTCATCATTAACGGGCAACATAGCCGCCGCACGGGCCACAGCGATCATATGAGCATAAGTTCGATAAGGACTCGTGTCTTCGGCTGCCCAAAGCGTCCCAATGGCCGTAGCCTTACCCGTCGCTGTGGCGTTGCTATAGGCGCTGCCAACCGCACCAACCGGATCAGGATCAGCACCCCCAGCCTGCTCAGCCTCATCTGAGACCTGCGCATAATGATCAACCAGCGCAGCACTCGAAAATACACCAAGGGCTGCTGCGATTTCGGCATCGCCCATCCGATCTTGCGCGCTCAGCAATGCCGCGCGAGACCGCCATGCACGGACGTGAGGACCAACAGAGGCCATCAGCGGATCAGGAATCTTGAGCGCCGTTGCCGTTGCCAACCCGAAGCGCCAAGCGGTGAGTTGTGTGACGCCGTCCCATTCAACCTTGACAGAACGTCGCGCGTTGCTTGCTGCACCGACGACTTTTTCTGCAAGAAGAACATCGATATCGCCTGCCTTGCCTTTATCTCTCGCCTGATCGATCAGCGCCCCAGCAAGGGACGTTTCGCCTGAAAAGGCAGAGCAAATGGCGCGCGACAGCATCCAGCTGCCATCCTTGCCTGCCAAGGGGTGTCCATCCGCCGCTGGGCAAATGCCCGCAGGGTCAGCATTGGCGAGCGCCGTCTGCTGAGCAACGGACTTGGTCCAAAGAGTATATTGGTCAGGATCAACCGCTTGCACCAGCATCCGGGCTGCGTCTGCCTCGCCCATTCGCAACAGCAGCCATGCACGGTCCGCTGCAAAATCAGCGCCGTTGATGCCGCGCGGTGTATCGGCTTGAGTTAACAGAGCGCGCCGCAGCGTGATTGAGGCCCAGCGCGATGCTATCGGAGCCTCGGCTTTCTTCATCAAATAAGAGAGATAAGGTCCAACTGACGCGCCGTAAGCCGCGGCGCCCATATCTCCGTCATCTGCCGCTAAAATGCCCACGCGAGTGGTAGAACGACGCGATTGAGCTGGCAGGTCTTGCAGAACGGCGGGAGCTAAGGCCTCTTCCTCTTCCCCCTCTTTCGCCGGGTCAGCACCTGGCAACAAAGGGTCACCGCTGGGTATTGATGTTAAAGTTCCCGAAGCCACTGACGAATCAGGGCGCAGTTGTGCGGGATCAGGATCATCCAAGCGTGGCGAATTGTCAGGGTTGCGTGGCGGCTTTGGTGTCGGTTTGGCATCTTCCACCGGATCACCAAACCCGGGGGGAAGAATAGACTCGGGGCTATCCTGGCCAATGACGGGTATCGCCACAGCAAGGACAGCCGCTCCAATCAGCCACCGGGCCTTTCCGGGATTAGCGAAGCGCACTGGGATCAACCGGCTTTTCAACGCGTACTGGAACCTGTTCGCCAACGCGGCTTTGCAAGACATAGAGCAGCCCCAAAATGACGACGATCGCCAGCACTGCTTTGATCAATTTTGACATAATAACGCCCGTGACACTTCAGATGAGTTCCTTTTGCCCCAAGCAGGCCGCCTGTGTATAGCCCCCGCGTCATGGAACAGCCACATTCCCTCTTCCCGCGCCGCTTTGATCGTCCCATTGCGCTCGTTGGCCTCATGGGTGTGGGCAAAACGACCATTGGACGGCGATTGGCGGCGCGCCTGCATCTTGACTTTGTCGATGCTGATATGGAAATTGAAGCGGCAGCGGGGCTGACCATCGCCGAGATATTTGATCGCTTTGGCGAAGACCATTTTCGCGATGGAGAACGGCGCGTTATCGCGCGACTGTTTGATGGTCGGGCCAAAGTCATTGCGACCGGTGGCGGCGCTTTCATGAATGAGAGTACACGTGCGCTCATGCTCAAAAAGGCCGTTACGGTCTGGATCGACGCTGACATTGAGACGCTGACGGACCGTGTCATTCGTAAAGATAATCGGCCTTTGCTGCGCGGAAAGAACGTGGGGCAGGTCCTCCGCGATCTGGCGGCGGTGCGTAATCCCATATACGCGTTGGCCCCTATTCACGTCACTAGCCAAATCACGCCGCACGACGCCACTGTCGATGCGATATTAAAGGCCTTGCCATGATAACCATTCCCGTTGGCCTTGGCGCCCGCAGTTATGACATTCTGATAGGATGCGATCTGATCGATGGTGCTGCTGCTGCGTCTATCGCCCCTTTTTGCAAGGGCAACAACGTGATCGTAGTGACCGACACGAACGTAAACGCAGCACTGGGCGCGCGATTTGCGGCAGGTTTGGCACGCGGCGGTTTGGCAGCGGATTTCATCATATTACCTGCCGGAGAATCGACCAAAAGCTGGGCGCATTTGTCCGCGCTAGTAGATGACTTGCTGAGCCGCGGAGTAGAGCGATCAACATCAGTCATTGCACTAGGCGGCGGCGTTATTGGGGATTTGGTCGGGTTTGCAGCATCGATCCTGAAACGCGGTTGCCGCTTCATTCAGGTGCCAACGACATTGCTGTCTCAAGTCGATTCGTCCGTGGGCGGGAAGACTGCCATCAATACCGCGGCGGGCAAGAATCTGGTCGGAGCGTTTCACCAACCTGCGCTGGTGCTGATCGATCCAACAGTGCTCGATACATTGCCAGTCCGCGAGGTGAAGGCAGGCTATGCTGAAGTCGTCAAATACGGCCTGCTCGGCGATTTCTCCTTCTTTGAGTGGTGCGAAACCCATGCTGCTGCACTGCTGAGTGGTGACCGTGATGCGCAGATCAAGGCTATCGAAGCCAGTGTCCGCGCAAAAGCCGCAATTGTGGAGGCGGATGAACGCGAGACCGAAGATAAGCGTGCTTTGCTCAATCTCGGCCACACGTTTGGCCATGCATTAGAAGCGGAAATGGGCTTTTCTGACAGGCTTCTCCACGGTGAAGGCGTGGCGGCGGGAATGGCCCTCGCCTTCCGCTTTGCCGCGTCGCAGGGGCTTTGTGCAGCCCAAGATGCTGCGCGGGTAACGGCACATGTGAAGACTGTGGGGCTACCTTATGATCTTGCCTCGGCAGGGGTCTCCGCGTCAGGAGCGGCACTTGTGGATCATATGATGCATGATAAAAAAATGTCCGGCGGCGTGTTACCTTTCATTCTGCCGCGCAGCATCGGCGATGCTTATGTCGACCGGGCGATTGCGACAGCGGACGTTGCGGCATTTCTCGATTCAGACGCGGCGGCTTGAGTAGGCAAACCAGAGCCAGCCGCCAATCATCAATACGCCGCCAATGGGCGTGATTGCGCCAAGCCAACGGGGCAGACCAAGCGCCATCAGATAGAGCGTACCTGCGAAAATTCCGCTGCCCGCGATCAACATCCAAGCGGGCCGACGCGCCTGACCCGTGATCACCAGCGCTGCAACGACATGGATCAGTTGATAGAAAGCCCCGGTCTTCAGCCATTCCGCCGCTTGAGGAGAAGCCCCGTGCGCGCCGAATGCGCCTGCTGCAATCGCCAGCGCCGCGCACAGAGCCGCCACGATGCGGATCACGCGGATCCCTCAGGACGATAGAAAATCTCCTTCAGCGCATGCAGGTCGCCTGTGTCGATTTGCGCGGCCAGCCGTTTCTGATCGCGACTGCGGAAATCGGCCTCTACGCCGCCAATATCCTCTTCGCTCGCTCCAATCGCAGCAAGGGCCTCAATCCCCATGCGCACAGCGGATTCGTAAACTTCACGGATCACACGGCCTTCACCAAGATCATTGAAAGCCATCAATTGCCGCCGGTCATAAGCGCGAACGAAAATTGCGGCGTCGGGGAAGCTGTGCATGATCGCCTCCAAATCCTTCGGTGCGAAATCCTTGTCATCCTGACAAAATAGGATCAACTGCGCGTCTGCGGCACCCGCCTTATGCAGCAAATCGATACGCCGTCCATCGCCGTACCAGACTTTGGCCCCAAATGTTCCCGACACTTCAATTTGTGCTGGCTTGATATCCACCATCGTCACAGACACGCCGTAACCCATCAGCATCTGCGATACAGCCTGGCCAAAGCGGCCAAAGCCGACGACGATGGCGCTAGCGCGCGGGGCATGTTCCGGGCCTTCCGGCGTTTCTCCCTGCACTTGCTGCCCCTGTTCATAGCGTTCCGCCGCCATCAGCAGGAACGGCGTGGCCGCCATGGATATGGTTACAACCGCGCCGAACAGGCTTGCCGCCTGCGGCTCAATGAGCAATGCGGCTTGCGCCTGCCCGAACAGAACAAAGCCAAATTCGCCGCCTTGGCTGAGCAATAGCCCAAGCCCAATCGCCTGCCGCCACGGCGTGCCAAACCAGCGGGCGAGTATCGCAATGATGCCGAACTTCACGGATACAACTGCTGCAGCCATGCCAAACACGAACAGCGGATTGGCGATGATCGCGTTCAAATCCAGCACCATGCCCACCGCCATGAAGAACAGGCCAAGCAGGATCGAACGGAAGGGTTCAATGTCCGCCTCAATCTCATGCCTGTAAGGCGAATCGGCAAGCATGACGCCCGCGACGAACGCACCGAGCGCCGTCGACAAATGCAGTGAGTGCATCAGCGCGGAACTGGCAAAGACAGTGAACAGTCCCACGCCCACAAATAATTCCCGTTCCCCCAATCGACCGACAAGGCGGAGAACAGGGTTGAGCAAAAAGCGCCCGGCCAGCACCAGGCCGACAATCGCGCCAACCGTATAGAGCCCTAATTGCCATCCCGGCGGGGCGGTGGGATCCGTCGGCGCGCGCGACAGGGCAGCGATGATCGTGATGAGAGGCACAATCGCCAGATCCTGAAACAGGAGAACCGAAAAGGCGCGCTCTCCAAAGGGCGAGTTGATTCGCCCCGATGATTTGAGTGCAGGCAAAACTTGCGCGGTTGAACTGAGTGCCAGCGGCAGACCAAGCGCCAGCGCCGCGCCCCAAGTGAAGCCGGCAAAAATCATGATGACGCCGCATAGAGTCAGTCCGCAAATCGTGACTTGAAGGAGACCAAGACCAAAAATATCGCGCTTCAATCGCCAGAGGCGTGCGGGGTTTAGCTCCAGCCCGACCAGAAACAGCAGTAGCGCAATGCCAAGCTCCGCAATCGCCAGCTTCGATTCGCCGCCGCCAACAATGCCAATGCCGGACGGGCCGATCAGCGCGCCTGCAACCAGATAGCCCAGCACGGCGCCCAGCCCGAACCGGCGGAACAGCATGACGCAGGCTAACCCTGCGGCAAGAAGGATCGTCCCTTCGATGAGGACGGAACCGCCCATTAGTGCGCTGCTTCTTTCGCGGCTTGCGTGGCAGCTTCGAACGGAAGAAGGATGGCAGGGTGCCGCGCACTGAGGCGGCGGGCAGGTTCAAACACCGATAGCCCCGGCCAATCTCCTGGCGTATCCGCTTGCCCCGACAGCCAATCTTGCAACTGGTCCTTCGCGGCCTCAACTATTGCGGCCGATTGCCCTGTGATATGACGGCCCAGCAAAGTGGCGCTGGCCTGACCTAGCGCGCAGGCCTTTACGTCCTGACCGACCGCACTGATGTTTCCCGACGAATCGAGGGAGATATCCACCACGATGGTGCTTCCGCAAACAGGCGACCGCTTTTCTGAACTGGCATCTGGGTTGGCAAGGCGCGGAAATTCAAATGTCGACGCGGCCAGACGCAAAATATCGGTCGTGTAAAGCGCGCTGCTCACGGCGCTGGCGCATCCGCCCCGTCCCCATTGCGCCGCTCCCCGACATAAGTGATCAGCGCGCCGGATGTGGCATTCAGAAGCGGGTAAGTTTTCGATGCTGTCATCCATTCAGGCCGCTGCTTTGGGCCGCCGTAAATCGTATCATAAACCAAAGTGACAAGCGTGAACACCAACGTCGCCCCGACCAACCCTTTGACCAGGCCAAAGCCAAGCCCCAAGATGCGATCAAAGCCGCCAATCCCGGATGATTTGGTCTTTTCCCCAAGCGAACGCGCAGCAAAGCGGACGCCGAGGAAGGTCACGCCAAAAACCAACGCGAACGCAAGGACCGATGCCCCGCTTTCCGTGCCAACTGACGCTGCGAGCATCCCAACGACAGGCGCATGAAATAATCTGACAGCCAACACTGCAACCAACCAAGCGGCAAGCGACAAAGCCTCCGTCACAAAGCCGCGTTGAAGACCAAGAACGCCCGCACCACCGGCGAGCAAAAGAGTAAGAATATCAAGTGCAGTCATTTGCCGCTCATAGTCGCGCCATGCCACCCAAGTCGAGAGTGGATCACCCCCGGCCCAACATTGCGTCCACCATCAGCCCCAAACGCTGAAAGTTGATGAAGGTCATGCCTTTGGGCGCGGCTGGCCCGCCGGAAGGCGTATACGCACGATCAAAACCGAGCTTGGCCGATTCCTTCGCGCGGATCGCGCTATAGGCGACCGGGCGGACCTCGCCAGACAGAGCAATTTCACCGAACACGACGGTTCCGTGGGGCACAGCGCGGTCTGACAGGGCCGAAACGAGCGCCGCCGCCACGGCCAAATCAGCCGCTGGATCAGTCAGCCGGTAACCGCCAGCTATGTTGAGATAAACTTCGCAGGAGGAGAAGCTCAGCCCGCAACGTGCCTCCAGCACCGCCAGGATCATTGCCAGTCGACCACTGTCCCAACCCACAACCGCGCGGCGGGGAGTTGCGCCACTGGCCAATCGCACGACCAAGGCCTGCACCTCCACCAGCACCGGCCGTGTGCCTTCCAGTGCAGGAAACACCGCAATCCCGGCCATATCGCCGGTCCGCTCGGTAAGAAACAGCGAAGACGGGTTAGCGACTTCATCAAGCCCGCCTTCCTCCATCGTGAACACGCCAATTTCATCGGTGCCACCAAAGCGGTTCTTGATGGCACGCAAGATGCGATAGAGATGCGACCGCTCTCCTTCAAAACTGAGGACTGTATCGACCATATGTTCGAGCACGCGCGGTCCGGCGATCGCGCCGTCCTTCGTCACATGGCCAACCAAGATCAGTGCGGTGCCGGATTGTTTGGCATAACGAATGAGTTCCTGCGCAGATGCGCGCACTTGGCTGACGGTGCCGGGCGCGCCTTCGATCAGGTCGCTGTGCATGGTTTGGATCGAATCAACAATCAGCAGAGCAGGCGCAGGCCCCTGACCTAAGGTCGTGAGAATATCACGGACAGAGCCTGATGCCGCAAGTTGGACTGGAGACTTATCCAGCCCCAACCGTTTGGCCCGCAACCGCACTTGATCGGCGGATTCTTCACCCGAAATATAGGCCACGCCGTGCCCCGCCAGCGCCAATCGCGCGGCGGCCTGAAGCAGCAATGTGGACTTTCCGATGCCGGGGTCGCCCGCCATCAGGACCGCTGATCCAGCAACAAACCCGCCGCCAAGGGTGCGGTCCAGCTCCGCAATTCCGGTCTCCAACCGATCAGGCAGTGGGCTTGCCGCATCAAGACCAGATAGCGTGATCGCCCGCCCACCGCCGTGTAGATCATGCTTGGCCCGGAATGGGGTAACGGTGCCCCCGACGTCCTCAACAATGCAATTCCACGCTTCACAGTCCGTGCATTGCCCAGCCCAGCGCGGCGCGACTGAGCCGCATTGCTGACATACATATCTCTTTTGGGGTTTCGCCATAATCGGAACAATGAAGGAACGAATTTTGCGAGTCAAGGGGGGCATCCGCTAGTCCGTTCGTGTCGAGCTCGTCGAGACATCCCGCCCCGTTCGTGTCGAGCGTGGGGAGTCAGGGGTTGAAGCGGGCGCACAGTCTAGACAATCTCGACACCAAAGGGGG
>JANMDQ010000007.1:0-1538 GCA_031376385.1 Sphingomonadales bacterium
CCAGGGTGTAGCCGACGGCCAGCCGGGCGGCGACCTTGGCGATGGGGAAGCCGGTGGCCTTCGACGCCAGGGCCGAGGAGCGCGACACGCGCGGGTTCATTTCGATGACCACCATCCGGCCGTCGGCCGGGTTGACCGCGAACTGCACGTTTGAGCCGCCCGTCTCGACGCCGATCTCGCGCAGCACCGCCAGCGAGGCATTGCGCATGCGCTGGTATTCCTTGTCGGTCAGCGTCAGCGCCGGCGCGACGGTGATGCTGTCGCCGGTGTGCACGCCCATCGGATCGATATTTTCGATCGAGCAGACGATGATACAGTTGTCCGCTTTGTCACGGACGACTTCCATCTCGAACTCTTTCCACCCCAACACGCTTTCTTCGACCAACACCTGCGTGGTCGGCTGGAAAGAGTATGAGATGGAGGTTGTCCGCGATAAGGCCGACAATTGCATCATCGTTTGCTCCATCGAAAACTTTGACCCGATGGGGGTCCACACCGGCGACAGCATCACCGTTGCCCCTGCGCTGACTTTGACTGACAAGGAATATCAGCGGATGCGCAATGCCTCGATTGCGGTGTTGCGCGAGATCGGCGTTGAAACCGGCGGCTCTAATGTGCAGTTCGGTATTAACCCAAAAGACGGGCGCATGGTGGTGATCGAGATGAACCCGCGCGTGTCGCGCTCATCTGCCTTGGCCTCTAAAGCCACAGGCTTTCCAATTGCAAAAATCGCTGCGAAACTGGCTGTTGGATACACCCTCGATGAGCTTGAAAACGATATTACAGGCGGCGCTACACCTGCCTCGTTTGAGCCCTCCATTGATTATGTTGTCACCAAAATTCCGCGCTTTGCGTTTGAGAAATTCCCCGGAGCTGAACCATTTTTGACAACGGCAATGAAGTCGGTTGGCGAAGTCATGGCCATTGGCCGTACATTTCAAGAGAGCCTGCAAAAAGCGCTGCGCGGGCTTGAAACTGGCCTGACGGGCCTTGATGAAATCGAAATTCCCGGCCTTGGCGAGGGCGATGATGAAAACGCCATCCGCGCTGCCATTGCAACGCCGACACCCAACCGCATCCGCATGGTGGCGCAAGCAATCCGCCTTGGCTGGAGCGTTGATCAGATTCATGCCGCTTCTTTCATTGATCCGTGGTTTTTGGAACAAATGAAAGAGATCGTGGCGATGGAAGCCCGCGTTAGAACGCAAGGCTTGCCAAACGACGCAGAAAATCTCCGCAGTCTGAAGGCGATGGGCTTTTCTGATGCGCGCCTTGCCACTTTGGTTGGTGATATTGAAGCTGATGTTTCTTCTTTGCGCGGCAAGCTGAATGTTCACCCCGTATATAAACGCATCGATACATGCGCAGCGGAATTCGCTTCCCCAACGCCCTATATGTATTCAACCTATGAGACGCCGCTGCCGGGCCTTGCCTCCGACGAAACCGATGTTTCAACGCGCAAAAAAGTGGTCATTTTGGGTGGCGGCCCTAACCGCATCGGCCAGGGCATCGAGTTTGATTATTGTTGCTGTCATGCC
>JANMDQ010000008.1:0-16194 GCA_031376385.1 Sphingomonadales bacterium
CGCGCTCATCCTGTCGGGGTATCTGCTTTACTATCTCGGTATTGAATGGCTGCGCGATTGGACGAGCCTGTTCCACTGGGTCGTCGGCCTTGCTTTGCCCGCATTTTTCGTCTGGCATTATCTGGGGCGCAGCGCTGCCAAAACAAATGCCCGCGCCAAACCTATTCCATCCCCGGACACAGTTCCATCACCGCACACAGGGGGATAAATTATGAAGCATCGTTCAACCCATCTGCCCATAACCGTCGCGATGGTCCTTGCCGAGTTACCTTGACATTTTAGCGATGTTCGGATAACGTTCCGCTAACTTTCTTTGAAATTCCACTGCTTGTTTGGTGGATCGTGAATAAATGCATGCGGCTGCGATGGACTATTGTCCTGCGCCAGCGCTGTCATGCGCATTTGGGTTCGAACCATTGCGCTTTGAGGGTCGGTTCAGGTACGAACTGAGTGTGAACTTTGGCGGTTATCGTAATGTAGGAAAAATGCCAATATCACGCTCCACTTGTTGAGAAATCAGCCATTTTTTGTGGCAGGTTGGATAGCCGCAGCTCTATACCGAGAGCCCCGCTGGCAAGGGCAACGCGGGTGTGCTCAGCCCAGTCGCAGCTGATCCGAAAAGATCATCCGTCCCGGGCCGAGCCTCGCGATGATTTCCATCAGATTGGCTTGCGGAAAAGCAAAGCAGCCTTGGCTGCGGCCGAGTTTGCCCCATTCGACGATCATCGACGGATTGGCATAGGCCGCGCCGTGGACGACGATAGCGCGGGGTTCCGCATTGCTGTTGCAGGCGTCAAGGCCGCTCAGCCGCATCGATGTGCCGTGCTGGCCATTATACCATGTGTGGGTGAGGAACGCCCCGCTTGATGTGGAATTAGAGCCAAAGTCATTGGAAAAACTGTGAAGCATCGCCGTGTGGTCGGGGTCTGAGCCCGACCCGTGGGCCACAAGATATGACCGCACTTTGCCGGAAACCATATCAACGATGAAGAAGCGCGGTTCGTAGGAAGGGCGCGAGAAATCGGCGATGCCGACCGTATCCGACAGCCAAACCCGGTTGCCCATGCGCCCCAGCTCACGTTTTGCCACAGCGACAAGAGCCTGATCACCAATCGCAGCCTGCGCAGGCGCACCAAGCGTAGCTGCGCCCAAAAGCGCCGCTGACCCTGCAAAAAATCCCCGTCTTGAAACCGAAAACGCTTCGTTCATTTGACAAGTCCTAATCTGTGCCATGCCGTCGGTCGAGGTGATGTTCTGCGATTGGTCGTGTTTCTGACATGGTATAACGCAGTCTTTCGCCCGTTGTCGGCCTTTACCAGAGTCGTTATGAGAGCAGTATGAACCGACAATTCCTAACAAATCTTACGCGCCGCAGGGCCGTGCAGGCTGGGCTGATATTACCCTTCGCTTCGGCGTTGGCCGCATGCAGCAGCGATAAGCCCGAAGTGGCGACTAACGCCACTGCTGAAGATGTTGTACCAGTGCGCACCGGAAAAGCAGGGTTGGTGGAACTGGTGCAGCTGGACCCCAGCATAAAACTCGATCTGCGCTATGCGACCACGAACAATTTCACTGGCCGCGTGCTTTACAACCAGGCTCGTGCCTTCATGGTGGAGGATGCGGCCCAAGCTCTGCTTCGCGCTCATAAAAGGGCAGCAGCCGGGGGCAGGGGCCTTGCCATATTCGATGCCTACCGCCCGTGGGCCGTCACCAAACAATTGTGGGATGCGACTGAGCCAGCTAAGCGCGACTATGTCGCCAATCCCAAGCGCGGATCGCGGCATAACCGCGGCTGTGCGGTTGATTTGACGCTCTACAGTCTCGTCAGTGGTCAGCAGTTGGAAATGCCCAGCGGCTTTGACGATTTCAGCACCCGCGCTCACCGCGATTATGCCGGTGGCACAGCGCAACAGGCCAGTAATCGGTCGATTTTGGAGGGCCTGATGGTGGCGGGGGGTTTCCTGCCAATGTCCAATGAATGGTGGCATTTTGATTATCGCGATTGGGAGAAATACCCCGTTCTCGATATTGCGTTTGAGGATATGTGATGTCGGCGCAAGCGGTGCTGATCTTAGCTGCGCTGCTGTTTGCGGCGCTCGCACTAGCCGAGGTTTTGCGGCCTGATCGTGCCGGGCAATATCGGCGCTGGCCTATCAATATTGGACTAGGTTTGGTTGGATTGCTTATCGTGCGTGGGCTGGCCATGGTTGCGCCTATGGGTGCGGCGCTGTGGGCGCAGGGGCACGGGATTGGCATGGTCAATATGGCCGCAGTTCCGGCGTTCGTCGCGGGATTGATCACCATCGTGGTGATGGACTTCGCCATTTATTGGCAACATCGGGCTTTCCATTCTATTCCGTGGCTTTGGCGCTGGCACAAGCTCCATCACTGGGATGAGGCGCTTGATCTGTCGACGGGCTTGCGGTTTCACCCGGCTGAGGCGGTCTTGTCCATGATATGGAAATCGGTGTGTGTGGTTGCGCTGGGCGCTCCCGTCTGGGCTGTTCCGCTATTTGAACTTTGGTTGATGGCGGGCAGCATGATTGAACATGCTAACATTCGCATGCCTGCGCGCGTCGATGCTGTTGCACGGCGATTGATGGTCACCCCGGCCATGCACCGTGTGCACCATTCGGCGCATAGCGATGATGCCAACCATAATTTCAGCTTCGCGATCAGTGTGTGGGACAAGCTGTTCGGTAGTTACCGTGGAACGCCCAGTGGACCGCGCATCGGGACTGCTTGATTTGGGGGTCGTCTTCATGGCAGGACACCAAAATGGCCCGATCAAACTTCACCTCCGCCCGCATCCAACTCCGCGTGTTTCAGCAAGCCCGCAAAGACATTCCGGGCAGCGGCTTTCAGGATGATCTGGAATTTCTTCAATCAAAAGACTTGGACATGAGCGTGCGTTTGGGGGCTTTGCTGGCGTTTGACGCGCTGATTTTGACCGCTGCGATCAATCCGATAGCAGCGTCTCCCGGTGCGCCGCTGAGCCTTGATGCGCCAACGCAACCGCTGGCCGTGATCCTGATCAGCCTCTGTGTCGCCATCCTATCCGTCGCCGCATTCTTCTGTGTTCGCGGGATTTTGGTGGGGGAGGAATTTGACCTAAAGGGCGTGGATGAAAATCGCAGCGTTATGATCACGCGGCTGCTGGCGGCATATTGCTCCTCAATTGATGCACAGATGTTGATGATCCGGCGGGCTTCGATAACGACTATCGTTGGTGGGTCAGCCACGGCATTGGTGTGCTTCTGGATCATGGCCATGAAAATGTGGGGGTGACAAGCTGCGTGCTTTTCGCCATATGCTCGCTAACGCAGTTTTAGCGGGCGTAGCTCAATGGTAGAGCAGAAGCCTTCCAAGCTTACGACGAGGGTTCGATTCCCTTCGCCCGCTCCATCTGCTGTTCTCCTCGCGCCACAGGGGTTTGCGTGACCACCACTCCGATCACGCCTGCGATCCGCTTCCTCCTATTCACAATTTTTATCAACGCGATGGGTTTTGGCATAATTGTGCCCGTGACGCCGGATTTGGTGATGGCTTTGGGCGATACAGATGTGTCCGGGGCAACTGCAATTGGGGGCTGGCTTGCGGCGTCTTACGCGGTGATGCAGTTCATTTGCGGACCCATCGTGGGCAATTTAAGCGACCGATTTGGCAGGCGGCCTGTAATTTTGATTTCGCTATTTGGCTTTGCCGTTGAGTTTTTACTCATGGCTATTGCGCCAAGCTTATTTTGGCTGTTCCTGGCCCGCATATTATCGGGCATGTTCGGTGCCACACAAGGCCCCGCTCAATCTGCGATTGCCGACATTATTACAGCCGATGATCGCGCGCGCGTTTACAGCCTGCTCAGCGCGGCTTTTGCGATTGGGTTCGTCGCAGGACCCGCCCTTGGCGGATTGCTGGGTGGGCTGGGCGTGCGAGTGCCCTTCTTTGTTGCGGCGGCCTTGGCCATGGCCAATCTTATCTATGGGCTATGGGCCTGCAAAGAAACGCTGACGCCAGAGCGTCGCCGTCCGTTTGATTGGCGTCGGGCCAACCCTGTAGGAGCTTTGCGTCAAGCGCGGCTCATCCCCGGGATTATGCCTTTGGCTTTCATCTATTTTCTCTGGCAACTGGCGAGCATCTGTTATCCGCTGATTTGGAATTACTATACCAAAGGCAAATTCGATTGGACGCCTGAACTGATCGGGCTTTCGTTGGGGGCGATTGGCGTATTTATGGGTGTTGTTAATATCCTTATTGCGCCTAAGGTTATGAAGCGGTTTCGGGAGAAGAAGACCGCTCTGATTGGTATAGGTATCGGTGCAGTTGCGATGGTCGCCAATGCGCTGGTTCCAGAGGCTTGGATGTTGTTTCCACTATGTGCTCTGGTCGCATTTCAGGCACTCACGCATCCGGCGTTGACCGCAATGATGACGCGATATGGCACTGCCAGCACGCAGGGTGAGGTGCAGGGCTTTGCTTCATCGGTGATGGCGTTGGGCGCTATTGCTGCGCCGCTCATGTTTAATCCGCTGCATAGCTATTTTACAAGCAGCGCAGCACCGTTCCGGTTTGATGGTGCGCCCTTGGTTCTGGCGGCAGGGATAGCCGCTTTGGCTTTTGTGCTGCTGCTGATGCGGAAAGAAGAGGCTAGCGACCCAGCATCGCTTCCGGCCTAACCACGCGGTCAAATGTCTCCGCGTCCACCAGTTTGAGCGCCAATGCTGCCTCTCTAAGAGTGAGGCCGTTTTCATGTGCATGTTTGGCAATTTTCGCCGCAGCATCATAGCCAATTTCAGGCGTAAGGGCCGTGACCAGCATCAATGATCTGTCAACCAGTTCGGCAATTCGGGCGCGGTTTGGTTCCAGTCCGGCGACGCAGCGATTGGCAAAGCTCTCCATACCAATCGACAAAAGTTCGATTGACCGCAGCACATTCGCGCCGATCAGGGGTTTGAATACATTCAATTCCAGATGCCCTTGCATCCCACCCACTGTCACAGCCTGATGATTGCCAATCACTTGTGCGGCCACCATCGTCAGCATCTCACACTGGGTCGGGTTGACTTTGCCGGGCATGATTGAGCTGCCGGGTTCATTCTCCGGCAGAGTAAGCTCCCCAATCCCCGCACGCGGGCCGGAGCCGAGCAGGCGAATGTCATTTGCGATCTTGGTAAGGGCCACGGCAAGCGTGTTCAAATGCCCGGAAAAATCAACGAGGGCATCATGGCCAGACAGCGCCTCAAACTTGTTTGGGGCCGTTTCAAAGTGAAGCCCAGTGGCTGCGCTCACTTCGCGCGCGATATCTTCGTCAAACCCGGGAGGCGCGTTTAAGCCCGTGCCAACCGCCGTTCCGCCTTGGGCGAGGTGGTGCACTTCGGTCAGCGCCACGGTCAGCCTGACGTCAGACATAACGAGCATCTGGACATAGGCCGAAAACGCCTGCCCCAGTGTCAGGGGGGTTGCATCCTGAAGGTGCGTGCGGCCTATCTTCACAATGTCCATCCACGCTTCAGACTTTGCACCAAGTTCGCCAATCAGCGTGCCGAGGGCTGGGCGAAGCTGATGTTCGACGGCCAGTGCCACCGCTATGTGCATGGCCGTCGGGAAGCTATCGTTTGATGACTGCCCCATGTTAACATGATCGTTGGGATGCACGGGCACCTTGCCGCCGCATGTGCCAGACAGAGCTTCATTGGCGATCCCGGCGATCACTTCATTGACGTTCATGTTGGACTGAGTGCCGGAGCCGGTTTGCCAGATGGTCAGCGGAAATTGCTCATCATGAGCCCCGCAAATGATTGCGTCCGACGCTGCCACGATCGCATCGGCTATATCGCCGTCCATTGCGCCAGACGCCTTGTGCACCAGAGCTGCTGCGCGCTTCACATGGGCTAGTCCGTGAATGATCCCCACCGGCATCCGTTCGTGGTGCGGGAAGGGAAAGTTTTCCAGACTGCGCTGCGTCTGTGCGCCCCAATAAGCTGAGGCAGGCACTTGGATGGGGCCAAAGCTGTCGGTTTCTGTGCGTGTTGCTGCCATTGTCTCGACCTTTTACTTAGCATCTACCACCTCCGCTCAGGCTAGGCGGAAAAACCAAGGGATGCGAACTTAAACCCTCACCAACGCATCGATCGCCCCTTGCAGAATATAGGCGGCCGCAGCGCTGTCCACTCGCTCTGCCCTTTTGGCACGGCTAAGATCGGCTGCAATCATGGCGCGCTCAACGGCTTGGGTGGACCAGCGTTCATCCCAAAGGAGAATGGGCGGGCCTAAATCCTCCACATTTTTGGCAAAGGCGCGGGTTGACTGAGTACGCGGGCTATCTGTGCCGTCCAGGTTGAGGGGCAGGCCAATGATGATGCCCTTCACTGATTGTTTGATCAGCATCGCTGCGACCAGAGCCTTATCCGCCCCAAATTTGGTACGGCGGATCAGGTCAGCTGGTGAGGCAAAGCTCCACCCTGCATCACATAGCGCGGTTCCAATGGTCTTGGTGCCAACATCCAGCCCCAACAGACGTCCACCACCGGGAAAGTGCGGCGCGAAATCGGCAGCGATGGTTGTAATCATCGGGCCATGATCATTTGGCGACAAAGGCCGCAACCCGCGCTGCTGCGTCCTGTTCAATCGCGCGCCAAAACAGCGCATAGTCGTAAACATGATAATTATTGCCTGGCAACACTGCCGCGCCAACGTCTGGCGCAAAGGGCATCACCAGATAGCCTGAGGCATTACATGTCGCTTTCACTGGCGTTGGAACATAAGCTTGCGGCGCAGCCTTTAGGCTGAGTGTCAGATAGCCACCCTGATCCTTGCCGCCTGTGGGATTGGTGCAGACCATCGGCGTGCCCTTGCGCGCAGCCCCGGTAAAGCCCGGCGTTGCTTCATACACATCGTCAAGTGACTTGGTGTCTGCGGGTTCGGCAAAGCTCTGCCATCCGAGGACACAACTGCTTTTCTTCGTGTCCGAACAGACCGGAAGCCCAAGCGCAGGCACGTCCGCCGTGATCGAGATTGGCCATCCAATCAGATAAGCTGCAACAATGCGCTTCGCGATTGGCTTGGCCGCAACGCGTTCCCGCATAAGGCGGAGGAGGTGAACTGTGCCTTGGCTATGACCTGCAAGAATGATGGGCTTGTCGGCGGGGATGCTAGCAAGGAAGGCATCGAACGCGGCGCTGACGTCTTGGTAGGCCGCGTTTAGGGCCAGTTTACTCTCTGTTTGTTGGGTCAGAAATGACCCAAATGTGGCCTGTCGATACCTTGGCGCCCAGACGCCCCCTTGCGCGCGAAACACGCTGGCTTGGCCTTGCACGAGCCCCATGGCCATTTCGTTGGCGTCAGCATCAGCCACGGGCGCATTCCAAGTGGCTCGATTGAGATAGGATGTCGGGTGAACGAAAAAGGTCGCCACTTTGTCTGCTGCGGCGGGAGCTTCTAGTCCTTTGGGTCGCCATGAAGAGGCATCATCCTTAAACCTCGGTTTTGCGAGCCAAAGCTTACTGTCGGCATAATCAGCCGCTGTCCTTGCGGGCAGGGGCGTAAACGCCGCACTTGGCACCATCGCCGCGCGCACCAATTCGATGCCGTAAAACTGCCAGACAATGCCAGCCGCCAAGATGAGACCAACAATCCCAGCGATAAAGAACAGGAATTTACGTGCCATTATGATCAGGCGACCTCAACGGCAACGGCGGTGCCTTCGCCGCCGCCGATGCAAAGAGCTGCCACACCGCGTTTCAATCCGCGTGTTTGCAGTGCCGCAATCAGCGTTGCAATGATGCGCGCGCCGGATGCTCCGATGGGGTGGCCAAGCGCCGTCGCGCCGCCGTTCACGTTCAGCTTTTCGGCTGGAATGCCGAGTTCCCTCATGGCGATCATGGGCACCATCGCGAAAGCCTCATTGATCTCGAACAGGTCCACATCGTCTAGCGACCATCCGGCCTTTTCCATTACCTTGCGAATGGCGGGAACAGGTGCAGATGTGAATTTGGCAGGTTCCTGACTGTTGGTCGCCCACGCGACCAGTGTTGCTGCTGTTGTTAGGCCTTGGGCCGCCGCCACGCTGGCTTTCGTCACGACAAGTGCTGCTGCCCCGTCCGATATCGAAGACGCATTGGCCGCTGTAATCGTTCCATCCTTGGCAAAAGCAGGCTTCAACGTCGGAATTTTATCGGGCTTGGCGTTGCCAGGCTGTTCATCAGTATCGACGACTGTCACTCCGCCGCGCCCGGCGACTTCGACAGCGATAATCTCGCCCTTGAATGCGCCTGATGCAATCGCATCTTTGGCCCGCGTGAGCGAACGGAGCGCATATTCGTCCTGGGCTTCGCGGGTGAACTGATATTCGGTGCATGTTTCTTCAGCAAAGCTGCCCATGGCGCGGCCTGCTTCATAGGCATCTTCAAGCCCATCGAGGAACATGGAGTCTTTCAGGCTATCATGCCCCAGCCGCGCGCCGGAGCGGTGCTTGGTGAGCATATAAGGCGCATTGGTCATGCTCTCCATCCCACCCGCAACAACGATGTCAGACGTGCCGGCCATGATGGCTTCGGCTGCCATCATCGTCGCTTTCATGCCGGACCCGCAGACTTTATTGATGGTCGTGGCTCCGGTGGAAAGCGGCAGCCCAGCCTGGATCGAAGCCTGACGGGCAGGGGCCTGACCTAGCGCGCCAGGCAAGACGCAGCCCATGATCACTTGGTCAACTGCGGCAGGAGAAACGCCCGCGCGCTCCACTGCGGCTTTGATCGCAACGGCACCCAGTTGAGTTGCGGCGACTGTGGCCAGAGCGCCTTGCATCCCGCCCATGGGAGTGCGCGCATAAGAGGCAATGACGATGGGATCATGCGGCATGATGGAACTCCTCGGATACAAACAATGTTAATCTCTCTTCCCCGCTATGCCTCACAATTCAAGTGGAATATCAGCACTCTCACAGTAGAGAGGGTGACAGACCGGCCAAACCGCGCCATCGTCTGCAGATGAACATGCTCCCCACAGTCGCCATTATCGGTGCCGGATGTTCCGGCTTTACCACCGCCAAACGCCTCGGCGATTACGGCATTCCCTATGAAGTGTTTGAGGCCTCTGACGATATTGGCGGCAATTGGTATTTCAACAACCCTAACGGCATGTCGTCCTGCTATAAGAGCCTCCACATCGACACATCCAAATACCGGTTGGCATTCGAAGATTTTCCTGTGCCAGACGCGTGGCCAGATTATCCCCATCACGCCGAATTGCTGAAATATTTCCACGATTATGTCGCCCATTTCGGCGTTCGCGATCATATCCGTTTCAACACAAGGGTAGAAACAGCGGAGCGGCTGGACGGTGGCGGGTGGACCCTGACGCTTTCCAACGGCGAGACAAAGCAGTTTGACGCTCTGGTTGTTGCCAATGGCCATCACTGGGCTGCGCGCATCCCGGAATATCCCGGTGAATTTGCAGGCGAGCAAATTCATTCCCACCATTATCGCAGCCCGTTTGCGCCTGTCGATTGTATCGGAAAGCGTGTGATGGTCGTTGGTATGGGCAACAGTGCGATGGATGTTGCATCCGAATTGTCTCAGCGGCCCATAGCGGAAAAGCTATTTGTTTCTGCCCGGCGTGGCGTGTGGATTTTCCCCAAATATTATAAGGGCCAACCGATTGATAAGAACCCGGCACCAGCCTGGATGCCAAAGGGAATACGGCAGTGGCTAGGCGCACGGCTGATCAAAGGGCTGGTTGGCAAGATGAGCGATTACGGCTTGCCAGAGCCGGAGATTGGCCCGTTTGAAAGCCACGGCACTGTATCTGGTGAATTTCTGCTGCGCGCAGGCTCTGGCGATATCAACATGCGCCCCGGCATAGAACGGCTGGACGGCGACGGCGTGGTCTTCACTGATGGCCGCCGGGAACAGATTGATGTGATCGTCTGGGCGACGGGATATGACATTAAATTCCCGTTCTTCAATGATCCCGCGCTGCAGCCGGACGCGAACAACAAGCCGCCAGCGTTGTTCAAACGCATCCTTAAACCCGGCGTCTCAGACCTTTTCTATATGGGTCTTGCTCAACCGCTGCCGACGCTGGTGAACTTTGCGGAACAGCAATCAAAGTTGGTCGGTGCCTATCTGGCCGGGCGTTATTTGCCACCGTCGGAAACTGAAATGCATAAGGTTATTGGAGCGGACGATGATTATTATCTCGGCCAATATTATGCGTCACGCCGACACACAATTCAGCTCGATTTTGATCATTATGTCCGCGAATTGAAGAGGGAACTCACACGCGGGGAAAAGCGCGCAGCAGGCCAAGGCAATGCCCTGCCAGTTCCGCGGAGAGAGCTGGAAACGGTTTGACTGCCCTGCTACAGAAATTGAAAAATGGCGGATTCTTCAACAAGTGGAGGCTGTTTTCAACCATTTCCCTACATCTGACCGTCCACCGGCGCAGGCGGCAATCAAGAATATTTACGGCCTGACGCGGTGGCGAAAGGGGTTCAAAGAGCAGACTGAAAGTAAGACGTAACCGAGCATCTTCAAGCCCCCATTCGCCAAGGTGGAAAGCGCCGATATTTCCCCGCCCGATAAAGGCAAAGCGAGTTGCCGTGGGGATCACGCAACCTTGCTTCTCTCCAGCCCCAACTTTCGCTGCGGGGTGCTTGGTCAAACAAGACGCCTTCGCCGGCTAGCATGTGGCACCATTCATCCAACGCTTCGCATTCGAAATAGGTCACTGCTCCGCCCGCCGCCTCATCCGACAGGTGGATCGACAGCGTCGTTCCATCGGGGCTTTCAAACCGCGCATATCCACTGTCCGGGCTGTCGACGATGTGCGTCAGGCCAAGTGCGGAATAGAAGGCGACGCTGGCCGCATAATCACGGGCCGGCAGGGTGATTTGATTAAGGGCGAAGGATGGCGCGGTCATGATACGTAGCTCAAGACTTCATACTCAACGCCATCGGGGCAGAAGAAATAGAAGCGCCTGCCGGGCTCATCATCGTTGTGGCTGAAAGGCGTGAAGCCTGCGGCGATCACGCGGCGTTCGACGGCATCCAAATCATCTACCTGAAGGCCGATATGATTAAGGGGAACCCCTTTCTTATGGGAAACTGGCACTCCGTCAGCCTCGCCTTTGATGTAGACAGCGACGTAATGGGTTTCGGTGCCGACATGGATCGTCCATCCGCCTTGGCCAGATGCGCCGCGCCAGCGTTCATGCCATCCAAAGATGGATTTCAGCATCTCCGCCGTGGCCTCCGGGTTGCTGACTGTGATGTTCACATGTTCGATAAAAACTTGCGCCATGGCTGATGTCCTTTCGCGACTCAGTTTCGGGGTTGACGCATCATCAATGCAACCTCAACCTAAGAAGAGATCAAGCTATTTTTTAGGGGAGGCGCTGGTGGGGCCAAATGATATCATCTCGATTGGCGATCTGGCACGGCGCACGGGGCTTTCGGTATCGTCCATCCGTTTTTATGAAGAGCGCGGCTTGGTCGAACCATTCCGCAGTTCTGGCGGGCAGCGGCGCTTCCTGCGATCAGATATCCGCCGCATGAGCTTTATCCGCATCGCGCAGCAGCTTGGCCTGTCGATTGAAGGGATTGGCGAGGAACTCCGCAAATTGCCTCACGGTCGCACCCCTACCGCCAGCGATTGGGCAGGCATTAGCGCAATGTTGAAAACCAGACTCGATGATCAGATCAAGGCGCTAACGCGCACGCGCGATGTACTGGACGGCTGCATCGGCTGTGGCTGCCTGTCGTTGAAGAATTGCGCGCTCTATAACCCGCAAGATCGCGCCGGGGCAAAGGGCGCCGGGCCGCGATATACAATGGGCGACCGGGCCTTACCGATAGACAAATTCCGAACCGCTTAAATCAATTTCCGGGATCGTGGTGCGGTCTCCCCAATAATCCTGGCTATGCTGCCATTCCGGTTTGTCCCCGCGCTTTGGCATCAGGTGTAGGCCGCGTTGAAGATAGCCGGGGTTGAAATTGCTTCCGTCGATCCACGGCAAAGCCGGCATATTATGATCCTCTGGCCGGAATGCGACCTCAACGGCGCTTTTGCCCTTTGTGTCCAAGTAGTTGAGCAATCGGCAGACAAAATCACCGAGTAAATCGACGCGCAAGGTCCAGCTTGCGCGGAAATAGCCGAACACCCAGATCATGTTGGGAACGCCAGTGAACATCATCCCGCGATAGGTGGTGGTTTCCGCCCAATTGACGGCTTTGCCGTCCACTTCAAAGGGAATGTCACCCAGTACAGAGAGTTTGAAGCCCGTCGCGGCGATGATGATATCCGCCTCTAACTCAACACCGGACTTGAGCATGATGCCTTTGGGCGTGAAGTGGTCGATATGGTCAGTCACCACACTGGCCTGGCCCGCCGCGATTGATTGGAACATGTCGCCGTCCGGCAGGAATGCCACGCGCTGTTGCCAAGGGCGATAATCGGGCGTGAAATGCGGGGAAAGATCATAATCCTCCCCCAGATAAGTTCGGGCCGCTGCGAACAGCTCCTCGCGGACTGCCTCTGGCTCGGAGGCGCAGCGGTTGATCAGCACCTCCATATCATAATTTATTTTGGTGCGAACAACCCGGTGGATCGTTTCTTCTTCAATCCCGCCTGCGCGCAGGGCCGTGGCAAATTCATTTTCATTTGGGCTTGGCAGGAAATAGGTCGGCGTGCGTTGCAGCATCGTAACGTGGGCGGCTTTGCCCGCGAGGGCCGGAACCACGGTGGCCGCCGTTGCGCCTGATCCAATAACGATGACGCGTTTACCGCTGACATCAGTTTCAGGATCCCACTTCTGGGCGTGAACCAGCTGGCCCTTATAGTCCGCCATCCCCGCCCAATCGGGCCAGTATGGCGTGTCATGATCGTAATAGCCTTGGCACATCCACAGGAACCCGCAGGTAAAGGTCCGCGTTTCGCCTGAAGCGCGGTCCAGCGCTTCCACCGTCCAGAGCTTGTCCACGCTGGACCAACGGCAGGCCGTGATCAGGTGGCCATAACGAATGTGATCGCCGATCCCATTTTCATCAATCACTTCGCCCATATAACGCAGGATCTTATCAGAAGTCGCAATCGGGGCGTCGATCCACGGTTTGAAGCGATAGCCAAAGGTATAGAGATCAGAATCAGAACGGATGCCGGGGTATTTATGTGTTTCCCACGTGCCGCCAAATGTATCCTTGGTTTCTAGGATGACATAGGATTTGCCCGGGCATTGATCTTGCAAATGATAAGCCCCGCCAATGCCGGAAATCCCTGCGCCGACGATCAAGACATCGAAATGCTCCGGCGGAGCTGTGTTCAGCGTGCCCGCGCCTGCCAATGGATCAGCCTCTGCCATCGCTGCTCTCCTGTTTGTTCTGTTTGGTGGGAGATTAGGCCGATAGGGGGAAGGTGCAAGCCTTTTGGTTGAAGGTGTCGCGGTGACGATATGTCACATTTTTGTTAGACAGAAAGTCGTTGCTTTGATATTTATCAATAATGAAATCAGGTAATAAATCGGTTGGGTTCAACGAAGCACGCTCTGCATTTTCCGCAGAACCGCATACCTCGCGTGAGGAGCGGTTGGATTGGCTGAAAACTGAGCTTCAAAAAGGACTCGACTCCGGAATTGATCCGCGACCGCCGAGCAAGATCATTAGTGATATCCTCACGAAGCACGGACTGAATGCCTGAAGTCCGATTGTCGCCGGGAGCATCTGCTGATTTGGATGACATCCTAGCCTACGGCCTCGAATATCATAATGAAGCAACTGCAAAGGCTTATCTGTTGAGCTTCAGCAAAGTCTTTGCCTTGCTAGAAGACTATCCATTTTCTGGCCAGATTGACGAAGAAACTGGTTTCAGACGATGGCACCATAGCAGCCACCGCGTGTTTTATCAGGTTGAAGGTAACACGGTCAAAATTGTTAGGATAATTCATCATTCTCGGGATGTTGATCGGGTAGTTTTTGAACAATTTTGATAAATAGGTAACAGCCTTCAGTTTGATTTTTTCCTGAATTATATGAAGATTTCATTCGATCCATCAGTGCATAGTATTTCTTTTGTTTTAGTTTTGAAAATTTGCCTTTTTCTCTAACAAAAATTTTCTTAAAATTCTCGGACAATTCAGATTCAACATCCACAATGTTTTAGACGCCGTCGGGAGATTTCAATTTGATTTGTTTCGTTTTGTCCATCAATTAAAATTGACACGGATTCTATTTTCGTGATCATATTTTTCTCGTCTGCGATAGGAATGCTTTGTTTGCTTGTCTTCGTCAACCCACTCTATTTGCCACCAGATCGTCCACAACACTCGGGTCAGCCAGCGTGCTCGTATCCCCCAACGCCCCAACATCACCCTCTGCGATCTTCCGCAATATCCGCCGCATGATTTTGCCGGACCGCGTCTTAGGCAGTCCCGGTGCGAACTGGATGGCGTCTGGTGTGGCGATGGGGCCGATTTCTTTGCGGACCCATTTAATGAGGTCGCTGCGCAGATCGTCTGACGCCGCTTCGCCTGCATTCAGCGTTACATAGGCGTAAATGCCTTGGCCCTTGATGTCGTGGGGGAAGCCAACGACGGCGGCTTCGGCGACTTGAGGGTGGAGAACAAGCGCGCTTTCGACTTCGGCGGTGCCCATGCGGTGGCCGGAGACATTGATGACGTCATCCACGCGGCCAGTGATCCAGTAATAGCCGTCCTCATCGCGGCGGCATCCGTCACCGGTGAAATATTTGCCGGGATATGTGGTGAAATAGGTGTCGAAAAACCGCGCATGATCGCCCCAGACCGTGCGCATTTGCCCCGGCCAGCTGCGCGTGATGCACAGGTTTCCGCTGGCCGCGCCGAACAGCACTTGGCCTTCGGCATCAACAAGCTGCGGTTCCACACCGGGCATGGGCTTAGTCGCGGAGCCGGGCTTCAGGTCCGTCGCGCCGGGTAGGGGGGCAATCATCGCCGCGCCCGTTTCGGTCTGCCACCATGTATCAATGATCGGGCAGCGGCCTTCGCCGACAACGCTGTGATACCAGCGCCATGCCTCTGGATTGATTGGTTCCCCCACAGTGCCCAGCAGTTTCAGTGACTTGCGCGATGTGGATTTTACCCAATCATCACCTTCCCTCATCAGCGCGCGCAGCGCCGTAGGGGCGGTGAACACTGTATGCACCTGATGCCGGTCACACACTTCCCAAATGCGCGCAGGCGTGGGCCAATTGGGCACCCCTTCATACATCAGCGTCGTCGCGCCGTTGGCCAGTGGCCCATAGAGAATATAGCTATGCCCCGTGACCCAGCCGATATCCGCCGCGCACCAATAGGTGGTGCCTTGGCGGTAATCGAAGCAAAGCTCATGCGTCAGGCTCGCCCAGAGCAGATAGCCGCCAGTGGTGTGGAGGACGCCCTTGGGTTTGCCCGTGCTGCCGCTGGTGTAGAGGATGAATAGCGGATCTTCCGCGCCCATCACTTCGGGTGGGCAAGTGGCGTCGACCGTGGCGGCAATCTCATGATACCAGACATCGCGCCCTTCGCGCATGTTGACCATTGCCCCTGTGGATTTCACGACAATGACCGATTTAAGAGATGGGCACTGATCAGCAGCAAGATCAACATTGGCTTTGAGCGGAACCGTTTTCCCCGCGCGGCGGCCTTCGTCGGCAGTGATGATATGGCTGCTATCGCAATCCTGAACGCGGCCAGCAATGCTATCGGGAGAGAAGCCCCCGAAAATAACTGAATGGATCGCCCCGATGCGCGCGCAAGCAAGGATCGCGAAGGCTGCTTCTGGGATCATCGGCATGTAAATCGTAACACGGTCACCTTTGGCCACGCCTTGCGCCTTCAGCACATTGGCAAAGCGGCAAACTTCGGCGTGAAGATGGCGGTAGGTAAAGCGGCGCGGCTCATCCTTGGGATCATCAGGTTCCCAGATGATAGCCGTCACGTCGCCGCGTTCGGCCAAGTGGCGGTCAATGCAATTGGCGGATGCGTTTAATTTGCCGTCGGAAAACCAGTTAATATGGAAAGTTGTAGCATCGAATGACCAATCGCCTGCGATTTCAGGCCGCTTCATCCACGTCAGCCGTTTGGCCTGTTCCAGCCAGAAACTACCCGGATCAGCAAGCGAGCGGCCATAGAGTTCGCCGTATTTTTTGGCGTTCACGCGGGATTTTTTGGCCCATTCGGCGGGTACTGGA
>JANMDQ010000035.1:0-9947 GCA_031376385.1 Sphingomonadales bacterium
AACCCCTCCCCTAAAGGAGGAGGGGCTTTAGAATACAGCTGAATTACCTAACCGTGACACTCACCGCGCGGCGGTTCTTGGCCCAGCTTTCTTCGTTCGAACCCACAGCGTCTGGCCGTTCCTTGCCGTAGCTGATGGTCGTAATTCGCGACGGGCTGATCCCGAGAGAGGCAAGGAAGTTTTTCGCTCCGTTGGCGCGCCGTTCCCCGAGCGCGAGGTTATAGTCGCGCGTTCCTCGTTCATCGCAGTGACCTTCAAGCGTCACACGCACATTGGGATAGCGTTGCAGCCATGCAGCTTGGCTGCGCAGCACGTCCATATCTTCCTGATCGATATCGAACTTGTCCGTATTGAAATAGACGCGATCTGACGCTGTGTTCGCAACGAAATCTTCCTGACTTCCCGGACTGGGCGCCGTCGAGCCATTATTTGCGCTGCTGCCTGGTGTGCCCATCGCTTCGGGCGGTATACGGTCACGCTTGGTCGCGCAGGCGGACAGTGCGAGCGCCGCTAGGCCGAGGATCATGATGCTTTTTGTCTTCATCTTGCAGTTCCTTCTTTTACGCAAACAAAGGTCTTTATGGCAGAATCGGGCCCCATGCCGGGTCTGATCCGTCAGTTGGTGTCGGAATGCGCCTTTCATTAACGCCCGTCAAATCCACTTGCCATACTGAGGTCTTGCCAGACCCTTGGGCGGTGCGGAAAAACTGAATGACGCGGCCATTGGGCGACCAGCTCGGCGATTCGTCTTGCCAGCTGTCAGTGAGTATCTTCTCACCGCTGCCCCCCGGAGTCATAGTGCCGATGCGGAAATTGCCCGCGATTTTGGTAAAGGCAATCAAATCTCCACGCGGGCTCCATTCCGGTGTCGCATAGCGGCCGCCGCCAGAACTGATGCGGCTTTGATCTGACCCATCGGCGTTCATGACATAGATTTGCTGGCTGCCTGACCGGTCGCTTTCGAACACGATTTTGGATCCATCAGGGGAGAAGCTGCCGCCGATATCAATGCCCGGTGCGTTGGTCAGGCGGCGCGGCGTGCCTCCAGTGGCGGGGATTGAATAAATGTCAGTGTTGCCAGCAATGGCCATGGAATAAAGGATCGTCTTGCCATCGGGGGACCAGCGCGGTGAAAATGTGGGGTTTGCGCTCTCCGTGACCAGTTTTTGCGCGCCGGTTTCCGGGTTGATGATGAAGATGCGTGGGCGCTGGCCAAGGTAGGAGAGATAGAGGATCGATTTATAGTCCGGCGAAAAGCGCGGGGTCAGCGCCATGGCTTGACCATTGGTCAGAAAGCGGGGATTCGCCCCGTCGGAATCCATTGTGGCAAGCCGCTTGATCCTCCGGTTCTTGGGGCCGCTCTCGGCGATATAGGCGATACGGCTGTCAAAGAAGGGGCTTTCTCCGGAGAGTTTGGAATAGATAGCATCGGCACATTTATGGGCCGCGCGCCGCCAATCGCGCGGGGCCACAACAAAGCCTGCGCGCGTGAGTTCTGATTTGAGCGCCACATCATAAAGATAGCAGCCAACCGTCAGTTTTCCGTCGGCATTGGCGCGCACGAAGCCTTGGACGAGGGCCTCTGCCCCCGCGCCAGACCAATGGCCGTAATCAGGGGCTGTGACTTCCCCGTAGCTGACGGCCTTCAATCCGCCGGGGCCGCTGGGTTTGAACAGGCCCGCATTGCGCAGGTTGGCCGCAATGACTTCAGCGACTGAACGCCCAAGCGTCGCTGTGCTGCCCGCAGGCGTTGGAACATCGCTAGGCGTTGGCATCGCGGGGATGGCGAGGTTCAGGTCATTATTGCTTTCATCCGTCACGGATCCTTCGATCTGTGCGAAAGCAGCGGAAGCAAACAGGGCAGGAGCCATTGCGGCAATGCGGAACCATCGGATCATTGAGACAACCTCTTATCGAATTTGAAGGATATAACAGATTTCCACAGTGAATAATGCTGCGATGGCAAATTGAACGGAGCAGCGGCACGGACTGCCTTGATCGCGTTGTCGCGGTGGATCGCGGCCTGGGCCTGGTTGCTGGGCGTAACGCCTCCTTGGCTGATGAAACGCGGCGCGCCCGATAGGTTGCCATCAGAGGTCAAATCCCAGCTAAGGATCGTCACGAGCTGGTCCACATCCGCGCCGGTTGGGGCTTTCCATTTGGGCTTTAACTGCCGACCAATTTCTGTGCCGAGTGCGCGTTTGATCGTCGCAAGATCAGCAGCGGATGGGCCAGCAACTGCGGCTTTTGGCTGAGGTGATGGGCTTGGTCCCGGGCGGTTGCTTGAACCGGACAGAATCCCCGCCAAGTTGCCTGTCGGGCGCACATCTCGGGGCGGCTTGGCCGCAGGCTTCGCTGCTGGACGAGCAGTGGCAGGTTTCGCGGCGGGCTTGGCTGGTGGCTTCGCAACCACTCTGGGTGCCGGTTTGGCAGTGGGCGCTGGCTTTGGAACGGCGCGCGGGGTTGGTTTCGGCACTGGTTTAGGGGCGGGCGGCACCGGTTTTGGGAGGGGCGGTCTCGGCTGAGGTGGCGGTGGCTTTGGTGTCGGCGGTAAAGGTGCCGGTTCTGGTGGCGCTGCATCAACTGGTGGGGCCGGTTCTGGGGCCAACGCAGGGGCCGGGGCCAGCGGCTGCGGGTCAGGCGCGCTGGTGACAGGCGCAATATCCGTTACCAGTTCCACTTCTACGGGCTCGCTTTCTAACACAGGCAGCGGCGGGGCATTGAGCAAGCTCAGCGAAAGCGCTGCAAACAGAGCTAAATGCCCAATGACAGCAATGCCAAGGCCGTTTCGCTCAACGCGGTCCATTAAACAGCCGCTTCCCTGAGCTTGTCGAAGCCTGTCCCGAGCGCCTGCAAGGCAGTTGAAGGGGGCCGTTTTTCCAAAGCTGATTGCGTAAAATATGCACCACTGTCATGCTGGCGCCCGGCGGGTCGATGTTTCAGCATCCATGCCTGAATGTCGTTGCCAAACTTAAACCATCCAGTCTTGCATGAAAATTGAGGCATGGACCCTGAAACGAGTTCAGGGTGACGGTCGTGATTCACATTTCGAACAATCCACTCTAACGGCTTACTGACGCAGAGTAGGGAAAAACAGCCCCCTTCGACTGCCTTGCAGGCGCCTAGGAAAGGCTTCACTGCTCACCCTCAGCTGCGGTCGTCACCAACGCCACGCGGTTGAGGCCCGCGCGGTTGAGTTCGCCCATGATCATCATGATGCGGCCATAATCGAGGGTCTTGTCGGCGCGCAAATAAATCTGTGGCGGCTCATCCACGCCCTTTGCGGCCACCGCGGCCAGGCGCACGGGCAGGTCAACCAGCGGCACTTCAGTGTCACCAAGGAAAATCTTACCGTCACCACCCAGCGAAATTTGCACAGGCTCCTTGGGCTGATCGAGCGCCTTGGCGCGGCTATCTGGTAAATTCACGGGCACGCCTGCTACCAACAGCGGAGCCGTCACCATGAAAATGATCAGCAGCACCAGCATAACATCAACCATCGGCGTGACGTTGATATCCGCGATCGGCATCCGCCGGTTTCGGCTGCGACCCCGGTTTGAGGGAAGTTGGGACATTGCCATCTTAAAGCCTCTCCCCGCCGCAACGGCTTCCCGTCCCGCTCAGGCTGAGCTTGACGAAGCCCTGTTGGACGCCGTCAAAGAAGGCTTCGTCAAGCTCAGCCTGAGCGTATTTGTTGCAGAATATCGTCATTAGCGGTCGAGCTCCAGTTCGCGGCTAAACGTGGCGTGAAGGCCATCGGCAAAACGGTTCAGGCGTGCTTCCAACCGGTTCAGCCCGTGGCCGAAACGGTTATACGCTATGACTGCGGGGATAGCCGCGAACAGGCCAATGGCTGTTGCAAACAGCGCCTCTGCAATTCCCGGTGCGACAATGGCCAGCGACGTATTCTGCGCCGCTGAAATTGCTGTGAAGCTGCGCATGATGCCCCACACGGTGCCGAACAACCCCACAAAAGGCGCGACGCTGCCCACAGTGGCAAGGATGTTCAGCCGGTCCCCCAGCTTGTCGATTTCACTGGCGACTGCCGCACCCATCGCTGTTGCAAGTCGCTCGCGCGTCCCGTCGCGGTCTATCGTGCCCCGCGCCGTTGATTTGCGCCATTCATACATGCCAGCGGAAAAGATGCGGGCAGCAGGCAAATCAGCGTCCTTATTCTCTTTGTAAAAGGCCTCGGCATCTTCTGCTTTCCAGAAGTCGCGCTCAAATTTTTCGGACGCTTGGCCAGCCTTTCGAGTTTTCATCCACTGACTGACGATGATCGTCCATGTCCATATGCTTGCTGCGATCAGACCAATCATCACGATTTTGACGACGATGTCGGCCTGCAAAAACAAGGCGATGGGGGACAAGGTGGCGGGATCGGCGGTAAGAATTGATGCACTCATGACGCTGTCTGATTCTCCGATAACAAGGGGGTAAATTTGTCGATCCAATCGCGCGGCTGGCGTCGCGGGCGGCCCTCTGGGGAAAGAAAAGCTGCCACGACTTTGGCCATGGTCAGCAATTCACTGCCCAACATGACTCTCTGATGAATCACGCAGGTTGCGGCGCGGACTTGCTCCACAGTTGAGATGACCAGCAAGGCATCATCAAAGCGAGCCGGGCGGTGATATTTGATCGTCAGTTCCGACACGGCGTACACGCCTTCGCCGCCTGCATAGGCCGCACTTTGCATGATCCCCGCGCAGGTGAGCATGTCTGACCGTGCCCGTTCCATGAACCGCAGATAGGACGCGTGATAAACAACGCCGGAAAAATCCGTGTCCTCAAAATACACCCGCACCGCAAACCTATGTTCGCGGCCCGTGAAATGGCCTTGATAAGGAACGTCTGACGTCATGGCGGCGGCAATAGCGGCGGGGGGCCCTCGGCGCAAACTCTTGCTAGCCCTTGCACAGGATTGGTTGCACCGCCACATAGAAGTAATGGACCTGCCCGAACTTTCCAATGAACCTTATGCCATTGCCGAGCAGATCAGCCCGCTGGTACGCCGCGTTCTCGCGCGCAATGCCTCCCCGTTCAGTTATACCGGCACGCAGACTTACATAGTGGGCCACGGCGACGTCGCGGTGATTGATCCCGGGCCGCTGGGTGATGATCCTGCGCATGTCGGGGAATTGGTGCGATTGCTGGCTGGTGAGGCAATCACGGCGATCATGTGCACCCACACTCACCGCGATCATTCACCCGCGGCGGCCCCTTTGGCGGCGATGACGGGTGCGCCGATTATCGGCTGTGCGCCGCTGATGCTTCACGATGATGGCCCGCGCGCAGATGCGGGGTTTGATCCCACTTATGCACCGAACCGGGTCATGACGGACGGTCAAAGCATCAGCGGTCCGGGCTGGACCCTCACGGCGCTCCATACGCCCGGGCATACGTCGAACCATCTCTGTTTTGAACTGGACGAAGAAAAGGCGCTCTTTACCGGTGATCATATCATGGGTTGGTCGACCACAGTTGTCAGTCCGCCCGACGGCGACATGGCGGATTATATGCGCAGCCTGACGCTGCTGATCGACCGCGACGATCTGGTTTATTACCCTGCTCACGGTCCGCAAGTTGACAACCCGCAGCGTCTGGCGCGCGGCATGATGGTCCACCGCAAACAGCGCGAAGCACAGATTTTGAAGATGCTGGGCCAAAGCACAGGCATCATAGCGGATATGGTACCTGACATGTATCAAGGCATCGACCAGCGCCTTTACCCGGCGGCGGGGCGTTCGGTTTTGGCCCATCTGATTGATATGAGGGAGCGCGGGATTGTGGTGCAGGCGGGGGAAGCTTGGGCAGCGATCACATCGTGAAACAGGTCTGGGCGCTTTTTCTTGGCTTTCTGCTGCTCACCGTCGGAGTCATTGCATGGGTGCAACGCAATATTGATCCGCCTGTAGAAACCATCGTCGCGTCCAGTTTGAAATCGGTTCAGGAACAAAACCGCCTGTCCGCCTTTGCCGCGCGCTTTGTAACTGTCGTGACATCGCGCAAGTCTCAAATGGGGTTTTCAGCGGAAAAGACGCTGATCATTCCCGCAATGGTTCGGTATGAAGTGGATATGGCCACATTGACGACCAAGGATCTCTCATGGGATGCGACGGCGAAGACGCTGATTATCACCATGCCGCCTGTGGAACTCGCAGGGCCAGAATTTGATCTGGCGGCTACGCGAGAATATCAGTCCGGCACAGTCCTGATGGCGCTAACGGATATTGAAAAGCTGCTTGACCGTGAAAACCGTGTCAAGGCGACGGCGGATGTGTTGGCTCAGGCCAAAGCCGCGCCGATGTTGAAATTGGCGCGCGATGCCAGCGCGCGGGCTGTAGTTGCAAACTTTGCCTTGCCGCTAAAAGCTGCGGGGGTGAACGCGACGATTTTGGTGCGGTGATCGTAAAAGGGGGAATGAATGAGTTTAGAAAAAGTCACCAAACCGCTTTCGCCCGATCTTTACGAACGGTTACTTGCGGCGAGTGCAGTGATATTGCTGACTGCGGTCGTGGTAGCGGTGATAAGAGGTCAGTCCCAATGGGGACTGGTTCCGCTGGCGGTTTGGGGGCATTTATCTTTGATCACCGTTGCGCTCGCATTAACGCCAATCATGCTGTTGCGTCGGCGCGGCGATGGCCGTCACTGAATCCTTGGTCGGGTCTGGGCGGCTTCGCTGTTTCTCACAGCACTGCTATCCTTCGCCATCCGCGACACTAATGATGGCAGGCTAAGCTTCATTCATCTGCTATCCATTTTTACGTTAGTGCAAGTACCGCTCATTGTCCTAACTGCACGCGCGCGCAACCATCTTCGCCATCGGAGCGCCGTGAGGGGTATGGTCACGGGCGCGCTATTGATCGCCGGCTTCTTCACTTTTCCGTTTAACCGGATGTTAGGGCAGTGGCTTTTTGGGTAGCTTTTCACCCCATAGGATACATGATTTCTCGGCTGATTTTGTAAATGGCTTTCATCAGGTCGGCGGGCAATTCCATGTCAGCCGCAGCGAATATCGGGGCAAGTTGGTCTTCGGTCGTTACGCCGACGATGGTCGACGCGACATAGTCATGCTGTTTGGACCATGCTGTTGCGAGGGTGATGGGATGTAAGCCAGCCTCAGCGGCCAAAGCCAGATAACGTGCGGTGGACGCCAGCGCCTTTTCACCCACGAACCGCTGCGCCATTTGGCCCCAGCGTCCGCCTTTGGACATATAGGCTGAAAAGCGCGCGCCTTCAGGGGTAGCTCCGCCCTGATATTTGCCGCTGAGCACACCGCCGCCGAGGGGTGAGTAAGGGATGAGGCTGACCCCTTCCTGACGGCACACCTGCGCCAGTTCATCTTCAAAACGGCGGTTGTTCATGCTGAAGTTATTCTGGATCGTGTGATAGCGCGCGACGCCCAGACGCTCTGACGCCGCAATGGATTTCATCAATCCCCAACTGGTCTCATTCGAACAGCCGAGCACCCGGACTTTGCCCGCGCGGACCAACTCATCAAGCACATCCATCGTTTCTTCGTAAGCCGTATCATGATCAGGCCAGTGGGTTTGATAGAGATCGATATAGTCGGTTTGCAACCGTATCAGGCTGGCTTCAACTGCGCGGATGATGTTGTGCCGGTCAAGTGCGGTCATGCCTGCGCGCTGCGACGATTTGATCCAGCCGTGCGAAGGGCCAGACACTTTGGTCGCGATGATGAGCGCGTCACGATCTTTGGTTTTCATCCAGCGGCCGACAATTTCTTCCGTCAGCCCCGCCCATTTCACGTCTGGCGGAACGGGGTAATTTTCGGCCGTGTCAAAGAAATTGATGCCAGCCTCGAACGACTGGTCGAGGATGCGGAATGATGTGGCTTCGTCGGCTTGAGACCCAAAGGTCATGGTGCCCATGCAAATGTCGGAGACATAAATGGGGCTTTTGCCCAGACGGCGGTGTTTCATAGATGGCTCCTCATCACTGGCCCTACCGGTTGGCAGGAAGTGATGAGGGTTGCAAGATATGCCTACCAATTGGACAGTATTGAGCGATTCGAACTCAGCCAAACCCTAGCCTAACGGCAGCCTCTTTCAACTCAGCCTCGCGATGGGGGGCAATAGCAGTCGTGCGGGCAAGGCAGGCGGCCACAATTTCTGGCCCCGCTTTTTCGGGTGAGCCTGCATCCACAGGCGGCGCTGGGTCATATTCGAACGCGAGTTGCAGGGTTTTGGCGACCGCTTCCCCGTGCATTTCCTTCGCAAGGGCAAGCGCGAAATCAATGCCGGCCGTAACGCCGCCGCCGGTTACGCGGTTGCGGTCAAACACGGTGCGGGCGTGCACCGGTTCTGCGCCGAACAGCGCAAGATGATGGTGCCAGGCCCAGTGCGTTGTTGCTTTGTAGCCCCGCAAGAGCCCCGCCGCGCCGAGGATCAGAGAGCCCGTGCAGACACTTGTCACCCAAGTTGCATCCGCGCCGATTTGACGGATCCACGCCATCGCCTCGTCATGCGCCATCACATCCGTCACACCGATGCCGCCGGGGATGCAAAGGATGTCAGCGCGCGGCACATCAGCAAAGGTTGCCGTCGGCACAATCGCAAAGCCAGCGTCGGTCATCACCGGGTCCGTGTTGGCCCAAACGAGGTCAAGCTTTACGCCGGGCATACGCGAAAGGACTTGGGCAGGGCCCGTCATGTCCAGCTGAGTGAGACCGGGAAAGAGCAAGAAGGCAATATGGGTCATGGGTTGGCTCCAGAGGTTCATTCGTTCGCCTCAGTTCTCTCGCATAATTTTGTCTTGGCAGAAATGACAATATTATATAATATTCTGCCATGAGCCATTCCATTGCCTTGATTGCCTTCGACGGGTTCCAGTTGCTTGACCTGGCAGGTCCCGCTGCGGTTTTTGGCGCGGCCAATGACCGGCTGGGGAAAGAGGCCTATTCCATCAAGTATATCGCGGTCGAAGCGCCTGCCGTGCGTAGCGGTTGTGGCCTCTCTATCATCGCCAGCGGATTGGCGGATGTTTCGCCAGAAAGCATCGACAGCATTTTGATTTCGGGCGGCGAGGATGCGGGTTTGCACAAGCTTATTGCCAATCGGTCTGTGAGGGATTGGACTATACGTGCGGTGAAGGTCGCATCGCGATATGGCTCCATTTGTTCGGGTAGCATTGCGCTTGCCGCTTGGGGGTTGATTGGAGATCGGCGGTTTGCCAGCCACTGGGAGGCTGTGCCGGAGATTCGGAAGCGTTGGCCTGATCTGAATCTGGATGCTGAGTCGATCTTTGTAAATGACGGTCCGCTGTGGACGTCGGCGGGCGTCACGACAGGCATCGATATGGCGCTGGCGATTGTTGAGGCTGATCATGGAGCGGGCGTGGCGCGCGCAGTGGCGCAGCGACTGGTGCTGAGTGTGCGGCGGCCGGGGTGGCAGTCTCAATATAGCCCTGCGCTTGCCGCCCAAGGCGCGCGGGATGGGCGCTATTCTGATCTCATCGGATGGATCGCCGCTCATCTCGATCAACCGCTTGGCGTTGAAACTCTTGCTGAACAGGCAGGCGAAAGCACCCGCAGTTTTCACCGCAACTTTACCGCTGCGGTCGGCGCGACGCCCGCGCGCTATGTGATGACAAGGCGGCTGGACCATGCCCGCATATTGATCGGCCAAGGCCTATCACTCAAACAAGTGGCAGCCGGATGCGGCTTTGCGGACGCCGCGCATTTGTCAGTGGCGTTTCATAAACAGTTCGGGATGACGGCAAGTGCCTTCCGCTTGGTGCATGGACGAAAATCCGAGTAAAGCACTGCTCTAGGCTTGATCCGGAGCACTATACAAAATTAAAGCACCACACAGAAAAGGGCCCGGAAACTTGCGCTTCCGGGCCCTTCCTTAATCACTTAATGCGCAACAATTAGTCACGGCTGCCGAGGAAGCTCAGCAGGAACTGGAACATGTTGATGAAGTCGA
>JANMDQ010000022.1:0-15040 GCA_031376385.1 Sphingomonadales bacterium
CGGGCTTGACCCGGAGCCTAGGAGGACGCCGCTGAGTTTATGGCGCCTAGGCTCCGGGTCAAGCCCGGAGCACTGCGTCGCGCCGCACCACGGAAAAAATTCCTCCGCACCTGTCTTGACGCTGTCACACCCCGCACCCATATGCACTTTCGTTAGCAATCACGCCGCGTGAGTGCTAATCCACATTCAACGTCGAAAAGAGGAAACCAAAAATGGCATTTCGTCCACTCCATGACCGCGTGCTGGTGCGCCGCATCGAAGCCGAAGAAAAAACGGCTGGCGGCATCATCATCCCTGACACTGCCAAAGAAAAGCCACAGGAAGGCGAAATCCTGTCCGTTGGCGAAGGCGCATATAACGAAGACGGCGACCGCATTAAGCCTGACGTGAAGGCAGGCGATAAAATCCTGTTCGGCAAATGGTCCGGCACTGAAGTTAAGATCGACGGTGAAGACCTGTTGATCATGAAGGAATCCGATATCCTTGGGATCATTGGCTAACCCATACTTGTAGGAAAAAGAGTGAAAACACACTCCACTTCCTGAAGAATCCGTCGTTTTTTGCCCCCGAGGTTTACGCCAAAAGGGCAGCATATAAAGGAACAGCATAATGGCTGCAAAAGAAGTAAAATTTGGCCGCGACGCGCGTGAGCGCATTTTGCGCGGTGTTGATATCCTCGCTGACGCTGTAAAGGTCACGCTGGGGCCAAAGGGCCGCAACGTCGTCCTCGACAAAAGCTTTGGCGCGCCGCGCATCACCAAGGACGGCGTTACTGTCGCCAAGGAAATCGAACTGAAAGACAAGTTCGAAAATATGGGCGCACAGATGGTTCGCGAAGTCGCGTCCAAAACCAACGATGTTGCTGGTGATGGCACCACGACTGCGACTGTCCTTGCTCAGGCGATCATTCGCGAAGGCATGAAGTCCGTCGCTGCTGGCATGAACCCAATGGACCTCAAGCGCGGTATCGACTTGGCTGTTACAGCCGTTGTTGCTGATCTTAAGGGCCGTTCAAAGCCAGTTGCAGGCACAGACGAAATCGCACAGGTCGGCACAATTTCGGCTAACGGCGAAAGCGAAATCGGCAAGATGATCGCCACAGCCATGGAAAAGGTTGGCAAGGAAGGCGTCATCACTGTTGAAGAAGCAAAGGGCCGCGAATCCGAACTGGATGTTGTCGAAGGCATGCAGTTTGACCGCGGTTACCTGTCGCCATACTTCATCACCAACCCAGAAAAGATGTTGGTGGAACTGAACGACCCCTACATTCTGATCCACGAAAAGAAGCTCAGCAACTTGCAAGCCATGTTGCCGATCCTTGAAGCTGTGGTGCAATCCGGTCGTCCGCTTTTGATCATCGCAGAAGACATCGAAGGCGAAGCGCTTGCTACGCTGGTTGTGAACAAGCTGCGCGGCGGCCTGAAGGTTGCAGCGGTTAAGGCGCCTGGCTTTGGTGATCGTTGCAAGGCGATGCTTGAAGACATTGCAGTGCTGACCAAAGGCGAAATGATCTCCGAAGACCTCGGCATCAAGCTGGAAACAGTTACTCTTGGCATGCTCGGTTCGGCCAAGCGCGTCACGATTGACAAAGACAACACCACGATCATCGACGGTTTGGGTGACGGCGATGCCATCAAGGGCCGCGTTGAAGCGATCCGTGCGCAAATCGAAAACACCACGTCCGATTATGACAAGGAAAAGCTGCAAGAACGCCTCGCGAAACTTGCTGGCGGCGTTGCCGTGATCAAGGTCGGTGGTTCGACTGAAGTTGAAGTGAAAGAACGCAAGGACCGCGTTGATGATGCGCTTCACGCAACGCGTGCAGCTGTAGAAGAAGGTATCGTCCCCGGTGGCGGCACAGCGCTTCTTTACGCAACAAAGGCACTTTCTGGCCTGAAGGGCGTCAATGATGACCAGACCCGCGGCATCGACATCATCCGCAAGGCCATCGAAGCGCCACTGCGCCAGATTGCCCAGAATGCCGGCGTTGACGGCGCAGTTGTTGCTGGCAACTTGCTGCGCGAAAATGATGAAACCATTGGTTTCAACGCATCAACTGATGTGTATGAAAACTTGGTGAAATCCGGAGTGATCGACCCGACCAAGGTCGTTCGCACGGCCCTTCAGGATGCAGCATCCGTGGCCGGTCTGTTGATCACCACTGAAGCCGCAATCTCTGACGCACCAGAAGATAAATCCGCTGGTGGCGGCATGGGCGGAATGCCCGGCGGCATGGGCGGAATGGGTGGCATGGACTTCTAAGGTCCAAGCGACGCTAGTTTTAACAGGGGGTCGGGAAGGAAACTTTCCGGCCCCTTTGTTTTGGGATTTAAAAAGTGTATCTCTCAGCCATGGCATCTATTCCAAACCACCCCGCCTATCGCGCTGTTGAGGTCAGAGAATTTCTCGAAATGGATTTTGGCGGGGCCAAGGCCGAACTTGTCGATGGCATGATCTGGATGATGGCGGGCGGATCACCCAAACACGCAGCGGTGGCGGCGAATATTATCATTGCACTTGGAACTCGGTTGCGCGGGTCAGGATGTCGACCATACGGCTCTGACTTAGCCGTTCGCACCGGAAAACAGTCTATCCGGTTCCCCGATGTCAGCGTCTATTGCGGTAATCCGGCATCGCGTGACAATGACGATAAGAAACTTCTCGGCGATCCCGTCGTCGTGTTTGAAGTCCTTTCGCCGTCCACCGCATCCAATGATCAGATCAGCAAACTCGCCGAATATCGGGCTCTCAGCGGTATCCGGACAACCGTCTTCGTTGACCCGGATACGGAACGCGTTCGCGTCGTCCATGAGGGAAACGGCGGAGAGTGGTTACCCCAAGGCGCTGACGTTCCTCTGCCGTCCATTAACGTAACACTGCCCTATGGCGAGATTTTTGCCCGTGATTAGGGCCGCGATTTAGAGCCTTCACAACACATCTCTCCCGTAAATCCGATTTGTGTTGCGCTGCACAATGATAGGCGTAATGCCCGCTGCCTGTTCACGGAGTTACCGGTTATGCAGTCAAGTGAGTCGGGTTCGCAGTCGTCCTCCAACGCGCATAGCGCATCACTTGCGGTGCTCACCGTCGGGGCCATTGGCGTCGTCTTTGGCGACATTGGCACAAGCCCGCTTTACGCCTTTCGAGAGGCCCTGACTCAAGCCGCGCCGCTGGGCATTGGTGCCAGCGAAATCGTTGGGGTGCTGAGCCTTGCGCTTTGGTCCCTCATCCTTGTCGTGACAATCAAATATGTCCTGTTTCTGATGCGAGCGGACAATGAAGGCGAAGGCGGCGTGCTGGCTTTGCTCGCGTTGGCAGGCCGGGCCATCGGCGGACGGCGCGGGCCGATTCTGGTGCTGGGGGCGATTGGTGCTTCGCTCTTTTACGGGGATGCAATGTTGACCCCTGCCCTGTCGGTCCTGTCCGCCGTGGAGGGGTTGAAGTCAGTTCCCGCTATCGGCGACGGCATATCCCAGTCCCACATATTACAAATCACGACCGTCATCTTGATCGCTTTGTTTGCCATCCAATCTCGCGGAACGGCCACAGTTTCCAAGTTATTCGGTCCAATTTGCGTAGTCTGGTTTCTCGCCCTCGCCGCTTTGGGCATTCTGCACATCAGCGATGAACCCGCTATTCTGGCTGCCATTTCGCCCCACCATGCAGTCACTTTCCTGCTGACCCACGGCGTGGTCGGCCTGTTTGTTTTGGGGGCTGTATTCCTGACCGTAACAGGGGCTGAGGCGCTGACTGCGGACATGGGACATTTCGGGCGTTTCCCCATTCAGTTGGGCTGGTTTGCCCTCGTGTTCCCATCGCTGATGCTCAACTATTTCGGTCAGGGCGCATTTGCATTGGCCGCACTCGAAAAGGCGCAAGCGGCAGGTGTGAAGTTTGAAAATCAGGATTGGTTCTTCCTGATGGCCCCTGAAGCGTTCCGCGTTCCGCTCGTCATCCTCGCGATGATGGCAACCATTATCGCCAGCCAAGCCGTCATTACGGGAGCTTATTCGCTCACACAGCAGGCCATTCAGCTGGGGCTGTTGCCGCGCATGCGTATCCTGCAGACGTCGCCGGGGAGTGCGGGCCAGATTTATCTGCCGACAATCAACTGGTTAATTCTGATCGGGGTGCTGGTGCTGGTCTTCGGGTTCCAGACCTCATCCTCAATGGCCGCCGCTTACGGGATCGCTGTCACAGGCACGATGGTGGTGACGACGTGCCTTGCCTTCGTCGTCATCAACCGCCTGTGGAAATGGAGTCTTTTCAAATCAGTCGCTTTCATTGCGCCGTTCCTGATGCTTGATCTGGTCTTTTTCGGTGCGAACATATTGCGCGTGATCGAGGGCGGCTGGGTGCCGCTGCTGATCGGCGCGTCAATTGGGCTGATCATCTGGATTTGGGTGCGCGGAAAACGCCTCATCACGCAATATGAAACCGATCATTCAGTGCCGCTGGATGGGATGCTGAACAGCCTGTCGAAAAGCCCGCCGGCGCGCATCAAGGGCACGGCTGTCTTCCTCACGGCGAACCCGGACACTGTGCCCAGTGCGTTGCTTCACAATCTCAAGCACAACCAGGTGTTGCATGCGCGCAACCTGATCGTGACGGTGAAGACCGTTGGCATCCCCCATGTTCCGCCCGAAGAACGGCTAAGTGAAAATCGGATCAACGATGATTTTACCAGCGTGTTGCTCCGTTACGGCTTCATGGATACGCCCAATGTGCCTGTTGATCTCGGCATGTGCCAGGGTGGCGAACAGCATTACGGTAACCCCATGACGTGCAGCTATTATATTGGTCGTAATTCCCTGCGCGCCTCTCGCGATGAAGGCCTGCCTTACTGGCAGGATCAAATCCTGATCTTTCTGCAACGCAATGCCGCCGACCCCACTGACTTTTTCCAGATCCCTGCCAACAGGGTGGTGGAGCTTGGCGTGCAGGTGGTCGTTTAGATCAGGCTGACACCACCGGCGGCGGTTTCATCCAACATCAGCGGAGCGCCGCCAGCAGGAGTTTTATAGTCACGCAGCACCGCCTGCCGAACGCTGTCTTTCGCTTCTACATTGACCAAGGCCACCACCGCCCCGCCAAACCCGCCGCCGGTCATGCGAACGCCGCCGCCCGGTCCTGCTGCGTTTCTGATGATCTCAACCAAATGGTCAACGGCAGGCACCGTGATCGCGAAGTCGTCTCGCATTGAGGCATGAGATGCCGCCATTAGTTCGCGAAGGGCAGCAACATCTCCAGTCCTCAGCGCTGCTGCGGCATCTTTGGTCCGCTCATTTTCAGTCACAACATGGCGTGCGCGACGATAGGTGAGCGCATCAAGTCCGCGCAGGCCGCTTTCAAGCATGGCCGGATCAACATCGCGCAATGCCTTCACGCCAAAATGAGAAGCCGCAGCCTCACATTGCGCGCGGCGTTCATTATAGGCGCCGTCGACCAGCCCGCGCGAAACGCCTGAATGGATGATCATGATCGACAAAGCGTCGGGCATCAGCACCGGCTGCGCGTCTAGCGAACGGCAATCGATCAGCAGCGCGTGCCCCGCCTGCCCGCGCGCGGAGACCAGTTGATCCATGATTCCGCATTTGCACCCCACAAAATCAGACTCTGCGCGCTGGGCCAGTAAGGCGAGGCGAGTTGGATCAATCTCGATCCCGGCAAGGGTGGCCATCGCGTGGCCGACGGCAACTTCAAGCGACGCCGACGAAGAGAGACCCGCCCCCTGCGGTACCGTGCCCGCAATCACAATGTCTGCGCCAGTCAGGGCAATGCCATCATCGCGCATCACTTTGATCATGCCGCGCACATAGTCTGACCAGCCAAGGGCGCTCTGGACGATGGGGTCATCCAGACTAAACTGGTCAACCACATGACCAAGGTCAGCTGCGATCACCTTCACCACCCCGTCGCCCCGCCGCGCCGCCGCAACCATAGTTTCCACGCCAATCGCGGCAGGAAGGACAAAGCCGTCATTGTAATCGGTATGTTCGCCAATCAGGTTCACACGGCCCGGCGCGCGGGCGATCAAATCCGGCGACACACCGAGCGCTTCAATGAAACTTGACGCGACACGGTCACGAAGCGATGTCATTTCGCCTCCAGATAATGCATGTCACTCACGGCGCGCAGCATGGCGGCTGCTTGTTCCGGCGTCAGATCGCGCTGAGCCTCCGCCAGCATTTCGTAACCCACCATGAATTTACGCACTGACGCTGAACGCAGCAGCGGCGGATAGAAATGCGCGTGAAGCTGCCAATGGGGATGGTCCCCGCCGAGATAAGGCGCGCCGTGCCATCCCATCGAATAGGGAAAGCTACATTTGAACAGATTGTCATACCGGGTGGTTAGGGCTTTAAGAACCGTGGCAAGATCACTCCGCTGCTCGCTGTCTAATGCCTCAATCCGCTGGACAGGAAAGCGCGGCAACAGCAGCGTCTCAAATGGCCAACTTGCCCAATAAGGCACAATGGCCAACCAGTGCAGTGTTTGCACTACAACACGGGGGCCATCTGCTTCTTGCTCGGCCAATTGAACTAGCATCGGGGCACGGTGCGCGTTCATCCAGCCCCTCTGGTTTTCATCCTCTCTCGCTGCTTCATCCGGCAGATAAGATGTCGCCCAGATTTGTCCGTGGGGATGCGGATTGGAACAGCCCATCGCCGCGCCCTTATTCTCAAATATCTGCACCCACGGGTATCGGGCGCCAAGATCGACACTTTGATCGCACCAACAGTCAATCACGCTTCGAATGGCTGCGATAGGGAGCTGCGGCAGAGTTTTGGAATGATCATGGGAAAAGCAGATGACGCGGCTCTCGCCCCTTGCCACTCCGGATCGGAAAAGCGGATCACTCTCCACGGGCTCCGGCGTGTCCGGCGTCAAAGCAGCGAAATCATTCTGAAAAACGAACACGTCGCCATAGCTTGGATTGCGTTCACCCGTGATCCTCACATTACCGGGGCAAAGATAACAATCCGGATCATGCGATATCGTTGGCACGGGAACAGGATTATCCTGATGCCCTTGCCATGGTCGCTTCGCCCGGTGCGGCGACACCAGAACCCAATGACCCTTTAGCGGATCATACCGCCGGTGGGGATGTTCGCTTGCATCAAAGGCAGTGCCAACCACTGCGCTATCCAAGGGTTTTGATGATGGCCGAAAAATCGAGGCTGCCAGAGCCCTTCTTGTCAAACGCTTCGTAAAGTTCCGCCGCACGCTTTCCCATCGGAACCGTCGCGCCGGAATCAGCTGCCGCTTCCATCGCCAGCTTCAAATCCTTCAGCATCAGCGCCGTGGCAAAGCCGCCTTTATAGTCATTGTCAGCCGGGCTGGTTGGCCCAACGCCTGCAACCGGGCAGTAGCTGGTCATTGACCAATTCTGGCCAGATGCTTTGGACGAAATTTCATAGAAGGTCTGCAAATCGAGCCCGAGCCGATCCGCCAGCGCAAACGCTTCGCATGTCGCAATCATCGATGCGCCTAACAACATGTTGTTGCAGATCTTGGCGGCTTGCCCTGCCCCGCTGCCACCGGCGTGGATGACGGCCTTTCCCATTTTAGAAAGGATCAGTTCGGCCCGTTCAAACGCATCCTCAGTACCGCCCACCATAAACGTCAACGTACCGCCATTTGCCGCAGCAATCCCGCCAGAAACCGGCGCATCGGCCATTGCGTAGCCCTTCGCCAAAGCCTCAGCCGTCACTTTCCGCGCTGTAGCAACATCAATGGTGGAGCAATCAATCAGCAAGGCCGTTGTCGGCGCGTGGCCAATGACGCCGCTTTCATAAACGCTTTCAACAATCTTTCCGTTGGGCAGCATCGATACGACGGCATCCGCCCCAGCCACGGCTTCACGGACTGTCGTGAAAGGCGTGCAGCCATTCTCCTTAGCCTTGGCAAGGGCCGCTTCGGACAAGTCAAACGCGCTGACGCTATAGCCTGCCGCCACAAGGTTTGCGGCCATCCCGCCGCCCATATTACCCAGACCAATGAATGCTATTTTCATGACTTATTTCCCCGTCCAGTTGCCAGCACGCTTTTCGACAAAGGCGGCCATGCCTTCCTTTTGATCTTGCGATCCGAACAAGCCGTGGAACAGGCGGCGTTCAAAATTCAGGCCTTGGGAAAGCGTGGTTTCATAAGCGGCATTGACCATTTCCTTGGTCGCGATTGCCGCGAGCGGTGCCATGCCTGCAATGGCTTCCGCTGATTTCAGGGCCTCTGCCTGCAAGTCGGCCAACGGAACGACACGGGCGGCGAGCCCGGATGCCTCTGCCTCTTCGGCGCCCATCATCCGCCCGGTCAGGCACATTTCCATGGACTTGGCTTTACCAATGGCGCGCGTCAGCCGCTGCGATCCGCCCATGCCGGGGGTCACGGCCAGCTTGATTTCTGGCTGGCCGAATTTCGCATTGTCCGCTGCGATGATGAAATCCGCCATCATCGCTAATTCGCACCCTCCACCCAGTGCAAATCCAGCAACAGCCGCGATCCACGGCTTGCGGGTCGCCGTCACCTGTTCATAGCCGTAAAAGAAATTGCCGCCGTACATATTGGCGAAGCTCTGGCTCTGCATTTCCTTGATATCCGCGCCGGCAGCAAAGGCTTTTTCTGATCCCGTCAGGATCGCGCAGCGTTGGCTGGCGTCCGCATCGTAGGCCGCGAAGGCCGCAATAAGATCTTTGAGCGTTTGGGAACTAAGCGCGTTCAAGGCCTGCGGGCGATTGAGCGTGATGATTGTGACCGCGCCCTGTGTCTCAACAAGGATGGTTTCATAAATCATAGCGGTTTCCATTCGTCAGTGGGCGGCAGTGGGGCGAAGATGGCATCGAGCAGATTGTCTGTCACGCCTTCGGGTGTGGCCGGGTTCCAATGTGGAGCGTTGTCTTTATCGACAATCACGGCTCGGACGCCTTCGGTGAAATCAGGACGTGTGAGCACGCGCGACGCGATGCGATACTCCATCCGCATATTGTCCGCAAAATCATCATAGGTCAGGCTTTCGGAAAGCTGACGCAGCGCGACCTTGCAGGTTTGCGGTGATTTGGTTTTAAGGATAGTCAATTCCTTGGTGGCCCATTCAGATCCATCAGCCTCCAGCGCCGCCAAGATATCCTCATACAAGTCTGACGCAAACAGGCGGTCAATGTCACCGCGCAACTGGATCAGTTTGGAAAGTGGCGCGCCGATAGCAGCCGCCTTCAAAATTTCCTCAATCTTGTCAGGCGCGTCCGCTATCGCGGCTTTTACTTGTGGCAATGATGCACTGGGCAAATAGCGGCTTGCCAAACCAACAGCCAGACAGTCGGCGCCGTCAACCCGTGCCCCCGTCAGCGCAAGATACTGCCCCACACGACCTGCAAGACGCGACAGATACCAGCCGCCGCCCACATCAGGAAACAGACCGATTCCGGTTTCAGGCATGGCGAAGCGCGTGTTTTCCGTCGCGACACGATATTTGGCTGGTTGCGAAATGCCAACGCCACCGCCCATCGTGATCCCATCCATGAATGCGATTACGGGCTTTGGATAAGTGAACAGCAAATGATTGAGCTGATATTCATCGTGGAAGAATTTCCGACCAGCCTCACCGCCTTCCAGAGCGGACGCGCGCAAGAAAGCGATGTCACCACCGGCACAAAAGCCGCGCCCTTCCGCGTGATCAATTATGATGCATTCAACACTGGCATCGTCACGCCAAGTGAGGAGGGCTGCGGTCATTGCATGCACCATCGGCAGCGTCAGTGCATGAAGCGCCGCCGGGCGGTTGAGGCTGATAATGCCTGCCTTGCCCTCTATCCGCGTGATCACTTCCTGACTCATTGGCGCAGCAGATCCCGCCCAACGATCATCCGCATGACCTGATTGGTGCCTTCCAGAATCGAATGCACCCGCAAGTCGCGCCAGAAGCGCTCGATGGGATAGTCTTTCAAATAGCCATAGCCGCCGTGCAGCTGCAACGCGCGGTCGACAATTGAGGAGCCATTGTCCGTCGCCAGCCGCTTGGCCATGGCCGAAAAGCGAGCCTTGTCTGGCGCGTTGGCTGTCACCTTCGCGGCAGCAATATAGATCATCGCACGCGCCGCCTCTAAATCCGTTGCCATATCAGCCAGCATGAACTGCGTGTTCTGAAACTCTGCTAAGGGCTGGCCGAATTGCTGGCGATCCTTGGTATATTTGATGGACTCATCCAGACAGCGCTGCGCGCCGCCCAGCGAACAAGCACCAATGTTGATCCGCCCGCCGTCCAGCCCCATCATCGCAAAGCGGAAACCATCGCCTTCGGCGCCGACGCGATTTTCAACGGGAACTTGCACATTGTCGAAAATCACTTGAGCGGTCGGCGAAGCGTTCCAGCCAAGCTTGCGTTCCGGCACGCCAAAACTGACGCCGGGAGCATCCTTATCGATCACCAAACAGCTGATGCCTTTTGGTCCCTCTCCACCAGTGCGGACCATTGTGACGTAAACGTCGCTGACCCCGCCGCCGCTGATGAATTGTTTCGTGCCATTGACGACATAATGGTCGCCTTCCAGCTTGGCCGACGTCTTGAGCGCCGCCGCATCCGAACCACTTCCCGGCTCAGTCAGGCAGTAAGATGCAATTTTATCCATGCTAACGAGGGCAGGCAGATAGCGAGATTTAATGTCGGCCCCGCCGAAGCAATCGATCATCCAGCTCGCCATATTATGGATTGAGATGAAGGCAGATGTCGTCGGGCAACCGTATGCCATGGCCTCCATGATCAGCGCCGCTTCCAACCGTCCAAGGCCAATGCCGCCAGACTCCTCCGACACGTAAATTGCTGCAAATCCAAGGTCTGCCGCCGCCTTGATCGTATCGCGCGGGAAGATATGCTTTTCGTCCCACTCTGCTGCATGGGGTGTGATCGCATCGGCCGTAAACTTACGCGCCATATCCTGCATGGCGATTTGATCTTCGGTCAGGTCAAATTGGTTTGTCATATGGCGTCCGGTTCAAGGAATGGATTGATGATGGTCAATTTCTTGTCGATGACCATGCCGTGCTGCATATCTTCGCTGTAGAAAATTGTGCAACCTCTCAGAAGTGCAGCTGCAACCATGAGAGCATCATAAAATGCCAGTTGATAATGCTCTACGATTCGCAGAGCCTCACTGTTGGTCGCAGAAGTTAATGGCACCACTAAAGGAACCATATCGGTCAGGTTGTGGATGTCCTCTGCAATTTCAGACCAGCTTCGCTTTAACTTTCGACGGGCAACACTGGCATATTCGTTGAGCACTTGAACGGAAAGAAAAGCGGCTTCGTTCACCACCTTGTTCGACATCTTCGCCTTTTCGTCATTGCTCAACAAATATAAGGCTATGTTGGTGTCTAGAGTTACCACTTGTCCACAGCCGGACGCCAATTCGCTTCTTCACGATCAAATTTGAAATCTCGCGGCAAGGTGAACCTGCCTTTTTCAATACGCTTCAGCGCAGCAGCGCGACGTTCGCGTGTTACTTCTTCCTGCGAAGCAGACAGCATTTTATCAATCGAATCCATATCAATAGGATCCCCTTCGCTGAGCCCGTATTGCTCAACCAATGCGCTGGGGATGCGCACGGCGAGACTGCGGCCCCATTTGCCAAGATGCATCTTCGTCATAGATCCCTCGTGATACTACACTGTAATATGACAACATGGGGTACCGCGGTCAATAACAAGACCTTGGGCTAGCCCTCGCCACACCATCATTCGCTCATCGTTTCGGCCTCAATCTCCACTTTCCATTCGGGCCGGATGAACCCTGACACAAGCAGCGTCGTCGTCGCAGGGCGGGCAACACCGAACCAGCGCCCGTGAACCGCAGCAACGGATTCAAAATCAGCGCGGTCTGTAAGATAAATACACGTCCGCACCGTGTCCGCAATGTCGCCGCCCAAGTCATCAATTGCTTTTGCGATGATCGCGCAACACCGCTCCATCTGCGCTGCGGCATCACCAGGTGTCGTTGACCCGTCGGGTTCGATCGCCGCCGTGCCTGCGACCATGATCTGATTGCCCGTGCGAACCGCGCGGCAAAAGCCGATGATCGGTTCCATTGGCGAACCACTGCTGACGCGTTGCTTCACCAATTACCCCATCGTAGGAATGACGAACGCATTCCCGCCATCGTTTGATCCATCGGGCCAGCGTGCAGTAACGGTCTTCACCTTGGTCCAGAATTTCACGCCTTCCATGCCGTGCTGGTTGGTATCGCCAAAGGCACTGCGCTTCCATCCGCCGAACGTGTGATAGGCTACAGGCACCGGAATTGGCACGTTGATTCCGACCATCCCGACATTGACCCGGGCGGCAAATTCGCGCGCGGCATGGCCGTTGCGAGTAAATATCGCCACGCCGTTGCCGTATTGGTGCTTGCTGGGCAGCGCGAGGGCCTCTTCAAAGTTCGCCGCACGAACGATTTGCAGGACGGGGCCGAATATTTCTTCTTTATAGGCCTCCATCTCCGTCGTCACATGATCGAACAGCGTTGGCCCGACAAAAAAGCCGCCTTCATGGCCCTGCAATGAATAGCCACGGCCATCGACGACCAGCTCTGCCCCTTCATCAACGCCTTTTTGAATCCAGCCTTCGACCTTCGCTTTGTGCGCCGCTGTCACCACGGGGCCATAATGAGCGTCTGCATCGGTTGATATCCCGAGGCGCAGCGCATTGATCGCCGGGATCAGCTTTTCACGCAGGCGATTTGCAGTATCCTCGCCAACCGGAACAACAACCGGAAGCGCCATGCAGCGTTCCCCAGCCGATCCAAAAGCCGCACCAGCAAGATCATTCACGACCTGATCAAGGTCCGCATCGGGCATCACGATGCCGTGATTCTTTGCCCCGCCCATCGCCTGCACGCGCTTGCCCGCGGCAACACCGCGCTGATAGACATAATGCGCAATGTCAGACGATCCGACGAATGACACAGCGCCAATTGCCGGATGATCAAGAATGGCATCGACCATCTCTTTATCCCCGTGGACGACTTGGCAGATTCCTTCGGGCAACCCGGCTTCAATAAACAGTTCTGCCAGACGCACCGGAACCGAAGGATCGCGCTCCGACGGTTTGATGATAAACGCATTGCCCGTCGCGATAGCGACGCCTGACATCCAGAGCGGGATCATCGCTGGGAAGTTAAACGGAGTGATCCCCGCCCCAATACCCAACGGTTGCCGCATGGAATAGACATCGATCCCTGGCCCTGCGCCTTGAGTATATTCGCCTTTCAGAATGTGCGGGATGCCGCAGCAAAATTCGATTACCTCCAGACCGCGTTGAATATCACCCTTTGAATCAGCAATTACTTTGCCATGTTCGGAGGAGAGCATGTGCGCCAGTGCGTCCATATTCGCCTCAACCAAACGCTTAAATTCAAACATCACCCGCGCCCGACGTTGCGGGTTGGTCATGGCCCATGCCGGTTGAGCGGCAAGCGCAGCCTGTACCGCGCGTTCCAAAACAGCCGCATCACCGAGCGGCACCTGCGCCTGCACCGCACCACTGTTGGGATCGAAAACCGGCCCGTGACGCGTGGCTGGGGCACCGGCACCGCCGGAAATGAAATGATCGATCACGCGCATATGGGGTCCTTACAACTATAGGTCGGTTTGGAAGCTTCTCTGCGTCATTAAGATCAAGAGAACAATACGCAACCTAACGTTCCCACCTATCGAAAGGGTGAGTGGGACGGGGGCTTGCGTCAGAAGATAATGATTGAGTGCCAAGCGCAATTCTGGCGAAGGTTGATGCGTGAGTCGAAGTGCATAAGGAACAGGCATGAGCAACCCCGGAATGGACGCAGAGACGTTCGATGCTTTTATCAATCAGTTGCGCCGCTATGTCCGCGAACGGCTGATCCCGGCGGAAAAGGCAATTGTCGAAACAGACCTGATTCCTGATGATGTGCTGGCCGAAATGCGCGACATGGGCTTGTTCGGGCTGACCATCCCAGAGGAACATGGCGGCGCTGGCATGAACGTCAGCCAGTATATTGAGACCATCCGGCAACTTTCCTATGCCATGCCGGCCTTCCGGTCGATCATTTCGATCAATATTGGCATGACTTGTTCGGCGCTGGTCAAAAGCGGCACTGCGGAACAACAAGCGCACTGGCTTCCGCGACTGGCCGCAGGCGAGATCGCTTCCTTTGGCCTGACTGAACCCGGCAGCGGATCTGACAGCGCAGCGATGGCGACCACTGCAGTGCGGTCTGGCAATGGCTATGTCCTGAACGGCACCAAGCGTTACATCACCAATTCCCCGTTTGCCAAAGTCGCGCTGATTATGGCGCGGACTAGCAAAGAGGCGCTGCCCAAAAATGCGCATGTATCCGCTTTCCTCGTACCAATGGATACGCCCGGGATTTCGGTGGGATCATCGGACAAGAAAATGGGCCAGTCAGGCTCTCACATTGCCGATATTATCATGGAGGATGTCCATGTTGCAGGCGACGCGTTGCTTGGCGGGCAGGAAGGCAAGGGATTTCAAACTGCCATGCAAAGCTTGGACAACGGCCGCCTGTCCGTCGCAGCGGCCAGTGCGGGCTATGCGCAGCGTATTCTCGATAGCGCGATGCGATACGCCAATGAACGCAAAGCCTTTGGCGAACCCATCGCCAATTTCCAGTTGATCCAGCAGATGCTCGCTGAAAGCGAGATAGAGATTTACGCGGCCAACTGCATGATCGCGGACGCGTGCCGCCGCGCGGATACCGGGGAAGCTGTGTTGCGCAAAGCCGCTGCTGCAAAAGTCTTCGCGTCCGAGATGTGTGGGCGCGTGGCGGATCGATGCGTGCAAATCCACGGCGGTGCGGGCTATCTAGCGGAATATGAGGCTGAGCGGTTTTACCGTGACGCAAGGATTTACCGCATTTACGAAGGGACGACCCAAATCCTCCAACTGGCCATTGCCAAAAATATGTTGCGCGAATTTGGGGCGGGGTTGTGAAGATAATTGGTTCGCGCAGAGGCGCAAAGGCGCGGAGGAAGAGAAATTGGTTGTCCCAAACTCCCTC
>JANMDQ010000009.1:0-5194 GCA_031376385.1 Sphingomonadales bacterium
GCGCGAACCAAACTTAAGGCTGACTGATGTATTCTCTGCTCAAGAATCTCACCATCATTGAGGCTTCCAGTTTTGTCGCGTCGCCCACCGCTGGTCTTTACTTAGCCCAGATGGGGGCAAAGGTCATTCGCGTTGATCAGATTGGCGGCGGGCCGGATTATAAGCGTTGGCCCCTTACCCTGTCCGGCGACAGCCTTTATTGGGAAAATCTCAACCGTGCGAAAAAGTCAGTCGCGTTAGACCTCGCCAAACCTGAAGGCCGCGCGCTTTTGCAGGATTTGATTGCGAAGACCGGGCTGTTTGTCACGAATTTTCCGGTGGACGGCTTTCTCTCCCACGAAAAGCTCACCGCCAAGCGACCCGACCTGATCACTGTGCGGATTATGGGACAGGCCGACGGATCATCGGCGCTCGACTATACTGTGAACTCAGCCATTGGGATACCGTTCATGACCGGCCCGGCTGATCTTGGCTGGCAACCAGTCAATCATGTCCTTGCTGCTTGGGATTTGCTGACTGGGGCTTATGCGTCCTTTGCCCTACTCGCAGCACTTCGCCACCGGGATGCCACCGGCGAAGGCCAGGAAGTGCGCATCCCCTTACAAGACGTCGCGACCGCCAGTGTCGCGAATATGGGGATGATCGCTGAGGTGCTGACAACCGGCGCGAACCGGCCACGGCTCGGCAACGATGTCTACGGTGCTTTCGGTCGCGATTTCGTGACGGCGGATGGGAAGCGCGTCATGATCATGGCAATCACGCCCAAACAGTGGGCAGGTTTGGTCAAAGTGCTGCGCATGGCACCAGAAGTTGCTATACTAGAGGCGGCTCACGGCGTTAGCTTTGCCCGCGACGAAGGCCTGCGCTTCACTTACCGCGCTGGCCTTTTCGCGCTGGTGGAAGCCAAGGTGAAGGAGTGGCGCTGGCTTGACCTAGACGCAGCCTTCTTTGCTGCAGGATGCTGCTACGGCCCTTATCAAACCATGTTGGACGCCGCGCTTGACCGCGACCTTGTGCGCGACAATCCAGTCTTCGGTGACAGCGAAAATCCCAGTGGACTCAGTTATCCCGCGGCGGGGTCATTTGCCACGATCCCGCAGCTTGACCGCGCGCCGCCGGAACCTGCGCCGGGGCTTGGCCAGCATACGGATCAGACACTCACCGATCTTCTCAAACTCTCCGACACTGAAATAGCGGCTCTCAAATCCCAAGGATTGGTATCCCAAGCATGATCGCAGACTACACCACCATCCGCGAAGAAGTGGCCAAACTTTGTTCCGGTTTCCCCGGTGCCTATTGGCGCGCGAAAGATCGGGATCGCGCTTACCCCACGGAATTTGTTCAGGCATTGGGCGATGCAGGCTATCTCGCCGCGCTGATCCCTGAGGAATTTGGCGGCGCGGGACTTCCGCTGTCCGCCGCCGCTGCTATTCTTGAAGAAGTGCAGGCCCAAGGCTGCAACGGCGGGGCCTGCCATGCGCAAATGTATGTGATGGGCACCGTGCTTCGCCACGGAAGTGACGCGCAGAAGGCCGAATTTCTGCCGCGTGTCGCCACAGGTGAGCTTCGCCTGCAGGCCTTTGGCGTGACAGAGCCAACCAGCGGAACAGACACGCTCAGCCTCAAAACCACAGCCAAGCGAGACGGCGATGATTATATCATCAACGGCCAAAAAATTTGGACCAGCCGGGCCGAACATTCTGACCTAATGATCCTCCTCGCCCGCACCACGCCCAAGGAGGAAGTCACGTCGCGGACAGCGGGGCTATCGGTGTTCATCGTCAACATGAAGGACGCGATTGGCAACGGCCTGACCATCCGGCCCATCGAAACGATGATGAACCACGCAACGACGGAAATATTCTTTGACAATCTCCGCGTGCCTGCCGCCAATCTGATTGGCGAGGAAGGCCAGGGGTTTCGCTATATCCTGTCCGGCATGAATGCCGAACGCTTGCTGATCGCGGCGGAATGCATTGGTGACGCGAAATGGTTCATTGCCAAGGCCACTGCCTATGCCAAGGAACGCGTGCTGTTCGGTCGCCCGATTGGCCAGAACCAAGGCGTCCAGTTCCCCATCGCCCGGGCCTATGCCCAGATGCGCGCAGCGGAGCTTTTGGTGCATGAAGGCATTCGTAAATATGAAGCGGATGAACCGTGCGGAGAGGAAGCGAATATGGCAAAAATGCTATCAGCAGAAGCCAGCTGGGCCGCCGGTGAAGCCTGCATCCAAACCCATGGCGGCTTTGGCTTTGCCGCCGAATATGACATTGAACGCAAATTCCGCGAAACGAGGCTGTATCAGGTGGCCCCGATTAGCACGAACATGATCCTATCCTTCGTGGCCGAACATGTGCTGGGGATGCCAAGAAGCTATTGATCGGGCCGATGTTAGCTTTCTGATCATCAGCCGAGGGACGTCGCGCCCCAAGGCCCTGTCGCGATTTACAGACTGGCCTATCCCCGCTGAGTAAGCGGAGGGAGGCGGGGGTATAGTCCCTCTCTGCTTCGCTGGCTGCGCCAGTATATCCCTCTGCCTCGCAATCGAACGGGGGCGGAAATGCCTTGACAAACTATATATGTTCCTCTAATGTTCTGAAGGTCTTTGAAATTCTGCCCCACCGTGTGGCAGGTCGTGAATATTCCCCGTGCCGATTTACGAGCATGCGCGGTTTTGCATGTGATCCAGTTAGGAATAGGTGAAAGGAAAGAGGGTGTACGAGTGTAAACTTCCTCTACCTCCAAGCCTTGGATCAGGCGAAAGCCAAGGCTCCGAAGGCTGCAAGCTTGGATCATGTTCAATCGTGCGACTGGCACAACTTTACACAACTTTGGAACCGGTGCGCCGGGATAGAGTGTGATTCGACCGCGTCTTTGGTCAGTGTGAAAGCCAGATGAGCCGCGACGGCTAGCAAAAACTAGGGGGTTAGGTTCCGGTCGACAAACATCGTTCAGGTGTCAACCATGTGTCAACTTTGGCGGACGCGCAGGGTGAGGATTAGGGTGCTGTAGGGGTGGCTGTGATAGCAAAATGGTGGGCCCGGAGGGACTCGAACCCCCAACCAAGCCGTTATGAGCGGCCGGCTCTACCATTGAGCTACAGGCCCCCGTGGGGGGAATATGGATTGCCGTTAGCGCCGGGGGGGGCCTTCTATCAAGTCAATTGCGCGCGGAGCGTGCTTTTGTAGCGGCGTCGATCGTCTCTTGCAGGCCAATGGGCTTCACCCCGCGCTCCGCCAGATAGGTCAAGATCTGATCCCACCACAGATAAAAGTCTGAAAGCTCCGCCGAGTTGCGCACATAAGGTGTGTGGCCCGGCGCGACGGAGGGAGAATGGAAGGAGAAGCTGAGATAGTCCAGCCCATCATCCAGCATGGCCGAAATCGCGTCCTTCACATCCCGGATCGGCATGTCTTCAGGCGTCAGTGCAACGCGAGAAAGCAGGCCAGAGCGCGCCAAGACGGACACAGCGCGCCCTTTACCATTGCCGTATAAGGCGCAGCCAAAGCGCCGCAACCCGCCCGTAAAGGACACGCCCAGCGGCAGTTCGAGCAGCGACCCCGTTGGCCCTGTCCAATAAGGCTGCGCCTTGCACTTCGTAAAATCAGGCCCGCCTTCATGCGAATAATCAAAGGTTGGCCGCACCGAAAGATCGACGCGGTAGCCAAATTCTTCGAGCAGAGCCGCCGTGTTAGGGCCAATGCCGTAGCGACCGGCGCGGTAAGAAATAGGACGCGCGCCCGTGATCAGTTCAATCTGATTCGTCAGCGCAGCCAGTTTCGCGCGCTCTAATTCTTTTGGAAGGTTGCCAACGAAGCTGTTAAATGTATTCACTTCTTCATCAAAGGGCGGGTTGACCCATGGGTGCAGCTGAGTGCCGACGCTGCACCGCCCGCCATCAATCAACCCGCGAATGATATCCGATGCAGCAGGCGTGCTGGCCACTGGATAATCGATCAAATAGCAAGGCTCGATCCCGTGAGCATCTGCCAGAGTTTGGAATTCGTGGAGGTGCGCGATGTGGCTGGTCGCCACAGAGTCGCGCGATTGCGGTTTGGCCCAGTCAAATTCTTCTTCAGTATCGACAAAAATGGCGAACCGGCGGCCAAAACTCGCGTCAAAATGCACCAAATCTGAAGGTGCGGGAACATCCTGCAGCATCACTTCGCGCGGCGTGGATACTATTTGCCCCTCAATAGTCACAGAAATCAGACGCTCTCTTTGGTTTCCTCTGCGGTATCCGCCTGCGCGGGCAGGATCAAGACAAAGCTCTCCGCCGCCAATTCAAATCGACCAGCTGAGCGCCGCGCCATTTGCTTCAGCAACCGCAGAACAAAGGCCAATCCCAGCGGCATTTCTTCCGCTGACAGGTTGTTTCTTGCCTCCAAGGTCGGATCAAGCAGCGCCTCATTCGAAAGGCCTATCAACAGTTTGGGGCGGGCTGCCTCAATCCTGATGCCGCCTTCACTCTGGCTGACTGAAAAGCGCAGCGTTTCTGAATCTTCTGCCGCGCAGAGGACGCAGAGAATCAACCGATCGATGAGCCGTACGGTTGTGGCTTCGTCAGTTGACGAGAGGCTGGGCAAATCGGGCAGCATGATCTGCATTTTAATCGCGCGGCCCGTAATCAGACCCGCATGATGCGTCGCGACGGAACGCATGATGCGCGTCACGTCGGACTGGCCAGATACGGAGGCAATCTCTTCATCCCCCGCAAGGCGCGCAGACATATCCAAATCTTCAAATAGACGCAGCAGACGCCCCGAATCAACGATGATCGAAGCGGCTTTCTGGCGGTAAGCTGGATCAGTCGCGCCCAAATACTGGCCTTCAATCATTTCAGCAAATCCGCGAATGGCGTTCAGCGGAGTGCGAAGCTCATGAACCAATTGACGCGCAGAATCGGGCCGCATCCCCGTCCAAAGCGCATCGCCTGCACCGACTGTTGTCGGCGCTGTGCGACGCGCAACGCCACGGTACCCCTCAAATCGGCCTGATGCGCGGTCAAAGAAGGGCTGAGCCGTGATCAGCCATTCACCTGCCGCAGGACCAACACCGGCCACTGTGAGGCGCGCGTCGCGGATGGGCGCGCGCTTACGAAAAGCGCCACTGGCTTGGCCGTCAACGCCGTATCCGGCAGGTTCCGCCATTTCACTCAGGGCAACCCCAATCAGCGGCCCCCGCGGTGCGCCTT
>JANMDQ010000014.1:0-1519 GCA_031376385.1 Sphingomonadales bacterium
CCAGAAGCTGCGTCAGACATTCTGGATTGCCGCGCTTCGCTCGCAATGACGACTTCTTCGGAGGAAATTCCAGTACGCGTCATTGGCAACGGCAATGATAGCCGTGCAGCCACATCTTCGATACGCTCGACCGCTCTGGCAATCCGAACTGCAGGATCCCCAACGTCTGGCCATACTGGTGAGGCGATAAAGAGGCGGTCCGCCAATCGATCAAACACAAGTATCACTGTTGGCCGCACGAACAGCATATCCGGCAGGCCAATTGGATTGGGGGGTGGGCGAGGCAATTTTTCAACCAGGCCAATGGTTTCATAGCCGAAATAGCCGACCAAGCAGGCAAAAGCAGGCGGCAGCCCCTCTGGCATGTCGATCCGGCATTCATTCACCAATACGCGCAGTGAAGCCATCGTGCCGCTCTGCGTCTGAGCAAAAGCATCGCGGTTGGTAAGCCACTCACCATTGACTTCCGCCACGTCACCGTCAGCACGAAACAGCAGGTCTGGCGCAATGCCGATGAGGCTGTAGCGCCCGCGCACAGCCCCGCCCTCCACTGATTCCAGAATGAAATCGCCCCGGCCTTCCTCATAGAGTTTAAGGAATGCAGAAACCGGGGTCTCGGTGTCCGCGACAATGCTGCGCCACACCAAAGCCGCTTTGCCGGCGGTCAGTTGGTCAAGGGCTTGGTCGTCATCGCCGCCGGTCACTGAACGTCAACACTCAACGCGCTGCTGCGCCACTGATCAAGGATTTCTTGACACGGTTGATGGCTGATTGATCGCGTTGAATTGCCAGATCAGCTTTCATGGCGGTCAAGAGCTGCTGGGTATATTCGTCACCCATGATTTGCGACAATTGCCCTTCGGTTGCGGAGAGAATGTCTGGCCGGTCCTTGGCATTTCCCGCCTCAAGCCGTTCGAGACCAATGATCGCATAGCCCTTGCCGCCGGGGGCCTCGATTGACCGAGCCTTGCCGCGTGACAATTCAAACAATGCCTTGAGCGGAGCCGGAGCCTTATCCCCTGCCTGCGCCATATCGAGGCGCTGGCCAGCAATAGGCACAACACTGGAAAGTCCTGCCGCCTTCACAGCCTCAGCAAATTTGGTGCCTGCATTGACTTTGGCAACCAAGTCATTGGCGACTTTGCGCGCCGCGCGGGCGGCGCGGTCAGCCTGCGCGCCGGCGGCAACTTGATCCTGGATCTGCGCCAGCGGCTTGGGCGCCGCTGGAATGATGCGATCAAGCTTCACCACGGCATCGCGTTCGCCCGGCGTTATGACAACCACGGACGCGTCATCATCCTGTTCTGATTGAAATGCATCCTTCATGATGGCGGGCAGTTCAGCCGATGGTTTGAACGCGCGGTCGCCAGGTGCGATGCCGCTTTGGGTGACAGCAGGCGTGATGGCGACGGTCAGTCCTTCAGCTTTCACCACATCTTCAAAGGTTGCACCGTCTGCGATACTGTCTTCAATGCGGACGATCATATCAGCGAGCGCCTCTTCAACTTTGCGCTTGGTG
>JANMDQ010000025.1:0-69286 GCA_031376385.1 Sphingomonadales bacterium
CCTCCTTTAGGGGAGGGGTTGGGGTGGGGCGTGTCAGCCAGAGACAAATCCGTTGACCTATCACCTAGCCCAACCGCCCCACCCCAACCCCTCCCCTAAAGGAGGAGGGGCTAAAGTGATACTATCCCTTTGAGCTTTAACCCTTAGGACAACATGACCACTCAACCCCTCAAAGCCACCATCATCCCCGTCACGCCGCTCCAGCAGAATTGCACGCTTATCTGGTGCACGCAGACGATGAAAGGCGCGTTCAGTGATCCCGGAGGGGATTTGCCGCGCCTGATGGCAGCAGCCGAACAGCACGGCGTGACGATTGAAAAAATCCTCATTACCCACGGGCATCTCGATCACTGCGGGCAAGCAGGTATCCTCGCCAAACAATTGGGCATTCCCATCGAAGGCCCGCATGAGGAAGACCGGTTTTGGATTGCGCAGCTGGGCAATGACGGCCAGAAATACGGGATGCATGCCGAAACATTTGAGCCGGACCGCTGGCTGGTCAACGGCGATCAAGTGACGGTCGGCAATCTGACGCTCGACGTGTATCACTGCCCCGGCCACACGCCCGGCCACGTCGTGTTCCACCACTCGGAATCCAACTTAGCAATTGTGGGCGATGTGTTGTTCCAAGGATCGATTGGTCGCACTGATTTTCCGCGCGGCAATCATCAGCAACTGATTGATTCGATTACGCAGCGGCTGTGGCCACTTGGCGGCGACACTGCTTTCGTGCCGGGCCACGGCCCCATGTCCACTTTCGCGCATGAGCGCAAAACCAACGGCTATGTTTCTGACTATTTGCTGAGTTAGGCTGCTGCGCTAAATTTCAGATTATTTGATGAAAACCTCAACTCTGCGGTTGAACACGGAAGCCACATCATTGCCGGTCGGTTCCAGGGGCTCACGCTCGCCTTTGCCTGTCGCCCGCACGATACTGGGTTCAAGGCCCATCGATACGAGCAGAGTTTGAACGATGGCTGCGCGCTGCTTTGATAAATCATCATTGGCAATGCCGTCACCCACCGTGTCAGTATGGCCGACAATCTGCACATCAGCCCCCGGCCTGCGCTGCACTTCGGCAAACACTTCTGGCACAAGTGCGCTCGATTGGTCGACAAGGCCTGTTGATCCTTCGCGGAAGTAAAGCACAAACAGTCGGGGCTGTTCGGGCAGGCCAGCGAGCAAAGCGCCGTAGCGCTGTTCAAGCGCATCTTTGGACATTATTTTGGTGGAAACAGGCCGTCCCTGATTGAGGCCTGCCTGCACATTGGCCTTATCCAGCACAGCGATATCGCGGCCAGATTTTGGATCAAGCACCGCGACAGACCCAACTGAGGCTGTTTCATTGTCAAACAGGGTAACCCCTGTGCCAGAACAGCCACTGGTGAAGGTGAAGAGGGCGAGGGACGTCAGGAGCGCGCGCATCATAGGGCCTATTTCACCTCCACGACGAAACGCGTGCCGCGCACTCCAAGCAAGGCAGAAGGCGTGCGCACCTTCATCGCATCATTTCCTGATGTGGCGATTTGGCCAGATATGATCGCAATGGCCCCTTTATCAATTTGCGTGGTGAAGGTGCCGACATGAGTCGTATCATCAAAACTGAAATCGGGAATGCTCATGCGGCTGTTGGGGCCAGTGGCAAAGCGGCTATTATCGTTGAAGGTAATGCCAACGCGGCCTCCCTTTGCCGTGACGATCCGATCCCCCTGTTCCAGCACAAATCCCGGCTTTACGGGTAGTTTTTGTCCAGATCGTTCAACGGTTGCTGTGCCGACAACCGATTTAACCCGGCCGATGCCAGCACCATGCGCAGGCAGAGGCAGCAAAGCGGTCAGCGCCGCTGCGGAAAATATCGTCAGGCGCATCGTCGCCATCCCCTGTTGGATGTTGAGACTAGGAGGCGAAGTCTGTGCTGGCAATAAGCCGAATTGATTAGCTGCGATGGTCCTTGCCATGATCCGGACGAGGCGCGAAAGGACCATTATGACTGACTCACCGCAACGCATCATCCCTGTCATCCTTTCCGGCGGGTCAGGCACGCGGCTCTGGCCGATGTCGACGCCGGAAACCCCCAAACAGTTTCTGGCGCTGACGGGGGATCGGACCATGTTTCAACTCACGCTGGACCGGGTGAGGGATGAGGCTTTATTCGCTCCGCCGATGATCGTCGCCAATGCCCGCCACGCTGATTTGATTGAGGAGCAGCTGGAGGGCAGAGCGGCGACTTTGATGCTTGAACCTTGCGCGCGTAACACCGCCCCGGCCATTGCGCTTGCTGCGATAGAGGCAGGCAGTGCACCGATTCTTGTCATGCCGAGTGACCATGTCATTGCTGATGTGGGTGGCTTCCACGCGGCAATTGCCCGGGCTTTACCGCTGGTCGATGCTGGGTGGCTCGTGACATTTGGGATCACGCCGGATGGGCCAGAAACGGGCTATGGCTATATCCGCATTGGGGACGGCGTGGGTGAAGGCGTCCACCGCGTTGATCGCTTCATCGAAAAGCCAGACCGCGTCAAGGCGGAGGCCTTATTGGAGCAGGGGGGCCATGTGTGGAACGGCGGCATATTCCTGTTCCGCGCTGATATGTTCTTGGGCGCGCTTTCCGTTCATGCGCCGGATATGCTGGCTTGTGCGCAAGCGTCTTTAGATCAGGCGGTGCGGGTCGGCGCGCGAATATTGCCAAATGAATCAGCCTTTGCCGCCAGCCCGTCCGATTCAATCGACTATGCGGTGATGGAAAAGGCAGAGCAAGTTGCGGTGGTGCCTGTGGCGATGGGCTGGTCTGATCTGGGCAGTTGGGATGCGCTGCACGAAATTGCTGCAAAGGATGCTTCGGGCAATGTGATCAGTGGCGATGTGCGACTGGGCGAAGGGCAGGGCAACCTGATTAAGACGGATGGCATTCGTATTTCGGCCACAGGCATTGATGACCTGATCATTGTCGCAACCGGCAACGAAGTGATGATCCTGAGGCGAGGGCAATCCCAGGACGTCAAGAAGTTCAGCGCCTGATATTCATAGCAGTAGAAATTTGCATTTCCGGCGCGACCCGCTAGCCTAGCTACATGTCAGAACGCCAATTAAAGGCTTGGTCTCAAGCCGGACTTATCGATGCCGAAACCGCCGAGCGTATCCGCATCTGGGAAGCCAAGAATGCCAAGCCGCTGGGCCTTTGGGCGCTGATTGGGCTGGGGGCTCTGGCGATTGGGCTTGGTCTGGTTTCCGTTGTGGCGGCGAATTGGGAAGAGATACGGGGCACCGTCCGCCTAGGAATTCATGCCGCGTTAATGGCAGGGCTTGGCGGTTTTATATGCTGGCAGCGAACGCAATCGAGCGCGCGCAATTCCTATTTTGATGATGCCGCAATTTTTGTGTTGGCTGCACTTGGCCTCACTTTTTTTGGGCATATCGGCCAAGTCTACCAGACGAGTTCGCCGCTTTGGCAGCCATTTCTGGCCTGGATGCTGCTGTTTAGCCCGCTGCTGCTTGGTTATGGGCGCGGCTGGATTGTCGCGGCAATGTGGATTGCCGGGCTATGCTATACGGCCTCACTGCATTGGGACTGGTATCAGAACACCTACTATCCCAACATTCGTAGCTTCCCCGTTGTTGAGGTGACGGGGGCTAACCGACCTGCACCGGTTGTGGAGTGGCCCTATATCTACATGGGAATCATCAGCAGCGTGCCTGCTTTTGCTCTTCTGATAGGCACGGTAATGCGTACGCGCAGTGCGCGGCCCGATTTCTGGCGTAAGCTGGAACAGCTTGGGCTGACGATTACCGTGATCAGCGCCAGCAGTGTTCAGATCGCATTTGTGTTTGGCCAGGACTATTCGAAAGAACGGATCAAGGCAGCGGCAGTTCAGGCGCTGTGTCTGGCTGCAGTTGCTGTCGCAGTGCTCATTTCCCGCCAGACCCGGTCCGGCAAAGCGACGGCTGGCATCATAGTGGGTGCTGCGTTGATAACAGTCAGCGGGGCTGTCCTTGGCAGCCGGGACTTGGCCGTTGGCCTGCTATTCATGGCTTTCTGGGCGATTATCGCAGCGGCGGCACTTTACGCAAGCTGGCGGATTGTTTTTCAGGTTTCCATTGCCGTTTTGGCCATTCGGCTCATCATCCTGAGCTTTGAGCTGGCCAGTGATTTGCTGGGCAGCGGCCTTGGCCTTATCCTAGCGGGCGTGGCGACGCTGGGTATTGCATGGATCGCGGTACGCGTGTCAAAGCGTTATGCGCCGCAACAGGAGGCCATATGATGGAGCGCAAGGGCATCATCCTTTCTGCCGCACTGGCGCTTCCGCTGATGGGCCTAGGGCTGGCCTGGGCAGACACTCACCGCAAAGCGCAGATGGGCACTGACTGGACAGTTCCGATCAGAGGATATGACCCACGTGATCTGCTGCGCGGCCATTATGTCACCTATCAATATGATTGGCCGCGCCTGAAACGGGATGACATGGGCTTCATTACGGAGCTTTGCATCGAAGGCACAGCTCCTGTTATCCAGCGCGTGACGATCCCCAACATGGCCGTTGCGCAGGCAAGTGACCCATCCCTGTCGCAGCCGAAATGCGCCATCACTGCTCGTGCGCCAACGGGCGGCGATGATCAGCGAAATGGCTTGGAAGGTGGGCTCTTTTACGTGCCCCAGTCGCAGGCGGCGGCCTATGAGAAAAAGCTGCGCGATCCCGATCTTCAGGGTCTCATCCGACTGCGCATTCGTGATGACGGCATCACCCGGCCAGTAGCGCTCACCTTTCGTCCCCGTCCTGCTCCGATACCGGCAGAGGGGCAGGAAGACGTGCTGACAGCACCCTGATATCAGTCAGACATGATGATACAGATAGTCTGGTTCAAACGCGATCTTCGGTTGAGTGACAATGCGGCTCTGGCCGCCGCCGCTGCTGCTGGGCCAGTGCTGCCGCTGTTCATTGTTGAGCCTGATTACTGGACCCAGCCAGATGTCTCCGCGCGGCAATGGGAATTCTGGCGTGGCTGCGCCGGCGATTTGGGTGATGCCGTAGTCCTCAGGGGAGGGGCACTGATCGTCAGACAAGGCGAGGCTGTGTCAGTGTTGCGCGCACTGCGCGATCAAATCGGGCATTTCACGCTTCATTCGCACGAGGAGACGGGCAACGCCTGGACCTATGACCGGGACCGTGCCGTCAAATCCTGGTGCACAGTCCACGGCATGGCGTGGCACGAATACCGACAGTTTGGCGTCGTTCGCGGGCCGAAGGTTAACCGCAACCGCTGGGCCAGCCAGTGGGATAATATGATGGAGCAAGACTGCATCGCTGAACCGTCATCGATCAAATGGCTCGAAGCCAAAAGTGATGGTCTTCCGACGAGTGCGGAATTGGGCCTTGATGACGATCCTCTGAAAAGCCCGCCGCCGCGGGGTCGCGATGCTGCTGAAGCTGATCTGTGGAGCTTTCTTCACGAACGCGGAGAACATTATACACGTGAGATGTCTTCACCAGTGACTGCTGAGACAGCCTGTTCGCGGCTTTCGGCGCATCTGGCTTACGGCACGCTATCAATGCGTGAAGTCACTCAAGCGGCATGGGCGCGTTATCCGCAAATTCCGGCGAGCGAGAAGGCGTGGCGGCAGTCGATCCGGTCCTTCATTGCCCGGTTGCACTGGCATTGCCATTTCATCCAGAAGCTGGAAAGTGAGCCATCGGCGGAATATCGTGCCTTTGCCCGCGTTTATGATGGCTTGCGCCCGCGCCCCGCCGATGCGGAGCGGATGGCCGCGTGGGAGGAAGGGCGCACTGGCTATCCCTTCGTCGACGCAGCCATGCGCTATTTGAACGCGACTGGCTGGATCAATTTTCGGATGCGGGCGATGCTGATGTCTTTCGCCAGTTATGACCTCTGGTTGCCGTGGCAGGAAAGCGGCCTTTCCCTCGCGCGCAAATTTGTGGATTATGAACCGGGCATCCACTGGCCGCAGTGCCAGATGCAATCTGGGGAAACGGGCATCAACACTGTCCGCATCTATTCGCCCGTCAAACAAGGCCATGATCAAGACCCCGATGGGCGCTTCATCCGCCGCTGGGTGCCTGAGCTGGCGGATGTGCCAGATTCCTATGTGCATGAACCGTGGCGATTGGCGGGGGGCGACCGTACGGCGCTTTGTCCTGATTATCCGGACAGGCTGGTGGATCATAGCGTTGCGGCCAAGCACGCCAAGGACGCCATTTTCGCCCTTCGCCGCAAACCAGAAGCGCGGGCGGAGGCACGCGCCGTTGTTACCAAACATGGCAGCCGAAAACGGAACCGCGATCGCATTGCGGCAGGCAAATCCGCTGCCGTTCGACAACTTGATCTGGGATTTTGAACTATGCCAAAAATGGTCAAGAAATCGAACCTGCCCACCAAAGACTGCGCCACCTGCGGCCTGCCGTTCACCTGGCGCAAAAAGTGGGAGCGGGACTGGGAGAATGTGCGCTATTGTTCAGATCGCTGTCGGGCTGGAAAGGCTCCGTAAAAATCGCGCGCTGTCATCGGCAATTTCCGCCTTTCGCGCGTCCGTCATGCGCCGGTAAGTGCTCACCATTTGCGCCATGCGGGGGTTTTTGGCGAAACGGTCTTCGTGGCGGCTCATGAAATCCCAATAGAGATAGTTAAACGGGCAGGCGTCTGGCCCCGCTTTCAGCTTCACTTTATACCGGCAGCTGCCACAATAATCGGACATGCGGTCAATATAAGCGCCGCTCGCCACATAGGGTTTTGACGCGAGCAAGCCGCCATCCGCAAATTGGCTCATGCCAACAGTATTGGGCACTTCCACCCATTCGTAAGCGTCGGCGTAGACCGCCAGATACCATTCGTGCAGTTCGTGTGGGTCAATGCCAGCAATCAGCGCGAAAGTGCCTGTAACCATCAGGCGCTGGATGTGGTGGGCATAGGCCTCATCGCGGGTTTGTTCGACAGCAGCACGGATGCAGGTCATGTCAGTCTTTGCCGTCCAATAGAAACTGGGCAGTGGCCGCGTCGCGCCCAAGGCATTGCGGCGGGCATAGTCTGGCCCCTCCCGCCAATAAATCCCGCGTACATATTCGCGCCAGCCAATGATCTGGCGAATGAAGCCCTCCGCAGCGTTGAGCGGCGCGCGTCCAGCCACATATTCCGCCTCAACGGCGCGGCACATAGCCAGCGGATCGAGCAAGCCGCAGTTCAAATAGACCGACACAACGGCGTGATACAGGAAGCTTTCCCCAACCAGCATCGCATCCTGATAATCCCCGAACTGCGGCAATGCGATTTTGAGGAAATGGGCGAACGCAGCTTCGGCTTGGTCGCGCGTCGCACCGAACCAATAATCGTCGAGCGACCCGAAATGGTCAGCGAACCGGTTGGCGACCAATTCCAGAACCTCCGCTGTGACGGCATCAGGCGCATGGCGGAGCGGGCGGCGGATGAGCAGCGCACCACTGGCGGGTTTACGGTTGTCATGGTCAAAATTCCATTTCCCGCCTTCAGGATCATCGCCGTCCATCAACAGCCGGGTTTTCCGGCGCATATCGCGGTAGAAATATTCCATGCGGAGCGACTTGCGGCCTTCCGCCCAAGCCTCAAATTCGCCGAGGCTGGCGATGAAGCGCGTGTCGGGGCGGATAGATACGGGTACGCCAAACAGATCCTGCCACGCTTGCATCTCGCCAAGCACGCGCCATTCGCCGGGCTCAGTTAAAGTGATGGAAGCGGCACTGTGCCGCGCAATCGCCCGCGCCACTTCAGCTGTGAAGCTGCCGCCATTGTCGGGGTCATCCAGCTTTACATAATCAACGGTCCAGCCCGCACTGCGAAGTTCATCCGCAAAATGGCGCATCGCGGAGAAGAGAAACGCTATTTTGCGCTTGTGGTGCTTCACATAACTCGCCTCGGCCGCGACCTCGCACATCAGGACAGTTGAAGTCGCTGGGTCAGCACCTTCGAGTGACGATATATGCGGTGACAATTGATCGCCCAGGATCAGAATAAGGGTACTCATACCCGGTTCCCCAGTGCCGTTCCCGACAACCAGGCGCATTCGACGCGGGGTCCAAGCAACCAATCTCCGCAGACGCCGAGTTTCAGGCCCGCATCCCAAAGCGCGTCAGTGCCTGCCTTGCCAGACCGGGCATAGCGCCAGCGGTGGGCGGTCGCAGACACCGGTGTAGGTGCGGCAATGCCTAGGGTTTCGGCCCAATGCTGTGTCAGGGCCATAGTGACACTGTCTGCATCCTCCTCAAGATGCGCAGAGGACCACTCAGGCGATGCTTGGATGACCCATGCTTCTCGCCCAGTGCGCCCTGGCTTCGCACTATTGCGCGCGGCCCAACCGACGGGGCCTGCATCGCGGATCGTTTCGGTTGACGTGTCGATAGCGTTTTCGAAGGCGAGCATGACTGTCCAGCAGGGCAGGGCGATGGTTGCATCGGCAACTGCAGCCATTTCTGGCGCGTGGGAACGGATGATCGCGCCGACTTGCTCTGCCGGAATGGCAAGGATTACAGCCTCATAGTCTCCCAAAGAGGGTCCGTCAGCACAGAGCGTCCACCCAATTTCCGTTCGTGTTAAAGTCTCCACTCGGCATCCCCAAGTAACATCATGCAGAGCGGCCATATGCTTGACCGGCGCATTCATTCCCGGCGTGCCGACCCACGCATCAGGGCTGACTTGTGGCCATCTCGCTGCCACGCGTTCTGCTTCCCAGCCAGCGACAATTTTTGCGAACGCCGCATCGCGCGCCGTGAAATATTGCGCTCCGTGATCAAAGCTCGCGTCGCCATGTGGCGTGTTCACGCGCCGCGTGGACATGCGCCCGCCGGGTCCGCGCCCCTTGTCGAACAAGCGGACGGTGTGGCCGCGTGCGGTAACGGTGTGGCCGCGTGCGGTAAGCGCCTCTGCGCAGGCGAGGCCAGCCATTCCGGCTCCGATGATGGCGATGCTCATTTTCTGCTACTAGGTCGGATTGAATGCTATGGGGAGGGGGGCATTTAGGGCAATTGAATCAAATGCAGACGCAGCCAGTCAACGCCGCTTCCCTGAGCTTGTCGAAGGGCCGTTCTTACCAACGCTTCACGGCAAGCCATAAGAAGGGCGGCCCTTCGACAAGCTCAGGGAAGCGTGCATGCCTATTATTTCCCGCCACCTCCTCAACAAAAAACACCCGCCGGGTTGCGTCCCGACGGATGTTTTCGTTCCTCCCCAGGAAGGGTTTCGCGGACTCGCTTAGGCGGCTTCGCTGAACTGATTCATGGTATTGTCTTTGCCGCCGGCTTTCAGCGCAGCTTCACCGGCAAAATAGTCCTTATGATCATCGCCAAGGTCAGAACCGGACATATTCTGATGCTTCACGCAGGCAATGCCTTCACGAATTTCCTTGCGCTGAACACCTGCCACATAGCCGAGCATGCCTGCGTCGCCGAAATATTCCTTGGCGAGGTTATCGGTGGAAAGCGCTGCTGTGTGATAGGTGGGCAAGGTTATCAGATGATGGAAAATGCCGGCGCGCTTGGCAGAATCGCACTGGAATGTGCGGATTTGTTCATCGGCTTGAACGGCCAGTGGCGTCGCGTCATAATCCACGCTCATCAACTTCGCCCGGTCATAGGCGGACACATTTTCGCCAGCCGCTGCCATAGCGTCATAGACTTGCTGACGGAAATTCAGCGTCCAGTTGAACGATGGCGAATTGTTATAGACCAGCTTCGCATTGGGAATGACTTCGCGGATGCGGTCAACCATGCCGGCAATCTGTTCAATGTGCGGCTTTTCTGTTTCGATCCACAACAAGTCTGCGCCGTGCTGCAGTGATGTGATACTGTCGAGAACGCAGCGGTCTTCGCCTGTGCCTTCGCGGAACTGGAACAAGTTGGATGGCAGACGCTTCGGGCGCATCAATTTCCCATCGCGGTTCAGAATCACATCACCATTGCGGGCAGTGCTGGCGTCAATTTCTTCGCAGTCGAGGAAGCTGTTATATTGGTCGCCTAGATCGCCCGGCTTTTTGGACACAGCGATTTGCTTAGTCAAACCAGCGCCAAGCGAGTCTGTACGGGTGACGATGATGCCATCTTCAACGCCGAGTTCAAGGAAAGCGTAGCGGCAGGCGCGGACCTTCGCGAGGAAATCTTCGTGCGGTACCGTGACTTTGCCGTCCTGATGGCCGCACTGTTTTTCGTCGCTGACTTGGTTTTCGATCTGGAGCGCGCAGGCGCCTGCTTCGATCATCTTTTTAGCGAGCAGGTAAGTCGCTTCGGCATTGCCAAAGCCTGCGTCAATGTCGGCGATGATTGGCACAACATGGGTTTGATAGGCATCCACTGAGGCCAGAAGCGCCTTTTCCTTCACTTGATCACCAGCTTCGCGCGCCGCATCGATGTCGCGGAAGATGAGGCTAAGTTCGCGGGCGTCAGCCTGGCGGAGAAACGTATAGAGTTCCTCGATCAGGGCGGGAACACTAGTCTTTTCATGCATGGACTGATCGGGCAAGGGGCCAAAGTCTGAACGAAGTGCCGCAACCATCCAGCCAGAGAGATAAAGATATTTGCCCTTGGTGGTGCCAAAATGCTTCTTGATCGAAATCAGCTTTTGCTGACCGATAAACCCGTGCCAGCACCCGAGCGACTGCGTGTAATTCGCGGGGTCCGCGTCATAGGCCGCCATATCGTCGCGCATGATCTTGGCCGTGTAGCGGGCTATGTCGAGACCAGATTGGAAGCGGTTTTGCGCCCGCATCCGCGCGACTGATTCCGCATTGATGCCATCCCATGTGCCGCCTTGGGCGGAGATGAGCGACTGAGTGCTGTCGATGTCGGCATGATAAGTCATGGGGAGGCTTTCTAATTTGATGTGTAGTTGCAAATGCTAATCGGCGCTTCCGCTTGCCTAAACCAGTTAGAGTCGAGTCCAACTGCAAAGCTTTACACAATGTTCGTGTCATATTGTCATAAATTGACAAACAAGGTAGAACAGTCTCGCCACCGCTCACCCTGAGCTTGACGAAGGGTTGATGGGGACCATGTCTCAACATTCCATCCTGCACCGACCCTTCGTCAAGCTCGGGGTGAATGGTTGGGGAAAACGGAATGATTGGAGTTTGAAGTGAAAGTGCAGACCCGTGTCGAGTGAACGCCCCGTCTACATGGGCCCGCGCCTGCGCCGTCTGCGTCGTGACTTAGGGCTGACCCAAGCCAATATGGCGACGGACCTTGATATTTCGCCCTCTTATGTCGCGCTGCTAGAACGCAACCAACGCCCGCTGACGGCGGATATGCTGCTGCGGCTCGCGCGCACATACCGGATGAACCTGTCAGATTTTGCCGGGGACAGTGCCGCTGATTATAGCGCAAAATTGCAAGGCGTGCTTAAGGATCCGCTGTTTGCTGATCTTGAATTGCCGCCCATGGAGGCTGGCGACGTCGCGACTAATTATCCCGCAATGGCCGAAGCATTTCTGCGTCTGCACACGGCTTACCGCGAAGAGCAATTGGCATTGGCTGACAGGAGTGCAACCAGCGATGCTGACGACGCGCCTGACCCAGTGGCAGAGGCTCGCCGCTTTCTGGCGTCGCGTCGCAACTGTTTCCCGGTGCTTGACGATGCGGCAGAGCAGATCGCGGCCGTTGTGGCAGAACGGAGCGGCTTGGTCCCCTACCTGAAGGCGCGCCATAATTTGCGCGTTCGCCGTCTGCCCACTGATGTGCTTTTCGATTCCGTGCGGCGGCTGGACCGGCACCGGGAGGAAGTGTTGCTGGATGAAACGCTTGATGCCGCGAGCCAGAATTTTCAACTTGCCCTGCAAATCGTCTATCTCGAAATGAAGCGCGCACTAGATGATGTGCTACGCGATGGGCATTTCGTGAGCGAAAATGGTGAACGCCTGACCCGCCGTGCGCTCGCCAGTTACGCCGCCGCCGCCATACTGATGCCTTACACGGCCTTTGCCAAAGCGGTGGAGGCGCGACGTTATGATGTCGAAGCACTCGCTCGGCAATTTGGCACCAGTTTTGAACAGACAACGCACCGGATGACGACGTTGCAAAAGCCGGGGCAGGAGAGGGTGCCGTTTTTCTTCATTCGCGTTGATCCGGCTGGCAATGTCTCGAAGCGGCTCGACGGTGCGGGCTTCCCTTTTGCGCGGCACGGCGGCGGCTGCCCGCTTTGGTCCGTGCATCAAGTGTTCCGAACCCCGCGCAAGATTGTGACGCAATGGCTGGAACTTCCGGGTGGGGAGCGGTTCTTCTCCATTGCGCGGACAGTGACAGCAGGCGGAGGCTCTTACGGCGCGCCGGGTGTCGAGCGTGCAGTAGCGCTTGGCTGTGCGGCAGACCAAGCCGGTAGACTGATCTACACCCAAGCCGCGGGGGCAGAGGAGGTGGCGACACCAATTGGTGTCAGTTGCGAACTTTGCCACCGCACACAGTGTGCAGCGCGCTCTGCTCCGCCGATTGGCCGCTCGGTCTTGCCCGACGATCTGCGCCGCACGTCGGTGCCGTTCGGGTTTTCAGATGGTTAGAGTCTGTGTGCGATCCGATACCGGACAGCGAAGCCAACATGATCAGACAACATGCCGCCGTCGGCTTCCTTTCCAAATAAGATCGTGCGGTTGATCGGTTGAAGCTGATCACCTGAACTAAACTGCCAATCAAGCGTATGGATCAGCGGCACATTGGCCGCAATCGGCAGCGGGCCGGCGCATTGGGCTTTTGCAATGACGCAGTCTGCTTGATATTCGGGTTTTCCCATGGCGGTAACAGCGGCCATGCCCCATGACGCTTGATGCGCCTGCAGGCTTGCCAACCTCTTTCTTGAATGACTGACGTTAAAATCTCCGGCAAAAATGGCTGGGGAGGATGGGTCTCGGTGGGCGGCGAGGAAGCGGCTCACAACCTTCAATTGCTCGCGATAGGCGTAGAGATTGTGTGTCTCCGCCGTGCGCGACTTACGGCCAGCGTTGAGGTGCGTTGTCACAAGGTCCAGCGGTTTGGCCAACCCGGGCACGTCAATCCGAGCCAGCATGATGCCCTTGTTGGCCAAGCAATCAAATCCAGCACAGACGTTAGCGGGGAAAGGTTGGGCCACCACGTTCCGAATCGGATAGTCGGATGCAATGACCAAGCCACTGGAGAGGGACGGAGCCTGAGCCTCACCCAATAGTGTTGAACGATTGGCCAGAAAAGAGGAGTCAAGGGGTTCTGCTGAGGGATCGCGCAAGACCGATGATGACGGACCCACCCAAATATAGGCATAGCCCGCAGCACGAAGCATCGCAGTGCTATTGTCCGAAAACCCCTCTTGAAGGACGACAAGCTGCGGTGCCGATCCCGTTGCGCGCATTGTTTTCAGTCGTGCGCCAATGGCGGTAAGAGAGGTAGATCGGTCGCCAGCCAGCGGCCACGGCAAATCTTGAACATTATATGTCAGAATACTTAATTCGCCTGCACCATGCCGTGCGATTGAGGGGACAGGGGACGTGATCAATTCCGTTGATCCTGACCGATTGGCCAACAAAACCGCTGGTAAAACCACCGCCGCCAAAGCCCATTTGCGCATGTGTCATCCCCTTGCCTGATAGCCAGACTATGGCAGGGATAAGTGACGGTTTTGGGCGGATATAGCGTCAGATCAGTTTCAAAACCGAGTCAATTCGGTGACAGTCTAATCAGCGCTCTGCACGCCGCTCACCCGGTCAAGCCGCACTGCTGTTGCGCCGGGAAGGCCGGGGAAACGGGGCCACATGCCTTGGCTGAGTGCGGCGAGGCTGTTCATTTTTTCCCCGGCTTGCAGTTGATACATCCAATAATTGCGCATCACCGTCGCGACATAAGCGCGGGTTTCCCAGTAAGGTATGGATTCGATGTAGAGCAGCGGATCACCTGAGTCGCGGGTCTGGGCATTCCATTCACCCACCGGACGCGGGCCAGCGTTGTAGGCGGCGATGACCTTGGGCAGCATTCCGGCCGTTTCGCTGCGATCGCGGATCGATTCGATGTAGCTTTGGCCAAATTCCAGATTAACTGTTGGATTACCGAGCGGACCAGCCCCTGCTTCACCGCGCGCACGGGCAATGTCATTAGCTGTGCCGGGGCGAACCTGCATTAGCCCGCGCGCACCAACGGGGCTTGTCGCATTCACGCGGAAGCGCGATTCTTGGAGGGCATGGGCATAAACAAGCGAACGATCAACGCGCCAGCCGCCGGTTGGTTTCCAGTTTTGCGGCGCGGGATAACGCGCACTGACAGAGGCTTGGGCACCCGACGGGCCGTTTTGTGAGAGCCACAGCTGCGTGCCTGGTAAATCCATCCGCCCTGCGATATTGGCAAGCGTGGCATGATCCTGCGCACGGCCAATGCGGGCCTGATAGCGGATAACATCGTCTGCCAGATCAATTTCGCCAATTTCCGCCAGCGCCAAAGCAGCACGCACATTAGGCAATTTTTCGACAGCGGCGACATTGGGATATTCAGCCGCTTTGGCTTTCATGCCCAGACGGTTGAGCGAGAGCAGACCGTAAAAAGTTTCAGGGTTGCGCGCTGCGGCCTTGAGTTTCGCGTCGACGCGTTCGGGCTTGCCTGCGGCCATATCAGCGCGCGCGCTCCAGAACTGGGCTGCCGCCACCATTTCACTGTCACCCAAGCGACGTGAAGCTGTGTCAAAGCTTACGGACGCCGCAGCGTAATCGCGCTGACGCCACGCGGCGAGGCCCGCGACCCAATCAGCCTGCGCGGCAAAGTCGCCTGCGCCCTTGGCAGCTGTTGCAGCCAGACGGCGCGCGGCTGGGTCATCACCCGTCAGATAATAGGTCCAAGCAATCCGGTGTTGCCACTCGGTCAGAGTCTCCGTTGACAGGCCAGAACTTTGCGCGTCCAGCACGGCTTCAGCTTCATTGGGCTGGTCATTTTTTAAGAGAGGGGCGATGCGGCCTGCAAGCGGTAGGCCCTTCACGTCAGAACCAGCAACCTTGCCCCGGCGCGGTGCAGTGCCGAGCCAGTAAAGTTCTTGTTGCAACGGTAATGACAATGCAGCCGACGTGCCGCGCGCTGTTGCCAGCGCCGCAAGCTTGCGTGCCTGGGGAAGTTCGGGGGCCTTTTGCGCCAAAGCAGCAAGCGTCGCGCCGTCAACGACAGGCGATCCCTTGGCCAGATAGAGTTCAGCATAAGCCACAGAATGCAGCGGCCCATCGGGCATGGCGACCAATTTGGCCTGTGCTTCGGTCCATTTGCTGGCTTTAATCGCTGCGAAAACTTCGCTGTAGCGTGCTTTGGCGTTGGGGCCGAGTTGCGATGACCATTTGGCGCCAGCTGCGTCATCGTCAGAGGCGGCGAAGGCAGGGGTTGCAGCGCCTATCAAAAGTGCTGCCATCATCGCTATTTTCACTGTCACGCGTCGGTCCCCTTGATGAGCGCTTGCATATCGGCCCACGCCCCTGCTTTCCATTTTGGCTGTTGCAAAAGGAAACGGGGCGCAAAGCTTGCTACGGCGTCCATAGTTCTGCCTTCATGGTTAAAAATTCGTAAACGACCATGCCCCGGCGTGGCGTCTGCCCCAAGGATGGCTCGGCTGACCGCTTGTCCTATCAACCAGAGCTTATCCGGTTTCACCAAAGCGATGTGATGAAGAGCAATTTTAGTGAGGTCCGCCGTTGCTTCGGCGGCGATTTGGCCACTCGGCGTCCGGCCTGGTGAAAGGGCAGCGAGATAAACGGTGTCTCGCGTTTTCCCAATTGCCCCCAGCATTTTGTCAAACAACGCGCCTGCTTCTCCGCTCAGAAGCTGGCCCGCCGCTGGATCCCCCAGATCAGGCATATCGATAAGGATCATCAGCCCGGAGCTGAAATCCCCTGATGGGCGAACGCGCTGGGCAGGTGGCCCTGCCTCTGGCACATCCGGGCTGGACATCAGCCAATCAGTGAAGGCGAGCAATGTCTCTGGTAGAGGACTTTTGGCTGGGCGCTCCGATGCGGCTTGTGGAGCTGCGCGCTCCGCATGTGTGGCAGACGCCGCTTTGACAGGCGTGGCCAGCCACTCTCTTGGCACTTCCTCAACCAGCGTATCGACACCGGCGTCAGCCCACCAATCCAGCGCACTGGCAATCAAATCACTCTGGACAGGATGATGGAGGTCAAGCATGGGCATCGCTAGGCTATCCGAAAGGCTTGTTGGTCAACCGCTTTATTTGCCCTATGTGATGGGAAGTGGTTGACGTGGGACCAGCGGAGCCAGTTACTTAAGTTATGTCGAAGAGAAGGGTTTGACGATGAGTGAACGGGAATCAATGCCATATGACGTTGTGATCGTCGGCGGCGGGCCAGCGGGCCTTGCCAGTGCGATCCGGCTGAAACAGGCCAATCCCGAAATTTCTGTCTGTATCCTTGAAAAGGGATCAGAGGTCGGCGCGCATATCTTGTCCGGTGCGGTCGTTGACCCCAAGGCGCTTGACGAACTGATCCCCGATTGGCGTGATCAGGGCTGCCCGATGGCGGAAACGCCAGTAACAGATAATTTGCACTGGGTGCTTTCTGCGGCCAAAAAATACCCGCTGCCCCATATCTTCATGCCGCCTTTGATGAGCAATGACGGATGCTACACCGGGTCGCTTGGCAATATGTGCCGCTGGCTGGCGGGTCAGGCTGAGAATTTGGGCGTGGAGATTTTCCCCGGGTTTGCCGCTGCTGAAATCCTCTACAATGACGACGGCTCCGTCAAAGGTGTCGCTACGGGTGATATGGGTGTGGCGAAGGATGGCAGCCACAAAGGCGACTACCAACCCGGCCTCGAACTCCAAGCCAAATATACGCTCTTTGCCGAAGGCGCGCGCGGCCATTTGACCAAGCAGCTCAAAGCCAAATTTGATCTGGAACGTGATTGCCAGCCCCAAGTATACGGCCTTGGCATGAAGGAATTGTGGGACATCAAGCCTGAAAATCACGTGCCCGGACGCGTGATTCATACGCAGGGCTGGCCGATGAGCGAGACTGAGGAATGGGGCGGCGGGTTCCTCTATCATCAGGCCAATAACCAGGTTGCGCTGGGCTTTGTGGTCTCGCTCGATTACCGCAACCCGCATCTTTACCCGTTTGAGGAATTTCAGCGGTGGAAACAGCATCCTGAAATCCGTGCCGTATTGGAAGGCGGCAAACGCGTGTCTTACGGCGCGCGGGCGATCAACGAAGGCGGCTGGCAATCAGTGCCAAAGCTGGCCTTCCCCGGCGGCGCGCTGATCGGATGTTCGGCAGGCTTTGTGAATGTGCCCCGCATCAAAGGCAGCCACAACGCGATGAAATCGGGCATGATTGCAGCGGACACGATTGTCGCCGCAATTGCGGCTGGCCGTGAACATGATGAACTTACTGCCTATCAGGAAACGCTTAATGACAGCTGGATCGCCGTCGAATTGAAAAAGGTTCAGAACGCACAACCAGCCATTGCCAAATATGGCGGCGATTTCGGGACGGCCCTGGCCGGTATTGATATGTGGATGCGCACGCTGAAAATCGGCCTGCCGATCACGATGAAGCATCACGCGGATCACAGCATGATCCAGCGCAAAGACCTGTATCCGCCCATCGCCTATCCCAAGCCGGACGGTGTGATCAGTTTTGACCGGCTGTCATCTGTGTTCATGTCCAACACCAACCACGCCGAGGATCAACCCTGCCATTTGCAGCTGAAAGATGAAGCAGTGCCGATTACCGTCAATCTGGAACTGTATAATTCGCCGGAAACCCGCTATTGTCCGGCGGGCGTTTATGAGATTGTTGGCCAGGATGTGGGCACCCCGAAATTGCAGATCAACGCCCAGAACTGCGTCCATTGCAAAACCTGCGATATCAAAGACCCGACCCAGAATATCAACTGGGTCACTCCGGAGGGCGGCGGTGGACCCAATTATCCGAATATGTAGCGCGATCGGGATTGCACTCGCGTTCAGTCCGACCGCTACCCAGGCCAAGCGCGACACGCCGTCGGCACTCAGCGCCTATGTGCAAGGGCGCATGGCTGATGCTTCTGGGCAGGAAGCTCAAGCGGTCTTCGCCTATGAAGTCGCGCTGTCAGCCGATCCCGCCAGCCTGCCCGTTGCCATTCGTGCCTACCGTCAGGCCGTCGAAGGCGGCAACAAGGCCTTGGCTATGCGCGCGGCACGAACGCTTGATGCGCAAAAAGCGCTGCCGCCGGACGGCCTGTTGCTCCTGATCAGTGAGAGCTTTGCCAAGGCAGACTGGGCCGGAGCTGAATTACAAATCGACCGTATGGAAGAGGCGGGGACGTTCGCGTTTCTGACCCCAGTGCTGCGGGCTTGGTTGACGCTTGGCGCGGGACGCGGCGATCCATTGGGTCCGCTTTCCGTGCGCAGTGGGGACGGTCTTTCCGCCACCTATGCCCAAGAACACCGGGGTATCCTTCTTCTTGCCAAGCGTGACATTGCAGGCGGAGTGAGCGCGATCGGGGCGGTCCGTGCGGCAGGTCTTGGTGATAATCGCACGCTTCAACTCAGGCTGAGTGCAGCGCAAAGGCTCATGGATCTGGGTGATCAGGCCGCTGCCCTTAACATGCTCGGCGGTGAAGATAAGCTCATGATCCTCGCGCGGGGCCAGATTGCGGCGAACAAGCCAGTTGCCAATAGCGTGACGCGGCCCGTGACGGGTCTTGCGATGCTGCTTTCGCGTGTGGCCAATGACTTGGTTCGCGACAATGCGTCTCCAGTTTCAGTCACGCTGTCGCGGCTGGCCTCATTTGCTGATCCGTCGTTCGTGCCCGCGTCTCTTGTGCTCGCGCGTGCACTGGGGGGTGTGAACGACAGTGATGGTGCCCTTGCCGCGCTGAACCTGTCGCGCCCTAATGTGGTCAGCGCGGCCCTTGCTGATGAACTTCGCTTTGACCTCTTGCTGTTGGGTGAGCGGTTTGACGCAGCGTTGAACGCGGCAAAGGCCCGGGCCGAAGCGCCCGGCGCAACGGCCTTTGACGCAGCGCGTCTGGGCGAGGTGCTTGCCAAGATGGAACGTCCTACGGAGGCGGCGGCGGCCTATGCCCGGGCGATTGACCTGATGGCAGGGCCACAGCGGGATCAGCCCGTGCCGTGGAACCTATGGCTGCTGCTTGGCCGTGAACATGACTTGGCAAAGGATTGGGCCAAGGCAAAACCCGCGCTGCAACGCGCGGTAGAGCTTGGCCCGGATGAACCCAGCGCGCTCAATCATCTCGGCTATTCGATGTTACTGAAAGGCGAATCACTGACAGAAGCAACCCGGCTGATTGAGAAGGCCAGCAGCTTGCGGCCCGGTGACGCTGCCATCGCTGATTCGCTTGGCCTTGCGCTTTTGAAGGCAGGGCAAGTTGACAAGGCCATTCTCATCCTAGAACGCGCCGCACAGAATGAGCCTGCCATTGCCGAAATCAGTGAGCATCTGGGCGATGCCTACTGGGCGGCAGGTCGGCGCGTTGATGCGCGCTACGCATGGTCCGCAGCGCTCATTCAGTCCGACGGCGATGATGCCAAGCGGATTGCCGGGAAGTTAGACCTTGGGCCCAAGTGACGTGACTAAACTGGCTGAAACGGCGTACGCCAAAATCAACCTCGCTCTCCACGTTCGACGCCGCCGCGCAGATGGCTATCATGCGTTGGAAACTGTGTTTGCATTTGCCGAAGATGGCGACGAATTGACGGTCTCCGCTGCTGATACTTTGAGCCTTACGATAGCGGGCCGCTTTGCAAATGGCCTTACCAGTGGCCCTGACAATCTGGTTCTCCGCGCAGCGGCTGCGGTGCAGTCTAGCTTTGGGATCAACGCAGGAGCCGCGCTCCACCTCGACAAGCGCTTGCCCATCGCTGCGGGAATTGGCGGCGGTTCAGCTGATGCATCAGCGGCGATCCGCTTGCTCATCCGACATTGGGGAATCGAGGCGGAGGCCGATCAGCTTCATGTTCTCGCAGCAGCCCTTGGCGCAGATGTTCCTGCGTGCCTTTTCTCCCAAACCTGTTTTGGTTCAGGCGTAGGGGACGAGTTAGCAGTGGTGGCAAATGCTGGACTGGCCGGGCGTCCGATCCTTATGGTCAATCCTCTGGTGCCTTGCCCCACCGGCCCCGTTTTTTCGGCCTGGGACGGTGTCGATCGCGGCGCTTTGAATGCGCGGGACTGGATGACTGGACGTAACGATTTGCAGAAACCTGCGGTGCTATTGGTTCCCATTATTGCAGATGTGCTGACGGCTTTGGCCGATACTCGCGCAATTATGACGCGGATGTCCGGCTCTGGCGCGACTTGTTTTGCGCTGTTTGAGGATGAAGATACCCGCGATGAAGCAGCAATTTCAATTGGCGGCGCACATCAAAGCTGGTGGTTGAGTTCCACAGTGCTCCGGGATTGACCCTAAACCGCTTCCCCCGCTGCCCTGGCCCTTTCCAGCAAGCTCGCCTCCAAAGCGGGCACAGACCGGATTGCTACCCAAATCGCGCCTAGGATGAGCGGCAGGACAACCAGCGTTCCCATCAGCGACAGGCGCAAATCACCAGTTACATCACTGACCAAGCCGACAATATAGGGGCCTAAGCCGAGGCCAATGATGGTCGTGCCAAGGAAAAACACCGCCGTCGCCGTTCCCCGCATCCGGGGCAGGACCAAATCTTGGATCGTCGCCGCACACGGCCCAAGCCACATGATGTGAATGAACAGATTTGCTCCAGCGAAGACAAAGAACAGGTCTGGATCAGTGACGCTATAGCTTCCTATGATGGTGATGGTGGAACCCACCGCCGCGAGCAACATCACATACATTCGCCCAGCCGGGTGACGCCTGCGCCACCAATCCCCCAGAATTCCGCCCGCTGTTGCCCCCAGCCCGCCACACAAAGCAGTGATGACGCCCAGTTTCAGGCCAGCCTCCGGCCCAAGTCCGAACTGGAGTTTGGCATAAAGAAAGATGAACGGGGAAAGGCCGTAGCTGATGTAAGACATGAAGGCACCGACTAGCGTGAGAGCAATGAAACCGCGGTTGGCAATCAGCGCGAAGCTGGGCCTGTCTCGCAACTGGATGGTTTGCACCCAGCTGGCGGAGCAATAGACGCCAACGGCAATGGCAACCCACTGGACCATGTTGGTGGTGATGCCGAAGCCAAATGCGGACCCTACAACCGCGCGTTTTTCAGGTTTTAACAGGCCATCAGTAAACGCGACAGTCGCTGCTGCTAATAGCACTAGCCCCAACAGCATCGCTACATTCACCGTCGTTGTGCGGCTGGTGCCGGACATCAACTGTAACCCACGCCAATTCCATGGCGGCAGCATTGCGCCGAATTCGCGCATGACAGAGCGGACGGGATGCGGATCGCCCGGCGTCGGCAGGCCGTCAATTTCGCCGCGCACAGGCTCCTTCACTGTCAGGATCATCAGAATTGCAAGTAGGATGCCGGGAATACCAAAAGCCAGATACGTGGCTTGCCAGCCTTTCAGGCCTAGCGGAGCGGTGCCGGCCGTGTAAGTTGCATCCCAATATTGCATAACCTTGCCGCCAAAAAACAGCGCGGCACCAGCACCGATGTAAATCCCGCTCGCGTAAAGCGCGAGCACTGTGGCGCGCATCTTTTTGGGAAAATAATCTTGGAGGAGCGAATAGGACGCCGGCGAAGCGCTCGCCTCGCCAATGCCAACGCCTATCCGGGCGAGACCAAGCTGTGCAAAATTCCCGGCAAAGCCCGACACAGCTGTCATCGCCGACCAGAAGCTTAAGCCGAGTGAGATTGTCTTCACGCGGCTCCAGCCATCAGCCAACTTGGCAAGGGGAAGGCCAAATACTGCATAAAAAAGCGCAAAGGCAGTGCCAAATAGCAACCCGATCTGCGCATCAGACACGCCCATGTCAGCCTTCAGCGCAGGCGCGATGATCGTTACGACCTGCCGGTCAAGGAAGTTGAAGGCGTAAATCACCATCAACAGTCCCAAGACATAATAACGATATGCAGTGCTGCCCATCAGTCCTCCCGTGCGCCTTTTGGCTTCATGCCTTGAGGCGTTTGTGCGACTCTGACAGACAAAGAGCCGCGACGGAAGGGAGAGTGACGGAAATATATGGTGGAGCCTAGCGGGTTCGAACCGCTGACCTCTTCACTGCCAGCGAAGCGCTCTACCAACTGAGCTAAGGCCCCAATGAAAGTCGCGATAACCCCGCGACCCTCCTAAATCAAGTCATTAGACGTCTGGTGTTGATTCGCCAGTATCGACGCCAAGGTCATCATCTCCGCCCAGATCGACTTCATCATCGGGGGAAACTTCTCCGTCTTCATCGACGCCAATCAACTCTTCGCTCAGATCGCTATCAGCGTCGGCCACAATCACGCCTTCGGCCTTGGCTTCCTCAAATGGCATAGGCTGTTTTGATTTCAGCACTGGCTCAGGCAGCCACGCATGGCCGCACGAAATGCAGGTGACAGGGTCTTCTTTGGTCAAATCGAAAAAGCGGGTGCCGCACTTAACACAAGTGCGCTTTGTGCCCCATTCAGGCTTCGCCATGGGTTATAGGCCTTTCAAACAGTCAAATAGAATCGCGAACGCCGGGGGAAGCCCCGGCGAGTTGAGCGCGCCTTGCCATAGGGAAACGCCGCTGTCAAAGACGCTCATCATGGCGTCTCCCCTTTCTATCTCCCGCAGCGGGCCTTTGACTGGCACCGCGACTGTTCCCGGCGACAAATCTATCTCTCACCGGTCACTCATGCTGTCTGCCTTGGCAGTCGGCGAAAGCCGGATTGAGGGGTTGCTTGAGGGCGAAGATGTACTTGCTACGGCTGCTGCCATGCGCGCGATGGGGGCAGACATCACTCGCGACGATGCAAGCATCTGGCATGTTTACGGCGTTGGCGTCGGGGGGCTTCTTCAGCCAGAGATTGCGCTCGATATGGGCAATAGCGGGACTTCCACGCGGCTTTTGATGGGATTGGTGGCGAGCCACGCGATCACTGCGACCTTCATCGGGGATGCTTCGCTGACCAAACGCCCGATGGCGCGGGTTACCGACCCGCTCGGCCTGATGGGCGCAAGTTTCACGGCTAGCCCCGGCGACAGATTGCCCCTTATGGTGCGCGGCGCGTGCCCAGCTGTTCCGATCACTTACCGCCTTCCTGTCGCTTCGGCGCAGGTGAAAAGTGCGATATTGCTTGCTGGGCTCAACACACCGGGCGTCACGCGCGTGATTGAGCCCATCCGCACGCGCGATCATAGTGAACGGATGCTCACTGGTTTCGGTGCGGAGTTGACCGTTGAGACTGACGCTGATGGCATACGTACAATCTCGATTCGCGGTGAAGCCGAATTACAGCCGCAATCTATCATTGTGCCCGGCGACCCTTCGTCAGCGGCCTTTCCTGTGGTCGCGAGCCTTCTGGTGCCAGGGTCACGCACAGTCATTGCCAATGTTGGCTTAAACGAAACACGCGCGGGGCTGTTTACCGTGCTGCGTGCGATGGGGGCCAGTATAGAGTTTGGTCAACAGCGCATCGTGGGCGGGGAGCCAGTCGCAGATCTAATCGTCACAGCTTCCGCACTCACTGGCATAGAGCCTGACCCGTCGATTGTGCCGAGCATGGTCGATGAATTCCCCGTTCTGTTCATTGCTGCGGCGATGGCCCAGGGTCGCAGCGTTTTTCGGGGTCTGGAAGAATTGCGTGTGAAGGAATCCGACCGGATCACTGTGATGGCAGAAGGCTTGCGCGCGATTGGGGCACGAGTGGAGGAGTTGGAAGACGGCCTGATTATCGACGGCAGTGGCGGAGAACCATTCAAAGGCGGTGCGACCATAGCCACCCATTTTGACCACCGGATTGCCATGAGCTTCGTTGTGGCTGGGATGGTGTCTAGCGCACCGGTGACGATTGACGATGCAGCACCGATTGCGACCAGTTTTCCAACATTTTTTGAACTCCTCGCCAGTTTGCAAGGAACGCGATAGTGGCGCTTGCGGATGTCTTGGGCTTTGTCGGTGCCTTGGTCATCCTCAGCGGATTCGCATGGGGCACAGTGAGGAATGCCGCACCTGATCTGGCTTATCACCTCTGCAATTTGATCGGCGCGTCGCTCCTCGCTGTATCACTTTCGATCAATTTCAATTTGCCTTCACTCTGTCTGGAAGTGGCTTGGGCAGGCATTGCCTTGTTCGGATTGCTTAAGATGCTCAGAAGCGCCGCTTAGGGCTTGATCGCTGCCACTTCTGCATCAGGCAATTGAACGCCCAATATCGCGGCCATTGTTGGGGCAATGGCGCGCATGTCAATTTCTCCTAGGTTGCGACCACGCGCAATGCCTTTGCCCATCATCATGAAGGCCGATCGCATGACGGGGTCTGCCGCGAAATAGCCGTGCGTGCCTTTGCTGCCTGAAGGGCCAATCAAGGCTGCGTCCTTTCCCTTGAAGCCGCCGCCGTAAGCGCCGAGTTGGAAATTGAGGTAGAAACTGGCCTGCGGATTACCGCCCATGGCCTTAACCGCGTTGGTTTTGACAACAGCAGCAATCCGGTTTTTCGGATCGGCTTTCATCTTGTCCAGCAGCGCGCCTACTTGCGCAACGAGAGCCGCATCATCCGGCTGCGCCAGCATCACAGCCGTTGATCCACCTGCATTCCAAGGCGAAGCGCGCCACTCCTTAATCTTGCCGTCTGGCCCAAGCGTGATCAGCCCCGCATCGATGAAGGCGCGAAATAAGTTCACTTCAGTGGCTGTCGCCGCAAAGCCGTGATCGGAAACGACGGCAATCACGCTGTCTGGATGAACCGCGCGCTGGGCCGCAACCACACGGCCGATGATGGCGTCAATAAGTTCGAGGATCGCATGGGCCTTGGCTGTGTTCGGCCCTTCGCTGTGCTGCTCGTGATCAAGCGCAGTGAAATAGGCCGTCATGAATTGAGGCTTTTCGCGACTGATCAGCTCCACCACGAAACGCCCGCGGTTTTCGTCGCCAGTGATGGTTTCGTCGATGCCCTGCGCGTATACCTCTCCCAGCTTGGCTTCCAAACTGTCGATCAGGCCCGGGGTGGCAAGGGCCTTCATCAGCTTGATATCGTCGGCGTGGCCCGTTCGCCAGATTTGCGGGATGTTCCACCGCACCGAATGCGCGGCGACGCTGACGGGCCAGTGAACATTGGCTGTGCTCAGCCCTGCCTTCGCCGCTGCGTCCCACAGCGTGGGCACTTTCATGTCACTGGCATACCAATACCAGCCGGCTTGATTGATTTGTAAGGGATCAAAGCCCGTATTGCTGACGATCCCGTGCTTGGCAGGACTCACGCCTGTCAGCAGCGTCGCATGGCTGGGGTAAGTCACTGTTGGCAATACGCCAACAACGCCGCTTGCAGTGGTCCCCTCTGTCAAAAAGCGTTTGAGGTTGGGGATGGCAATGCCGCGTTTGTCCGCGTCAATCACGTCGGCGGGTTGCAGTCCGTCGATTGAAATCAGCAGCACCGGTTCAGCCGAAGCCTTGACCGGAAGGGCGGCTAGCAGAGCCGCCCCGATCATCATTGCCATCCGCACCATTAAAACCCAACCTTCACTGTTGCAAAAATCTGACGCGGGCTGCCTGCCAGCAAGGTCTGATTATCGCCGCTGTTGCCAAAGCCATTGGAGCCAATTGTGGCGACGTATTTCTTATCGAGCAAGTTCACCGCATTTAGTTGAATTTCAATCGGTGTGCGCAGGCCAGCATCAAAGCGATAGCCAAGCGTGGCGTCCATCAGCACGCGGGCGGGGACGGAGCGGTCATTCAAGTAATTGAAGAATCGCTTTGACATGTAATTAGCGCTGATTTTGCCAAAGAGAGTGTCGCTGTCATAGGCGATTTCCCCGCGCAGCAAATGCGTGGGCGTGTCGACAACGGTTTTGCCTTTGGTCGCGATGATGGTGGGAAGCCCGCCTGCTACCGCAGCCGGAATGACCACGTTGTCGCGGTAATTGGCTTCGGTATAGCTGTAGGACGCGAACAGGCTAAACCCATTGCCAATTTTCAAATCGCCCGCTGCTTCAAACCCGATGGAGCGGACCCCGCCAACATTTTGCAGGATCGCCGGATTGCCCACAATCCCCGGCCCGGTCGTGATGCCAAGCAAGCGGTTACGGAAATTGACATAATAGACCGCCACAACGCCGTTAAAGCGACTGTCATTATAGCGCGCGCCCAGTTCATAAGTGTCTGATTCTTCAGGCTTCAGTCCACGCGCACGGATGGCGTCAAACCCGGCTTGAGTCGTTGAAAATGGCCCGGACGTTGTGGACGAGACAAAAGCGCGCGTCACCTGAGTGAAGCCGCCGAAGATTTCGGCCTTGTCGCTCAATCTATACGCTGCACCAACATGGGGTTGGAACCAATCCTTAGACTGGATTTTTCCCGTAGCGCGCCCGCCCTGCACAATGGGAATGGCTTCGTTGTCAACTTTGAAGCCTTTCCAACCAAGGCTCAACGTCGCATCGCCCAGTGTGATCTTATCTTGCACATAATATTGCAGCGTGTTGGTGTTGAAATCCATATCCCACTGGGTGAAAAAGGGGTTGCGCTGAAATTTCAGGTGGTCGCGGGCCGGAACAGTGCGGCTTTCATATGAGTAAAATCGCCGCGCCTGACGGAAATCATTTTTCTCATACCAGACGCCAACGGTTAGATCATGATCGCCCATTTCCGTATTGAGTGACGTGAATATGCCACCGCGCCCAATATCATATTCCGTCGTGCGCACGGACAGCGGCACACCGTTCGGGCTTGGCACATAAGGAGTGCCCCATGTGCCTTGGCCTGTGTTGTCATGATAATAGGCTTTGATCTTGAACGTTGTCGCGTCGCCCAGCGGGGTTGTGAGGCCGAACGAGCCAAGCGTGTCTTTGCGCAGGCCCGACGCGTCATAATAGGCATCATCGAGCGACGTGATCGGCGCAGGTCGCGCGCCTGATGCTACGGCCACGGCAGTTGCATAGTCCGGGAAGAAATTATCCCAGCCGTAACCCAGACGGTTGATCATTTCGAGGCTGAGGTCTTGGTAATCCTGCTCCGCCCGGTCAGAATAGCTAAAATAGGCATCAAATAATGCTTCGCCGACGGGGATGACGGCCTTCGCATTCACCATCCAGGCGCGCTGATCGCCGCCGCCTTTCCACTTTTCCGCATTATGGTAGACGCCGGAAACAAACCCGCGCACGCCGTCCTCCGTGCCAAAGTTTAGCCGCGCGAAGCCGCGCACGGTGTTTTCTGATCCGTATGTCAGATTGGCATCGACGCCGAAGCCATCGCCTTTGGGATCAAGCGAGAGGAATTCCAGAGTGCCGCCCAGATTATTGGTCGCCTGAGTTCCAATGGATCCAGACCCCTGAGACACGCGCGTCACGCCGATATTTTCTGACGTGATCGCTCGGCTGATGTGGAGGCCATTATTATTGCCATAAGTGCCATCGCCCAGCGGAATGCCATCCAGCGTGAAACCCAGCTGGTTCTGGTTAAAACCGCGAATCGAAATCCTCTGCGACCATTCGTAGGTGCCAAAAGGATCGGCTGACTGAAAATTGACACTCGGCAGTTTTTCTACGGCCTTCAAGGGGCTGGTCCCCGGCGCAAGGATTGCCAGATCCTGAGAGTCCAGTTCCTGCACTTGTCGCGTTTCGCCGCGTCCGAACACGACAATTTCAGCGGCTTCAGTTTCGGCTGCTTCCGCTGGCGCAGTTTGTGCAAAGGCAGGCGAATAAGCCAATATGGTCGAGAGAAAAAAGGTAGTTGCAAAAGCGCGCATTGGGGGTGTCCTTCTGATGATTTTGGGCCGCTGATCGCGCTCTAAGAGAGCCGCAAGACTCTTGGGTGAAGCTTTGGCGACTAAGGCGTGACAAGAGGGTGACGGTTTGATGAAATGGTCATTCTCCGCCCGCCAGACGGTGCGTGGGAAAACTGGGCTTGCTTGAGTTGCGGCAGGTGCTTTTGGCCTATTTTAATGGGCTGGTGGCTTTAGGATGCAACCATCAGGGGGATCACTCCGCAGCAGTTCATGTGTTGCGTAACCTGATGGAGTAAAAAATGAGGGTCCATTTTAAAACCCTTAGGCTGATGGTTGGTGCTGCCTTGCTGCTCACGCCTGCGCTTGTTTTGGCGCAGGCTACGCCAGCTGAACCGCCGCCGCCTGTATCGCCGACGGATGTTATCGCGCCGCCAACTGCGTCAATGTCCCCTGAACCCACCGTTCCGGAGGCACCTGTTCCTACACCGCCAGAGATGCCGGATCAGATGGCGCCGCCTGCAGCATCTCCAGCACCTACGATTCAGATGGCGCCGAGTGTTGCGGCTCCGCCTCCCACTGCGCAGGCCGTTTACCCGCCATGTTCGCGCACTCTAAAAGATCAATGTACGAATACGCGCAGAGGCACTGACAGGCCTCGCCGCCCCGGATAACGCTCAATTCGATGATGGCTTGACCAAATAGGCGGCGGGTTCAATTGCGCCGCTGATATTCATCGGCTATACGATTGGTATGCGCCCCGGCAGGTATAGTGACAGGTCACTGTGTCCGCCGGGGCTTCGCCTTTCTTGATGAACAGGATAGCCGTATGACTCGTCGCCGCCAGATTTACGAAGGTAAAGCTAAAATTCTTTATGAAGGGCCTGAGCCGGGGACCATCATCCAATATTTTAAGGATGATGCAACAGCCTTCAATGCCCAAAAAAAGGGGACGATCAACGGAAAAGGCGTGATCAATAACCGCATCTCAGAACATGTCTTCACATTGCTCGGCGGCATCGGAATACCGACACATTTCTTAAAGCGGCTCAATATGCGCGAACAACTTGTGCGCCAAGTTGAGATTATTCCCATTGAAGTCGTCGTGCGCAACGTCGTGGCCGGTTCGCTCGCTAAACGATTGGGCATTGAAGAAGGAACGCCGCTCGGCCGCACGATCCTTGAATTTTATTACAAGGACGACGCGCTGGGCGATCCAATGATTACTGAAGAACATATCGCCTGCTTCGGCTGGGCCAGCCAAGAGGAAATGCACGAGATTTCGGACATGGCGATCCGTGTGAATGATTTCATGTCTGGCCTGTTCGCTGCCATTGGGATCAAACTGGTTGATTTCAAACTAGAATTTGGGCGTGTTTGGGAAAATGACTATGCTCGCGTGATCCTTGCCGATGAGATTAGTCCGGATGGCTGCCGCTTGTGGGATGTCGCAACCAATGAAAAGCTGGACAAAGACCGGTTTCGTCAGGATTTGGGCGGCGAAGTGGAGGCTTATCAAGAAGTCGCGCGTCGGTTGGGGCTGCTGCCTGAAGGGCCAGAAAATGAAGTGCTTGATTTAGAGTCGCACCGTAAGAAGCGCGGCAAATGAAAAAATTGTTCTAGGCCTTTGCTGGTCTTTGTGGTGCAAGAGTTTGTTAATCGTTTACCTGTAACCTTTCACCAGAAGATAAGCGATTAAAGGTAGGCAATGTGCTATGACAGATAGTTGGCGGAACCGCGCAGTGCCCAATCATGACGCCCGCAGGACTGAGCGCTATGATCTGTCATTTGTTGCGGCATTGCGGGAACGAGGCGCTGCAAAATTCACAGTTGCTGTCCGCGACTTGTCAGTGACCGGCTTCAGGTGCGACAGCAGTATTCCCTTGGCGGTGGGCGCGCGCGTTTGGCTCACCATCCCGGGTCTCAGCCCACTTGAAAGTATTGTGATGTGGAAAAGTGAATTTTACTATGGTTGTGCTTTTGCATCACCCATTCATGTCGCTGTTCTTGATCATATCGCGCGGCAGACGAAGGTTATCTAATCCCTCCTACTGACCACCACAGCATAGCCTACCTGATCGTAATAAATCCGCGCTGCACCGCTTGGATTCGACTCTGTCTTTATCACTGACAGCCGCTTGTTCACCTTATTCCGGTGGTGCATTCGAGCGGTATTCTCTTGGCCAATATAACATCCTTTTGTGAAACTTACGCCATTTTGTTCCCGCGCGTTTGCCTCTAGCCACAGTGTCTTGTCACTGCCCAGTTCGTTGCGTCCTTCAACAATACCAAGGGAGAGGCGATGAACAAGATAGGATTCGTCTGCACCGACGTCGCCCTCTGCTAGCGCAATCCATCGATGTCCAAGACGTGCGTCGCGTGGATCTGGCGAACCTTGGTCTGCGGTGGATGACCAGTGGACACATAGCGTCTCTTCGCGCGCGATGGTGATTGGCCGACGGAGCCGATAAAGTGTCAATCGTTTGGCAAGTTCCCCAGCCGCATTCCGCTCACAATCGATCAGCAAATCCTCTCCGTCCGCCCATACAATAAAATCGAACAACGCTTTCCCTTGCGGTGTGAGAAGCCCCGCCCAAACTGGCAAATCCCCCAAAACATCATTTGTGATCAAGCCCTGCAGGAACCCGCGCACATCCTCCCCCGATAATCGGATGAGCGCGCGGTTGATCAGGGTGGTCGCTGTCATAGGATTTGATATAGGGCCTAAGCGCCAGAACCCAAGGCCTTACCGAAAGTTGCTCCATGATCCAGACCCTCACCATCCGCCGCCCCGACGATTGGCACATCCATCTGCGTGACGGTGCAATGATGCAAGCCGTGGTGCCTTATACAGCGCGGGTGTTTGCGCGGGCGATTGTGATGCCCAACCTGTCGCCGCCTGTGACGACTCTTGCCCACGGCAGAGCATACCGCGACCGCATTTTGGCGGCAGTTCCGAAGGGCGTTAGCTTCGTGCCGCTGATGACCTGCTATCTGACAGACCATTTCGACCCCGCTGTTCTGTCCCAAGGCCACGCCGAAGGTGTGTTTAGTGCGGCGAAGCTATACCCTGCCCACGCAACCACGGGTTCAGCACACGGCGTCGCGGACGTTGCGACGCTTTATCGCGCGTTGGAGGCAATGCAAAAATCTGGAATGCCACTTTTGATCCACGGCGAAGTGACCGACCATGATGTCGATATTTTTGATCGGGAGGCGGTGTTCATTGACCGCACGCTCAAAAGCCTTGTCCGGGATTTTCCAGGGCTAAAGATCGTTTTTGAACATATCACCACAGCGGAGGCTGTCGGCTTCGTCGATGCAAGTGGGCCGTTGATTGCAGCGACAATCACGCCGCAGCATTTGCATATCAACCGAAACGCCATGTTCGATGGCGGTATCCGACCCCACGCCTACTGTCTGCCTGTTGCCAAACGCGAAATCCACCGCGTTGCCTTGCGCAAAGCAGCAATATCGGGCTCACCGCAATATTTCCTCGGAACAGACAGTGCCCCTCACGAAATTGCGCGCAAAGAATCGGCGTGCGGCTGCGCTGGTCTGTTTAACGCGCCGTTCGCTCTGGAGAGCTATGCCGCTGCTTTCGAAGAGGAAGGCGCGCTTGACAAGCTGGAAGGCTTTGCTTCACTCCACGGTCCGGCCTTCTATGATTTGCCAGTGAATGAAGGCGTGGTCACGTTGGAGCGCGCTGATAGCGTTGTGCCTGAACGGCTCAGCACCAGTGGCATAGACTTAGTGCCGTTCCACGCCGGAGAGCGGCTTAATTGGCGGATCGTCCTATAAAGAAAAGCCCGCCCGGATCGCTCCGGACGGGCTTGAAGTCTCGATTCAATCAGCGGATCACATGCCGCCGTGCGCCAGCGCTGCCAGCAGCAGCAACGCCACGATGTTCGTGATCTTGATCATCGGATTGACGGCTGGGCCGGCGGTATCCTTGTAAGGATCACCGACCGTATCGCCCGTCACAGCGGCCTTATGGGCTTCGCTGCCCTTGCCACCGTGGTTGCCGTCTTCGATATATTTCTTGGCATTATCCCATGCACCGCCGCCCGATGTCATCGAAATGGCAACGAACAGCCCGCCGACGATCACGCCCAGAAGAAGCGCACCCAGAGCCGCGAACGCCTCTGCTTGCCCGGCCACAGCGTTGATCACGAAATAGACCACAATTGGAGCGAGCACAGGCAGGAGCGACGGGATGATCATTTCCTTGATCGCCGCCTTCGTCACCAGATCGACAGTGCGCGCATAGTCCGGCTTGGTTTCGTAGGTCATGATGCCGGGGTTCTTGGCGAACTGGTCCCGCACATCCTTCACCACTTCGCCTGCCGCACGGCCCACAGCCGTCATGCCCATCGCCCCGAAGAGATAGGGGAGCAGCGCACCGAGCAGCAAACCGACGATGACATAAGGGTTTTCAAGGCTGAAGTTCACGGTCAGATCAGGGAAAAACTCCTTGAGGTCGATCGTGTAGGCGGAGAACAACACCAGTGCCGCAAGACCAGCCGAACCAATCGCATAGCCTTTGGTCACAGCCTTGGTCGTGTTGCCAACAGCATCAAGCGCGTCGGTTTTTTCACGAACCGAATCGTCCATGCCAGCCATTTCGGCGATGCCGCCTGCATTGTCTGTCACAGGGCCGTAAGCATCGAGCGCCACGACCATGCCCGCGAGAGCGAGCATCGATGTTGCGGCGAACGCAATGCCGATCACGCCCGCCAACTGATAAGCAATGATGATGCCTGCGCAAATGACGATTGTTGGGAGTGCTGTTGATTCAAGGCTGATCGCCAAACCCTGGATCACATTGGTGCCGTGGCCCGTTTCTGATGCCTTCGCAATCGAACGCACAGGGCGGTAATTGGTGCCTGTGTAATATTCGGTGATCCAGATGAGCAGACCGGTGATGACCAGCCCTAGGAACATGCAGTAGAACAGCGTGCGACCGGTAAAGCCGCCAGTGCCGTCCAGGTTTGCGCCGATCACAGTTTCCATGCCGCCAAGCGCGTAGCTTGTCGCAAACCAGATCGCCGGAACCGAGCTCACTGCCGTGACGAGGAAGCCCTTATACATGGCCCCCATGATGTTTTTCGATCCGCCAAGGCGCACGAAGAATGTGCCCAGGATTGAGGTTAGGACGCACACACCGCCGACGAGCAGTGGCAGGCTCATGAGGCCCATGATATTGTCCGCACCCTTCACGAGGAGCGCGAGGAGAACCATCGTCGCGCCAATGGTGACGACATAGGTTTCGAACAAATCGGCGGCCATGCCTGCGCAGTCGCCCACATTGTCGCCCACGTTATCGGCAATCACGGCAGGGTTGCGGGGGTCATCTTCGGGAATGCCTGCCTCGACTTTGCCGACCAGATCGGCGCCGACGTCAGCGGCCTTGGTAAAGATACCACCGCCCAGACGGGCAAAGATTGAAATGAGCGATGCGCCAAAAGCAAGCGCCACAAGCGCGTCAATCACAACGCGGTCATTGGGCAAATGGCCAGCAGGACCGGTGAGATACCAGAAGAAGCCAGCAATCGCGAGGAGCGCGAGGCCGGCCACTAGCATCCCTGTGATCGCGCCTGCACGGAATGCCATGGTCAGGCCTTCTTGCAAGCCGACACTGGCAGCCTGAGCCGTGCGGACGTTGGCGCGGACGGAGATGTTCATGCCGATAAACCCGGTGGCACCTGACAGCACCGATCCGAGAACAAAACCAACCGCAGAAATGGGGCCAAGGAAGATTGCAACCAGAATGGCGACGATGACGCCGACGATGGCAATCGCCCGGTATTGGCGGCCCAGATAAGCGCCAGCGCCTTCTTGAATGGCAGCCGCAATGGCTTGCATTTTTTCGTTGCCTGGCGAAGCCGCCAGAACCTGGCGGCTGGTAATGATGCCGTAAAGCACCGCCACAAGGCCGCATAAAATTGAAATGGTAATGATTGACATCAGGGTATTCCCTTTCCCCCTAGCGTGTTTTTAAGGACCATCCCGGCTGGATTTCGCCTTATTTTGGCCGGGATTAGTGGCCGGGCTATACCGGCGTGGGAGGCAAAGGCAAGCCTAAGCGTGCAGCCACCCAAGCGTTTCGGGCAGGGGAACAGGCCTATTTTCACTCGTCAGTTGCACGCCAGACCCACGCACCATCTTTCCTATGCGAGTGACTGGGCAACGAATGTTGGGCAGCGGCAGGGAACTGGTAAAGAGCAGTTGATAATCATCGCCTGCAGTTGCTGCGACCAAACGCGCTGGCAAATCATTGCCTGCCAACGCGCGAAATGCATCGGACAACGGAATCGCGTCCAGATCAATCAGCGCAGCACAGTCGCTTGCATGTGCAAGCCGCGATGCATCGATGAGCAACCCGTCTGAAACATCCATCATTGCGGTTACTTGAGATGCAAGCACGAGGCCCGCTGCCAGTTGGGGCTCAGGTTGGCGGTAGGCTTTGATCAGAGCGTCGGCCCCTGCAAGTCCATCGATCAGGAGCCTCAGCCCCTGCCCTGCGTCGCCAATCACGCCTGTGACAAACAGCGCGTCGCCTTCCCGCGCGTCGGATCGGGATGGGACATTGCCACTCGCCTCTCCGATGGCCGTCAAAGACACGCTGCGTTCCTTGGCTGAGACTGTATCGCCGCCAAGCAGTGGCACATCAAAATGCACCAGCGCTTCACCGAAACCGCGCAAAAATGCCGCATCCCAGTCCTCGTCTCCAGTCAAGCTGTAGCCCATTAACACGCCCAGCGGAATCGCGCCTTTGGCGGCGAGATCGGACAGGTTCACGGCTAATAGCTTCCACGCCACTGTTTCAGGCGGATCACTCGGCAGGAAATGCACACCTTCGACGAGCGTGTCGTGGGTAAGAACCAGCCGCTTACCACCAACATCCAACACAGCGGCATCATCCAATAAACCGCGTGCGGCAGGGTGCATGGCCAGTGCGCGGAGCCCGGCAATAAAGTCCAGTTCAGCCACAGGCCAAATCAACCACGAGGACGCGCTTGGGGATAAGTGCCGAGGAGCCGGAGCGACTTAGAATGAAACTGCACCTCTTCTAGGGCGCGGGCCACGCCAGCATCTTCGGGCGATCCGACAATATCGAGGAAAAATGTCGTCGCGGCGAAGCTGGCTCCGCGTTGGTAGCTTTCCAGCTTAGTGATGTTCACGCCGTTGGTCGCGAACCCGCCCATGGCCTTATAAAGTGCTGCGGGCACGTTCTTCACTTCAAAGATCATGCTGGTCATCATCGGGCCGTCGTGGGGGAGGGCCACATCGGACTGCGCCAAAATGATGAAGCGCGTCATGTTATCCGCTGAATCTTCCAACCCGCTCTGTAGCGACCTCAGGCCGTAAATATCTGCGGCCAGAGGCGGGGCAATTGCTGCCACGCTAGGGTCGTTTAGCTCAAGCGCGCGGGCGGCAGCGCCGGCAGTATCGGGGTAAGCTACGGGTTCGATCCCGCGCACGCGCAACCAGCCCCGACACTGCCCAAGCGCTTGAGGATGGCTGATCGCCTGTTTGACCTGGTCAAGCGTCCCGGTGCCCATAAGTGCATAATGAATCGACAGAAAATGTTCACCAACGATCACAAGACCTGATTCAGGAAGCAGGAAATGAATGTCCGCCACGCGCCCGAACAACGAATTTTCAATTGGGATAACAGCTTTTGCGGCGCGTCCTGCCACCACAGCATCAATAGCATCTTCAAAACTGAAACAAGGGAGCGCGGTGGCGTCGGCATCAGTTTCGAGCACCGCAACATGCGAATTTGCGCCAGGAGCCCCCTGAAAAGACACGGCGCGGTGCGGCGCGGCGGCGGCCTCTGCTTCTAAGGCGGCGACAAGGGGTTGGGCGGGGGCAGGATATCTGTTCATGGTCTTCGTGGCGGGTAACGATCAACGCCCCCGCTTGCAACTGGCCTCATGCTGCTGGCTCCATGCGACTGCGCTTGCGAACGGCTCGCGCCCTCGCTAAAGCCACGACGATTCACCTACACCGCCAAATACGGGGCATATCGACGATGGAAGACCGGTTTAATACAATCTCAGGCTGGGTTTTAGGCGCAGGCATTGTTGCGCTTGGCGGCGCGCTTCTTTCTGGCGAACTGTTCAAACATCATCCCGTTGAAAAGGGTGGCTATGCGGTCGCTGAGGCTGAAGTTATTAGTGGCGGTGGCGCAGCCATGGCCAAGCCCATCGATTGGGCGACGGCCGACGCTGCGGCTGGTGCAGAAGTGTTCAAACAATGCTCTGGCTGCCATTCCATCGAACAAGGCGGCGCGAACGGAACAGGACCTAATCTTTGGGGAACAATGGGCAAGCCCCACGGTATTCATGCCGGTTTCAGCTATAGCGACGGGTTCAAGGCTGTCGGCGGCAGCTGGACGTTTGAAGATATGGACAAGTGGCTGCTTAGCCCCAAAAAATATGCGCCAGGCACGAAAATGACCTATGCAGGCTTGAGTGACCCCGTAAAGCGGGGCAATGTGATTGCCTATATCAACAGCATGGGATCAAACCTGCCACTTCCTGCTGGGGCACCTGCCGCACCTGCCGAAGGCGTAGCTCCCACTCCTACCACAGCTACGAAATAGCCATCATATTTCAAAGTCTTATGATCTGACGCCACCGTCATGACCGAAAGATTTGAACGCCACCGCCAGCCTTGGACCAGCGATGAGATTCAGAAACTGCATACGCTCGCCAAAAAGGGCATGGCGCTGCGGGCGATATCCAAGGCACTGAAACGGAGCGAGGAATCGACGCGGGACCGGGCAAAGGCTGACGGCCTGTCGATCACCAAGCTACGCTAGCCTTCCGCGCCTATCCCGGCTAAGCGCGCGGCATCATGTCACAGCCCAACCCCAACCGCCCCGAACGGCGGACCTTTGCCATCATCTCTCACCCCGACGCGGGTAAGACGACGCTGACGGAAAAGCTGTTGCTGTTCGGCGGCGCTATTCAGGCGGCGGGCGAAGTCAAAGCGCGCGGGCAGAATCGGCGGGCTCGGTCGGACTGGATGGCGATTGAGCAGAAGCGTGGCATTTCCGTCACGTCCTCCGTGATGACGTTTGAGCGGGACGGAATCACCTTCAACCTCCTCGATACACCAGGCCACGAGGATTTCTCCGAAGACACGTACCGCACCCTCACCGCCGTCGATAGCGCCGTCATGGTCATCGACGCCGCCCGCGGCATAGAAGCCCAGACCCGCAAGCTGTTCGAAGTCTGCCGCCTGCGCAGCGTCCCCATCATCACCTTCATCAACAAGATCGACCGCGAAGGCCGCGATCCCTTTGCCCTCATCGATGAAGTCGCGGACCAGCTCCAGCTTGACGTCGCGCCCATGAACTGGCCCATCGGCATGGGCGGGCTTCATGAAGGCCTCTACGATTTCGGACCGATCCCCGCGCACATCAGCGCAGACGCCCGCGCCCGCCTGATCGAGGAAACTGAGCTTGCCCGCGGCGGATATTCAACCTTTGATGCCGATGCTTACCGCGGCGGAGACATGACGCCGGTATACTTCGGCTCTGCCCTGCGCGATCTGGGCGTCGAAGAGCTGATCAACGCCCTCGCGACCCATGCCCCGCCCCCGCGCATTCAGCCCGCACAGCCCCACCCCATTTCCCCCGACGACCCAATGGTCACAGGCTTCATCTTCAAAGTGCAAGCCAACATGAACCCCATGCACCGGGACAGGATCGCGTTTATGCGCCTCTGTTCAGGCCGGTTCAAACGCGGCATGAAATTGAACCAAGTCGGCACAGGAAAAAGCATCGCGGTCCACAGCCCCATCCTCTTTTTCGCCCGCGAGCGTGAAATTGCGGACGAAGCCTTCCCCGGCGACATCATCGGCATCCCCAACCACGGCACGTTGCGGGTGGGCGATACGCTGTCGGAAGGCACGGAGACGACCATCACTGGCCTCCCCAATTTCGCCCCCGAAATCCTGCGCCGTGTGGCGCTGAAAGACCCGACAAAGACGAAGCAACTGCGCAAGGCGCTCTCTGACTTGGCAGAGGAAGGCATCACGCAAGTCTTCTTCCCCGATATCGGATCACAGTGGATCGTCGGCGTCGTCGGGCAGTTGCAGCTGGAGGTTCTCATCTCCCGCCTCGAAGTGGAATATAAGGTGGATGCGGTGCTGGAACCGAGCCCGTGGGACACCGCCCGCTGGATCACCGCCACGCCGCTGGCGCTCAAAAGCTTCGCCGAAACGCACCGCACCGCAATGGCGACCGACCGAGACGGCGCGCCGGTGTTTCTGGCCAAGGACCAATGGGACCTCAACTATGTCGCCAGCCGCAACGAAGCGCTAAAGTTCGGGGCAACGAAGGAGCGGGCGTAACCGAAGCGCGCGTCCGCTTGCCTTCGGCCCTGTCACGCTGCAGGAGGGCGATCATCCAGCCAAAGCACTCATGCCCTCTCAATCTGCCGCAATATCACAGGGTCAGTAATCTTATCATCGGCGGCGAGAAGGGCTGCCTTCGATAGGATCATAGAAAGCGTCATGTCCCCTTCAAATGGCAGCCATAGGCCATCAAGCCCGCCTCGCGCAGACGCTGGGACGATGCACACATGTTGGTTTGTATCAGCAATATGAACCGCTGCGGATCCCAAGTGGATCCGATATAAGTGGCGCTTACCCTGCACCAAAAGGGCATTGTCTTCCAACGTGGTGCGATCAGCTATCGCAAGGCGCGGCACAATGCGTTGCAGCATTTCGCGACGGATTTTGCCTGATCCCGTCAATTCGGCAAAGCCGCCGCGCTGCCAATATTCGGCGGCATCCCGACGCCACTGGTTTGGATGCGCGGCATCACCGCCACGGTCGATCCATTGCGGATCACTGGCAATCGACGCAACGCCAGTGAAAAGGTCGCAGTGGCGCATGATTTCTGAAAAGACGACTGGGGCAATCTCATCCAGCGGAACGACTGCGGATCGATCAGGCCCCTGGGCGCTATCCTTGCCTGAATGATGCTCTGCTATGCGGTGAAAGGCTACGCGGTCGGTGGAAACATAGACATAGGCCTGACTATCAAGCACTTCAGGATCATCACCGCCTGCGCCTTCAATCCAATAATCCGCCACCATCCCGTGTGCGGGTAGAACAACGTGCCACGGCGCGTCATTTGCGGCGTCAACCCACATCCGGTGCGTGACTGTCCATTTGTTGATCCGCGCCAGCGTCATGGCCTGATGCTGTTTCAGAATATGCCCGGACCAACGGTTGGTATAAGTTCCGGTCGTCCGCTCCGCATCCGTCAGCCGGTAGATTTCGCGCCAAGCCTGCGCAAACGGCTGGACGATTTGCAATGCTTCAATCCGGTCTCGCCATTGCAGAACAGCATCAACGGTGTCGTCAATTGGATGCCAAAGGCGAATGATGGCATTTTCACCATCCACAGCGGTTCCTGACACATCAGTTAACAGGTCATCATGCGCAATAACGCTGACACGCTGCCCATCTTTTTCAATCCACCAGATCAATCTTTGCGCAAGCAACCGTATCAACGGATGGTCAAGATACCGTGCCCGCCATTCCTCCTGTGGCCATGACCGATCGTCAAGGAACAAGCGTTGCAACCGGATGATCTGTGTCGCAAGGTCTGCCTCAATCTCCTTGGCCAGTGCTTTGGCCGCTTTGATTGCCTCCTTATCCTCTTTCATCGCCGCGCTTGGTGCTTTCAACGATTTGCCTTCTGGTGAAAGCCAGCGGATTTCCACATCCTTGTTGCCTGACAGCGCCACGATGGCCTGTCCGCCGCTCAGGTCGAGGGCGACTTGACCCTGACCGTCCAGATCATGCGTGGGCACAGTGAGTTCGTCCAATGCGGCACGCGTGACGCCCGCCTTTTCCGCCGCTTCATTCAACGCCGCGTCGATCTTTGCCCTGATTTTAGGATATTTCACACGCGCCAGAATGCGCGCAAGATAAGGCACGCCCGCGCCACTTGGCATGTTGGACAGGGCCCAAAGGCAAGCATTGCCTAGCTTTTCGGATTTGATGCCGTAACCCGGTTCCGTCTGATAGCATTTTTTAAGAGCAAAATCGGTTAGTAAAGGGGCAATAATCGCTGGATCCCAGTCAACCGAGAGATAAATCAGCGACCGTATTATATGTTCATTTTTTAGCGGTATCGCTGGCGTTGGTTGGATCGCCGCAACCATATTCTGCAGTAACCCGATCCAATCGTCTGATTGCCTGCAGGCTACTAAACCGCGAGCCTGATCAAGCCATTTCTGCGCTGGCGCAGATTTTGACCGTATCGCCATCGCCAGAACACCCAATTCCCCTGCTGGTTCAGGATTGTTGGTAACAAACTGTTCGCAGGCTGCGAGTATCTTGAGAATTGGCTCGATAACTGCGCTAACACCTTTTGCGCCCCGAGCGGTTCTGCCACCGTCCAGAAAGTCAAAATGGACCCGAGCGAGCCGGCCTCGCTGATGATAATCCATATTGTCCCAATCATGGTGCCGAGCGATCAAAGTTGCCAGCTCGGCCTCGTGCCTTTCCACTTCTAAAAGAGTGGCAGCCCATTCTGATAGCTTCGTCGTCAAGAAAGAAATTTGGTTCGGCGCATAGAGGCGAGCATCGAGCAAGATCGAATAATGTTCGGCAATAACCTTCGGTTGATCCCACCAGCCAAGCGCAATCGGCGGTTCACTAAGCGGCTCACGCGCTGCTTTGGGAATATTTTTATTCAATATCTGTTCTATTTCCGGAAACCAATCTGATGGAAGAGAGGCCTTTGACGGTTGATCCTTGATGGTTGCAAACTGCAATAAAATCTTTGCTGTTGCCCCACCGGGATGCAGTTCACTCATTTTGAGGGCTTGATTTAGCAAATACCTACTCTGCAATTCTGGAAATAACGCAGCGGCCTGAAAGATTGAACTGACATCTTGGTCAGAAAGGACCAGCTTTCGACGCAACAGGCTGCTCGCGACATTGCCGAAGCCATATTGGATATCGGGGTAAATGCGCTGCGCTAGGTCAAATCGACCCTGGCGCCTGTCCAACCGACACCAATCCTTCAAACCAAAGTCTTCTTTCTGTTGAATGACCCGAATTAGGCCAACCAGAGCGCGGCCCATAGCATCTGGCCCTTGTTGGACGAGCGCTTTGATCGCAGGGTGACTGTCGGCTTTAGACGACTTGCCGTCTCGAAGTGGTCCAGGCTCGTCAAACAAAGCTATCATGACAGGCGCAAGTTCTGGTCCCGCTGCTACTTCCACCTTCTCTCGAATATGCTTAAGCGATTGAGATTTTGCACCTACCAGAACCAGAATGGCTACTTTGCTACGATCAAACTCCGTGATCGTTGCTATTTCGTCAGCAAGTTGAGAACGCCGCATCAATTCAAACACGTTATCACATTTTGACAATGTATTAAACAGTTTTTGCAACAAATCTCGCATTTCTAAGTCTTTAAAATCATAGGCGCGTTGGCAAATGTTCTTGAGAACATATCCCCATTGCCCGTCGATACTGAACCTATTTTCCCATATTTTGGTTAAATTATTCAACAACGAAATAACTTGAAAACGGGCCAATGATGCGACCATTTCTTCCGAAACGATGAGGTCTCGTAAACAGCGATCTAAGAAAGGCTTTACATATTTTTCTGGCGTGGTGACATTTTTCCACAATGTAACCGCAAATGAATAGCGGCTCGAAATCTGTAACAGAAGGTCCACCGACCGTTCAACGTCACGGGGGGGCAAAAAGGTCTCGTAATAGTGCCAGCGATCATCAAGCATCACTTCCTCTAAGCCGATCGTTTGCAGTTGTTTCAGCAGGTGATCCAAAGCTGGGTGTTCGGCGCTGTAAAGTTCAGCGATTAGTGCTGGCATATCACAGTCTTGCGGAGCTGCTCCGACATGCCAATCTGATAAAGATGAAATACGGCTGTTTGCAGGGGACTTCAGACCAAATATCTGCCTTAACATTCTGGTTCACCCGCCCTGCAATGGGGTCAATTTCAAAAACGTCACTTCGGCAGTATCTGGAAACGTCAATTCTTCATCCAAATCCAAAATCTGCCGATCCCCCGTCAACATGAAGAACCCGCCGCGTGTGAATGCGACGAACGCGACTTCTGCCATTGCATCAACATCAGGCACTAAAATATCGTCATCATCAGTGCGCATCCGCAACGATTTTGTTCCCGGGCCATACGCCCCGCGATCGCCGTTTAATTGCTTTTCGGCGCAGCCGGGTATGACAAGAAAGCGCTTCACCTTTTCCAGATAGGATGCTGCTGCGTGCGCATCGCTCTTGACGGCGTCGGCTTTTTTTAGCTCCAATTGTTCAATTTCAAGCTCAATCCGCAGTTGAATTAGTTCGCGCGCCGTAATGGTTGGCCGGTCAACACGGATGCTCAATACATTTTCGCGGTCACGCCCCGAAACCTCATCCAGAATTGCAATATCCATCATGATACTCCCCCAGCTCGCAATATGGTGCATAAGTTAAATCATGAATAATATGAAAGAGCGCTAACCGTCCACAGCCCCATCCTCTTTTTCGCCCGCGAGCGTGAAATTGCGGACGAAGTCTTCCCCGGCGACATCATTGGCCTTTTTGATCCCCGGCCCGAACCACGGCACGCTCCGCGTCGGCGATACGCTGTCGGAAGGCACAGAGACGACCATCACAGGCCTCCCCAATTTCGCCCCCGAAATCCTCCGCCGCGTGGCCCTGAAAGACCCAACAAAAACGAAGCAACTGCGCAAGGCGCTGTCTGACCTCGCAGAGGAAGGCATCACCCAAGTCTTCTTCCCCGATATCGGATCGCAGTGGATCGTCGGCGTCGTCGGGCAGTTGCAGCTGGAGGTCCTCATCTCCCGCCTCGAAGTGGAATATAAGGTCGATGCGGTGCTGGAGCCAAGCCCGTAAGATATTACCCGCTGGAAAACATCGCCGCTGTCAATCTTCAGAGCGTCAATCCGAAGGCTCCAAAACGAACCACGCGCAATCGCCTTCTCCGGTTTCATTCAATAATATGGCTTGTCTGTTCAATGCGGCTATTCTCTCTGGCGTCAACTGGGGGGCGTCGCTTCCGTTACCGTTCATCGCAATATCTTGAGCGTATAGGTCACTGTAAATCAGCGAGAATAGGGTGCCGTCAAAACCCCAATCTGATACCTTCAATCCATTTTTCGTCGCGAAACTGATGAAACCGTCCACTGTCCAGAGATAAAGATGACGGGGTGGGTCAAGATGCGCCCAGTCTTTGCCATAAGTGCGCCATACATGGCCTTGGCGAACAGGGATGCGGATGACGATTCTCCCGCCCGGTCGCGTAAACAGGCGTGCCTTGCGCAGTGATGCGGCTGGGTCCGGTACATGTTCCAGCGCGTGATGCATCATGACAAGATCAAAGGAGTCATTGGGTTCGATATTGGTGAGCTCGATCCCATTGGGCAGAATTTTGGCGTCGTCCAAAAACGGATCATATCCGACCAGAGTGCGGAAACCCCAATAATGCATTTGATGCAGCAAGACCCCCCCACCTGATCCGATGTCCAGTATTGCCGATCGTTTGTTCACCCCGGACAACCATTGCGGCATTGGGTCAGGCTTGAGCCAGCCGCGTAGGCGCTGTCGAAGCGTTGGCTTTGACGTCAGCGGTGAGAAAGAATAATAGTCAGGCGGATAATATTGCCCCAAATCTTCAGGAATCGAAGCAATTTGAAGCGTATCGCAAGTCTGACACCGGATATATGCGAACAGTTCGCGGGTTCCGAACATCATTTCCCTGATCTGGATAGGCGGATCGCTTTTCTTCGAACCGCACAGTCGACACTCATGTGCCGGGTCATTTGTCACGCTCTTCTCCCCCAAAATGAGAACCAGCAGAGTGAAGGACTGAAATGGCACTTGTCTTTCAGACCGACATATATCGAACTATCGCGTTAGCGAATTTTGATCACTATGCTCCTAATTTACTGCGTTCAACTATATTAGGGTCAGCAAGACAGTCACCACCGTATCAGCGGCGGAACGAGCGCGCGGGCGATAGCGGCGCTGAGGATGATCGGCAGGATGTGCCAAAGCCCCAAATGGGTCAGGTCATTGATCGGGCAATGCAGCCCGTAGGCAAAGCTGCCGACGCTGCCAGCCGCCACGCCGACAAGCCAGCCCGCGCGTTCCGGCGATGTTGGCGCGCCTTTGCGCAACAGCAGAGTTTGAAAAATCGCAATACCCAGGCCAAGGCTGACCCCTTTGATCATGCAATCAACACCGTAGTGTGCGCTGTCCATCAATTCAGGGCCCATCAATTCAGGGGTGATGCCGCCCACTGCGATGGAATAAATCGCCCCCAATGGGAGCAGTGCGGCGCTGATCGCTGCCCAAATCCACCCGCTGTGGGATTGTCCGACCCCGGGTCGGCTCATGCCGATCACGGCCATGCTGGACGCCAAAGCCAATATGAAAATCAATCCATTGGCCAGCAGGAAAATAGTGTCAGGCGCACCAGCGCCAATATCTGATCGCACCCCGAAAAACGCCGCCACAATGGCTATCGTGGCAAAGGCAACCAACGCTGCTGCGGCCATGACGGTGCGGGCATCAAGCCGACGGACAGGGGCCAGATCTTCGACAAGGCTTTCAATAAGGGCGGCGGAAGAACGCATGACAATCATTCGCTTTCAATCAGAGAGGTTAGTTTTTTGAGGCCCCGGTGGATATTGACCTTGATCAGGGATTCGCTCTGCCCCGTCACCGCAGCGGCTTCGACAATGGACCGCCCTTCGATCTTCACCAATTCAATCGCACGGGATTGGGACGCGGGCAGGTGCCGGAGCAGCCGTTCAAGGCTGATCTTGGCGTGAATCGCGTCTTCGCCCGATGGGGTGGCGATATCATCAGGCAGCACCGTTTCATCCGCGCGATATATTTTGCGCAAATGGTCAATCCAGCGATAGCGGGCAATGGCGGCGAGCCAGGGAAAAAAAGGACGCAGCGGATCATAACTGGCAAGCTTACGGTGAAGGGAAATCAGCGTATCCTGAACCAGATCATCCAAATGGCAGGGGGCAATCCGCCGGGCATAATAACGCGTGAGCCAGCGTTCGCACACCGTGAGCAATGCGGTATAGGCCGCGCGGTCCCCCGCCTGTGCCAACGCCATCAGACGGCCCAAGGACGCATCGTCAGCAATCAACCCTGTTCTCTCATCATGACAATCCCCAGGCCCCCAAGTGGTGCAAAGATATGGTGAGGTTCGGGCGTGGGGGCCAAAAAGTTACAATAGCGGCTGACCCTGAAATCTCGACTGGAAAAAATGCGCCAGGGGCGGCACAAAGGGGCGGACGATGATAGGGTGCTTTTGAAATCAAAGGGCAAGCCAGAGTTTTTCTTATAAATCGGCCATGTTTGATGCATATTTTTGGAGATCGCCGCGTGAACATGATCGTTGGCACTGGTGTTGCGCTCTTGCTTGGCGCGGCTGTCGCAAATGGGGTGATGTCATCAAGACAAATGGCGGCCGCTGATCCTGCGTTGCCGGCGGCCCCGCTTGCGCCTGCAAAGGATCGAGGCGCAGTGCCCGCGACACAGTTGGGCATCAATTTGACCGATCTGAATTGGTGGAACAAGAACCGCGCCTTTGGTAATTTGTTGATGGGCGGCAGTTGGCAGCTCAAGATGCCGGGCAAGGAGTTTGTCTGGCTCGGGCGGCAATATAGAACCGCTGATGGAGGATTAAAGCTCCTTCCCCAAGGGGCGGAAGCGATTAGGGCCCTTGGCCAGCCGATCACGGGCCCGCAAGGCGTCACCATAATCTGCACTTTTGACGGCAAAGGCAGATTTAATGTGATTGGCGCTTCTGACGTTTTTTTGAAAGGAAACAGCCTTTCATTTAAGATTGTCAATGAACGAAAGCAGCAAAATCCAGTCAATCTCCACATCAGGCAGGCTGATCAGGCCTCAGAAATCACCAATATGGATTGCCGCGAAAAAAATTACGATAAGGCCATTTTATTTGACCCAGACTTTGTCAAATTCGTGCACCAATTCAAACTGATCCGGTTCATGGATCTGCAAAATACCAACGCCAATCATCCTGTGACGTGGGCAACCAGAAAATTTCCCAATAATAACACTGCTGTTGACAGCGTTGGCATGTCGATTGAACATATGGTTGCCTTGGCCAATGCAGCGCAGGCGGATGCGTGGTTCAACATGCCATGGAACGCCAGCGACGATTATGTCGAAGGCTTTGCCCAATATGTTCATGATCATCTTGGCCCCAATCAGACGGTCTATGTTGAACTGAGCAATGAAGTTTGGAATTGGGCATTTCCGGTTGCCCATCAGGCCAGCAAGGAAGGAGTGGCCCAGAATCTGTCGCAAGATGGGTTTCAGGCGCTGCTGTTTCGCTATGCCGAAAAATCCAAACAGGTTTTGGACATTTGGAACCGCGTTTATAAGAATGACCGGACTCGTCTGGTTCGCGTGGTGGCCTCACAAAGTGTCAATCCGTGGACGGCAGAGCAGATTTTGGGGCATAAAGACACGTATAAATCCGTCGATGCCTTGGCCGCTGCGCCCTATTTTGGGCAGGATAATTGCGGGCCACGGACTGGCAATATTGAAAATGATCTGTTCAAATGCCTGGAAAATAATGTCAAATTCACGATTGATAAGTCCGTGGAAAATGCCCGCGTCGCCCGCAAATATGGAAAGCGGTTTGTCGCCTATGAGGCGGGGCAGCACCTGATCATGCGCGACGATACAGCGCTGTTGCTAAAGGTCAGCCGCGATCAGCGTATGTATGATCTTTACAGAGACTATATCAGGCGCTGGCAGGCGGAGGTGGGCGATACGATGATGCTGTTTGCCTCAAGCAGCCCTGTCAGCCAATATGGGGCTTGGGGTTTGATGGAATATCCGGGCCAACCCGCGTCTGACACGCCAAAGATGCGCGCGGTTCAGGATTCAGGACTGTTGCGATAATCAGATGTTCGGCTCACCCTCGGGCGACGCCCGCAACATCGCCGCAGTTTAAGCCTTTGCTTCGGCAATCGTCATCGCTTCGTCCAAAACTTTTGAAAGGTTACGGCCGGCGGCTTCATCGGATAACTCAGCTTCGGCATAGGCTTTGGCGTTGATTGCAAGATTTCTTCGCAACTCATCGCCATGCCAAAGCCTGGTTATGGCGCTGGCCAAAGCCTCTACATCTCCAGCTCGAACCAAGCTGCCGGTCTTACCATCTGCGATATAATCGACCGTACCAATTGTGCGGGTGGCGATGACAGGAGTTCCCATCCGCATCGCCTCAACCACAGTCACTTGTCCTGATGCTGCTGGTCCATCGAGCAGAGGCACGATGTTGATACGCGCACGCGCCGCCAATTCACGGCACTGGTGGAGCGACAAATTTTGCCGCCATTCTGCGTTGGATGGTAATTTAATCCCTTCAAGGCAACGCGGCGCGGCGACGATAATGGCGCGCATGCCTAACCGGTCAAGCGCTTTTGCCAGTGTTGCATAATCTCTGTTGGCCGAACCCATTGCCAACACGAATGGCGTCACTTCATCTGGTGCGGCGACAAAATCTAAGGCGCCGCATTGCAACGGCACAAATCGGATTCGGCTCTCTGGTATCGCAAACCATTCAGATACAAGCGTAATTTCAGCTCGAGAATGAACGACCACCAAGTCAGCGGCCCCAAATGCCCAGCTGCCCAATATGCGCTTCAGCTTTCCGGGCGGTTCACCAACATTAAAACAGTAAGCGACAAACGGAAACCGGGCACCGAAAATTTTCCGCTGGATACACGCGACCAACGCCAGTTGCGGAAAAACGGTCACAAGGCCGCCGACACGTCGCGCTTGTTTGCACGCGCGCCAGGCATGAACCCAGTATTGCCACCATTCTGAAAGCGGCGTTCCCCGCCCTATGCGGACGTGCCAAGCGGCATGCTGCTTAGGACTCGGCGATTTGACGAAATGCCAAGCCGAATTCGCATGACCATCGCGAGGCACAAAATCGTCAATCCAACGATCACCTAGCGATGTAAAAAATGGTGCGGCAATAACCCATCCAGCAGTATATTGTGCCATTTCTGAAAATTCACTCGCAATCTTGAGATGATATTTAACGTCAGTTTTTGAATCGCCGCTATTCTAAATGACTATATCTTTGTTCCATCCCGCGTGCGCGTTCAACTCCCCTCGCTCAACTTTCCATCGCCGCTCCCTGCTGAGGCGGGAAGGCGCGTTTTGCCATGATCGGCGGGCCGGGCGAAATTGTAACGCCGCAAACCAAAGTTTTTCTAGAGCATCGAGCAATGGATCAGCACCACCGTCATGCTGAAATTGTTTCAGCATCCATGCCTCACTGTCGTTGCCAAAGTTGAACCATCCAGTCTTGCATGAAAATTGAGGCATGGACCCTGAAACGAGTTCAGGGTGACGATTTCGAGCAGTCGCTTTAACAGCGCGCAGCCCTTTCGGTGTTTGCCCGTTCAACGGCCAGTGTATAGAAAAGTGCCAACGTCTCCGCCCTGCGGCCACTGGTCATGCGCCATCTTGCGGGCTCGCCTGACTTCGGGAATATCGGGGCTATGACAGATTTTCCGTTCACCCTTCCCGCCGCTGCTCTTCCTTGGGATGGCGCTCCGCTTTCCGGGCGATTGGGGGTGGTGCATCCCGGCGATGAGCGCCCCTTTGCGTCTGTCGCGATTGCCAGTGCCCGGGATGTGGACGCAGTGGTGGCGAGGGCGCGGGCGGCGTTTGATGTTGGGCCTTGGCCGCGCCTGACGCCGAATGAACGCGGTGTGATCCTGCGCCGTGCGGCGGACTTGATCGAGGCTGCGCGGGAGGAACTGGCGGCGCTTCAGGCGGCGGAAACGGGCATTCCCATTGCCCAATTCATGGGCATGCATGTGTCACGCACGGCGGAGAATTTCCGCTTCTTTTCCGATGTGGTGAACACGGCTGCTGGGGAAAGTTATGAACAGACCGGGCGTTATCTTTCGGTTGTGACGCGGCAGGCGGCGGGCGTGGCCGTGATCCTGTCACCGTGGAATGCGCCGCTGATCCTGGCTTCGATGAAAGCGGCAGCGGCGCTTGCGCTGGGCAATGCGGTTATTCTGAAACCATCGGAATATGCGCCGCTGTCTGTGTTGCGCATGGCCGAATTGCTGCATCAGGCCGGGGTACCAAAGGATATTTTGCAGGTTGTTTGCGGGGCAGGGGAGCCAACGGGCGCGGCGCTGGTGGACCATGCCGGTGTTGATGTGATTGGCTTTATCGGCGGCACGGCCACGGGCAAGCGGATCATGGCGGCGGCATCGGCCACCCTGAAGAAGGTCGGGCTGGAACTGGGCGGGAAAAGCGCGAACATCATCTTGGCGAGTGCAGATTTGGACCGCGCAGTCGATGGCAGCCTGATGGGTATTTATCTGGGCAACGGCGAACAGTGCCTTGCCGGATCGCGGATCTTTGTTGAAGAGGCTGTGGCCGATGCGTTCATCGCCGCCTTTGTCGCGCGGACCAAAGCACTGAAAATCGGGGATCCGATGGACCCGGCGACTGAGATTGGCCCGCTGGCGTTTCGCGCCCATTATGACCGGGTGATGGGCTTTGCTGCGCAGATTGCGGGGGACACAGGCTATACGCTGCTCACTGGGGGTGGCCGCGCGCCGGGATTTGCGACTGGGCTTTATTTCGCGCCGACGGTGGTGGAAGCCGCGAACAATGCATTGCCGCTGTGCCAGCAGGAAATTTTCGGCCCCTTTGCCATGATCCAGCGGGTGCGCGATCTCGATGATGCGCTGGCCCGCGCCAATGACAGTGATTACGGGCTGGTCGGCTATATCTGGTCCAATGATCTAAATGCCGTGATGAAGGCGCAGCGGACGCTGAAGGCAGGAACCATATGGGTGAACACACCCATGGCCCGCGATGTCCGCGCGCCCTTTGGCGGCATGAAACAATCCGGGCTGGGGCGTGACGGGATTAAGGGATCAGTTGATCTGTTCACTGAGGAAAAGACCGTGATGATCCCGCAAGAGCCCTTTCCCCTGCCGCAGCTGGGCCGGGGATAGTGGCTTTCCAATAAAATAACCCATATGGAAGTTTAACATTGACATCGTCACGCTCTTTGGTTAGAGATTGGCACAGTCGAAAAAAGCGAGTCGCGGCGAAGGGGTTATCCCGACGGCGTGACACAAAGCGGATTGCTCGAATTGGCAATCACGCCTGTCACCCTCAGCTCGTCACCCTGAACTTGTTTCAGGGTCCATGCCTCAAATTTCATGCAAGACTGGCTGTATCGAGTTTGGCAGCAACATTGAGGCATGGATGCTGAAACAAGTTCAGCATGACTGTGGTGCAGATTTTACGCAATCCGCTCTAGGCCGGGGACAGATCGTCCTTCCGGCCCTTTTTCATATCCAGAAAGGAACACGCCATGCGAACGCAGATCATTCCGATCAGCGCGACGGAATCGATATCGGTCAATCCGCAGACGGGCGGGCTGCAAATTGTGGCCGCGTGCCAGAAACGCTGGACCGATAAAACGCGGCTGAAATTCCTCGATCATCTGGCAGCGACTTGTAATGTGAAAGCCTCTGCTGCTGCTGCCGAACGATCACCGGAGTCCGCGTTCAAGCTGCGGCGGCGTAACCCTGAATTTGCGGAGGCTTGGTCCGCTGCGCTCGCCACCGGCTATGTCCGGTTGGAGGAAATGCTCATCAACCGCGCGGCGGCAGGTGGCCTCACCTTACCCACTGGTCCCGAGGAAGAGGCGGAGCCAGTGGACATCAGCGGCGTGGATACGGAGCTTGCCCTCCGTCTGCTCGCTTATCACCGGGAGGGCCTGAAAGGCGTGAAGCGCGGGGGCGGGCCAAAGCCGGGCAAAGCAAGCGAGGCAGAAACCAATGGGGCGATCCTTAAAAAACTGAAAGCCATGCGCATCCGCTTTGACGGGGAGGAAGGCAGCGATGCTTACGAAGCGCAATAGCCTGATCGGCAGACTGTCCCGATTGCCGCCCGATCACGTGCAGCGGGTGCTAAAGGCGCTGAAACCCAGTCACTTACGCGAATTGAATGAACGGTGGCGTGAATGGGCGCACCGGGGGCAACGGCCCACTGGCGATGATTGGCGCGTGTGGATGATCATGGCCGGGCGCGGATACGGCAAAACGCGGGCCGGGGCGCAGTGGGTTCATGATCTGATCAGTGCCGATATGGTGCGGACCGAGGAGCAAAGGATGCTGGAGCCTCTGCGTATCGCTCTGGTTGGCGCGACGGCGGATGACGTGCGTAAAGTGATGGTGGAGGGCGTCAGCGGCATCATCGCCACTGCGCCCACCGGCTGCATCCTCGATTGGCGGCCGACGCTGGGCGAAATCACCTGCAAATCCGGCGCGATCCTTCACATCTATTCCTCGCAGCGCCCAGACAAGCTGCGCGGGCCGGAACATCATTTTGCCTGGTGCGATGAATTGGCCAGTTGGCTCTATGCTGATGCGATGTGGGATAATCTGATGCTGGGCCTGCGGCTCGGCGGACACGCGCGTGTGCTGATCACCACGACGCCGCGCGCCGTGCCGATCATCCCCCGGATCAAGGGCATGAAGGGGATTGAAGTACGGAACGGGTCAACCCGGAAAAATGTGAACTTAACGCCGGATTTTGTCGAACATGTGGAGCAGCTTTATGCTGGAACTCGGTTCGGTCGGCAGGAATTGGACGGCGAATTGATCGACGATCTGGCAGGCGCACTTTGGTCTCGCGCGCTGATTGAGGACTGCCGCGTGGCTGTGCCCCCCGCACTGCGACGCATTGTCATTGGGGTGGACCCCAGTGCTTCAGTGGGCGGTGACGCGTGCGGGATTGTCGCGGTAGGATTGGGTGAGGACGGCGTGGGCTATATCCTCGGCGATCATACGGTTGAAGGGGCCAGCCCCGAACGCTGGGCCCGCGCCGTGGCGGACGCGGCAGATCAGTGGGGCGCAGACCGAGTGGTGGCAGAGGCCAATAATGGCGGGGCCATGGTGGAGGCTGTGCTGCGCGGTGCCGACGTCAACATGCCCGTCAAACGCGTCCATGCCTCGCGCGGGAAAGTGGTGCGGGCTGAACCTGTTTTAACGCTATTTGAAAGCGGCAAAGCGGCCTTTGCCGGGGCCTTCCCCGCACTGGAGGATGAGCTGTGCGGGCTGATTACCGGCGGCGGCTACCAAGGCCCCGGCCGCTCCCCCGACCGCGCCGACGCCTGCGTCTGGGCGCTCACCGAACTGATGCTGGGGCCAAAGGAACGGCGGGTTGGCGTGCGGGTTTTGTGAAGGGGGAAATTTAGTTGACTGTTTTGGCACAATACTCTTCACTGTAGTCGGATAATACCTGCCGGAGTAAACATGACAGCCGAAATCGCTATTTTGAACAAATCTTCTGTTGTCTTAGCCGCTGATAGTGCCGTGACCATCTCCGCCGGAAGCAATCAGGAAAAAATCTTCGACACTGCCGATAAGCTTTTTGAGCTTTCTTGCCGCCAACCCATTGGAGTTATGATCAATAACGATATGAATTTTATGGAGATCCCGCTTCCAGTCCTGATAAAGAAATATCGAAGCGAGAATAATGAGTTCAAACGTGTTCAAGACGCCGCTCTAAGCTTCCTGCGCTACCTTCAAAAAGAAGGCGCAAAAGCCCCACAGGCTGTGCAGCTTCGACACTTACAAAGGCAAGTGGTGCCAATTGTCGAACTCATGCGAAATCGCAGTCAAGCGGCATTAGAAAGACTTTTTGCGTCTGACGATCCAACCCTCGGAGATAGAGCATTTAATGATGTCATAGCGGACTTAGTTGCCCAAGAGATTGAACGTTTGAAGAAACATCTGGAAAATTCTCAACCTGCGGAATTTCTGGGCGAAGTGCCGTTTCGTCTATCAGATAAAGAACAAGATACTGTTCAAGATATCGTTCGAAACTGTTTAGGGTCAGCGACCGATTTACAGTGTAAAGAGATTCGTGACATCATTGCGAACAACATTGATAAAGTTGGCTTGACGCCTTCAACGACAGGTCTGGTGGTGGCTGGTTTTGGTTCCGAGGAATTATTTCCAACACTTGTTTCCTTTGAAATTTATGGAACGGTCGCTGGCGGGTTGAAATATGTGAAAACTAATCACGTTGACATCGACAGGGACGGAGAACGCGCCTGTGTTTTGCCATTTGCCCAAAAGGAAATGGTTGAGAGATTTCTGTATGGTTTAGATGCCAGCATTGAACGAGATATTTCAGGTTTTTGTCAAAAGTCAGTGCCTGATATTGCAGATCGCATCATTACGAGCTTAGACATGAGTGAAAGTGACAAGGTGGCCATCAAAGACATAGCTCAAGTTGCTGAGCGAGGCTTTTATGACGGCCTAGCTAACCGAAGCTTCGCCGCAATTCGCCAACAATCGCAGACCGAAATTGAAGATATGGTTGAGTTCATGCCTAAGCCTGAAATGGCACGCATGGCGGAAGCGCTTGTTAACCTAACCTCAATCAAACGGCGCGTATCGCGGGGGATGGAAACTGTTGGTGGACCAATCGACGTTGCAGTGATTTCGCAAGCTGAAGGGTTTGTCTGGGTAAAGCGAAAGCACTATTTTCCGCCAGATTTGAATCGACGTTATTTTGAGCGTATGCAACCGCAGGTCAATCACGCTAAGGAGACTGAATGATGGAAAAGACTGATGATCTTGATCTCCTCGTTCGCGATTTGGAACGTAGGAGAAGCCGTTACAGTGATGTTAATGACGACATGAGCGAAGTTCTGCGCGAGGCAGTGTTAGCAACCCGAGCAAATATTGGGGCGGCCTTCGTCGGTAGCCATAAAATTTCGGCCAAACTTAAACCTTTGGTCGAACGATCACATTGAAACACTAATGGCAAATTGATCTAATTACACCCCGCTTCGGCGGGGTTTTTCTTTGTCCAAATTAAAGGAACCCCAACAATGAAATGGTTCGGCAGAAAATCTGCCGGGCGGGCTTCGGCGCGTCCGGTGCTTGCGCGTGGGTATGGCGCGTGGTCCGGCGGGGATTGGCCCCGGACTTACGAGGGGCAGGTGCGGGATGGCTATCTCGACAATGCCGTCGCCCAGCGCGCGGTGCGAATGGTGGCAGAAGGGGTGGCGTCTGCCCCGATTTTGGCGACTGACCCAGAGGCGCTGGCGATGATCCGGGCGACGTCGGGCGGGCAGGGCTTATTGGAAACGGTGGCGGTGCATCTGCTGCTGCACGGCAATGCCTATGTTGAAATGCTTCCCGGCCCAGACGGTGCCCCGCAAGAACTTTATGCCCTGCGCCCTGAGCGCGTGTCAGTGGAGGCCGATGCGCGGGGGTGGCCGACGATGTTCGTTTACCGCGTTGGTTCATCGGTCACACGGTTGTCGGCGGAAAATGTGATCCATATCCGCGCCATGCATCCGCTGGATGATCATTACGGGCTCGGATGTCTGGGTGCGGCGTCAGGTGCGGTGGCGATCCATAATGCAGCGGCCAAATGGAATAAGGCGCTGCTCGATAATGCGGCGCGGCCATCAGGCGCACTGATGCATGAAGCGCCCGAAAGCCTGTCGACGGATCAATTTGACCGGCTGCGCGCCGAACTGGACAGCAGTTTTTCCGGCAGCATGAATGCCGGGCGGCCGATGCTGTTAGAGGGCGGCCTGAAATGGCAGCCGCTATCCCTATCGCCTGCAGATATGGATTTTGTCGGGCTGAAGGCTGCGGCGGCGCGGGAAATTGCGCTGGCGTTCGGGGTGCCGCCGATGCTGCTGGGCCTGCCGGGGGACGCGACTTACGCCAATTACCGGGAGGCGAATAAGGCCCTGTGGCGGCACGCCATTCTGCCGCTTTCTGGCAAGATATTAGACGCTCTATCGCAAAGTCTGCGGCCCTGGTTTGCGGGGCTCATGGTCTCAGTTGATCTCGATCAGGTCTCGGCATTGTCGGAGGACCGGGAACGGCTGTGGGCGCAAGTGAGTGCGGCAGACTTTCTAACAGCAGAAGAAAAACGCGCTTTGGTAGGAGTAGGACAATGACGATGATGTTGACTCAGTTGACCGCTCAGGCGGAATCGCGGGGTGCCGATCTGGTTATTCTGCGCGCCTTGATTGAAGAGGCGTCTGAACAAGGCGCGGCCCGCGCGCTGGCGCATTTGGGGCTGGATGATGATAAAGCGCCCAAGGATATGGCTGAACTCCGTGAGTTGCTGGTCGCATGGCGCGATGCGAAGTCCTCCGCGCGCAAGGCCGCGATTGGCTGGATCGTGCGGATGGGCCTGGCGCTGCTGCTGATTGGTATAGCAGTGAAGCTGGGCCTAACCGGTCTGGTGATGAAGTGATGCGCTTTGCTGGCTATGCGGCCATTTTTGATCGGCCCGATAAGGGCGGGGATATTATCCGTAAAGGGGCGTTTGCCCGCGCGCTCAAGACACCGCTTCCTTTGCTCCACCAACATGACACCAGCCGCTGCATTGGGGCAGTTGAGCATCTGAGCGAAGACGCGCGGGGCCTGCGGGTAATTGCGCAGGTCGACGCTGACGTCGCCATTCGCCCCGGCACGGGCCTTTCCTTTGGATATCGCATTCGCGGGATGGACAAAGGAACATATCGCGAACTTACTGATCTCGACCTCATCGAAGTGAGCGTCGTGGCCCACCCTATGCAGCCGCTCGCGCAGGTGCTGGCCGTGGAGCCTGCCCTAATAGTTATCAACCAAGGAGAATGAACATGGATTATGAAGTGAAAGCAGACGCATTGGACGCTGCATTTGACGCAGTGGTGGATCCCGCCCCGGCGGTCACACGGCCCGTATTGGGTGGCGGCACACGGGTTGACCCCGCGCGGTCAGCCTTTGTGAACGGCTATTTACGGCGCGGCGCGGAAACCGAGTTGAAGAGCGTTTCTGGCGCGGTGCTGGCCGACGGTGGCTTTGCCATTCCGCGTGAAATTGATGCGCAGATCGACGCGACCCTCAAAAGCATTTCGCCCATACGCACCATTGCCAATGTGGTGCAGATCGGCACGTCGGGATATCGAAAGCTGGTGACGGCAGGCGGCACGGCTTCAGGCTGGGCGTCGGAAATTGCCACGCGGCCTGAAACAGGCACGCCGCAGTTTCAGGAAATCGTGCCTACCTTTGGGGAGCTTTATGCGAACCCCGCCGCCACTCAAGCGATGCTGGATGATGCGGCCTTTGATGTGGAGGGCTGGCTGACGAATGAAATCGCGATGGAATTTGCCAAGGCAGAGGGGACGGCCTTTGTCAGCGGCAGTGGCACCAATCGTCCGCGCGGGTTTTTGACAGCGGCCAACTCTGCCTTGGCTGATGCGACGCGTCCCTTTGGCACGTTGCAATATCTGCCCACGGGCGTGTCAGCAGCTTTTGCCGGAACCAATCCAGCGGACAAGCTGGTGGAGCTGATCCACGCCCTGCGCGCGCCCTATCGCCAGGGGGCGACTTGGGTGATGAACAGCGCCACGCTGTCGCAAATCCGCCGGTTCAAAACAAGCGACGGCGCGTTCATCTGGCAGGCGGGGTTGATGTCTGGTCAGCCCGATACGCTGCTCGGCTATCCAGTGGTGGAGGCAGAGGATATGCCCGATATCGCGGCAAATTCGATGTCGATTGCCTTTGGTAATTTCAAGGCGGGCTATTTGATCGCCGAACGCAGTGAAACGAGCATCATCCGTGATCCATTCACCAATAAGCCCTTCGTGCATTTCTACGCGACCAAGCGAGTGGGCGGCACAGTGTCGAACAGTGAAGCGATTAAGCTGATGAAGTTTGGCGTGAGTTGATGGTGAGTTCCTCTTCCGCTTGACGGGAGGGGAACTGCCCCCTGACCCGTTCGGGCTGAGCCTGTCGAAGTCCCCCCTTCCTTCTGTGCCGATGGTGCAAAAAGAAAAAGGGAAGACTTCGACAAGCTCAGTCCGAACGGAGTTTGGAGGTGCGTGATCACCTCAATTTCATCACCTTTGATTCCCGCAAAAAGGACACCCCCCATGACCCCATATATCTTCCAACGCGGGGAGACGATTAGTCTTGCCCTTGACGCGCTATCCGGTGATCCGATTGGCGTGACGGCCATTGCGGCCAAGCTGAAAGCTGTGCCGCCGGGGCGCACCACAGCGCCTGCCTCTGCGCCCATCGCGGCGAGCTTTACCATCACCAACCGCGCCGCATCCGGCGCTGATCCAGCCGGGTGGACGCTGACGATCCCAGCGGCGACGAGCGCGACCCTGACACCGGGAGCTTACCTGGCCGACGCGCGGCTGTCGGTGGGCGCAGGTGTGATCGTGACTGACAGCGTCGCGATCCGTCTGCGCGAATCGGTGTCGGTATGACGGTGGTGCTTGGGTGGCGGCACCCACCGCCTGCCATCGTCACGCGGTGGCGCGGGCCGGATGGGACGCTGGCTCCGTCGGCACTTGCAGTTCCCGTGCGGCCTTTGGCAGCGGTGATCGGCCCGCCCGGTGTTGCGGGTCCAGCTGGCCCTGCCGGGGCCACGGGGGCGACTGGGTTGATCGGCCCTCAAGGAACGGCTGGGCCTGCCGGGCCAATCGGAGCAACAGGTTCCATTGGCCCAACCGGTGCACCGGGAAATGCGGGCGCAACAGGCGTGACAGGACCAGTTGGCCCGGCAGGCCCGGCCCCTCTGTCAGGAACAGCAACAATGACGCTGTCCGATCCGGCAGGCCAACTTGAACATCAGCAGGTGGTTTCTGCCCCCGGCGTCACTCTTGCCTCACGCCTGTTTGTGACGCTGGCCCCGGCAAGTGACGCGGATGAAAATGATCCTGAAATGACGGATATGCTCGCGCTGGCGGCCAGCCCCGGCGCGGGCAGCCTGACCGTCACTGCCGCCTTTGCCGCGCCCATGAGCGGCCCCATCAAAATCAACTGGAGTGCCTTTTAGATGGCGAAATTATCAAAAGACCTAAGCGCAGGTGCGCTTCACCCGCGTGAGACTTTATTTGCGTCTGGCGCTTTGGCGCTGGTCAATTCTGAAATCGCACTGGCCGTGGATGGCTGCGCGACGATCATTTTCGATATTCGCGGCACGTTCAACTTGGAATTCATCGTTGAGGCCAGCGTCGATAATGTGAATTGGCAGGCCATTGCCATACGCCCCGTCAACGGGTTTCCCGGCTATGCGTTGCGCGTTTCAGGCAGCACGCCTGGCACATGGACCGGAAGCATTGCCGGTTTCCGCTTTGCCCGCGCGCGGTGCAGTGGCTTCACCAGTGGCGCGGGCATGTGCATCTTGTCCGCTAATGGCGCGCCGCTGGATCAGTCGCTTGTCGGCATGGCGACCACATCTGTCGCCACGACGTTGGGCACAGCAGGTGCAGCGACGACCCTTACACTGAACGCGCCGCCTACGGGCCTGCGCCATTATCTCACTTATCTGTCGATCAGCCGATTTGCCTCGGCTGCGCTGACTGCCGCTGCAACGCCAGTGACGATCACAACCAGCAACTTGCCCGGTGCCTTGGCCTTCACTTTGGCTGCCGATGCGCTGCAACTGGGCCAGCGCGATCCGTGGCGGGAGGATTTTGCCTTTCCCATTGCCACAAGCGCGCAAGGCACAGCGACGACCATCATTTGCCCCGCCACAACGGGCGTCATCTGGCGCGTGACCGCTGGCTTTTACGTCGCACCATAAGGGGGATGACCATGATCAATGCTGATCCCATCACCGTCACTGCTGACGCAGTTGACGAACTGAAAACCTATGTCCGTCTGGAGGCTGATGACGAAGATGCCTTGCTGTTCGCGTTGATTGCAACGGCGGCGGCACACGGGGAGGCGTTTACCGGCCAGGCCTTTTTGCAGCGCGCGCATAGGGACCGACTGCCCGTTTCAAACGCGTGGCAGCGGCTGGGCGCGACGCCCGTTCAGGCGATTTCGCTGGTGACGGGATTGCCCGACACTGGCGCGCCCTTTGCTTTGGCTATGTCTGCCTATGCGCTGGATATTGATGGCGGCGGCGACGGCTGGGTTCGCGTGACGGAGCCGGGGCTGGCCAAGCGCGTGGATGTGACATTCACTGCTGGCATCGCGGTGGATTGGGGCGGCTTACCCGAAACAATCCGCCACGGCATCATTCGCCTTGCCGCACATCTTCACGCCGTGCGCGATGCGCCGGAGGATGTCGGGCCACCTGCGATTGTGGCCGCGCTCTGGCGCCCGTGGCGGCGGATGCGGCTAATCTAACAGGAGCACCATCATGACAGAATTTTCAGGAAACCTGCGCGAGCGGGTGACGATAGAGTGTCGCGCGGACGGGCGATCCCCCTCTGGCGGGCGGACCGGACGCTGGCTTTATGACGGGGCCGCGTGGGTGGGGGTAACGCCTCTGATCCCGGCAAGCCTTGAGGCTGCACAGAGCCTGTCCGCTTTGCCGCGCTGGCAAGTGCTGATGCGCAAACGCGAAGGCATTGGCCTGCACACGCGTCTTGTCTGGCGGGGGCGTTTCCTTGCCGTCCGCGCGGTCATCAGCAACCCGCGTGAGCCGGCACAAATGATCCTAACCTGTGAGGAGAAACGACCATGAAATTTGATAAATTGCTGGGCTTTGCCAAGCGCATCGCCCTGAGACTTGCTGCACGCGAAATTGAGCGCGTTCTGGCCAAGGCTGACCGTCCCAAAGATGTAACGCTGGAGCGTGTGGAGGGCGGCGTCGCGGTGAAGGGCAAAGATATCAAAGCCCGCACTGTGACCGATGCTGCCGTACGGAACATTGCCCGGTGAGTGACGCTGTACTTGCCGTGCAAACCGCCGTCGTTGCGGCGTTGGAGGCGCATCCCGGCCTCTCGGCGGCGCTGACGGGCGTCTATGACGGCGTGCCGCCCCTCTCGCCTTTTCCCTATGTCAGCATTGCCGACGGACTGGTGAGTGATTGGAGCACTAAGACCGCCACGGGCCGCGAAATCCGCGTGGCCCTGACCATCTGGGATGATGGGGAGGATGCCGCAAGGCTGCACCAGTTGATGGGCCAAGTGGAGGACGCCGTGGCGGCGGTGGCGCGTGACTTACCCGGATGGCGGATCGCGTCCGTCGTCTTCCTCCGCTCCCTCATCGCGCGAGACCCTGCCGGGCCTTGGGCCGGGCTGGTGGAGTACCGGGTGCGGGTGATGGCGGTTTAGGAGTGCAGCGCCGTTTATGAGCCCGCTCACCCTGAGCTTGACGAAGGGTTGGTGCAGGATGGAACTCCGAGCGTCATTCCGACCAACCCTTCGTCAAGCTCCGGGTGAGCGGAATTTCCAGCAGCGCAATTAACCAACTGCCCAATAACGAGGCCTAAGAAAAGGAACATATCATGCCAGCAGAAAAAGGATCGGCCTTCCTCTTGAAGGTCGGGGACGGCGCGACGACGCCGATTTACAGCACAGTCGCAGGGCTGCGGACGACGCAGCTTAGCATCAATGGTGATGCAGTGGTCATCACCAACAAAGGATCCGGCGCGTGGCGCGAATTGCTGTCAGGCGCGGGGGTGCGGTCGGTCTCTGTGTCCGGCGCAGGCGTGTTTACCGGCTCAACTGCTGAAACGCGGATCAAGAATAACGCGCTGTCGGGCGTGCTTGATGATTATGAATTAAGCTTTGAAAGTGGCGAGCGTCTGCGCGGCAAATTTCTGGTTGCGCGGTTGGATTACGCTGGCGATTTCAATGGCGAGCGGTCTTATACGCTCAACCTTGAAAGCTCCGGCAGTGTGGTGTCGTTATGACCGCGAACCCGGCACGCCCCAATCCTGCACGCCCCAACCCTTTACGTGGCGAGGCAAGCATCGCCGGCCACACCCTCCGCCCCAGCTTCGCAGCGCTTGTCGCGGCGGAGGAAGAATTGGGGCCACTGTTCGCACTCGTCGAACGGGCCGCAGACGGGCAGTTGAAACTGTCTGAACTGGTCGCGCTATTCTGGCACTGTCTGGAGAGCCGCGACGGTATTTTGCGCAGTGATTTGGGTGATGCTGTGGTGGCGGGAGGTCTGTCCGCCGCCACGCCCGCACTGCGGGTTTTGCTTGGGCAGATATTGGGTGGGCGGTGAGTTTGCGGACAGCGCCACTCGCCTCGCCGGGCTGAGCGGCGCGTTGCTCGGGTGGCGGCCTGCGGAGTTTTGGGCGTCCACACCCGCTGAACTGGCCACCATCATTGCGGCACTTTCCCCGCCGCAGGACAGCGCAGGCGACGCAGCGATGATCACAAAATTGCAGGAGCTATTTCCCGATGGATGAAGAAATTGAACGGCTGGTGATTGGCATCCGCGCCGATACAGCTGGCTTTGCCCGCGATGTGGCGGACATGCGCGGCACACTTGAAGGCAGCTTTGGTTCAGGCGTCGAACGCGCGGGGGAGCTGCTGGAAAATACCCTGATCCGTGCGATCCGCACTGGCAAATTGGGCTTTGAAGATCTGAAGCGAGTGGCTTTGTCCGTGATGGCGGATATTGCCGCAGCGGCGATCCGCAACGGGATCGGCACGATCCTGGGCGGCGGCGGGCAGAGCGGAGGCCACGGCGGATTACTGACGGGCCTCACGTCAATCCTGACCGCTGGCTTGGGCCTGCCGGGCCGCGCGACGGGTGGCCCAGTGTCGCCGGGGCGGGCCTTCATGGTGGGGGAGCGGGGGCCGGAGGTTTTCGTGCCAACATCCAGCGGCAGCATCGCCTCGCTAACTGGCAATGGAGCCCGCGATGTGCGCATCTCGATTGCGATCAATGCGCCCAGCGGCAGCGCGCCGGATATGCTGGCGCGGTCATCCCGCCAAGTTGCGCGCGCCGTGCGATCTGCCCTGCAGCGGGAGGATTGAGCGATGGCTTACTGGCTTGCGACTGCAAACGACGTCCAATCAAAAGCGCATCTCAAACGCTTTGACCCGCGCTACTGGACCGTCAATTTCCCCCGCCCAATGATGGCGGCTGTCACCGCGACCGGCGCGCACAGCCTGAAAGTGGATGCGACATTTTACAAGGCGAATGATCTGGCGGGCTTGATCTGGGAGGCGGAGGATCGGTTCGATCATCCCTTGCTTGCCTATGAAACGGCCCGTGATTTTCGCGAGGTGAAGCTTAGCTTTCACTGGCAGAGCAGTGGCATCATGGCGCTGGACGCGATCAATGGTCCGACGCTGACAATTGAAGGGCGAACGGCAAATGGCACGCCCAAAAACTGGTATGTCCGGCTGTGGAACTACGCCAGCGGCACGCCAACCAACGCGGATATCACGCTTGATTTTAATGCTATGAACGGCGGCTTCGCTCTGCCCGGCGATGCGGACCCGGTGTGGGCTGGTGACATCGACCGGATGTTCATTTCGCTGGTTCCGCCCAGTTTCACCAACAGCGCTTCGACGCTCGCCGCCCCGGCAGAGGGCTGGGTTGAACTGACCAACATCGCCTGTGACGGTCCGGGATCGACGATTGCGGTGGGCGATGTGATTGTGCCGCCCCACGGCCTCTCCATCGCCACTGGATATGATGACAGCTATAATCTGACGCCGCAGCGCGTGCTGCACAATGCGCTGCATTTGGGCTATCGCGGCAGCATCAATCATTATGTGGGGATGAGCCATTATTTCCGGCTCGCGGCGCTGGGCAGTGACTTTTACGTCAGCAGCGCAGGCGGCGCGCTCAATATGCCCTGCGCAGCGTGGCATGCCGATTTTGCCGTGCGGGCCAAGGCGATGGGCTATTCGCTGATTCTCTCGCTCAGTTACGAATTGTTCGACGCGCACTGCTGGAATGATTGGAAACAGCGGGCGTGGAACGGGGATGCGGCGCTCACTGGATGGGTACCGCCGTCGACATTGCTCTCACCAGTGCAGGCCGGGGCGATGGCCTATCTGAAAAGCGTCGCGCGGGCGTTCGTCCAAATAGCGGTCAGCGCAGGCCATGCGCCGCGCTTTCAAATTGGGGAGCCGTGGTGGTGGGTGATGCCGGACGGGCGCATCTGCCTTTATGATGCAGCGGCGAAGGCGGCGCTGGGCGGCGCACCGGTCAACATTCCCACAGTGCGGTCCACCATCCTGAGCGCGGCGCAAAAGGCATTGCTTGATGCGGCGGGTGTCCTTCTTGCCGCGTCAACAGCGGCGCTCGCAGCTGCGGTGAAGCTGGATCACCCGGCTTGCGAAACAATGATCCTCATCTATTTGCCAACGATCCTGGATGAGGCCACACCAGATGTGCAGCGCGCCAATGTGCCGGTCGGTTGGGCGGCCCCGGCCTATGATGTGTTGCAGCTGGAGGATTATGACTGGGTCACCACCGGCAATGTCGGTGCGTCAGAGCGGGTCGTCGCAGCGGCATCGGCGCGGCTGGGCTATCCGGTTGCGGATCAGCATTATCTGGCTGGCTTCGTTCTTAACCCAAGCGAAGCCCCTCAGTGGCAGCTGATCGAAGAGGCTGCCCAAGTCGCCCGCAAGCGCGGCGTGGCGGAAACATTCATTTGGGCGCTGCCGCAGGTGCTGCGCGATGGTTTTACCGCTTTTGATGAAGGAGAGACGCCTGTGGAGGCCTTTGATGACGTCCTGTTCCCCTTGGCGCTTGGCCAGCAAGCGCGGGTCAGCCCCGGATTTTCAACGGCGATTGTGACGACGGCATCGGGGCGGGAGCAGCGCAATGCGGCCTGGGCGTCGGCCCGGATGCGCTATGATGCTGGGACGGGCGTGCGGTCAGAGGCGGACGTGCAGACGCTCATTGCCTTTTTCAGGGCGCGGCGGGGTGCCGCCAAGGCCTTCCGTTTCCGCGATCCACTCGATCACAGCTCGAACGGGATGACGGGCGTGCCGACTGCCACTGATCAAGTCATTGGCACAGGTGACGGCGTGCGGACGCGTTTTCCCCTGATCAAGCGTTATGGCAGTGGCGCGGATGCTGAGGTGCGGCTGATTTCGCGGCCTGTGGTTGGGTCTGTGTTGGTCGCCGTCGGTGGCACGCTGCGCGCAACGGGGTGGAGCCTTAGCGGCGGCAATATCCTGTTCACGGTTCCGCCTGCCAATGGCCTGACAGTTACCGCAGGCTTCCGCTTCGACGTGCCCGTGCGCTTTGCTGAGGATAGTCTGGATATCGACACCATAACCTTTGCAGCAGGCGACATCGCGTCAATCCCGCTGATTGAAGTGCGGGAGGGGTAGGCCGTGGCGACTTGGCTTGATCCAGAACTCACCACACTTGCCTTTTGCTGGCGGCTGGCCCGGCCCGATGGGATTGTGCTGGGCTTTACCAGCCATGACCGTGATCTGGTGATTGGCGGCCTCACTTACCGCGCAGCACCAGGCATGGTGCCATCGGCCATTGAACGCGGCGCATCGCTAGAGGCGGACACCGTTGACTTGTCGGGCGTGCTGTCGAGTGATGCGATCAGTGCAACTGATCTGACCGCTGGCCGGTGGGACGGCGCGCAGTTGCGCTTGTTTGCGGTGGATTGGACCGCGCCTGAGGTGGACCCTGTTCCCCTGGTGCGCGGCACGCTTGGTGCGGTGCAGATGGCAGGCGATCAATTTGAAGTGGAATTGCAGGGGCCAACTGCGGCTTTGGACGCGCCCGTGATTGAGACTATTTCGCCTGATTGCCGGGCAGAACTGGGCGATGCGCGCTGCCGGGTTGATCTGGCGGGGCGGTCAATGATTGTGACGGTCACATCGTCGAGCGAAGCGGAGATAGCGGTCTCGACCGCGATTGTGGCCAGTGATTTTGCCTATGGTCGGCTCCGTTGGCTGGACGGTGCGAATGCCGGGCTGTCGGCGACGATCCTTGCCAATAGCAGCGCTGGCCTGACTTTGGCAGAACCGCCGCCGCTCCCTGTAGCGGTGGGGGACCGGGCAGAAATCACTCAAGGCTGTGATCGGCGTTTTGCGACATGTATCGCTCGCTTTGCCAACGCCCCTAATTTCCGCGGGGAACCTCATTTGCCCGGCAATGATCTGCTGACGCGTTATGTCAGTTGATCCCGCAATCCTGCGTGCTCGCACCTTGCTGGGCGTGCCATTTCGCTTGCATGGGCGCTCGGCAGAGATAGGGCTGGACTGTGTCGGCCTTGTCGCTTTGGCGCATGACCGCGTGGCTGAGGCACCTAACGGATATGCGATGCGCGGCGGTCAGCCAGAGCGCTGGGTCACCCTCCTTGATGGCATGCTGATGCGAGCAGAACCAGACGAGCCTGCACCTGGCGATGTCATCCTGATGCAGGCCAGCCCAGCCCAGATTCACTGCGGACTGTGGACAGGATCAAGCCTGATCCACGCCGATGCACGCTTGCGCCGCGTGGTGGAAACGCCCGGCTCTCTGGCTTGGCCGATCCTGGGCGTCTGGCGACGCCGCACTGAGGGAATTTCATCATGGCCACATTAGTCCTCACCGTCGTCGGCTCCGTTGTTGGCGGGCCAATTGGCGCTGCGATTGGCGCCGTTGTGGGCCAGCAAATCGACAGCCGCCTGTTTGCGCCCAAGGGCCGCAAAGGCCCGCGCCTCGGTGATCTCGCCGCCCAATCCTCAACCTATGGTTCCCCCATTCCGCGCCTCTATGGTCGCAGCCGTGTGGCTGGGACAGTTATTTGGGCCACTGATCTGGTTGAGGATCGGCGGAAGGTTTCGACGGGCAAAGGCCGCCCGAAGCAGACGACATATACTTACAGCGCGAATTTTGCGGTTGCCTTGTCCGCGCGGCGGATCAGCCGGGTGGGGCGCATCTGGGCCGATGGAAAACTGCTGCGCGGCGACGGTGGCGATTTCAAAACGCAAACGATGTTTCGGCTTTACGACGGTAGCGAAGATCAATCAGTCGATCCCTTCATTGCCTCGGCGGAGGGGATTGGAGCCGCGCCTGCCTATCGCGGCACGGCTTATGCGCTGTTTGAGGATTTTCAGCTCGCCGATTATGGCAATCGTATCCCGGCCCTGAGTTTTGAAGTGATTGCCGACGAAGCGCCTGTGTCCATCGGCACGATCTTGAGCGATCTTGATGCTGGGATCAGCGCGACCGCGCCAACACTGCTGGACGGTTTGGCCGTCACCGGAGAGTCCGCACGCGGGATCGCGGGGGGCCTGATGGAAGGGGTCACGCTCTACGCTCGTGATGATGGCGCTGTATTGCAGATCAGCGAAACCGCGCCTGCCGGTCCTGCGGTTACCCGCCAAGATTTCGGCGCGACGGCGGACGGCAAGTCAGTGCCACTGTTGCAGCAGGATCGGCGGCCTTGGTCCGCTTTGCCGCGCCGTCGCACTCTGTCTTATTATGATGTGGACCGTGATTATCAGCTGGGCTCACAGTCAGTGCTCCGCCCTGATTTGGGGCCACGCGAAGTGCGGTCTGAACTGGCGGCATCGCTCACATCCACCGCCGCGCGCGTGCTGATTGAACGCAAGACAGCAGAGGCAGGGGCAGGGCGCGATGAGATCAGCCTGTCCCTGCCGTGGCGCTATTTAACGCTTGGCCCTGCCGAACGGATCATCATCCCCGGCATTGCGGGACACTGGCTGGTGCGGGAGATGCGGTTGGAGGGGATGGTGGTCCGCCTTTCCCTCACTCGGTTGCCAAGCAGTGCGCCAATACCAATTGTCGCAACTGACCCCGGACGCGGCCTGTTTGAGCCAGATCTGCTGCACGGGCCAACGGCATTGGCGCTGCTGGATTTGCCGTGGCTTGGCACAGGGGTTGCAACGTCGCCTGCGGTCTATGCGGTTGCGGCGGGCACGCAGCCGGGCTGGCGGCGGGCGGGGCTGCTTCAAAGCAATGACGGCGGCCTGACCTATGACGATATTGGTGCCACTGCTGCCCCTGCGATCATGGGAGCCGCCATAACATCGCTGGGTCCAACCGCGGGGCAGGGGTTTGACACTCATAATGGCGTTGAAGTCGATCTGCTGCACTCTGCCATGATCCTATCGCCCTCCACGCCGGACAGTCTTATCGCGGGGCGTAACTTGGCGCTGCTGGGGGATGAACTGATCCAGTTCGAGCGCGCAGATCCACTCAGCGCGACTCGGTATCGGCTGTCTGGCTTGCTACGCGGGCGGCGGGGGACAGAAGCGGCCATGGCCGCCCATAGCATTGGGGAGCGGTTCATCTTGATCGAAACAGAGGCAATGCTGCCTCTCGTTGTGCCGATCGAAGCCGCAACGATCAGCATTCAAGCACAAGGCCTTGGCGACACACTCAGTGTTCAGCGGCAAGTTGATGTGAAGCAGAACGCGCTCATTCCGCTCAGTCCAGTCCATTTGACCGCCACACGCTGGCCATCGGGCGATACTGAAATCCGCTGGGCACGCCGCAGTCGGGATGGGTGGCACTGGGTTGACCATGTCGACGCGCCACTGGGGGAGGATGGTGAACGCTACCGAATCACGCTGACGACGGGTGGCGGCGCGGCGCGGAGCGAAGAGGTTTCAAATCCTAGCTTCATATACTCTGCCGCCGCGCGGACAGCTGATTATACCGCTGGCGCACTCATTATGGCCATAGAGGTGCGCCAGCTTGGCAGCTTTGGCCCGTCGCCTGCCGCGACGCTTACACTTCCCCTTTCATAAGGATCATTCCCATGACCGAAGCGACTGATCGCCTTGCCTTGCCTCTGCTCATCGCGGGGCAGGCGCAGAAAGAAATCTGGCATAACGAAGCCTTGATGCTGATTGACGCGCTGGTGCAGCCCAGCGTGATGGCTGTGGCCCCCGCAACGGTTCCAACGACTCCAGCACTCGGGGCGTGCTGGATCGTTGGCGCGTCGCCGACTGGCGTCTGGGCGGGAAAGGGCCAGCATCTGGCCTGTTGGACCAGCGGCGGATGGCGCTTCATGCCGCCGCGTGACGGCATGTCCTGCTGGAGCATCGCTGACACTCTGACCGTGCGTTATACCGGCGGGGTTTGGGTGAAAGGAGTTGAGTCGGCGCTTTCATTCAAAATTGGCGGCCAGCAAGTGGTGGGTGCGCGATCCGCAGCGATTCTCAATGTGACCGGAGGTTCGACGGTGGACGCAGAGGCGCGATTCGCAATAAACACCATTCTGGCGGCACTGCGGTATCATGGTCTGATTTCCCCATGATCCCAGCGACATTTCAAGCCAAAGGTTCTAAAATCAGGACGGATTGAGGCATTTGGGCAACAGTCCCCTTCAATTGGCCGCTTGCGCCATTGCCCCGCATTGTTTAGTGGCCTTAATCTGTCCCGAGTGACAAATGAGAAAGGGGATTTTTATGCGGAAGCTAGCCATTACCTTGGCGCTTGCCTCAACTGCGATGTCCATGCCAGCGCTTGCGCGTGACGATGCATGGTATATCGGCGTTGAAGGTGGTGCCTCTATCGTCGAAGACGCAACACTTAAAATTTCCAACGCGAACGGCACAGCCGCTGGTGTTGGTACCGTCAACCATGACACAGGCTATGATGTCGATGGCATCATTGGTTACGATTTCGGTGGGTTCCGTTTGGAAGCTGAAGTCGGTTACAAAGAAGCTGGCGTCAGCAGCTATTCCTCAACAACGACCACACCTTTCCGTGGATCGTCCACAGGCGCGATTGCGAACGCACCTGCTGGCAGCTTCAACTTGGCCGGTGGAACAACTTCGGCGCTCAGCTTCATGCTGAACGGCATGTTGGATTTTGGCGATGATGACGGCGTGAACGGCTTCGTTGGCGGTGGTGTGGGTGTTGCCCGCGTCAAGGCTGATTACGGAATTAACCGTTTTGCCGGTTTTGTCGACGATTCTGACACTGGTCTTGCTTGGCAGGCTATTGCAGGCATCCGTGCACCGCTCAGCGGTAACTGGGATGTTGGCTTGAAGTATCGCTTCTTCAACGCGCCCAATGTTGACTTGGTTGGTCTGGACGGACGCGGCGTGGAAACACGCTACCGTTCGCACAGCATCCTCGGCAGCTTGATCTATAACTTTGGTGAACCAGCGGCACCGCCGCCCCCACCACCTCCGCCGCCTGCTCCAGACGCGCCTCCTCCTCCGCCTCCTCCGGCAGAAGTGGTGCAGTGCACACCTGGACCGTATATCGTATTCTTTGAATGGGATAAGTCGGACATCACAGCAGACGCAGCGTCGATCCTCGACAATGCTGTGGCAGCTTATGGCAATTGCGGTAACGCACAGGTCATGCTGGCAGGTCACGCCGATAAGTCAGGCACACCGAAATATAACATCGGTCTGTCACAACGTCGGAACACAGCTGTTCGTGGCTACCTTGGTAGCAAGGGCATTGCAGATGGCGTCATTGCCACTCAAGCCTTTGGTGAAGGCGCACCACGCGTTGAAACCGCAGACGGCGTTCGCGAACTTCAGAACCGTCGGGTGGAAATCACCTACGGTCCCGGTTCGGGCATGTAAGTCTTTTCAGTCCTTCGGGATTGAAACGAGAGGGCTGGTCGAAAGACCGGCCCTATTTCGTTGGGCGTGTTGGGGTGGCTCGAAATATGAATCACGCCCGTCATGCTGGCTCCCGGCGGGCCGCCGTTTCAGGGTCCATGCCTCAATTTTTATGCAAGACTGGATGGTTCAAGGTTGGCAGCGACATTGAGGCATGGAT